>CACMVZ010000034.1 GCA_902617285.1 uncultured Bacteroidota bacterium | reverse complement strand
AAGCAATCCAGGGTGATTTTTTCCTTCTCCAACATAAATTTCATTTGAAGATGTATTTGTAGAGATAACAAACAATGGATCTTTGTAACCACCTATTGACAAACCTTTTCTCTGTCCAATTGTAAAAAAATGAGCTCCATGGTGTTGACCAATTATTCTTCCATCATTTTTTTTGTAAGAAATTCTAGTTGAGAGAAACTCTAGTTCTTCATATTTGTCAAGTTGATTTAAATCATTTTTATATAAATCTGACTTTGAGGATATCTCGATAACATCACCTTTTCTTTTCTTTAATTTCTGTTGCAAAAAATCAGGAAGACTTACCTTTCCTACAAAACAAAGTCCCTGTGAGTCTTTTTTCTCAGCTGTAATTAAATTATTTTCTCTAGCAATCTTTCTTACTTCTGTTTTACTTAGATCCCCAATTGGAAAAATTATTTTTTTTAATTGACTCTGATTAAGTTGACATAAAAAATATGATTGATCTTTAAGATTATCAATGCCAGTATGAAGTTGGTAAGTAATATCTTCATTATTGTTATCCTCAATTACTCTACAATAGTGACCAGTTGCAACATAATCCGCACCAAGAGAAATAGCAATATCCATGAACACATCAAACTTTATTTCTCTATTGCATAAAATGTCAGGATTTGGCGTATTTCCTCTTGAATACTCATCAAACATATAGTCAATTATTCTTTCTTTGTACTCTTTACTTAAATCAACTGTTTGGAATGGTATATTTAATTTTTCTGCAACAAGCATTGCGTCATTACTGTCTTCCAACCAAGGACATTCATCAGAAATAGTTACATTTTCATCGTGCCAATTTTTCATAAATAAACCTATCAAATCGTAGCCTTTCTTTTTTAATAAAAAGGCTGCAACACTTGAGTCTACTCCTCCAGACAAGGCTATAACTACTTTTTTTGTATTCATTGAGACTATTGACCTCTACTTTTCTTTTGTTTCTCTGCCTCCTCAAGAGCCTTTTGTAGCCTAGCTCTAAATCCACCAACTTTTAATGGCTTCTTTTTATTCTCTTCGATTTCTGATAATACTTTTTGATCATCAATAATAAAGTTTTTGATAACTAGCATTAATATAATGGTTAATACATTTGAGATGAAGTAATAAAGACTTAGACCACTAGCATAATTGTTAAAGAAAAATAACATCATTATTGGCATCATGTACATTATTACCTTCATATTAACACCACCTGTTTGAGAAGGAGACATCATTTGCTGACCAGTAGTCATTTTTGTATAAAAGAAGATTGCTACAGATGCTAATATTGGGAATAAACTAATATGATCTCCATATAGAGGTATGTAAAATCCAAGGTCTAGAATTGAATCATAAGATGATAAGTCATCAGCCCATAAAAAGCTTTTTTGTCTTAGGGAAAAAGCTACGGGAAAAAATGTAAATAGTGCAAAGAAAATTGGCATTTGAAGAAATGCTGGCAAACAACCAGACATCGGATTAGCTCCAGACTTAGTATAAAGGTTCATGGTTTCCTGTTGCTTCTTCATTGGGTCATCCCCATACTTTTCATTAATAATTTCAAGTTCAGGTTTTAAAATTTTCATTTTGATCTGAGATAAATATGACTTATATGTTAGAGGAGATATAGCAACCTTAACAATTATTGTCATTAGAATTATTGATATTCCATAGGAAAAATAATTTGTTAAAAATGAAAATAGTGGAAAGAAGATGAATCTATTTAACCAGCCAAAAATACCCCATCCTATTGGAACTGAGTTTTCAAGATTTAAATTATACTCCTTTAAAGTTTCATAATCAGTTGGGCCATAATACATGCTAAAACTTAGCTGATTATTTGAGTCAAGACTTAGTGGAATATTTGCAAGAAATCTTTTTGTAAATTTTTTATCCAAAGCATCATTTCCTGAAAGATCCTCTGAACTAATTTCAACTTGATTAGATTCATTATTTAAAATTAAAATAGAACTGAAGAAATGTTCTCTAAATGACACCCAATTAACGTTGTCTATTACCTTATTTGTAGTACCAGCAACGGATAAG
>CACMVZ010000033.1 GCA_902617285.1 uncultured Bacteroidota bacterium | reverse complement strand
GGTGAGGTTTATGCAAGAATTAGTCCAAGAAGTTCTTCTTTTAGAATTGAATCAAATGATTATTTTGGATTATACAATCGTTCAAAACATAACATAAATTCCAAAGGGATGACCTGGTCTTAATCCAGCAGGAGCTCTAGAAACTGCATAATCTTTATCAAAAAGGTTTAATATTTTTGATCTAAATGTAATATCTGAACTTAAGTTATATCTAAAGGATATGTCAAAAATTAAATATGAGGGTATCTCAATTGAACCATTTGCAATAGTTGAAAATTTACCATTATAATTTCCGCTTAAATTAATTTCATATTTATCAGCTTGAAAGCTGATTGAAGAATTTAATTGATGTTTAGGTATATATGGAATCCTATCACCATTACTAACTTCTCCCCAGATATCTTGGGTACTTCCAAAATCGCTTAGAAATTTTGCATTTGTAAGAGTATAGGAAAGCGAAAAAGGAACAGAAACTTCATTGTTTTCTAATAAACTTGTTCTCAATAAAAATTCAAGTCCATTTACTAAAGCTTTACCAGCATTAAATGGATCTAGCTCCCCAAAACCACCTGTTGCTGCTAAATCATTACCCAATAAGTTAGTGTAGTTGTTTTGATAAAAAATTAATTCTGAATTGAATTTTTTATATGAAAGTCTAGTTCCAATTTCAATATTAATGCTTTCTTCAGCTTTCTGCCCCTCTGAACTTCCTGGAGGTGAATAACCTTTATGTAATCCACCAAACATAGAAACATTGTTGTTAAAGCTGTAATTTAGGCCAAATCCAGGTATAAAAACTGAAACCTTATTTTGTCTATATGAAACCTCATTTTTATTTCTTTGAGGATTTGATTTTCCGTAATCATTTCTCTCTAAGTCAATAGATTCATATCTTATTCCCGGTGTAATTGTAAATCTTTTTAATTTGTATTTATACATTATATAAGAAGCAAATGAATTAGCAGAACTTATTCTATTGCCCTGCGATCCTTTATCTCCATATTTACTAAGTGACATGAACCCATTATTTATATTATATATATCTTCCCATTGAAATCTATCTTCTTCATCATAATGAAATCTAAAACCAATTTCTAGGTCATTAAATGAATCATTTTTCCCATACCAATGGTAATCAATTTTTGTTTGAATTCCTTTTGACACATATTCTCTATTATTTGCTTTTACTTTTAAAGAATTATCGGTTTCATTCAACTCTCCTCTGACAAGTGACATATGTCCAGAATATTTATCTGGATTTGATAATACCTTCGAAATTTTTTGTGAATCTCCATTATAAACTATATCATCTAGTTTGTACCAATTTCTTTTAAAACCATTATGGTAAAAATTAGATGTAATTTTAAATCTTTCAGATAGATTTAGTTGATGTGTAATTAAATATTGTGTATGTTCTGCATCCATTTTATCTTTTTCTGAACCCGGATATCTTAATGAAGGATTAATATCAAAATCATCATCTGTTAGACCTAAATAAGTTTCATTTGATATTTCATCATAATAATGAAACTTAAATTCTAAGCTTTGAGATATTAATGATTGATCTGAACTGTTTAGCCTGATCTTTGAAGTTATTTCATTTATATCAAATCCAGTATTTAAGTCATTACCCAATGCTTTAAATCCATCTGAATTATAATTTAAATACTCAACCATATATCCAAAATTATCGAAACTATTCCCAAATGTTGAATGAGTTTGACCTGTGTTAAAGCTACCATAATTGGTTGTGATTTTTCCCTTAAAAGATTCTGGTATTTCAGTTGAAACAAAGTTTATAGCTCCACCAGTTGTATATGGTCCATATTGAATCTGACTACTACCTTTTAATACTTCAACAGCCTGCATTCTTGCTATTGATGGAAAATAATAAGCTGATGAAGCGCTGTAGGGGGCTGGTGAGATTAAAATACCATCTTCCATTATTGCAATTTTTGAACTTCTCTCAGGTGAAGTACCTCTAATACTTATGTTGGGTCTAAGCCCAAATCCGTCTTCTTCATAAAAATTTATTCCCGCAATCTTACTTAATGCTCTATTAATATCTGTATAGTTAAATTCAGCTAGTTCAGCAGTTGATAAAAAATATGCAGCTCCAGTTCTATTCTTTGCAACAAATTTATTTCCAAGTATTGTATTGGCTTTAATTATTACTTCATCTAATGCAGTTATAGAATCAATTCTTGTTTGAATTTGTTCTTGACTTTGTGAGTTTAGTAATAATGAAGAAATTAACGTTAGGGTGTATAATATTTTTTTCATAATTTTCAGTGTGTTTAATTCTAATTAAA
>CACMVZ010000032.1 GCA_902617285.1 uncultured Bacteroidota bacterium | reverse complement strand
TAACTGATTAAATAGAACATTAGTATTCATACCATTTTTAATTGCCTTTGTAGAACTGTCTTGAATTGTTGGCCCATCAGCCAGTGGGTCACTAAAAGGTAGCCCTATCTCTATCATATCAACACCAGATTCCTGAAGCTTAAAAATAATATCAACTGTATCATCTAGATTAGGATATCCAGCTGTAAAATATATAGATAATAGTTTACCTTCTTCTTTTAATTTTTTGTCAATTCTATTCATTATAAATTAAAATAATCAATATAAGTATTTAAGTCTTTATCTCCTCTTCCGGAGAAGTTAACAACAATTATATCATTTGGTTTAAAATCTAAATACTTAAATGCGGCAAATGCATGAGCAGTTTCTATTGCAGGAATAATCCCTTCTAGTTTTGAGACTTCTAATCCTGCTAACATAGCATCACTATCTGTTATAGACATAAACTCTGCTCTTTTGCTTTTCAATAAATGTGCATGAAGTGGACCAACACCAGGATAATCTAAACCAGCTGATATGGAGTAAGGCTCAACAATTTGCCCATCCTTGGTTTGCATTAAAAGAGTTTTACTTCCATGAATAATTCCAGTTTTACCAAGAACTGATGTAGCAGCACTTTTACCAGACTCAACACCTTCACCAGCTGCTTCAACTGAAATAATTTTTACTTTCTCGTCTTCTAAATAATGATAATATAATCCAGCTGCATTACTTCCCCCTCCGATATTGGCTATTAAATAATCAGGGCTATCAGTTCCTTCTTTTTCAATTAACTGAGACTTTATTTCTTTAGAAACTATTGATTGAAATTTGGCTACCATATCAGGATAAGGATGAGGACCAACAACTGATCCAATAATATAGTGAGTTGTAACAGGATTATTTATCCAATCTCTAATAGCTTCATTTGTTGCATCCTTAAGAGTTTTGCTCCCAGATTCAGCTGCAACTACACTTGCTCCTAGCATTTTCATTCTAGCAACATTAGGAGCTTGTCTTTTGATATCAATAGCTCCCATATATATTACACATTCAATTCCTGCTAATGCGCAGACAGTAGCAGTGGCAACTCCATGTTGACCAGCACCTGTTTCAGCTATAATTCTTTTCTTTCCTAATCTTTTAGCTAGTAAAATTTGACCAACAGTATTATTTATTTTATGAGCTCCTGTATGGCACAAGTCCTCTCTTTTAAAGTATATTTTACTTTTATATTTCTCTGACATTCTCTCTGCAAAATATAATGGAGTTGGTCTTCCTACATAGTCCTTTAAAAGATTATTATAATCTTCTTGGAAATCAGTATCATTTATAATCTTATTATAGTTTTTTTCTAATTCGTCAAGGTTTGGAAATAGCATTTCAGGTACAAAAGCACCTCCATAGTTTCCATAAAACCCTTTTTTATCAACTGTATATTTCATCTTTAATTGTTTTTATAAAAGTTTTTAATTCATCAATTTTTTTTAAATAGTTGTCGTCCTCAAATTTACTATTAACATCTATTCCATAGATAGGAAGATCCATTTTTAGAAGATCAAATAGCGAATCAATAGAGTGAAGCCCTATGCCACCGCTTATAAAAAAATCCTTTTTTAAATTATATTTTTTTAAATTATCCCAGTTAAATGACTTACCAGTTCCTCCAGGTAGTTCAGATTTTGAATCAAACAAAAACATGTCGCAATAGTTTTCATATTTTTTTAAAATACCGAAATCAAATTTATCATCAATTCTAAATGACTTAATAACTTGAATCCCACTATCTAATATTTTTTTACAAAATTCAGGTGACTCATCTCCATGTAATTGAACACAAGCTAAATCATGTTCTGACACTTTATCAATCACAACATCAAAATTTGAGTTAAAAAAAACACCAGTTTTTTTTATTTCAGATTTTAGGTTTGGAGTTTTAGTCTTTACAAACCTTACAGATTTTTCCCAAAAAATATGACCAATGTAATCAGGATTTAATTCAGCTACTTGCTGAATATTTTTATCATCAAATAATCCACAAACTTTAAATTTCATTTTCAATTTCTTTAATAAAATTATATGCCTCCTTCATTGGATCATTACTTTTCATAAAATTTTCACCAATTAAAAATCCTTGATAGCCAACTTCTCTAAGTTTTAGTATTGATTCAACCTTACTAATACCACTTTCAGATATCTTAAGAAATTTATCAGGAATTTCTTTATACATTTCAATGCTGTTATTTAAATCGATCTCTAAAGTGTCAAGATTTCTATTATTAACACCAATTATATCAATATTATTTCCTGATATTTTTTTCAATTCTTCATAGGAGTGTACCTCTACCAATACTTCGAGACCAAGACTCTTAGCTAAGGAACTAAAATTCAAAATA
>CACMVZ010000031.1 GCA_902617285.1 uncultured Bacteroidota bacterium | reverse complement strand
CAAACACTTGCACTACATGCAGGTCACAACACAACAAAAACAGAGGGGACTAGAGCTGTTCCAATCTATCAAACTACATCTTATGTATTTGATGACACTGACCATGCTGCTAATTTATTTTCACTAGCTGAGCCTGGATACATATATACAAGACTTAATAACCCAACAGCTGATATTCTTGAACAAAGACTAGCTTCTTTGGAGGGAGGAATTGCTGCAGTTGCTACATCATCAGGATCTGCTGCTCTAGCTACAACCCTTTTAACATTATTGAAAACTGGGGATCACATTGTAGCTTCAAACAGTCTATATGGAGGAACTTATAATTTATTAAACGTTACACTTCCAAGGTATGGGATAACTACAACATTTGTAGACCCTGATGATCCAGATAATTTTTCTCAAGCAATAAATGATAAAACTAGGGTTGTTTATATTGAAAGTATCGGTAATCCTAAACTGGATATATTAGATGTTGAATCCATATCCAAAATTGCCAAAAAAGCAAAACTCCCACTAATAGTTGACAATACTGTAGCTACTCCATATTTATTAAAACCAATTGATTATGGTGCAGATATTGTAATTCACTCTACTACAAAATACATAACGGGAAATGGAACTTCAATAGGAGGCATTATAATTGATGCTGGTAAATTTGACTGGAGTAGCGGACTATTTAATGAATTCACTGAACCATCTGCAGGATATCATGGTCTTGTATATCATGATGCACTTGGACCTGCAGCATTTATTGCAAAAGTTAGAATAGAGGGACTAAGAGATCTTGGGAGTGCTCCAAGCCCGTTTAATTGTTTTCAAACAATTCAAGGATTAGAAACCCTATCTGTAAGAATTAAGAAACACTCGGAGAATGCATTGAAAGTTGCAGAGTGGCTTGAAACTCAAGATGAGGTAGCATGGGTAAATTATCCAGGTCTTAAATCATCTAAATATTATGATCTTTCAAAGAAATATTTAAAGGGAGGTCAAAGTGGAATTGTTACTTTTGGATTAAAAGGAGGGTTTGAGTCTGCAAAAAAATTGACAGATAGTACCAAAATATTTTCTTTGCTTGCAAACTTTGGTGACTCTAAATCTCTAATAATTCATCCTTCAAGCACAACTCATCAACAACTAAATGAGGATCAGCAAAAATCTACAGGGGTTACATCAGATCTAGTAAGACTAAGTATAGGACTTGAAGACCCTAATGATCTAATTAATGATCTAAAAGAGGCAATTAAGTCTATATAATTTGGAAGATGAATTAAAACATATTTTAATCGAAGATTTTGAAATTCAATCAGGATTCAAAATCAAAAAGATTGAACTTACATATCAAATCTTTGGTATTCCTATTGGGAGTTCTCCAGTTATTCTTGTAAATCATGCTTTAACTGGAAACTCACTTGTTTCTGGCAAGAATGGGTGGTGGAGAGATATTGTAGGTGATAATAAACCTATAGACACTAAAAAATTCACTGTAATATGTTTTAATATACCCGGTAACGGATTTAATGAAAATGGTTTTGACTATTCTCTAAATATTAATTTGGGTGATGTAGCCTTATTATTTATTAAGGCATTAGAAAAATTAAAAATTTCTAAATTATTTGCAATTACTGGAGGTTCAATTGGAGGTTGTCTTACTTGGGAAATGTTAGCTATAAAAAATGATATTGCTGATAAGATAATTCCTGTTGCTGCAGACTGGAAGGCCAATGATTGGTTAATTGCAAATACCTATCTTCAAGATAGAATCCTTGAAAATTCAAGAGACCCAGTTGCAGATGCTAGAATTCATGCAATGACTTTCTACAGAACACCAAGGTCTCTAAATGAAAGATTTAAAAGAACAATAAATGATGACAAAGGTATATTTAATGTAGAATCATGGCTTGATCACCACGGAGTAAAGTTAAATCGAAGATTTAGTCTTGATTCGTATAAATTTTTAAATAAATTATTAAGATCATCGGACATCACTAGAGATGGTATTAGTTTTGAGAGGAAAATTCAAAATGTAAAATCAAAAATAGATATAATATCAGTTGATACTGATATATTTTTTCTTCCTGATGAAGATTTCGAAACTACATCTATTCTCAAGTCTAACAAAATTCCCGTTAATAATCATATTATAAAATCAATTCATGGACATGATGCTTTTTTAATTGAAACCAATCAAATTTCAGATATCTTTACAAAAATTTTAAAATAATGGCAATTTACTTAGATAGAGTTAACGACAAATACCTATTTGAATTATCAAACGAAAATGGACATAAAGTTCACTTAGATAGAAAATACTCACCAGACTATCAAGTTCAAGGAGCTAGCCCTATGGAGCTTCTTCTTATGGGAGTTGCAGGCTGCAGTAGTATAGAT
>CACMVZ010000030.1 GCA_902617285.1 uncultured Bacteroidota bacterium | reverse complement strand
AAGGTCAATTTATTTCCAATTTCCTGATAAGACAGAACTCTATTTATTTCATACTTTTTTGAAATTTCTTCAAAGAACTCATTAGCTTCACATTTTAAGAGATAAAGTTTTAGCGAGTAACTTCTGAATTTTCTTTCAATGTCTATTAGAGAACCATGAATAAATTGTAAATGTCGCTTATCATAATCAGGATAATCCATTACAGATGGTTCAAATAGATAAATAAATAACACTGGATTAGAAGATTGAGCTACAATTTCAAGTGATTTATTATCTAATGTCCTAAGGTCTCTCTTGAACCAAACAATATCTATACTTGGTATTTTTTTATTTGGGGACATAATATTTTGTACTTCGGGTGGGAATCGAACCCACACTCCAAGAGGAACTGGATTTTGAATCCAGCGCGTCTACCAGTTTCGCCACCGAAGCTAAGGGCCTCAAAATTAATAAATTCCATGACATTAAATAATTTATGATAAAATTATACTGAACAATAATTATTTATAAATTTGCACTCCAATTAAATGATAGTGGAAACGCCTGTTAAGATATTTTCGTGCACCCAAAGCGTGACTCTTTCGAAGAAAATTGCTAAAGAGTTTGGACAAGATCTCGGTATTGTTAGTTTTCAAAGATATAGCGATGGAGAATTTCAACCTTCCTTTGAAGAGTCAGTTAGGGGCTCAAGAGTATTTATAATTGGATCTACAAACCCTTCCACAGACAACTTAATGGAGATGTTGCTTATGCTTGATGCTGCAAAAAGAGCTTCTGCAAGACATATTACTGCAGTAATTCCATATTTTGGATGGGCAAGACAGGATAGAAAAGATAAGCCAAGAGTACCCATAGGTGCAAAATTAGTTGCTAAATTATTAGAGTCAGCTGGAGCTACAAGAATAATTACTATGGATCTTCATGCCGATCAAATTCAGGGATTCTTTGAAAAACCTGTTGATCATTTATATGCATCATCAATTTTTGTTCCATTTTTAAAGTCTTTAAATATAGATAACTTAACAATTGCATCACCTGATATGGGTGGTTCTAAAAGAGCTTATGCATACTCTAAATTTTTAGATTCAGACGTAGTAATATGTTACAAGCAAAGATCAAAAGGTAATATTATAACACACATGGAGTTAATTGGAGACGTTACTGGCAAAAATGTTGTTTTGATTGACGATATGGTTGATACTGCTGGAACATTGACAAAGGCTGCAGATTTAATGATCGAGAAAGGTGCAGAGTCTGTAATAGCAATATGTACACATGCATTACTTTCTGGTGATGCCTATGAAAAAATTGAAAAATCTAAACTAAATAAATTAATAACAAGCGATTCAATTGAAATCAAAAAAGAATCTAGTAAAGTTGAACACCTATCTTGCTCAAAAATGTTTGCTGAGGCAATGTATAATGTTCATCATAACAAATCAATTGATAAGCTATTTATAAATAAATAATAATGAAATCAATAGAAATTAAAAGTAACAATAGGGAAAATACTGGTAAAACAAGCACAAATTCTTTAAGAAAAGAAGGTAATGTTCCATGTGTTTTGTATGGAGGTAACGAAGTAGTGCATTTTTCTGCAAAAGAAATAGGATTTAAAGACCTAGTTTATACAGCTGCTGCACACACTGTTGTATTAGATTTTGGGGATAAAAAAGTGAATGCTATTCTTCAAGATATTCAATTTCACCCAGTAACTGATAAAATATTACATGCTGATTTTTATGAACTATTTGATGACAAGCCAGTTACAATGGAAATACCTGTAATTCTCAGTGGATCAGCCCCTGGAGTTATAAATAGCGGTGGTGTTTTAAGTAGAAATAAAAGGAAGATTAAAATAAAAGCACTTCCAGGTAATCTTCCTGATTCTATTGATGTAGATATTTCTTCACTTGAATTAGGAGATAAATATTACACATCTCAAGTGGATGACGAGGACTTTGAAATACTTCACCCAGATAATACTGTAATCTGTCAAGTTAGAACATCAAGGGCATCAATGGTATTACCAGAGGATGAGGAAGGTGTTGAAGGAGAAGAAGGTGTTGAAGGAGAAGAAGGTACAGAAGCTGCTGAAGGAGCAGAATCTAAAGGTTCTGATGCTGAAGCTCCTAAAGGTTCTGATGCTGAAGCTCCTAAAGATGAGTCTAAAGAGTCTTAATATTTGTTGTTATTTAATTAATCTTAACTTTATTAAGGTTATAAATAATGATGAATTTTCTTAAGAAGATCTTCTCAAGTTTAAATAATAATTCTGATATGAATAAATATCTTATTCTAGGTATTGGAAATATTGGTAGCGAGTATGATGATACTAGACATAACATAGGCTTTCAAATTGTTGATGAGCTTGCAAAATGTCTTGAAACTAAATTTGATTCCTTAAAACTAGCTCAAAGGGCAGAAGGTAGTTTCAAAGGGAAAAAGATAGTTATCATAAAACCAAATAATTATGTAAACAATTCAGGAAGATCATTAGTGTATTGGCAAAAAAAAGAAAAAGTTTCACTTGAAAACATTCTGGTTGTTTGTGATGATTTAAATTTATTTTTTGGAAATATTAAAATAAAACCAAATGGTACATCTGGAGGTCATAATGGTTTAAAAGACATTGAAGATAATCTTGGAACTTCTAATTATGCTAGGCTAAGGGTTGGAATATCAAATAACAATAAGATTTCCAAATCAGACTATGTTTTAGGAAAGTGGAACAGCTTTGAAATGTCCAATATAAATAGTCTTACAATTAGCTCAATTGAGATTATTTTCTCATTTATTCAAACTGGTATCGAAGAGACAATGAATCTATACAACAAGAAAAATTTTATTAAATGAAAATTTTCAGGAGTATTGAAGATTATAATTTAAATCAAAGAACCGTTCTAACAATTGGAACATTTGATGGGGTTCATGAAGGTCATAAGAAAATCTTGAATAAGTTAATTTCCTCATCAAAAAAAAAGAATTTATCATCTGTTGTCCTTACATTTTTTCCTCACC
>CACMVZ010000029.1 GCA_902617285.1 uncultured Bacteroidota bacterium | reverse complement strand
GTATCATTGTCACCAATTGTAAAAATCATTGCATCTCTATCCTCATCAATTGATTGCAGATATGCTCTTGCTAGAGATTGTGCAGTATACCTATCTGATCTGTCATGATCATCCCAATTATTACTTGCCATTAAAAAAGGAACAGACAATAAACACAATGAGTAAATACCTCCTTGTAAAAGTTTACTATTATATTTTTTCAAATAATATGAAATTGCTGCATAACCCATACCTATCCAAATAGAGAAAACATAGAAAGATCCAACTAGAGCATAATCTCTTTCTCTTGGCTCAAAAGGTCTTTCATTTAAATAAAACTTTAATGCAAGGCCAGTAAACAAGAAAAGTAGTAGTAATGTCCAGAAGGATTTTATATCATACTTATAACAGAACATAAGTCCAATAATTCCAAGTATTAGTGGTAGGAAAAAATAAGTGTTTCTTGCTTTATTATTCTTTTGATCCTGATCTATTGAATCTTGATTCCCGATTCTTAACTCATCAACAAACTTGATACCACTTATCCAGTTTCCATTAATAATTGAATAGTCACCTTGAATATCATTTTGTCTACCTGCAAAATTCCACATGAAATATCGCCAATACATGTAATTTATCTGATAGGAAAAAAGAAAACTTAGGTTATCAAAAAGGGTCGGTTTACTAATATTAAGATAAGGGCCCAAAGATCTAAAGAACTCATTGTAATCATCACCATCAACTTCACCTTGTAACTCTCTATTTAGAAATTCATTTACACTTTCGACAATTACCTGTTCATTTTTATATCTATCAAGAATCTCAAACTTTAATGGATTAGTAAAGTTCATATAGTTTGCGGCATGATTAGAGCTCCACAACCTTGGAATCAAACCTCGATGTTTTGAATTTGAATTTATCTCAGAATCCTCCCAATAATTTACAACCTTATACCTTCCTGTAGTATAATCTCTTTCGTATTTTGGTTTTCCATCAACATATGGTTCTTTGTCGTCTTGTGGTGCATATACATCAGAGAACATTGGTCCATAAAAAAGATAAGTTTTTGGATACTGCTCTAGCCTGTAATATGCTAAAAGTGTTCTTGCATCAGATGGTGAATTCTCGTTGATTACAGTTTTGGCATTAGATCTTATCGGTATCATTAACCATGATGAAAACCCAATAAATACAAATAGAACACATAAAAAAAGAGTATTGAACTGAACCATTCCTTTCGATCTAGTATATGATAATCCCTTATAAAATATTACAATCATTAATAGACCGGCAATTATTGTTCCGGAGTTAAATGGTAACCCAAATGAGTTTACAAAGAAAACTTCTAGTTGACCAAAAATCGATAAAGTTGAGGGTAATAATAGTTTAAAAATAAACAGTAATACTGATACAGATATTATGTTAGCTATCAAGAAACCCTTTAGGGAGACATTTTTATATTTTCTAAAATAGTATATCATTCCAATAGCTGGTATGGTTAGTATAGCCATAAAGTGAACGCCGAAGGATAAACCAATTAAAAATGAAATTAGTAATAACCATTTATCACCTCTTTCATTTTCAAAGTCTTTATCCCATCTTAACCCAGCCCAAAAAGTTGAAGAGAGAAAAAGCATAGCTAATGCATATACCTCAGTTTCAACTGCGTTAAACCAGAAGCTATCAGAAAAAGTAAATGCTAATGCACCAATTGATGCACTTAGAATTATAGCCCATGAATTTTTGAATTCATTCTCCTTAAAAATTTTATTTAAAATCAAGGTTGTTGACCAGAATAAGAATAATATTACAAATGCACTAGATACTACTGATAGAAAATTTACTGCAAGCGCTATTAACTCATTGCTTGGTGAAAATAATGAAAAAATTGCACCCATCATTTGATGAAAAGGAGCTCCTGGTGGATGACCAATCTGAAGCTTTGCAGAAGTTGAAATATATTCACCTGCATCCCAGTAGCTGGCAGTTGGCTCTACAGTTAATCCATATGTAACTAGGGCAACCGAAAACAGAATCCAACCTGCTATATTGTTAATTTTTCGAAACTTAGTTTCGGACATTATTTGATCAATTAATTTAAGTTCAGGTTAATTTAATTACAGAGAAACATTTAAATAATCTAACTCAAGATTCTTAAAGCTTGAATTAAAACTTGGTATGTCATTAGAAATAATAGTGTCATATATTTCCAATTGCTTATTAACCTTTTCAATTAATTCATTCTTTACATTAATGTCTTGGTCTGTAGGACTAAAATCACCACTGCTCAAAGCAGAATTTAGATTACCTAAGTTATTTGTTAGTTTAACTCCATAGTTTAATGGATCCTGATTACTTTGATTCTTTGTTTGATATAATTCATTTTCAACCTTATCTAAAGAACTTGAAATTGACTTTGACTCTTCAATTAAATCCTTTGTAAGTTCATTGTCAGAATATTCTGACTGAAACTTTTTAAGATCATTTTTAATTTTTCTAATGTTAATTATTGCTTTGTGAGCTTTATCCACAACCGCATTAACCTCATTAACAAAATCGAATTGAGCTTTAATATCATCAATTGATCCTTCTGAAGTTGGGTCTTTTAAAATTGTAAAATCTTTAGAAATCTCTACACCATTAGTAGATAATTTTACAATGTAATCTCCTGGAACTGCTTTAGCACCAGAAAAATCTGCTCCCCATAAAACCATTTTATCAAGTCTTTTTGCTCCAGGATACTTCATGTCCCAAACAAAAGAGTTCCCTCCTTGTTTAACTTTCATAGAGTTCTCTTTACTTTTATTTGAAAACTCCTTTATCAGTTCACCATCATTAGAGTGAATGGAAATTTTTACGTCATCATTCTCTTTATCGAAGCTTGGAAGATAATAATGAACAATAACTCCATTTGGAAGATTAGTCCCTGCAGTTAATGATTTCATTCCACCACCACCTCTCATTCTATATGAATCTTTTGGCTTGTAAAGTTTAGCCTCATCAGAAGATTGACTTAATTGGTGTAGAACTGTTAGGTCATCTAGAATCCAAATACTTCTTC
>CACMVZ010000028.1 GCA_902617285.1 uncultured Bacteroidota bacterium | reverse complement strand
GAAGATGGATCATTTCTCCAATTCTTTCTAACTTTGACAAATACTTCTAAGAATATTTTCTTTCCAAAAAATTTCTCTAGATTAATTCTTGCCTCAGAAGCAACTCTTTTCAAGGAAGATCCCTTATGGCCAATCAAAATACCCTTTTGTGAATCTCTTTCTACTAGAATTAAAGATCTAATTTTAATAATTTTTGGTGAGTCCTTAAAATCTTCAGTTATTACCTCAACAGAGTATGGAACTTCTTTGTCATAATGAATTAAAATCTGCTCTCTTATGGATTCATTTACAAAAAATCTTTCAGGTCTATCAGTAAATTGATCTTTTGGAAAAAATGGAGGCGATAAGGGAAGCTTATCTTTGAAAATTTCAATTAATTCATCAATAAAGAATCCTTCAATTGCAGAGACTGGATATATATCCAAATTTGGAAAAATTGATTTCCAATGCGATATTGATTCTTCTAATTCTTGTTGAGAAGAAAGATCAATCTTGTTAATCAATAGAATTACTGGAATTTTAAAAGAATTTAGCTTCTTAACTAATGATTCATCAAATGACTCTTTATTTCCGACCTCTTCAACTATAACTAGGAAATCAGAATCTATTAAAGTTTCTTTAATAAATTTCATCATTGCCTCTTGAAGTTTATAACTTGGATCTAGAATTCCAGGTGTATCTGATAAAACAATTTGATAATCATCACCATTTATAATTCCCCTAATTCTATGTCTTGTAGTTTGAGCCTTAGATGTAATAATAGATAGCTTCTCTTTCATTAAAGAGTTAATCAAAGTTGATTTACCAACATTTGGTCTCCCAATTATTGATACAAATCCAGAACTATGTTTATTATTAGTCATTTTGGCAAAGATAACTACTTAAATTCAATGCCTTAAAACTAAGTAATGAAAGTTTACTATATTTGCACTCTATATCGCGAGGTAGAGCAGTAGGTAGCTCGTTGGGCTCATAACCCAAAGGTCGCAGGTTCGAGTCCTGCCCTCGCTACTAAAACAATAAAACGGTTAAACTATATTAGTGTAACCGTTTTTTTAATTTTATTATAAAGATGCAGTTTTATTCAAATCCAATATATGTTTTAATCATGCTTTCATTGATGGTAATACTATCAGTATATGCTGGCAAATCAAAAATAGGTATCAAGCTCGGTGGGCCTGCATTATTGGTAATTATTTTTACTGCAGTTATTGCAAACTTTAATTTAATTCCTTCTGCATCCAATAGTATTAATTTATATGATACAATTTTCAAGTATGTAGCGCCCATCTCAATTTTTTACTTACTACTAAATATTAATATATCTTCTATAAAAAAAGCTGGACTGCCAATGATTGGCCTCTTTATATTGGGGTCTTTGGCGACTACATTTGGTATATTAGTTTCATGGTTTATACTATCACCTGAAATTATTTTAGGGGAGGATGCTAAAATTATTGCAGGAATGCTAACTGGAACATATACTGGTGGAAGTGTTAACTTTAATGCAATTGCACTAGAATATGATTTTCAAAAAAAGGGAGTATTATATGCAGGAACAATTGCTGTTGACAATGTAGTGACAACAATTTGGATTATGATTACTTTGACTGTTCCAATAATCTTAAAAAATGTATGGAAAAGTAATAGATCCATTATTATAGATTCAAAAAATAATCAGCAAGATTCTCATCTTGATTCAATAAATTTTGAATCCTTAATATGGTTAGTTTTTTTAGGTATTACCTCATATTTCTTATCAGATATAATTTCCAGTTATACTAACATTCCTTCAATATTAATTTTAACTACCATAGGTATATTAATTGCTCAGTTAAAATTTGTATCGAATTTAAAAGGAAGTCATGGTCTAGGTATCTACATGGTTTATCTTTTTTTAGCAGTTATTGGTGCTTATTGCGAAATAAGCGCTGTGGAACAACTTGAACAGATAGGTATTACACTATTATTATTTACAAGTCTCGCCGTACTTATTCATGGAATTATTTTTATACTTATTAGTGGAATAATATATAGAGATTGGGATATGATTTCAATTGCAAGTCAAGCAAATATTGGTGGTGGAACATCTGCTATTGCTTTAGCTGAAGCATTTGATAGAAAAGATTTAATTCTACCTGCTATTTTAGTTGGAAGTCTTGGGAACGCCTTAGGGACCTATCTTGGATTCCTAGTGATATATATTCTTTAGAAAATTACCTCATCTGATATTTGTTGAAGAAATGGTAAAACTTCATCTTCAACAATGCTATAATAAATCTCTACTCCTTTATTATCAAGTCCCTTATACCTCTTTGACAAATTAACAGATGATTCATCACTTAAATGAGAGAAAATAACACAGCTTGCAAGATACGATCCATTAGAGTTTGGATGTTTTTCATCTTCCATTAGCAAACTAAACTGAGGGTGTTTTTCCTGAAATAACTTAAATGCTCTTCCAACAGGGATTAACTTGGTAGTTGTTCCCTCAATTATATCTTTAATACTTTCCTCTATAGGATATTCCTCATTATCTATATTAAACTGCTCCATTGATGGGTACATCCATGTTGAAAAAAAATGAATCTGTGTAGAAACTGGTATAATGGATCGTATCTGTCCAAAATAAAATTTCGAATTACCATCTGCATTAGTTAATATATTCGTACTATGTTCCTGAATGATTATATGATCAAAAACTTCATTTTCAAGAAGTGATATAAGATCAGGATTATTCCAATGGATTTTTAGAGTTGCTGAAGGAACTGTAAAATGAGTAACATTCCAATTTAGTCCTCTTTCAATTGACATTTTTTCTATCTGAGATGGTAGATTCCAATAAAATGTAAAACTATTTCCTATAAAAAGTATTTTTTGGTTTTCAACATTGTATGGAAAGCTATTATCATTTTCTACTGCAATTTCATTTGCACTAGATGAACAAGATGACAAAAAAAGAAAACTAAGAATCCAAACTAATTTCATGTTACTTATTATATGAACTTACTGAACCTTCCCAATCAGGATCAGCTGATCCAATCCAAGACTTATTTATGGTATCTAAAGATATAGCATGAACCCTTCCAAAGTATGCCTTCTCTCTAATCTTTTCTACATTATAATAACTTTCGTAGAATATATCATCATTAATTCTATGAATACCTAGGTGAGATTCAACATATCTAGGACTTTCAAACATGTAGACTCGGGGCATAAATAGCGCATCATTTAATGGAAATTTTTGCTTTAAATATCT
>CACMVZ010000027.1 GCA_902617285.1 uncultured Bacteroidota bacterium | reverse complement strand
TTAAAAAATTTATTTAAAACTTCACTAAATACGCTTGAATGTATTCTTGAGTCTTGTCTGATATCAAGTGTAGCAAAATGATAACCAAAAATATTTACTTTATCTATTAAGTCATCCAGATCATCAATAAATAAAGACTTGTGCTCGTCAACAAGCGTATTTCTAATAAAAGTCAATTTTTCTTTTAGATCTTTTAATTTAATTTTTGGCTCTTTGCTTGTCTCAAAGATACTTATCCATAATGAGTCTTCTATTGATATTATTATCTCCTCAATTTTTTTAAATGTTAATTTTCTTCTAAGTGCCCTAATATCTCTGTAATAATTTTTTATTATGTCACTCCTAAGTTTTTGAGCTGTTTTAAGAGTTATTTTTGACGTAACATATGGATTACCATCTCTATCACCACCGGGCCAAAAACCTAAAGATATAATATCATAATGATCAAATTGATTATCAAAAATATTTGACTTAATATATTTAAAAATGTTACTTGCAGAGTAATAGAATACATTCTCTAAATACCATGACAGACTTACAGCTTCATCATATGGCGAAGGCTTTTTTTCTTTAAAGAAAGGTGTCTTCCCAAGTTGAGATAGCAAATCTTTTATTTCACTTAAATTATTTTTTTCAATTGATTCAGCTAAATCAGTTATAATACCAAGAACAGATCCAGGATAAAATTGTGTTGGGTGAGCAGTTAAAACAGGTCGAATTTTAAATGATTTTAAATATTTTTTTAGTTCACTTTTTTTATTAGATGACTCAACTTGCTCTTTAAGATTTCGAAGCGTTCCAAATCCATCCATATTATTAACCATTGTAAATGATGCATCCTCAATTGCATCAAATAAAACTACTTGTCTCTCTACATACTGAATAAATCTGAATAATAGAGAAAATTTATCATCCTCATTGTAGTTATCGCAATACTTTTGAAAGAACTGTTCTACTATTGTTCTTGGATCGAGTTTTTTTGAATAACCAGATTTACAAAAATCACTAAAAACAGGGAGTAAATTACCTGTCTCAGATATACTTTCATAAGGAAGTGTAGCAAAAATACTATTATATATATGAAAACGAGATAATACTTGTTCTTGAAATCTCTCCTTCTTATTAAGCTTTAGCATTAAATTGATTTATTTAATACAAAGTTAATACATGAAATGGAATTATTAGTAACCTCTTAATGTTCCCCCTTTTAAAATGCCAAACCTTAATCCAATACCAAAATAGTTTAAAAAATAAAACTAAGTATAAGAGTGAAAGTTAAACCTGAAATAGATAAAATCAATGTCATAAGTGTCCAGGATAAAAATGTTTTTTTCATTGAAAGTCCTAGATATTGATTTACAAGCCAAAATCCACTATCATTTACATGTGAGAAAGTCGAAGCTCCCGATGCAATTGATATTACAATAAGACTAAGAGAAATCGGATCATTTATTTTATCTACTAATAATGGAGATACAAGACTAGCTGATGTTATCATTGCAACTGTTGAAGAACCTTGAAGAACTCTTATAAAAACTGCACATAAAAAAGATGCTACTAAAATTATTTGAGATGAACTGAAAATATTTTGAGCTAATAATTCACCAATATTTAATTCTACCAAGATTTGTTTTAATACCCCACCTGCACCAGTTATTAATATTATAGCTCCAGCTGGCGCAAATGACTTTGAAACAATTTTCTCTAATTTCTTTTTATCTATACCCAATCTAATCCCAAGAAAATACCAAGCAATTATATTTGCAATTATTAGAGCAGAGAATGGGTGCCCTATAAACTTAATAAATACAGAAACTGTTTCATTATTTATACTCAGTATTCCAGTATCTAGTAGAGATCTAAAAATAATTAGAATAAGTGGTAGGAGTATTATTAGTATGACTGATCTTATACTTGGAGTAGTATTTACTTCTAATTCTTCAGTATCAAAAACTACTTTAGAATTAAAATCAATTTTAGACGTTATGAAATTTGTAAAAATTACTCCAGATAAAATAGCTGATGGTATACCAACAATTAAACCAAACAACATTACATAGCCTAGATCAGCTCCAAGAATTTGAGAAACAGCAACAGGTCCAGGAGTAGGAGGAATAAAAGCATGAGTTACTGCTAAACCTGCAAGTAGTGGAAGAGCGTAATAAACTAAAGATTTATTTGACTTCTTTTGAATTGAATAAATTACTGGCAAAAGAAGTATAAATGCTACATCAAAGAATACGGGAATTGCAATAAAAAAACCACTAGTTAATAATGCCCACTGAGATTTCTTTTCACCAAACTTATTTAATAGATAACTAGTGATTTCTTTTGCACCACCAGTTGATTCAAGTATGGCACCAAACATAGCTCCAAGACCAACTATTACAGCAATATATCCTAGTGTACTGCCCATTCCTTGTTGAATATTATTTATTATTATTTCACCATCAAGACCTGAAAGCAGACCAATTACAATTGATGATGTTAGTAATGAAATAAACGGAGAAAATCTAAATTTTATTACTTGAACAAGTAAAAGACAAATACCGATAATCAATGAAAGATAAATACTCATTTAGTTAATCTTTATTTCATGAGATCCAAAATAGTTTCTTTGAGCTTGAATTAGCTTAGTACTTAAAGAAGAGCTTGAAATCTGATTAAAATAATTTAATGCTTCATTAAAACATGGAAGCGATACATCATTTATTAATGATGTGTTTAAAATATCAATCAATCCAGGTTTAAGTTCATTAAGATTATTAAATATGTTTTTATCATTCAGAATATTATCAACTGAATAATCATCGAATAATTTATTGATAAGTTTTGATTTAATAATGCTTCCATTAGACCATACATTTAGTGCATTTGAAATACTAATATTCCATCCATAACTTTTATTTGCAGAATCCATCAATAAAAAAGCTTGTAAATAATTTATTAATCTGCAAAACCTATATGCATTAGCTAACGATTCGAAGTCTATATCATACTCTTTTTTATCTTCAATTATCAGTTTATTAGCCTTTGATCTTGTGTTGTTATCATTAGATATAAACCTTGAGTTGATTGCTGAATTTAGCATAGTAACTGAGCATCCAAGATCAATTGCATGTTTTAGCATCCATCTTCCAGTACCATTATCATCAGCCTTATCATCAATTCTATCTAACAGATAACCATTATCTGTTTTTTCAGTAAGTTTTAATAAAGATATTTCTAACAGGTAACTGTTTAGATCTATATCATTCCATTTTTTAAAAATTTTTGCAACATCGTCATACATATATTTTTTAGAGTTTATTATTAGATAATAAATTGAAGATATAAGCTGCATCTCAACATATTCAATACCATTGTGAATCATTTTGACAAAATGGCCTTGATTTGAATCTCCAAAGAATTCAAAGCTTTTTGAATCACTAATTGTTTTAGATGTTATCTGAGAAAAGATATTTTTGACTTGATCAAATGCACTAATATCTCCTCCAATCATTATTGAAGGCCCCTCAAGAACTCCTTTAACTCCTCCTGAAACTCCCATACCTAGATATAATAAGTTTTTTGATTTAATAGTTTGATAATTCTTAAAGCTAACATTTGGATTTGTATTACCTCCATCTATCAAAATATCATTGGGATCAAGATGTTTGATTAAAATAGAAATAACTTCTTCTAAGGCAGGTCCTGAAGGAACCAGAACTAAAACTTTTCTTGGTTTTGAAATAGAGCTAATAAATTTATGGATATCATTAAAAACTAGAGATGACTCTAACTCTGGATAATCACTTTTTAATTTAGCAGGGGAATTATGACTTTTATCATATAGTGAAACTATAATACCTTTTGATGACATATTTCTTGCCATACTAGTTCCTATTCTTCCTATTCCAATTATTCCAAAATCACTCATTTACAATGCAGATTTAATTCTCTCAACAATCTTGTCAGGGCTTTCAATGATATCTATAAATGTACAATAATCAGGATATTCAATTATATTAAACTGAGATCTAAGCAATGTTGACTTAAAATAATGATCACCTCTATTATCAAGCCTTTCTTTTATAATATCAAAAGTTCCCTTTAGACAAAACCAATCTATTTTAGCTTCTATACCTTTAACAAGTCTTTTTCTGTATATCTCTTTTAGAGCAGAGCATGCAATCACAACATTTTTATTTCTAAATTTTTTAATCTCTTTATTAATTTGATCAAGCCATTCCTCTCTATCATAATCATTTAATGGAATATTATTTTTCATTTTTTTAATATTTTCATTAGAATGGAAATCATCTCCTTCTATAAATTCAAATTGTAAATCTTTTGATAATTGATTTCCTATTAGAGACTTTCCACAACCACTAACACCAAATAAAATAATAACGTTATACATTTTATTAAATCTGATATAAATTAAAGTCAGAAAGACCGGAGTTTATTTGATCATTAAAATCAAATAACAAGAAGAAACCTCCACCACCTGATCCACAAAGCTTCATATAATATGAATCATTTTTAAGTCCATTTTCCCAAATATTTATTAATTGATTTGGAATCATTTCCTTGAAATTATTGAGTGTACTTTCTGATAATTGTTTTAAAGAGTTTCTAAATAAGTCTGAACCATTAAGAAGATATTCAATACACTCATTGGTATTAATAATGTATTTATTGTCAAAGAAATATCTAAATTCACTTTCATTCATTTTATTTTGAAATACCTCAATCATTTTCTTT
>CACMVZ010000026.1 GCA_902617285.1 uncultured Bacteroidota bacterium | reverse complement strand
CTAATGCTCAGCTGACCTCTGAGTTGCTTTTAGCACCGCTTACAGGTGGTTTTAATATTGATAGAATGTATAAATGGGTTTCAGGATATTATAAAAACTTAAAAAAAGTAAGGGAATACAGTAATGATTATGACCTTATTGATCAAATAATAAAATTTTATGGTCAAAGTTTTTTTGTGCAGGAATTTGATTTAAAAATAGATAATATCCATAATTTTGTAACCTCAACATATTTGAATTACCCTGTTGAAGAAAATTTTAAAATGGGCAACTATACAATAGTTATTGAATATTTTAAAAAAAATTTTGAGAGCTTTAATAATTGATTAGTTTTACGATATGATTCTTTTTATTAGCGGAGCGGAACTTGTTTTTGTTTTCTTTATTGTTTTACTTGTTTTTGGTGCTGATAAAATTCCATCAATTGCAAAAGGTCTTGCAAAAGGTATGACTCAGATTAGGCAGGCAACAAACGAGATAAAAACTGAGATTTCAAAAAATACTGAAGTAAAGAATCCATCTAAATCAATCACTAAGGATTTAAATGATAGTGTAAGTGATATAAAAAAAGATTTTGATGATTTAAAGGACTCAATTAAAAGAGATCTAAAATAGTCTTGAAATTGAGATCCCATCTCTAATTGGTAAAATAATACTTTTAAACCTTTTATCATCATTAATTATTTTATTAAACTGAACAAGAGTAGCAGTTTCTTCATCCATTTGATTAGAGTCTAAGACCTTTCCAGACCAGAGGACATTATCTGAAATTATGATGCCATTTTTACTTAGTTTATTTGATACTTGATTGAAATAGTTTATATAATTTTCTTTATCAGCATCAATAAAAATAATATCATATTTTTCATTTAAGTTTTTCAATATATCAAGAGCATTTCCAGTATGTTGAATAATTTTATTTCTAAATCCACTCTTCTCAAAATACTTATTCTGTATTTTAATCAATTCCTCATTTTTATCAATTGTATCAATTTTTCCATTTTTTGATAACCCTTCAGCAAGACAAATAGTACTGTATCCAGTGTATGTTCCAATTTCTAAGATCTTTTCAGGAGATTTAATTTTGGATATAAAACTTAAAAATCTTCCTTGAATATGTCCACTTAACATTCTAGGTTGTAAAATCTTTTGATGAGTCTCTTTACTTAGCTGAGATAAAATTTCTGGCTCTTTTTCAGAATTTTTATTTAAATAATCAGCTAATTTATCAGATATGAAATCCATCTATTTTTTTGGTCTTTGGTAATCAAATCTATCTATTAGAGTTGGCAATGCATATCCATCACATCCATTAATTGTAACCACATTACCTTTATCAAGTCTTAAAAATCCTGTATCACTGACTAAATTTTCATCAAAATATAGTTCCTCAATACTTGCAACAACTAAAATAGTTCCGTTTTCTTCAATATTATATTCATTAAGATATTTACAAACAAGTTGAACAGGTGATCCTTTAACAAATGGAGCTTTGCACCCTTTTTTATATTCTTGTTCAAGTTGAGTCATATCAAACTCTGAAATTTCTTCAGGATATTTAGCACTTGTATGGTGAGCTTCACTAATAATATCACTGATAATATGATTTACAGTAAAAAAACCTGTCTCTTTTATATTCTTGTAAGTATTTCTAGGAACAGTTGTCGGTCTTAAAATATATCCAAGCATTGCAGGATTACTACCTAAATGTGTAACAGAACTAAAGACAGCTACATTTTCAATACCTTCTTTTGAAATACTGCCAATAAGGTTAGCAGATTTATACCCCGTACATGAATTTATAAGATTGATTCTATAAAATTTCTGTAAGTCATCAAAGCTCTTTTTAGATAAATGTTTCATTAACCAAAAGTATAAAGAAATATTTTAAAAATTTTAGTATAACTTTTGTTTCTCATTAAAAAAAATGATAAGTTTACGTTACATTTAAATATTAATATAATTTAATATTTTAAGCTTATTAAAAATCATAATATGAAAAGTTTTTTAAAATTAATTACAGTATTTTTAATTGTTATATCATGTACTGATACACAAAATATTCAGCAGTATTCAATAGAGACTCTTATGTCAAATAACAGAAGCTCAGGTGGTTATTTTTCAAAAGATGCAGACAAATTAATTTACAGTTCAGATAAATCTGGAATATTTAATATTTACGAAGTTGATTTAAGTACTAATGAAGAAACTCAGTTAACAGACTCAAAAGAGGAGTCATTTTTTGTAAGAGGTTACTCACCAAATACTGGTGAAGTTATATATTCGGCAGATAAGGGGGGTAATGAAAATTCTCATATTTATTTAATTAGGGAAGGAAATAGTATTGATTTAACCCCTGGTAAAAATACAAAAGCATCATATGTAGGTTGGACAAATGATGAACTAGGGATGTATATTATTTCAAATTCTCGAGACCCAAGATTCTTTGATTTATACAAGATAGACATTGTAACACTAGAATCTGAAATGGTTTTTAAAAATGATAGTGGATATAATCTTAACAGTATTTCTAATAATGATAGATACCTAGTTTTAAGTTTAAACCTTTCTAGGAGCGAGCAAAAATTATTTTTATATGATGTTAAAAGTAAACAACAAGTTGAAATTTCAAATCAAGCTGCTAATTTTTCAGGACAAAACTTTGACAAAAATGATGAAAACTACTTTTACACTACCAACTATGATAGTGAATTTTATTATTTGATGTCATATAATTTAAAAAATGGTGAAAGAAGTACTGTATATAAAACAAATTGGGATGTTGCATTTAGTTATCTTTCAAAAAACAATTCATATAGAGTAATAGCAGTCAATGAAGATGCTCAGAATAAGCTTACTATTAAAAATATGAGTGATCAATCTGACCTAAATTTAATTGGCTTTGAGAATATGAATATAAATAGTGTTGGTTTTTCTGATGATGAAAAATTAATAAGAGTTTCTGCTGGAAGCCCAAATAGTCCTGGAGATATTTATACTTATGAATTATCAACTAATAAACTAAATAAAATTACCTCAAATTTAAATTCAAATGTTAATCCTAAAGACCTTGTTAACGCTGAAGTAATTAGATATGAATCCTTTGATGGATTGGAGATTCCAGCAATACTTTATAAGCCACATTCAGCTAGTAAAAAAAATAAAGTACCAGCATTAGTTTGGGTTCACGGAGGTCCTGGTGGACAATCGAGAATTGGTTACCGTGCTTTAATTCAATATCTCGTAAATCATGGATATGCTATTCTTGCAGTAAATAATAGAGGTAGTAGTGGTTATGGAAAAACATTCTATTCGCTAGATGATCTAAATCATGGTGAAGATGATCTTCAAGATTGTGTATGGGGCAAAAAATGGCTTCAGAATCAAGATTATATTAACCCTGATAAAATAGGAATAATTGGTGGAAGTTATGGTGGGTTTATGACAATGGCAGCTATGACTTTTGAACCTGAAGAATTCAAAGTTGGTGTAAACATATATGGAGTGACTAATTGGATCAGAACATTAAGATCAATTCCAGCCTATTGGGAGTCAACAAGAGAATCTTTATACAAAGAAATGGGAAACCCTTATAAAGAAGATTCATTAAGGCTTTATAATATTTCTCCATTGTTTCATGCAAAAAACATAAAAAATCCAGTGATGGTTCTTCAAGGGGCCAATGATCCTAGGGTTTTACAAATTGAGTCTGATGAAATGGTTCAAGAGGCTAGAGATGCTGGTGCATATGTAGAATATGTTTTATTTGAAGATGCAGGTCACGGATTCATAAAAAAAGAACAGCAAATTGAGGGATATGAAAAGATTTTAACATTTCTTGAAAACTATCTTAAATAAATACACTTAAATTTACAAAAATGGGTGATTAGCTCAGTTGGTTTAGAGCACTACCTTGACAGGGTAGGGGTCACTGGTTCGAATCCAGTATTACCCACAAATTTATAAAACATGAAAGTAGTTTTAAATAATTCAGATACAATTGGAATTTTTACAAGTTTGATTTGTTCTATTCATTGTTTTGCAACACCAATTTTATTTGTTGCTCAATCTGGTTTTGTTTCTACTGACGTTCAGCCAATATGGTGGGAATTAATTAATTATTTATTCATCTTTTTGTCGTTTATAGCTGTATACTATTCAGCAAGAAATACCTCAAAGAATTTTATGAAACTAATATTGTGGACCTGTTGGCTTTTTTTTGTAATAATAATTCTAAATGAATTGATTGGAATAATTGAAATTTCAGAATTATTTTCATATGTATCTGCATTTTCTCTTGCTTATGCTCACGTTTACAATTTGAAATTTTGTCAATGTAAAGATGGAGAGTGTTGTAATGATTAATTATTATAAACAGTAAACAATTTTTTTATTTTTGATACATGAAGAAGAGATTATTTAGGATACCGTTATTAACAATTGGCTTCATATTCATAATAATGGGTTTAAGGTGGATATTTGTTGATGAGCCATGGATGCTTGATAAGGTTGCCAATGAAGAAAGACTTAATATGACATTCGAAAAATTATTTTCCAATGAAATTAATGATACTCTTCCAGGGTATTTACAACAGATCTATCGATTTTTTGGTCTATGGGTTTCAATGATAGGTTTATTTATAGTTTCATTTCTTAGAGAAAAGTTTATTCAAGATTCAGATATAAGAAAATCTTTATTAATATGTACTGGTCTTACAGTTTATTTAGCTTTAATCCTTGCATATATTTGGATTCCAAGTTCACCATTCGTTTATCTTGGCCTGGGGAGTGTAATTCTTCATGCAGTTTCTATTATTGGTAATAGAAAGATTTCGTAAATATTAAAATGGTAGGTTTTTAAAATCTACATTACCTCCTGTAATTATAATACCGATTTTTTTCCCTAAGAACTGTTCTCTGTTTTTTATAACTCCAGCAAGGGGAAGAGAGCAAGAAGGTTCACATATTATCTTTAGGTGTTGCCAAATTAATTTCATTGAATCAATTATTTCATCTTCTGTGATTCTTATAATTGACTCTACCTCCTTAAGTATTATAGGAAAATTATTATCTCCAAGTTGAGTTTTTAGTCCATCTGCAATAGTATTAGTAGTTGTGTTTGATTCAATTTTACCACTAATTAAAGATCTATAAGCATCATCCACTTCAAGAGGTTCTGTTCCAATAACCGAGCATTTATCTCCAAAATATTTTACTGTTAAGGCTGTACCGGCAATTAATCCTCCCCCTCCAATTGGTACAAGTATATGATCAAAAAAACCATATTCTTCAATGAGCTCTTTACATGAAGTGCCCTGTCCAATTATTACATCAATATTATTAGAAGGATGAATAAAAGTAGCACCCTTTAAATCCACAATTTTTTTAGCAGCAGCTTCCCTTGCTGCAAGATTTGGTTCACATTCTATTAAGTGCCCCCCGTAAC
>CACMVZ010000025.1 GCA_902617285.1 uncultured Bacteroidota bacterium | reverse complement strand
TTTATAGAATGATACTAAAAGATATAAATGAAATAAAAAAAATTAGGGAAAGTGCCCAATTAGTCTCAAAGACCTTAGGTTTATTGGCAGAGGAAATTAAACCTGGAATAACTTCTTTATATCTTGACAAGATTGCAGAAGAATTTATACTTGATAATAAAGCTAAGCCAGGGTTTAAGGGATATGATAATTTTCCAAACACATTATGTGTAAGTATAAATAATGAGGTTGTACATGGTATTCCATGTGATACACCTTTAAAAAATGGTGATATAATTTCAATAGATTGTGGAGTTCTAAAAGATGGGTTCTATGGAGATCATGCATATACTTTTTCTGTAGGTGATGTATCCAAACAAGTTCAAGAATTATTAGATGTAACAAAAAAATCACTTTATAAAGGAATTGAATCAATGAAAGAGAGTAATAGAATTGGTGATATAGGTGATGCAATAGAAAGCTATATTAAAATTCATGGTTATGGAATTGTAAGAGAGCTTGTGGGGCACGGATTAGGTCAAAGTCTTCATGAATTACCAGAAGTTCCAAACTATGGAAAAAAAGGAACCGGAAAACTTATCAAAAATGGTTTAGTATTGGCAATAGAACCGATGATAAATCTTGGAACTGAAAAAATTAAAATAAATGATGATGGTTGGACATTTGTGACTCTCGACGGACTTCAGAGTGCACATTTTGAACATAATATTGCAGTTATTGATAGTAAGCCAGAGTTGTTATCAACATTCAAATATATTTACGAAGCTCTTGGCATTGAATCTAACGAAGAAGATAAATTCAATAATTTTTTTTAATAGATGAAATATATATTAAAATTCTTACCTAGAGAGTTACTAATAAAATATAGCTTCTACTTTATTCCAATCTTAAAAATTATATTCAAAGGAAAAAGATTTTATGATCCAATTGATGGAAATGGATACTCAAAATTTTTATCATATGGTTATAAAAAAATAAGAAGAAATGCATTATCACCCGGGACACTATCTTTGGAAAGACATAGACTTCTTTGGTTATACCTTGTTAACGAAACAAATTTTCTTGACTCAAAACTAAAAGTTTTGCACGTTGCACCAGAACAAATTTTTTATAAAAAATTTAAAAAAAAACAAAACTGGAACTACATAACTTTTGATTTAAAATCACCATTAGCAGATATAAAAGGAGATATTAAATCAATGAATTTTGAGAAAGAATCTTTTGATTTAGTAATATGTAATCATGTTCTTGAACATATTGATGATGATATAAAAGCATTAAATGAAATTTTTAGAGTTTTAAAGTCTGGTGGAGTTGCAATACTTCAAGTACCTATTAACTTTAAAAGAAATGAAACTTTTGAGGACCAATCAATAATTTCTAAGAAAGATAGAGAGAAATATTTTGGACAGTATGATCATGTAAGAGAATATGGCTTGGACTTTAAAAAGAGAGTTGAAAGAGCTGGATTTGAAGTAGAGATGGTTTACTATACTGAAAATTTTTCTGAAGAAATGAAATTAAACTATGGATTACAGAAAAATGATGTAATTCCTATTGCTAGAAAATCATTTGGTAATTAAATCCCACCCATTAGATTTGATAGGTATAATTTCATCATTTATTGCAGTCAATATTAAAACTTCTACATCTACAATATTATTTATTATTTCTATGGCCTCCATTGGGTCCATTAACATTAAACTGGTTGCCCATGCGTCAGCTTCAATACAAGAACTTGTGATTACTGAGGTACTCAATACATTATTTGACATTGACTCACCATTAATTGGGTTAACAATGTGAGCATATCTTACACCAGATTCTGAATCAATCCTGAATTTTCTATAGTTTCCAGAAGTAGCTAATGACATTCCATCAAGAGTAATTTCAGAATAATAACTATTCAAATCAACAGGATTTTGGATTGCAACTTTCCATTTCTTGTTTTTTTCATTCACACCCATAGTGATCAATTCTCCCCCTACCTCAATTAGAAAATTATTTGAGTTTATACTAATTAATAAATCTTTAATTAAATCAACAGAATAACCTTTAGCAATTGCATTAAAATCAATGTAAACATTTTCATTTGCTTTATCTATATAATTTTGTTGGTTGAGGTATACTTTATCTAAACCTACATATTGCATAACACTATCAATTTTATAGTTATTAATTGACTGAATATTATTATTTGGTCCCATTCCATATAAATTGACAATAGAACCGGCTGTAGGATCAAAATATCCATTTGAAAGATTCCAAATTTCTTGTGATTTTTTAAAAACTTCAATAAAATGGCTGTCAACCTTAACTGGATTTTGAGATTGATTAACTCTGGATATTATTGAATTAGTCCTATACGTTGACATTGAGTTATTTATAACCTCAAAAATCGAATCAATACTTTGTTTAATTAAACTTGAATTAGACTCAGATTGAACTATCACTTGATAGGTAGTTCCAAGTGCATCACCCTGAATCCTTTTATAATTTGTTGAATCAAGATTACAACTAATAAGTAATAATGATAGAAAAGAAATTATTTTAACTGAAATATTCATTAACCACCAAAGTCATCAAACCTTACATTCTCAGGTGGGACACCAAAATCTTCAGCCATTTTATCAACCGCTTGATTCATTAAGGGAGGGCCACAGAAATAAACCTCGATATCTTCTGGTGAATCATGCATAGACAGATAGTTATCAATTACTACTTGATGAATAAATCCAACAAAACCATCACCATCTCCCTCAAGGGAATCTTTAACTTTCCAATTATCCTCCTCAAGAGGTTCTGATAAAGCTATATAAAATTTAAAATTTGGAAAATCTTTTTCTAGAGCTCTAAAATGATCAACGTAGAAAAGCTCTCTTTTAGATCTACCTCCATACCAAAAGGTTACTTTTCTACCTGTCTTGATAGTTCGAAATAGTTCATATAAGTGAGATCTCATTGGTGCCATTCCAGCACCTCCACCAACATAAAGCATTTCTGCATCTGAATCATTAATAAAGAATTCACCATAAGGCCCTGAAATTGTAACAGTGTCTCCCGGTTTTTTTGAAAAAATATAAGAAGAAGCAATACCAGGATTTACAGACATCCAATCATTTTTTTTTGCATCCCATGGTGGGGTTGCAATTCTAACGTTTAACATTATTTCCTTTCCTTCAGCTGGATAAGATGCCATGGAATAAGCTCTTTCAACAGTTTCATCATTCTTCATATTTAGTGGCCATAAATTAAAGTTATCCCATTCATGTTTAAACTTTTGTGGATCATCTGGATGTTCTTCAGGGTGAGAAGTAATATCTATATCCTGATAATTAATATCACACTCTGGGATTTCAATTTGAATATATCCTCCAGCTTTATAATCCATTTCTTCAGGAATTTCAATAACAAACTCTTTTATAAACGAGGCGACATTATAATTACTTTTGACCTTAGCTTCCCATTTTTTTATACCGAAGACTTCCTCAGGCACTTCAATCTTCATATCCTGTTTAACTTTAACTTGACATCCAAGTCTCCATCCCTCAGATATTTCTTTTCTTGTAAAATGAGGTTCTTCAGTTGGAAGTATTTCACCCCCTCCTTCTAATACCTGGCATTTACATTGCACACATGTTCCTCCTCCTCCACATGCGGATGGAAGAAAAATTTTATTATTCCCCAGAGTAGTTAATAAAGTGTCACCCGAGCTAACCTCAACATCTTTTTCACCATTTATTACAAGTTTTACAGGACCAGATGGTAAAAGTTTATCTTTTGCAACAAGTAACATTGTAACTAAAAGAAGAGTAATTACAAAAAGACCAACTGTACTTGCAATGATTACATTTATATCCATTTTTTTAAATTTTAATACCCATAAAACTCATAAAACCAAGAGCCATTAAGCCAGTAATTATAAATGTTATTCCAAGACCTCTTAATGGATCTGGAATATTAGAATACTTTATTTTTTCCCTAATTGCAGCTATTGCAACAATTGCCAAATACCAACCAATTCCAGAACCAAAACCATAAACAGCAGATTCAAAAGTATTTACAAAATCTTTTTGTTGCATGAAAAGAGAGCCACCAAGTATTGCACAATTTACAGCTATGAGTGGAAGGAATATTCCTAAACTTCCATATAGCGTAGGGGATACTTTTTCAACAATCATTTCAACTAATTGAACCATTGATGCAATAACAGCAATAAACATTATGAATGTTAAAAAAGATAAATTTACATCTTGAAATTGAGGTCCTATCCAGGTAAGAGCACCAGGAGCTAATAAATACTGGTCAATTAAATAATTAATAGGAACAGAGATTGTCAAAACAAATATTACTGCTTTACCTAATCCATCAGCTGTTTTTACTGTTTTTGAAACTGCAAGATAAGAGCACATACCAAGGAAATATGCAAATACCATATTCTCAATGAATATACTCTTAACGAATAAGTTTACTAAATCTTCCATTTAATCGTTCTCTATTAGTTTTCTATTATAATACCTCTGAATCCATATATATATACCAACAACAATTAATGCCATAGGCGATAGAAGCATAAGACCATTATCTTGATAACCTAAGTCATAAATAAATTGAGGAATAACAGGGACTCCCCATAGCTCTCCTGAGCCAAATAGTTCTCTTACAAAAGCAACTACAATTAAAATCCATCCATATCCAGCAGCATTTCCTACTCCATCCAGAAAAGATTTCCATACTCCGTTACCAAGTGCAAAAGCCTCAAATCTTCCCATTATTATACAATTAGTAATTATTAGTCCAATGAAAATTGCTAACTGCTTACTCACATCATATGCATATGCTTTTAAAAACTGATCAACAAGAGCAACTAATGTTGCTACAACTAGAAGCTGAACAATAATTCTTATTCTTGTTGGTATAACATTTCTCAAAATAGAGACAATGACATTTCCAGCTGCCATCACAAAAATTACTGAAAGTGTCATAACAACAGCAGGCTCTAGCTTAACAGTAATAGCTAAAGCAGAACATATACCTAAAACCTGAACTGTAATAGGGTTATCATCATCCAGGGGATCAGTAAGTAATGCTCTGTTCTTTTTTGAAAATAAAGGTTCTTTTTCTTTATTCATTATTTAAGCTGTTAAAATATGGTAAGTAATTTTCTATTCTTTCAATGATCATGTCAGATACACCATCCCCAGTAATTGTTGCTCCTGATATTGCATCAATTTCGTTATCCATTTTGTCAGAGTTACCAGGGTCATTATTTGTTTTTGTAAGATATACTCCTACAAAGTTTCCATCTGAGTCTTTAATTTTTTCATCATTAAAACTATCTATAAACCAATCCTCAGTTATTTCTGCACCAAGTCCAGCAGTTTCTGACTTATGATCGAATGATACTCCTTTTATAGTATTGATATCTTCCTTCAGAGCAATGTAGCCCCATATTTCTGCCCATAAACCTGCTCCTCTAAGCGGAATTACATAAAATTTTTGATTTTCTACATTAGCTATATATAAGGGAAATCTTTGAATGTCTTTATCTTTTTTTACCTCAAGGGCAAGATTAATATTAAACGCATTTACTTGATCATCAACTGATCCATCAGACTTTAAAGACAGCTCTTCTCTTATGTAGTCACCATATAGTGATTCTGATTCGTCTCTACTAACATTAATTCCAACAGAGGAGAGAATATTTTGCATCTTCTCTTTTTTTATGTTTGAGTTCTGGAGATCCTTTAATGACTCGGATGTAAATGATAATACTGAAGCAACAGAGACTACCATAATAACGGCGAAAATGTATGTATGTTTGTTTGACTCTCTATTCATTATGTAGTTTCTAATTTAACATTTCGCCATCTTTTTCTTCTCATGCTTACGTTAGT
>CACMVZ010000024.1 GCA_902617285.1 uncultured Bacteroidota bacterium | reverse complement strand
AATTTTATGGATACAAATCATGTTAAAATTGGAACTATAGTTTCAAAACATGGTTACAAGGGTTCAATTAAGGTAAGTCTATTATCATCAAATCTTAAAGAAAATCTAGATGTAGACTTTATTTTTATTGATATTGATAAATGTATTGTCCCTTTTGAAGTAGACGATATGACTTATTCAAGTGATAATTCAATTATTTTAAAATTACATGAGATAAATAGTGATGAAGAAGCATCTGAAGTAATTTTAAAAAATGTTTATTTAGATAAAAAACACTCTAACTTCAAAGATGAAGAAAACTTTTTTTATAATGAACTATTGAATTTCATCGTATATAAAGATTCCCAAAAGATTGGTAAGATTGTTAATATTAATGATAAACTTCCCCAACCTGTTTTTGAAATACTAATTAATGACAAAAAATTTATGGTACCAATTCATGATGATTTTATTGAAAAAATAGATAAAGAAAAAAAGTCAATTCATATAGTTATACCCGATGGACTTTTAGAAATTACATAATTGAATATTTAATTCATATTTTTGTTATATAAGTTCCAAATTATGAGTGAAAATTTTACCTCCCCTGATTTTTATAATATTGATGAGCTTCTATCTGAAGAACATAAGCTTATAAGAGAATCAACCAGGCAATGGGTTTCAAAATCTGTTAGCCCAATTATTGAAGAGTATGCTCAAAAAGCAGAGTTTCCAGGTCATCTTATCAAAGAGCTAGCAGAAATAGGTGCTTTTGGACCTTATATTCCTGAAAAATATGGTGGTGCTGGACTTGATCAAATAAGCTACGGGATTATGATGCAAGAAATTGAAAGAGGAGACAGTGGAATTAGGTCTACCGCATCTGTTCAGTCCTCATTAGTTATGTATCCAATATGGAAGTTTGGCAGTGATGAACAAAAGGAAAAATACTTACCTAAACTTGCAACTGGTGAAATTATGGGGTGCTTTGGTTTAACAGAACCAGATCATGGTTCAAATCCTAGCGGCATGATATCGAATTTTAAAAGTGATGGTGATGATGTAATACTGAATGGATCAAAAATGTGGATTTCAAATTCTCCATTTGCAGATATAGCTGTAGTATGGGCTAAAGATGAAAATAAGAGAATTCATGGTCTAATTGTTGAAAGAGGTATGGATGGGTTTACAACTCCTGAAACTCATAATAAATGGTCCCTTAGAGCATCCTCAACAGGAGAACTTATATTTGATAACGTTAGAGTTCCAAAGAAAAATATCTTACCTGGGAAATCAGGGCTTGGAGCTCCATTAATGTGTTTGGACTCTGCAAGATATGGTATTTCATGGGGGGCAATTGGTGTTGCTATGGATTGTTACAATACTGCCTTAAAATACTCATTAGAAAGAATACAATTTGGAAAACCTATTGCAGCAAAACAACTTCAACAAAAAAAACTTGCGGAAATGTTAACTGAGATTACAAAAGCTCAACTTTTATCATGGAAACTTGGTAAGCTAAAAAATGAAGATAAAGCAACTTCTGCACAAATTTCTCTTGCGAAAAGAAATAATGTTGATATGGCAATGAATATTGCCCGAGAAGCAAGGCAAATACTTGGAGGTATGGGTATTACTGGAGATTTTAGTATTATGAGACATATGATGAATCTTGAATCTGTTATAACTTATGAAGGTACTCATGATATTCATCTATTAATCCTTGGTAATGAAATTACTGGCCATAATGCCTTCTAAAAATCAAAAACAAAACCTATACTAGGTATTATAGAGTTTCTATTATCACTTTCAACCTCAATCAAATTTCTAGGAAATAATATATTCTGATTTTTATCTCTCTCGAGTCCATATTCAGGTGGAACTGGAATTTCATTTAGTAAAAGGTTCTCAATGTCTATATAAAAATTCATAGATGTAGCTTTAAAGTTCCATCTTTTATCAATTCTTAAATCAAGCTTAAGGAAAGAATCTAGGTAATAATTGCCAAGCTGAGAATAATCAAACACTATTTCAGGATAAGATTGACTACTCAATATAGTATTAACAGGTGCATAAGGAGTTTTGTCAGTAAATCTGAGTTTTGAGCTAAACTCCCAATTTTTCTTCAGTTTATAACCACCAGTGAATGAAACTAGATTCCTGTTATCCCATACAGAGGGTAGAAAGACTTCATCAAACCCTGAAAATTTGCTGTAAAAAAATGTATAAGAAAATATTCCATAAAAGTTGTTTTTAAGCTTTTGTTGATATAGAAATTCAATTCCATATGATTTACCTTTTCCTGATGTAGATATATTCTCATTACCTAAAACTTCAAAGTCACCTCCTTTATTTGCAAGTGAAACCATATCATTAATAGATATCGGATAGTTATAATATCTTTTGTTGAAAGCTTCAAGAGAAAATCTAGATGATTCTGAGTTATTATAATCTATTCCAAAAACAAGGTGATCACTTCTAGTGTATTTAGAGTCATTATTAATAAAATTATTATTTAGATTCTTGAACCCAAGTATAGTATATGTTGGTATCTTAAAATATCTTCCTGTTGCAAAATTAAGTTTCCATCTATTATCCTTCGAAATGGACCATGATAAGGCCATTCGAGGTGAAAAATTTTTCAATAAATTATTATCTACAGTAAAATTATCTTGATCAACTCTTATTCCAAGTGAAACCCCTAATCTATCATCAAAAAATCTTCTATTTGACTTAGCAAAAAAGCCATATTTAATTAAATCAATAGAAGTATTATAATTTATCTCATAGAATGGATATAAAGTATTATTAGAGTAATTTGAGTATTGAATATTACCACCAATTGAATATTTATAATCATTAAAAGTTTGACTACTTATAAATCTCAATTTTGTCTCTTCTTCTAGCGAAATATTTGAATAAACTTTATCACTTTTATTTATGTTATCTTCAAATCTTTCAAAATCATTTTTTAGTCTATTGGAACTTATTGATAGATTAAAAAAACCATTATTTTGTTTATAAATTCTTTTCCAAGATACACCAAATGTTCTTGTATTTTGATTAATAATTGGTATCTGCTCAATAGTTGATTGGTTCTCAAAATCATATTCATCTGGCTCATTTACAGTTAATTTATCAATTGAACCAATTCCTATAAAATTTATGAAGTTATTGTCATCTATTTTATGGCTTATTTTCATTTGATAATCCCAATAGTCAGGAAGAAAAGAAAATCCAAAGGCTTTAAATAAAAATTGCAAATAGCTTCTTCTTACAGAAAATATAAATGAGGTTTTTTCACTCAAAGGTCCTTCAAATGTTATTCCAGCTTCACTTGATCCTATCCGAAAGTTACCAGATAATCTATCTGGATTTGCATCCTTTTGAATAAAAGACAATACTCCTGACAAAGCATTGTCATATTCTGCTCCAAATGAAGATGTTGAAAGAGTTACATCTTTAACAAATGAAATATTTACTAATCCAACTGGACCTCCAGAACTACCTTGAGTAGAAAAATGATTAATGTTCGGTATTTCAATTCCATCTATGTAGTATACAGTTTCGTTTGGTCCTCCACCCCTTATTATAATATCGTTTCTAAAACCTCCAACAGATGGAGATATACCAGGAAGACTTTGAATTACTCTTGTAATATCATTATTACCTCCAGGATATGTTTCAATTTCAACTGCAGAGAATGTTTGAGTTGATAATGGAGTCTCAATTGAAGTCTTAAAAGGAGATTCTGTTAAAATAACTTCATCAAGAATATCTGATAAAGGACTTAAAGTATAGTCTAAACTTTGATTTCCAACCGATTTAACAATTATATTGAATTTTGTTTGTGATTTAAAACCAATAAAACTTGCTGTTACATTATAACTTGTTGTTGGTAGATCTAATATTTGAAAAAAACCGTTTTGATCTGAGACAGCGAAAAAATTTGAATCTTCAACTATAATTGTTGCCCCTTCTAGAGGGAATCCAGTCTCATTATCAATAACCTTACCTGTTAAACTTCCAAAATTTTGAGAAAATATACTTGAAGTAATTATCAAGAATAAATAGGTTAAAATGTTCTTGAACATTTGTTAAGAAATAAGTGCTTGTTTACAATAATCATAGCATTTTATTACTTCTTTAACTCGATTTGAACCCTCTGGAATTCTATATTCAAGTTCTATTGTTGCTGTGAATTTATATGAATTGTCTCTCATTAATTGTAATACCTCAATAATTGGAGTATCTCCATGCCCCCATTCCTGATTGTCACTTGCAGTTAAATTGGCACTTTTACCTGCTTGTCTATCTTTTAAATGAAGGCTTGAAATTCTTTTATGATTTCTTTTTATGAAATCCAACAAAGAATCTTTAGTGTTCAATCCCCCGACATTTATATAATGTCCAATATCTAGGTTAATATAATTTTTTTTGGAAGAGTTTAAAGCATAATCCCATGCTGTATCTGTTGCTTTTACATTGGAGCCAAAATTATTACTATGAGTGTGATATGCAACATTAACATTATTTTTTTCAGCATAAAAATTAACTCTATCAACACTATTATTATCCATAAGCTCATTAGTTAAAAAATCTGCTCCAAGACTTTTTGTCGCTTTCATAGCATATTCAATTTCCTCATCAGTATTATTTTTATCTATACAATTTGCTTTAAAGGCAAAAATATTTATTCCATTGTCTTTGAATACTTTCTTTGCATCTTTAAATAATTTCATTGACACATTAGATCTCCAATTAGCTGACATTCTGTTTGATCTTGGCATTCCTAAAGATCTTTCAACATGATTCCCCATAAGCTCAATATTATCAGATTTAGAGTCAATGCAATTCTGGATTATGACATTCATGTCTTCTGTACCAGGGTTAAATGAATATGTAATTACTGATATATCTACTCCGTTAATGTTTTTAATTATAGGTGAGAAATTATAGTTTAAAGCCCCAAAAGTAATTAATGATGACTTTTTTATGAAGTTTCTTCTTGAGTTCATATTGGTTTTAATATTTTTATTTAAAGTAAATTATAATTTTAAAAATACAAAATGATAAAAGGGGTAATATTTGATATGGATGGAACTATAGTTGACAGCTTACCCTTTCATCATGAAGCATGGAGAATATTTTTTGAAGAAAATAAAGTTGATGATTTTTCTGAGAAATTAAAAAAATATAAAGGAGGGGGAACACTTGATTTAATGAAAGTTGTGTATGGAGATATTTATTCAATAGATGAGTTAAAAAAAATGAGTGATGATAAAGAAATTATATTTAGAAAAATATACAAAGGGAATATTAAGCCAATTGAAGGGTTTCCAGAGTTCTTTTTTTACTTAAAATCAAAAAAAATTTTAGTTGGATTAGCTAGTAACGCAATTAGAAAAAATGTGACTCTTACTCTTAATGAATTAGGAGTTCATGATTTATTTGACAGTATTATATGTGGTGATGAAGTAAATTTTGGAAAACCCAATCCTGAAATGTTTGATAAGACTGTAAGTAGATTTAAATTAGAAAAAGATAATTGCATAATTTTTGAGGACTCTATTGAAGGTGTCAGTGCTGCGGTGAATGCTGGTATTAATGTAATTGGTGTGACATCAAGTAGCCCAGGTGATATTTTAAATAATGCTGGCTGTATTAAATCAATTAGTAATTATCAAAAATTTGATTTGTCAATATTTGAATGATATATAACTAACTATTTACGTGCTTCTTAATAATCTTTTTCGCATGTATTATGCTTTTTGATCCTTTCCTAATTTTCCATATTTTTTCAGAAGCATTTTTCCTTGATTGCTCAATATCAATTATTGGAGAAAAATAGTTATCACTAATTGAAAAATTATACATTTCCTGTTCAATTTTTGTCATTTTCCAAGGTTCATGAATATATTCTTTGGGAACAGATTTAAGTTCTGATACCCATTTTTTAATAAATTTACCATCTGGATCTAGCAGTTTTGAATTTTTAATAGGATTATAAATTCTGACAGTATTAATTCCTGTTACTGCTGATTGCATTTGTATTTGAGAATAATGAATTCCAGGTTCATAGTCAAGAAATTTTCGAGCTAAAAAGTGACTAAAATTTTTCCAATTTTGCCATAAATTAAATGCAGCAAAAGATACAATCATAGCTCTCATTCTAAAATTTAAATATCCCGTTTCATTAAGACATCTCATACAAGCGTCAATAATGGGTATTCCTGTTTTACCTTCTTCCCATTTTATTAAAAGATCTCTATTAAATTCATTTCTTATTGAATTATATGCTGTGTTAATATTATTAAATTCCATAGTTGGTTCATCATCAAATTTCTGCATGAAATGACATCTCCACTGAAGCCTAGATAAAAAGTTCCTTATATCTCTGTTTTTTGAATTAGAAAAAAGCTGATAGACCTGTTTAGAAGAAAGGTTTCCGTAAGTTATATAAGGTGAAAGCCTACTGCATGAGATTCTACTATTAGTAGGGCTACTGATGTTTTTTGTGTAACCTTTGTGTCTTTTTTTTAAAAAAGAATTCATATACATCCAAGCAAATGTTTCACCACCAGGTTGAAAATTTTTATCATTA
>CACMVZ010000023.1 GCA_902617285.1 uncultured Bacteroidota bacterium | reverse complement strand
AAACATCAAATTCAGATTTATCTCCAATTGGCTTGGTTGTTCCCCATCTTCCTGTATTTATTCTAATCGTAGGAATTCCAAGTGAATGTGCTATTTCGATTTGGTGTTTAGTTAGTTCAATATTTTCTTTTCTTTTATTTGGGTCTGGACTCACAAAACTTTGATGAGTTGAAAGACCCATCAAATCAAGCCCTGAATCAAAGGCCCTTTTTTTTATCTTTTGTAAGTAGTTATTTTCTTCTGAGTTCATTTGAATTAACAACAACTCAACCCCATCAAATCCAAACTCTGCAGCTTTTTCTATACAATATTCTATTGGAGTCTCCCTACCATTAAATTGCCAAAATGAATAAGTTGATACTCCAATAGGATTATGTTTTACGTTGTTAAGCTTTTGGTTGTTGGTATTATTAAATTTTACACTACCTATTAAGGGAGCGCCTAGACTCGCTGTAACTACTGACTTTATAAGAGATCTTCTTTTCATATTTATTAATTTGAACTAAAGAGGTATTAGTTTTTTCATTAAATTTAGATAATTCAAATTACTAATCTAAATCAATAAATCAATTATGAGAAAACTATTTTTTACCATACTTGCTTTTCTATTTGTATCAGCAAGCTATGCTCAAGGTAATGGAGATTACGTGAGTATGTCTTTTATTAAGACTACACCGGGTGAAGATTACTTCACTATATTAAATGAAAAATGGAAAGATTTAGCTCAAATGCGAGCTAACGAAGGCACAATCACTGGCTGGGATGTATGGGTTAACCCATGGGCAACTTCTGAGTCAGATTGGAACATAATGATAGCAACTGTAGCTAAACACCCTGATAGCTTAACTGCAAATGCAGGGGTTCCTAAAATGCGACCAAATTATAGTGATATGGACGTTGAGATATTTAGTCAAAAAAATATTAAGGCCAGAACAATTGTACATGATCATCTTTTTGTAAATAAAGGACTTGTCTTTCCAGGTAATGACGGAGGCACTCCTGTTGTTCCAAGAGTTGCAGTTTTAAATCTAATGAAAGTCGGCTATACAGACGGGTTTAACTATGAAAAGGCGGAAAATAACTTGACCAGTGAAGCTAGCTTAGGAAACAGAGCAGGTTGGGGATTGCTTAAAAGATTAGATCAAGCAGGGACTGATGTATATTATGATTATATGACTGTAGACTTTTATGAAGATTGGGATTCATGGTTAATTGACTCTGAATCTTCTGGAAATGGAGGTCCAATTTCGCGACAATTACGAGACATATATAATTTAAGAGAACATAGAAGAGCAATGCCAATGTGGCTTGCAATCTCAGTTCGTCCTGAATAAATTATATTTTGAATGTTTATAAACCCCTCTTAAGAGGGGTTTTTTTATTTTTGTTTTTAATGAAAAAACTTTTAATACTAGTTATTTGTTTTAATCTTTTATCATGTAATTCAAACCCAATAAAATCCTCTTTAAGAAAAGATGATTTTTTAAAAGAAATAATTAAGGATAAAGAGGAATATCAAATACAAATTCTTCTAACTAAAATAAATCAAAACAATACTCAGTTTGATTTTAATGAATATGAATATCAGCTTGATGACAATCAATATTTCTATCCTGCAAGCACAAATAAACTACCAATTGTAATTTTGACTTTAAAAAAAATTAATGAGTTTAGATCTAAAGGATCTGAGATTACATTAAAGTCTAAAATAATCCTAAACTATAAAGATGACTACTCTGAATTAGTAATTCGAGACAGCATTACTTCTTTTCAAAATCTTATTGCAGATGTCTTTCTTGTAAGTGATAATTCTGCATCTAATATATTAATTGATTTCATAGGATATAATTATTTTAATGATGAAATGAAAAATGCAGGCTTTGACAAAACCTACTTAAATCACAAGTTTAACCCTGACCCATATGTTAATTCGACATGGCAAATATCAGATCTTGATAATAATATAATTTCTTCTTTAAATGATAATCAAAAAATAATTAAAGCTGATGATAAGACAAATGGCCTTGAAAAAGGTGATAGAAGATACTTCAAAGGAGAAATATTAGACGAATCACTGAATTTTTCTGAAAAAAACAGATCTTCAGTTACTGACATGCACAATATAATTAAATATATTTTTTATCCTGAGATTTTTGATAAGACAAATACTTTTAATTTAAATGTAGAGGATTATGACTTTTTGAGATATTGGATGAGTAGGTTTACCTATGAAGATATAGGTGAAAAGTTTATAGGAGATGAAATTTTTTTTGAGACTTATAATAAGTTTTTCATTCATGGAGATGAGCAAAGTGTATCAAATGAACAAATCAGGGTCTATAATAAAATTGGCCAAGCCTATGGGACTTCAATAGACAATGCCCTGATAAAAAATTATCAGGATAATATTGAATTTATCCTGACAGCTACTATTTATACAAATAAAAACAAGGTTATAAATGACAATTTGTACGAGTATGACGATATTGCTATACCCTTTCTTGCAAAATTATCTAGAGGTATATACCAAGAGCTTATGGACTAACCCTTAATTAATCCTAAGTCAATAAGTCTTTCATGCAAGAATTCTCCAGCTGTAATATCTTCATATCCTTTTGGATTATCAGAGTCTATACAAGAATCCAGACAATTTAGCGACATCTCTTGTCTTGGATGTAAGAAGAAGGGTATTGAATATCTAGAGCTGCTCCAAAGATCTTTTGGGGGATTAACCACTCTGTGAATTGTAGACTTTAATTTATTATTAGTATGTCTTGAAAGCATATCACCAATATTAACTATAACCTCATCTTCTTCTGCTACAGCGTCAATCCATTCTCCAGAATTATTTAACACTTGCAGGCCCTTTCCTTGGGCACCCATTAGAAGTGTTATTAGGTTTATATCTCCGTGGGCTGCTGCTCTCTCTGCATTTTTTGGTTCTTCGGTAATAGGAGGGTAATGAATTGCTCTAAGGATTGAGTTTCCGTTGAAAATATGTTTGTCAAAGTATGTCTCTTCTAGGTTTAGATAACATGCAATAGCTCTAAGAATATGTTTTCCAGTCTCCTCTAAAAGTTCATAAGTTTTTTGTCCTATAGTATTAAAGTTTTGAAGCTCATTAACTATTACGTTGTCAGGATATTCCTCTTTCAACTTTGGCTCGTCTTTGACATTTTGACCAAAGTGCCAAAACTCTTTTAGATCTCCAATGTTTTTTCCTTTAGCACTTTCTTTTCCAAATGGAGTAAACCCTCTTTGACTGGCTAAACCCTTAATAATATACTTAGACTTGATTTCATCAGATAGGTTAAAGAAGCTTCTAACTTCTGTATATAGTTCATCTTTTGTTCTATCATCTAAAAGATGGCCTTTAATTGCAATAAATCCTATTTCACTAAATCCCTTTCCAAGCTTTTCAATAAACTCATTCTTAGTCTTTGAATCACCAGTTAAAAAATCATTTAAGTTTAAATGAGGAATATTTTTCATTGGCCTGTCTTATTTATCATTTTGGATATATACTTACCGATTATATCAAACTCAAGATTAACCTTAGTTCCAACATTAATTTGATTAAAGTTAGTGTTATTATAAGTATAAGGTATAATTGCAACAGAAAAAGAATTTTCGTTAGAATCAACAACTGTTAGACTAACCCCATTAATAGTTATAGAACCCTTTTCAACAGTTATATTATTTTTTGAGTGTTTGAATACATATTTCCAACTTCCATCAGTTTCGCTAACCTGGGTACAGACTGCAACTTCATCAACATGTCCCTGAACTATATGCCCATCGAATCTTGAATTAACTGACATTGATCTCTCTATGTTAACTGTATCGCCCGGAATAATTTCACCAAAATTTGACCTTTCAATACTCTCAGAAATTACATTTACTGTGTATACATCATTATCTATATCAACAACGGTTAAACAAACCCCGTTGTGACATAAGCTTTGATCAATCTTAAGTTCATTTGTAATACTTGACTTAAGGGAAATATCTAAATTTCCTTTATTTTTTTCTACCTTAACTACAGTAGCCATACATTCAATTATCCCAGTGAACATTATTATCTTTGTTTTTGCATCGGTAAAATTAGCAATTAATTAAAGAGTGGTAAAATCAAGGAAAATAAATGTTGGTATAACTATTGGTGATCCAAATGGTATTGGAATTGAAATAATCTTAAAATCACTATCTGATTTTAGTCTATTTCATGAATGTAATTTTATAATATATGCTTCAACTGACTTAATTGAAAAACAAAAAAAACATTTTCAAATTGACACTCCTTCAATAATAAAGATTGATAGTGAAGAAGATCTGCTAGATACTCAAATCTACATAAAAGAGGTATTCTCTAATTCTCAATTTAATTTTGGAGAATCTAATAAAGAATTAGCTTCACATGGAGTTGTTTCCCTTAAAGAGGCTACAAAAGATATAAAAGACAACAAGATAGATGTATTGGTTACTGCTCCCATAAATAAGGATTTATCCTATTCTAAGTCATTTAAATATAGAGGTCATACCGAATTCTTTAAGCATTATTTTAGTACAAATCCATTAATGTTAATGATATCAGAAGAAATTAAGATAGCCTTATTAACAGATCATATTCCTTTAAAAGACGTCTCAAATGCTATTAATAAAGATATTGTTGAGCAAAAAATCAAAGCACTAGAAACAAGTTTAATAGAGGACTTTCAGATAAAAAAACCTAAAATTGCTGTGATGGCAGTTAATCCACATGCAGGAGATAATGGTCTAATTGGCAATGAAGATAAATCAATAATTACGCCAGCAATTAATAGTTTTAGTATAGCTCAAAGTTCTGTTTCTGGTCCATTTTCAGCAGATACTTTTTTTGCTAATGAAAATTATAAAAAATATGATGGAATTATTGCTTCATATCATGATCAAGGACTAATACCATTTAAAACTATTTCTTTTGGAAAAGGAGTAAATTTTACAGCAGGTTTACCAATTGTAAGAACCTCACCAGATCATGGAACTGGGTTTGATATAGCTGGTAAAGGAATAGCAGATCATACTTCATTTACAAATGCAATAAAACTAGGTCTTCAAGTGTTTAAGCTAAGAAACAAATTAGATTGACATTAAATAGATAAATTTTTATAAATTTGCCGCTCAATAGTTAAGTGATGAAATCGCTTTCACCATATTTGGTTAAATTTTCAGGACTAAAAGAAGGTGTTCATCTTTTTGACTTTGAAATAGGAAATAAGTTCTTTAAAAATTTTGATTATTACGACTTTGCTGATGCAAACATTAAAACTATACTTGAGTTAGAGAAAAAACAAACTCTACTAAACTTAAAATTTAGATTTAATGGAGAGGTAGAAGTTCAATGCGATCTTTCAATGGAGATGTTTTCATTAGAGTTAGAAACTGACTATAATGTTGTTGTTAAGTTTAAAGATGATACAGTATCATCTGATGACAAAGTAGTCTTTTTACCAACTGGATCAAATAGCATTGATGTATCACATATTATATATGAGAGTATTATTCTTGCTGTTCCACAGAAAAAAGTTCACCCAGGAATAGAGAATGGATCGTTAAAATCTGAAATAATTGAAAAACTTGAAGAATTAAAACCTAAAAAAAATTTTAAAGAAAAGACTGACCCAAGATGGGACAAACTAAAAGATTTATTTTAAATGGCACATCCGAAACGTAAAATATCGAAGACAAGAAGAGATAAACGTAGAACACATATCAAAGCTGAGAAACAGCAAATATCAATATGTAAAGCTACTGGTGAGTCACACTTATACCATAGAGCACATTGGCATGAGGGGAAGCTTTATTATAGAGGAAAAGTTTTGGTTGATTCTTTGGAATCAGAATAATACCGATCCTTATTTATCAATTTAATTGTCAATTGACAAAATTGATGTTAGTATGAAACCTAACAAAACAAATATTAAAGCTGCAATTACTGCAGTAGGAGGATATGTTCCCAAAGACTTTATTTCAAATAAAGATTTAGAAAAGCTTGTTGATACCAACGATGATTGGATTACAGCAAGAACAGGCATAAAAAAAAGAAGAATTCTTAAAGATAAAGGTAAAGGAACCTCATTTTTGGCTATTAATGCTGCTAAGGATCTTATAGCAAAGAAAAAAATAGACCCTGAAACGATAGACTTAGTAATTGTTTCAACTATAACACCTGATTTTCATGTTGCATCAACTGCCCCTACTGTCGCTTCAGCAATTAAAGCAAAGAATGCCTATGCTTATGACTTAAGTGCTGCATGTTCAGGATTTCTATACGGTATGTCTACAGCTACAAGTTTCATTGAATCAGGAAGATATAAAAAGGTTCTTATAATCGGTGCAGATATGATGTCCTCAATTGTGGATTATACAGATAGGTCAACGAGTATTCTTTTTGGAGATGGAGCAGGGGCTGTATTAGTTGAGCCAAGTATTAATGGATATGGTTGGGAAGATGAGTACCTAAGATCAGATGGTATTGGTGCAGAGTGGCTAAATATTAAATCCGGAGGGTCTCTTTATCCTATATCAAGTGAGACAATTGAAAATAAATGGCATTATATAGCTCAGGATGGAAAAACAGTTTTTAAATCAGCTGTATCAGAGATGGCAAACGCTACAGAGCAAATTATTCTGAGAAATAAACTTAAATCTCAGGAGATAAAATACTTGATCCCACATCAAGCAAATAAAAGAATTATTGATGCTACCGCAGAAAAGATTAATTTAGATAAAAATAAGGTTCTTATGAACATTGAGAATTATGGAAATACTACTGCTGCTACAATACCCTTATTAATGTATGATTATGAAAAAAACTTAAATAAAGGTGACAAACTAATTCTAGCTGCCTTTGGTGCTGGTTTAACATGGGGTGCAGCATATTTAACATGGGCATATAACTAAATTTAATTACATGGATATAAAAGAAATACAAAATTTAATCAAGTTCGTTCAAAAGTCTGGAGTAGAAGAAGTGAAGATTGAAAGGGATGACTTCAAGATTACTATAAAAACTAAATCTGTTTCACCACAACATTTAATTGTCGAGGATGTTCCTACGCAAGTTGCAATTCCTTCTAGTCAACCAATTATTCAGCCTGTTCAAGAAGTTAATATACAAGAAACATCTGAAACAGTAAATCTGGAAAATGACAATCAAGTGATAGTTAAATCACCAATAATTGGAACTTTTTATAGGAAACCATCTCCTGATAAGCCATCATTTGTTGAAGTTGGACAAAGTATTGCAAAAGGAGATATTTTATGTGTAATAGAAGCAATGAAACTATTCAACGAAATTGAATCAGACTTTTCCGGTAAAATTGTTAAAATTTTAGTTGATGATCAAAGCCCTGTTGAATTT
>CACMVZ010000022.1 GCA_902617285.1 uncultured Bacteroidota bacterium | reverse complement strand
ATTAACAGAACTTGCTTTTGCATTAGAAGAAGTAATAATAAAACCTTATCAACTAACAGGTTATTTAGAAATAGATGTAAAGAACGCACCTGTAAACACATCTACTAGATACAGGATAGTTGGACTAAACTTAGGATATGAGGCAGGAAGGAGATCAAGATCTGGTATTTCAAAAGTGATAGGTGCAATATTTAATCCAGCTGATTTTTTAAATAATTTGTTCAAAAAAAAATCCTCTCAAATGGATAAGTTGAGATTAATGAGGGAAGATCAAGAAATAAAAAATTTGTTATCTACAAAGTTTGATAGAGAAGTACTTGTTCAATTACTTGGAGTTGATAAAGATGATATTGATGATATTCTAAGAAATTGTAATTTTTCAGATACTTTTATTCAACAAGCAAATGATCTTCAAATAATGGAAGCTATTAATGAGTGTTATGATGAATACAAGCTTCTTGAATTTTAATATACTATTCAGTTAGCTTATCTTTGCCAAATGAATGAAAAAAATTTGGAGGCTATATCTCCTGTTGATGGAAGATATTTTGATAAGACTGGAGAATTAAAAAAATATTTTAGCGAAAAGGCTCTAATTTATTATAGACTTAAAGTTGAAGTTGAATACTTTATAGGGTTGTGTGAAGCTCAGATTCCTCAATTAAGTAATTTCAATCATAAAAAATTTAAAGATTTAAGGAAAATTTATCTTGATTTCACATTTGATGATGCCATAGAAATTAAGAAAATTGAGAAGTCTACAAATCATGATGTTAAAGCAGTTGAATATTTCATTAAACAAAAATTTGATAAAATTGGTATATCTGATTACAAGGAGTTTATTCACTTTGGACTTACATCTCAGGATATTAATAATACTGCCATTCCTTTATCAATTAAAGATTTCATTGATGAGGTATATCTAGTTAAAATTGAAGAGTTATTGAATTCAATCGAAGATAAGTGTAATGAGTATAAGGATATAACAATAATATCAAGGACACATGGTCAGCCTGCATCTCCTACTAAACTTGGCAAAGAGTTTAAAGTCTTTTTGGTTAGGATTCAAGAACAATTAAAAAATTTAAAATCAATACCAAATTCTGCCAAATTTTCTGGAGCAGTTGGTAATTTTAATGCCCATAAAGTTGCCTATCCAAAAATTAATTGGAAAAAATTTGCAAAAAACTTTGTTGAAAATAAACTTGATTTAGATTTTTCATTTCCAACAACTCAAATAGAATATTATGATTCTTTTGCATCATTAAGTGATAATTGTAGAAGAATTAATAACATTTTGTTAGACATGTGTATAGATATATGGACTTATATTTCTCATGATTACTTCAAACAAAAAATAATTCAAGACGAAGTTGGGTCATCTGCTATGCCTCACAAGGTAAATCCTATTGACTTTGAAAATGCAGAGGGTAATTTGGGTATAGCTAACTCTTTTTTTATTTTCTTCTCAAACAAATTAACTAAATCAAGACTTCAAAGAGATCTATCTGATAGTACTGTATTAAGAAACATTGGAGTTCCATTTGCACATGTATTAATTTCTTTTGAATCTATTTTAAAAGGATTAAATAAGATCTACATAAATCATGATAAAATTAATCAAGATCTTGAAGAAAATTGGATTGTTGTCTCTGAAGCTATTCAAACAATTCTTAGAAGAGAAGGTTATGAAAATCCATATGAGGTAATGAAAGAATTAACAAGAAAAAATAGTAAAATTGATAAAGATTATTTACATACTTTTATAGATAAACTCAAGATTAATGATAAAATTAAAAAAGAGTTAAAACAAATTTCACCATATAACTATACAGGAATTTAATGAAAGCAAAATATTACATAATTATAAGTTTAGTTTTGATAGGCTGTAAGAAAGATCCTATTGATAATGATATAGTTGATAAAATTGATAATACTCAAACTATAAGTCCAGCAGAAGAGTTAAAGATTGAAATTAATGACTTCATATGGGAAGGTTTAAATTATTGGTATTATTGGCAAGAATCAGTTCCTGATTTGTCTGATAGTAAAACTAGCAATACAACTGATTACTTAAATTTTCTTTCTAGCAAAGAGCCTGAACCATTTTTTAATTCACTCCTTGATGCTGACGACAGATTTAGTTGGATTCAAGATGATTATGAAGAACTTGAAAACTTACTTTCAGGAATTGAGTTATCTAACGGAATAGAATTTGGACTTTTTTTAGAGTGTAATGGGCAAGATGTTTTTGGTTATGTAAAATATGTTCAAAAAAATTCTGATGCAGAGTCAAAAGGAGTCCAAAGAGGAATGTTCTTCAATTCAATTGATGGTAATAGGTTAAACAGAAATAATTATAGAGATCTTCTTTATGGTGATAATGTTTCTTATATTCTTAATTTATCTGATATTCAATATGATGATGCAGGTGACTGTATAAATATGACTTCAAATGATACTTCATTTGATCTTGTAAAAAGTGAATTAATTCAAAATCCAATTTACATTTCTAAAATATTTGAGCTTGATAATAGTAAAGTTGGCTATCTAATGTATAATCAATTTATTGGTTTTGTAGAATCTGAAAATAAAGATTATAATGAGGAGCTAAATCAGGTTTTTGGAGATTTTAAAAGCAATGGTGTAGATAATTTAATTTTAGATCTTAGGTATAACCCGGGAGGTAGCACTTATACTCAATTAATTTTAGCTTCTTTAATTACAGGTCAGTTTACAGGTGAAATTTATTCTCAAAGAGTTTTTAATTCAAAAGTAACTGAAAGGTATAAAGATGATCCAGAAAGTTTTAGAGCTAGATTTTTATATACCTTAGATTCTGGTGAAAGATTAAACTCATTAGGGTTGAATAAGCTCTATGTTCTCACTACTTCATCTACCGCATCCTCAAGTGAGGGAATAATAAATAATCTAGCACCATATATCGAAGTTATTCATATAGGTGATTATACTGTTGGCAAAAATCAAGGTTCAATAACAATTAAAGACTATATTAATAATGATGGAGATGTCAATCCAAATCATAAATATGCTATGCAACCAATTGTTACAAAATCAGCAAATGCTGCTGGATTTGCAGATTTTGATGATGGGTTAGTCCCTGACTTACTTTTAAAAGAGTCTCTTTCAAATCTTGGTATACTTGGTGATGAAAATGAAAAACTTCTACAATCTGCATTAAATCAAATATCTAATAACTTTTCAGTGAGTAATGCTCCGCCTGAAAGTGAAATAAAAAATATTGAGTTAATTACAGTAAGAGAAAAAAAGAAGCAAATTCTGATTGTTGATGATATACCATTTCTTAATCAAAAGAAATATTAATTTGTAAGGTACATTTTTCTTCTAGAATATAGTTCAAAGAATTCATCATCATTTAAATCATCTATAAATAAAATACTCTCACCAGTACTTTTCATCTCTGGACCAAGTTTTTTATTAACATCAGGGAATTTATTAAAAGAGAATACAGGTTGTTTTATTGCATAACCTTTAAGTTCTGGTTTAAACTTAAAATCTTTTAACTTATTTTCTCCAAGCATTATTTTTGTAGCATAATTTACATAGGGCTCTTTGTAAGCTTTTGAAATGAAAGGTACTGTTCTAGATGCTCTAGGGTTGGCTTCAATAATAAATACCTTATCATCTTTTATAGCAAATTGTATATTGATTAACCCAATTGTATTTAAAGCTAATGCAATTTTTTTGGTATGATCTCTAATTTGTTTTATGGTAAACTCACCAAGATTAAATACTGGGAGAGTTGCATTTGAATCACCAGAGTGAATTCCACATGGCTCGATATGTTCCATTATTCCAATTATATAGACGTCTTCTCCATCACATATAGCATCTGCTTCAGCCTCGATTGCTCCGTCTAAATAGTGATCTAGTAATAACTTATTATTTGGAATTTTTGATAGTAAATCCACTACATGTTCCTCGAGCTCCTCCTTATTAATTACTATTTTCATGCCTTGACCCCCTAAAACATAGGATGGTCTAACTAATATTGGAAAATTAAGTTTATCTGATAATTCAACTGCTTCTTTTGCACTTGTAGCAACTCCAAAATCTGGATAAGGTATGTTATTATCTTTAAGTAGGTTTGAGAAGCTACCTCTATCCTCAGCCAGATCAAGCGACTTGAACTCTGTACCAATAATCTTAATATTATAACGATCAAGTTTTTCAGCAAGTTTAAGTGCAGTTTGACCACCTAATTGAACAATAACACCTTCAGGTTTTTCATGTCTAATTATATCATAAATATGTTCCCAAAATACAGGTTCAAAATACAGCTTATCAGAAATATCAAAATCAGTTGAGACAGTTTCAGGGTTACAATTTATCATGATAGTTTCATATCCACATTCACTCGCAGCAAGAACACCATGCACACAGCAATAATCAAACTCAATACCCTGGCCAATTCTATTTGGACCAGATCCTAAAACAACAATTTTTCTTTTGTCAGACACAGAGCTTTCATTTTCAGAAAACTCAGTATTTTCATTTGTCTTTATTTTTTCTTCAAATGTAGAGTAATAGTATGGAGTTTGAGCTGGAAACTCAGCTGCACAAGTATCAACTAATTTATAGACCCTTTTGATATCTAATTCGTCTCTTTTATTATAAACTTCACTTTCAAGACATCCAAGCATATATGCAATTTGTCTATCAGCAAAACCTTTTTGTTTTGCTTCTAAGAGTAAATCATAATCAATTTTGTCAATATTAGTCTTGGAAATCTCTTCTTCGAGAATATGTAGTTCTTCATATTGTTTTAAAAACCACATATCAATCTTAGTTATATCATATATCCTTTCTAGTGGAATACCTGCTTGAATAGCATCATAAATGACAAAAACTCTATCCCAGCTTGCATTTGATAGTTTACTTATTATTGTATTATAATCTTTATAACCTTTTCCATCTGCACCTAGTCCATTTCTTTTAATTTCAAGAGATTGAGTTGCTTTGTGAAGAGCTTCTTGAAATGAACGACCTATTCCCATAACTTCACCCACAGCTTTCATTTGTAAGCCAAGAGTTCTGTCAGATCCCTCAAATTTATCAAAATTCCATCTAGGGATTTTTACAATAACGTAGTCTAAGGTAGGTTCAAAAAGAGCAGAAGTAGATTTAGTTATTTGATTATTTAACTCATCTAGTGTATAGCCTAGGGCAAGTTTAGCAGCAACTTTTGCAATTGGATATCCAGATGCTTTAGATGCTAATGCAGATGATCTTGAAACTCTTGGGTTAATTTCAATTGCAATTATATCTTCTTTTTCATCAGGGCTTACAGCAAATTGAACATTGCATCCACCGGCAAAATCCCCGATACTCTTCATCATTTTAATAGCCATATCTCTCATTCTCTGATATGTTGTATCAGATAATGTCATAGCAGGCGCTACAGTTATTGAATCACCTGTATGAATTCCCATAGGGTCCATATTTTCAATTGTACAGATAATAACAATATTATCATTTTTATCTCTTAGAAGTTCTAACTCATATTCTTTCCAACCTATTAAAGCCTTGTCGATTAATACTTCGTGTATAGGAGAAGATTCAAGACCTCTAGTAAGTAGATCATTAAATTTTTCTTCCTCAAATACTATAGATGCACCAGTACCTCCAAGTGTGAATGAAGGTCTAATTACCAGAGGGAAACCAAATCGTTGGGCAATTTCTTTACCTTTTAAAAAAGATGAAGCACTTTCTGCTGGAGCTACTGGAATATTAATTTTGTTTAATAAAGTCCTGAACTTTTCTCTATCCTCTGTTATCTCGATTGCATCAATGTCAACACCAATAATATCAACATTAAATCTAGACCAAATCTCTTTTTCTTGAGCTTCAATACAAAGATTTAAAGCAGTCTGACCTCCCATTGTTGGGAGAACTGCATCAATATCATTATGAATTTCTAATATTTCAATTATGGATTTTGTTGTAAGAGGCTTTAAATATATATGATCTGCCATGGAAGGATCAGTCATAATTGTAGCAGGATTAGAATTAATAAGTATAGTCTTAATTCCATCTTCCTTTAATGATCTTAAAGCCTGAGAGCCAGAATAATCAAATTCACAAGCTTGACCAATAATTATAGGTCCTGAGCCGATTATAAGAATTGATTTAATTTTTTTATCCTTGGGCATAAAATCACACTAAAATATAAAAAAAAGGTGCCATAAAAGCACCATATAAAAAAAGTTATTAAAAATTATTTCTTATGACGAGATTCGTCTGATACTGATAATTTTTTTCTGCCTTTAGCTCTTCTACTAGCAAGAACTCTACGTCCATTTGCTGTAGACATTCTGTCCATGAAACCGTGCTTGTTTCTTCTTTTTCTCTTAGATGGCTGATAAGTCCTTTTCACAATTATCTATATAATCGGACGCAAATATAATATCTTTTTATTCAACTTCATATAAATATTTTTAAATTGTAAATTTGAACTAAATATGATACCGAAAATTATTAAACTTATCGCATCTATTTCTCTTTTTGGATACGGAGTATACCAAATAACAGAAACATTTATAGGAAATGGAATTTTCCTAATTATTCTTTCAATTCTTCTAGTAGTTTTATATTTCAAAAATGAAGTTTTAATTTTCGCTTTTTTAAGTTTAAGAAAACAGGATTTTGATAGAACTGAAAGAATACTAAAGCTAATTAAAAACCCAAAGTCTGCTTTAGTAACTAAACAGCAGGGTTTCTATCATTATCTAAATGGTCTAATTCAATCTCAGAAGAATCTAACAATTGCTGAAAAACATTTCCGTGAAGCTTTAAAGCTAGGTTTAAGTATGAGTCATGATATTGCTATGGCTAAACTAAGTCTGGCTGGAATAATGATGCAAAAAAGGAGAAAAAGAGAGGCTCAATCATTACTATCTGAGGCAAAATCTTTCGATAAACACAATATGCTTTCTGCTCAAATAAAGTTAATGCAAGAGCAAATGAAAAGAATTTAGTAATAGATTTTTTTTATCAGAAATAGATTTTTTCTTATCTTTACTGTCCGACTTTTTTATTTATGAGTGATATTACTATTGAAAATAATGAGTTTTTAAGACAGTTTGAAGTCAAAGTTTCAGACTCATTAGCAAGAATAGAATACGCTGAACAAGAAAGAAAAATCTTCCTTACCAAAATTCACATACCTGATACAATTAATGATAAATCTTTTGAAGAAGAATTCATAATTAAGGTTTTAGAATTTATTGAGAGTAAAAACTTGAGAGTTGTGCCAACCTCCCCAAGAATAGCAGGTTTTGTTAGAAAAAACAAATCCTTTAAGCACTTATTACCTGTAGGAATAAAGCTTTAATTAAACTGCAAATCCTTCTGGATCAATATCTCTAAATTTCATTTGTTTAATAGTTCCTACCAATTTTGGATCCCAAATTGTTTTAAAACGAATATAGTTTTCAGAGAAACCTTCTATATATCCATTCTTATTTTCAGACTCAAATAAAACATTATATGTATTGCCAATCTTACTTTTGTAGAAATTAGATTTTTTTCTACCTGAGAGAAGCCTCATAAGCTTACTTCTTTTTGATCTTGTGTTTAGATTAACAATTTTAGGTAAGGTTATAGCATGTGTATTATCTCTTTCAGAATAAGTAAATACATGGAGGTAGGACACATCTAGCGTATCTATAAAATTCATACTTTCTAAGAATTTATCATCGTCTTCTCCAGGAAAACCAACAATTACATCAACTCCGATTGAAGCCTCAGGCATTAGTTCCTTAATCATTTTAATTCGACTTTTGTATAAACTTGAATCATATCTTCTTCTCATTAACTTAAGCACTGAGTCACTTCCACTTTGAAGTGGGATATGAAAATGGGGAACAAATTTTTCACTTTTACTTATGAATTCAATTATTTCGTCAGTTAGCAAATTAGGTTCAATTGATGATATTCTAAACCTAATATTTGTTTCTAGATTTTCGATTTCTTTAATTAAATCGTAAAAATTATGTTTATTATTTGCCTCATAATTTTTACCAAAATCACCAAGATTAATACCTGTTAGTACAATTTCTTTAATTTTTTGAGAATCAATTTTTTTTATGTTTTTAAGGACATTATCTATGGTACCACTTCTCGATTTACCACGTGCAAGTGGGATTGTACAAAAACTACATTTATAGTCACAACCATCCTGTACTTTCAGGAATGCTCTAGTTCTATGATTTAATGAATAGCTTTCTTTAAATAAGTTAACCTCGTTTATATTACATGAATGAACTTTATTAGAGAGATCATTGTCAACATTTTTTAAATAATCTAATAAATTAAATTTATCTGATGCACCAAGGACTAGATCTACTCCATCAACATCAAGTAGTTCCTTAGGTTTTAATTGTGCATAACAACCTATAGCTGCAATAAATGCGTCTGGATTGATTTTTTGCGCCTGCTTTACATAATACTTAAATTTTTTATCTGCATTTTCGGTTACAGAGCATGTATTAATAACGTACGCATCTGCATAATCATTAAAATCAACAATTTTATAGTCATTTTCTTTTAAAGATTTCGATATATAAGAAGATTCAGAAAAGTTTAATTTACAACCAAGTGTGTAAATAGCAACAGAGGATATCTTTCTTTTAGAATTCGAAGATACGGTGGTTGAAGACAAAACTACAATTATTAAGAACCAGA
>CACMVZ010000021.1 GCA_902617285.1 uncultured Bacteroidota bacterium | reverse complement strand
CCCTAAGGTTATATGAAAAGAATGAGGAACCTAAAGACCAATGAATGGTATTTGACTCATCATTCCAAGAAGGAAACTCACCTCCAATTTTGGTTAATTTTTTTGCAGGAAAAGATGATGATTTTGGATTTGCTAAAGCTATTTTTAGCGACTCCTTACCTGTATATGGAATTGTAAAACTATATATATTATTACTAACCTTAGCAAGTCCTTCTTTACCATTAGGAGATATCATCACAACACTTGCTGTTGAGGGTGTTTTAGAACTATAAGTTGTGATTCCTGTTACTTTTACAATTTTCTTCTCATCTGTTCCGTCCCATTTAATCGACACTAATCCATTTCTTGAACTATACAGGTAAATTCTATCTTCACCTTTAACAAAGTGAGGATATGATCTCCCTTTAGAGTCATCTATATAATTAAGTTTACCTCCATTTGATGATATCCACATCAATTTATCACTAGATTTAAAAGCATATGGACCATAACTTTCTTTATAACTTCCTTCATCACCCGATATAAATACAATTTTATCCCCGGATTCATTCCAAACAGGGTAAGTAAAGACTCCTTTTTCCTTTACATTTTGACTTTGAGTTAAAAGAACTGGATCTCTTCTCCCATCTGATCTCACCTTATAAATTGAGCCTCCGTCTTTATTGTTCCAAGAAACAAAAGCAATTTCTCTTCCATCTGGACTCCAAGCAGGCATTGCTTCAATAGTTTCATCAACAAACTCAGTTAGTCTATTCATTTCTTTAGTATTTAAATCCATTACATACAACTTGTTTACTGCTGTAAATGCAATTTTAGATTTATCTGGAGAAATTTTAGCATCTCTAATTTGAGTCGCATTCATTATCTTGTCATCTGAGATTGTATAGTCAAACTTGAGCTCAGGTCCAACTTCGACTATTTCATCAACCTTGAATGGTATTATAGATGAAGTACCATTGATAATAGATATTTTATTAATTTTTCCTCCATAAAAAACAATTAAATAGTTACTGTCTGGAGTAAATGACATATTCGGCAAAACACCTAAGGTTGCTTGAGATTCTTGATCATCTTTTTGAACAGGAAATGCAAGCCATTTTTCTTCACCAGTTTTTAAATCCCTTATTCTCAAAGCAGTTTTATCTTCAAATCTTGTTCCATACACAAGCCATTTTCCATTTGGTGATAATGTTGGCGTAAATGCAGATCCAAATCTTGATGTTTCTCTTTTAGTTTCTCCTGTTTCTCTGTCATATTTTGATATCTGATACTGAGGAAAACTAGCATTATATTGCCAAGAATTTCTTCTTTCTGCGTACCAAATATATCTATCATCATGGCTAACTGCAGGCTGAACAATCTTCAAGGAAGAGGGTTCACCTACTAATTGAACACCAGAACCTCCTTCTTTGTGATACATATGTAATTTTAGATTTCTAAAACCTGTTGAGGCAATTATATAGTCACCATCTTTTGACCAATCTGCAAATGCTGTTTGGTTATCTTTTCCTTTAGTGATTTGTAGTGAATCATTAGTCTCTAAATCTCTAGTCCATACGTTTACATTTCCACTTTTATCACTTGTATATACAATTGAATTTCCATCTGGAGAAAATCTTGGATGTGAATCATATGCCATCCCTTTAGTTATTCTCTTTGCTTCACCTCCGTTTATAGGTATTGAATAAATATCTCCCAACATATCAAAAACTATAGTACTACCATCTGGACTAACATCAAGTGAAATCCAAGTTCCTGTGTCAGTATTAAGTTCAAAAAATCTATCTGCTTTAATTGGTAGATTTTTATTTTTTTTCGATTCTTTTTTAGCATCATCTTTTTTCTCTTCCTGAGCAAATGAAAAACCTCCAAGTAAGATAAAAGTTAATGTTGCATATAATAATCTATTCATAATTCTAGTTTTTTATAAATATATTGATTTTGAATTCTTTAACATTTAAAATATAAGTATTTAGTTATATTTGGTCCAACTATTTTAGACAATTACATATGTACAAAATTCTACTTTTTTTATTATTTACAAGCTATTCATTTGGACAAAATTACTGGCAGCAAGAAGCAAATTATAAAATATTTGTTGATATCAATGTAAAGAATAATAGATATAAAGGAAATCAGGAAATTGTTTATACTAATAATTCAAATGATACGTTAAATAAAATTTTTATTCATCTTTATTTCAATGCATTTAAAGCTTCAAGTGACATGGCAGAGAGATTAGTGTCAGGTGACGATATAAATACAAGATTTGATATAAATCTTAAAGAACTTAAACCTGAAGAAGAAGGTTATCTTGATGTTTTTAATCTAAAACAAGACAATACAGATGTTGACTCATTTGTTTCAGATACGATTCTTGAAGTAACTCTTGCCAATCCTTTGGTTCCAGGACAATCATCTATATTTTCAATGGATTTTAAAGGTCAAGTTCCTATTACAATAAGAAGAGCAGGTAGAGACTCGCCTATGGGAGTAAAATTCTCTATGGCACAATGGTATCCAAAAATTTCAGAATATGATTACGAGGGTTGGAATACTGCTCCCTATACAGGAAGAGAATTTCATGGGGTATGGGGAGATTTTGACGTGAATATCAAAATTGATAAAGATTATATTGTAGCAGCTTCAGGTTATCTGCAAAAGACTGATCAATTAAACCCAAAGCTTGGTGTTAAATCTGGCAATAAAAGAATTTGGAATTTTATAGCCCCTAGGGTTCATGATTTTACATGGGCAGCTGATCCAGATTACATTCATGATGTATATCCTGGTCCAAATGGCGTAAAACTTAATTTTTATTATAAAAATGATCCCAAAATAGTAGAGAATTGGAAAGCTCTTCAGCCTATTACTGCTGACCTAATGAAATTTTTTAATGAAAATATTGGAGTTTATCCATACAAACAATACTCGGTTGTTCAAGGTGGAGATGGAGGGATGGAATACTCGATGCTAACACTTATTAATTATGGTGATAAGTTTGTTCCTTTAGTTGGCGTTACCTCACATGAGTTAGCCCATGCATGGTTCCAAGGTGTTTTAGCAACAAATGAAATGAATCATGAGTGGATGGATGAGGGTGCTGCAAGTTATTTTGGCAATTTAGCTGAAAGTTTTGTATTAAAGACTGATTTCTACAGAAGTATAATGAATTCATACGGAAGCTATATAAGACTTGCAAACTCAGGTAGAGAAATGCCTCAGTCTACAAATGCAAATAGATATAAATTTAATAGAGCTTATGAATCAACTGCCTACTCAAAAGGATTTGTTTTTTTAAGTCAACTCAGATATATAATTGGCAATGAAGCTTTCAAAAAAACTATCAAAAATTATTTTAATACCTATAAGTTTACTCACCCTCTTCCAAACGATTTCAGAAGAATTGCGGAGCAATCCTCAGGTATTCTTCTAAATTGGTATTTGACTGATTGGACTCAAACCACTAATAAGATTGATTATGCTATTGATAAAGTTGAAAAGGTCAATAAAAAATCTATTATTTCTTTAAAAAGAATTGGTCTTATGCCAATGCCACTTGAAGTTCTTGTCAAGTTGAAGGATGGCACTGAGGAATTCTATTACATACCTATCACTTTAATGAGAGGTGAAAAGAAAAGACCTACTTATGCTGAAAAGTGGACTCAAGTTAAAGACTGGTCTTGGGCTTATAAAAAATATAATTTTGAGATAGATCATGAATTAGAATCTATTCAATCAATTAATATTAACCCTACAGGGCTAATTGCAGATTCAAATAGTTTAAACGATATAATTATATTTGATTAATATGGAAAATTTATTATTGCTATTTGAGAATATTTCATCTGTTAATAGAGCATTAATAATTATTTCTGGTATTACCTTTTTTTGGGTAATTGAAGGTATTGTGCCTTTTAAATTTCTCAACTATAAGAAATGGGTTCACTCAATTCCAAATTTCCTATTAACTCTAACAACAATAATTGTAAATTTTTTCTTTGCATTTTTACTAGTTTTTGCTTCTGATTGGTCAAATGAAAATAGTTTTGGAATAATACATTTTATAAACTCATCTACGTTAGTAAGTGTAGTTGTTGGATTATTGTTACTTGATTTAATTGGAGCATATCTGCCTCATCTAGTTCAACATAAGGTTAAATTATTGTGGCACATACATATTGTTCATCATACTGATCATAAAGTTGATACAACAACTGCTAATAGACATCATCCGTTGGAAAGTGTGGTGAGGTTTATATTTACATTTATTGGAATCTTCGTGTCAGGAGCTCCTATTGGTCTTGTTCTTCTATATCAATCTTTATCAGTTCTTGCTTCTCAATTTAATCATGCTAATATTCAAATTTCTAATAGGTTTGATAATATTTTAAGCTATGTGATAGTGTCTCCAAATATGCATAAGGTTCATCATCACTTTGAATTGCCATATACAGATTCAAACTATGGAAATATTTTTTCTATATGGGATAGAATTTTTGGAACCTACATGCAATTGGATAAGAGTAAAATAATATATGGGGTTGATACAGACTTAGATGAAGTTCAGAATTCTAAGTTTATTAGTTTACTTGAAAGACCATTTAAGAAATGGTATAATCACTTTAACTAAGTTTTTTTATTTCATCTACGATTTTACTTAGATTATGACTTTTTTGTTTACCTGTGCTCATGTCCTTTATAGTAAATTCATTTTTTTTGTGCTCATCTAATCCAAAGAAGATAACAAAATCAATTTTTTTATCATTAGCATAATCCAACTGTTTTTTCATTTTTATATCGTTTGGATATAGTTCACAAACGATACCACTATATCTTAACTCTGTAATATATTTTAAAATCTCATGAGATAGTTCTTCACCGAAATTAAGGAATAGAAAACTATTAGAGTTATTAGTGGATTCTGGGAAAAGATTAAGTTCATCCATAATTAACTTTATCCTATCAAAACCAAATGAAATTCCAAAACCACTGGTGTTTTTATCACCTTTATTAACTAAGTCATCGTATCTTCCACCTCCAACAATTGATCCAACAGGCATTTCGTCAGGAGATGAAATCTCCATTATGATCCCAGTGTAATAGTTAAGGCCTCTGGCCAAACAAAAATCTAAATCAATATCCAAAACTTTAAGTTTAACTTTTGATAGGGCTAAAAAAACTTTTTCTAGTTGAACTGTTGCATCGGACAATGGTTCGGTTTGTGGACCACCTAAATCAGTGCTTGAAATATGCTCATAAATATCCTTTAATTTTTCTTGTGGAGTTCCTTCCAGTTTCAAATAATAAATTACATCTTTATGAGCTCCATCGTATTGAACAATTCCAACAGGTGTATCATCATCAAAAGGAGGCCCATCCAATTTCTCTATTATCTTATCTAAGCCTATCTTATCTTTTTTGTCTAATAAAGAAGTAAACATTTGCCATGAGGATTGGGGAAATTCATCAGTTTGATCATTTTCTGAAAGCCCAAGATTCATTCCAAAAGTGTATAAAATACGTATATCATTAATCCTAAGCTTAAGTTTTTTAAAACCTAACTTATGAAAAATCATATCACATAAGAGAATACTCTCAACAACGTTATGATAACTACTTTTACCAATTGTATCTATATCACACTGAAGAAATTCACGGAATCTTCCTTTTTGAGGTCTTTCGGCTCTCCAAACGTTCTGAATTTGATACCTCTTAAATGGTGTTTTTAAAAAATGTTTTTGATCTCTAAAAAACCTTGACAACGGAACAGTTAAGTCATACCTAAGGCCTTTATCAGAAATTGAATTTGAAAACTTTGTAAGGTGACCATCTTCAATAGCTTGAATGTCTGCTTTCTTTACCTTTTCTCCTGATGAAATAATTTTATACATCAAATTGGTTTCTTCATCTCCATATTTTCCAATTAATGTTTCTAATTTTTCAAATGAAGGGGTCTGTAGTTCCTGAAAATTGAAGCTTTCAAAACAAGATTTTAGAATATTTAGTAGATAATTTCTTTTTCTTAGGTCTTTTCCAATAAAATCTCTGGTACCTTTAACTCCAGTATATTTAGTATTCATTGATTCTTCCATACAAAGAAGGTGAAATGTGAGTTAGTAAATAAAGTTATGAAATTATTTCTTTTCGGCTAAAAGCTCGAAATTTAACTGAGTAGAAACTTCTCTATGAAGTCTTATAGATGCCTGATATTTACCTATTCTTTTAATAGATTTACCTGGAATTGAAATATTTTCTTTTTCTACTTCAATTTTTTTACCAACTAAACCTTTAGCAACATCAGCGTTGGAAATTGAACCAAAAAGTTTACCATCAGGACCAACTTTTGCTGAAATCTTAAGATCAAGTTTAGAGATTTTTGCAGCTAACTTCTCAGCATCATCGATTATAGACTTTTCTTTAAAAGCCTTTTGATTTAGATTTTCGGCAAGAACTTTTTTTGCAGATTCAGTTGCTAATACAGCCTTACCAGTAGGAATCAAAAAATTTCTTCCATAACCGGGTTTAACAGTTACAACTTCATCTTTAAAGCCCACATTTGCAACATTCTCTTTAAGTATAATCTCCATATTTATTTTAATAAATCTCCAACATAAGGAAGCAAGGCTAAGTGTCTTGCTCTTTTAACAGCTGTTGATACTTTTCTTTGATATTTAAGTGAAGTACCTGTTAATCTTCTAGGTAAAATCTTTCCCTGTTCATTTATAAATCTGTTTAAAAAGTCAGGGTCTTTGTAATCAACGTATTTAATACCAGATCTTCTAAACATACAATATTTAGAAGTTTTTGAAGTATTAATATCAAGTGGGGAGAGATATCTAATCTCACCTTCGTTTTTTATTTTTGATTGTTCATCGATTCCTGCCATTTTAACTAGCCTTTTTTGTGTTTCTATTTCTTCTTTTTTCTGCCCATGCTAAAGCATCTTTATCAAGAGTTACTGTTAGGTATCTCATTATAGTTTCGTCTCTACTAAATTCAACTTCTAAAGAAGAAACAGCATCAGCGGGAGCAGTATATTCAATAAGATTATAAAATCCACTATTCTTGTTCTGAATAGTGTAAGCTAACTTTTTTAGACCCCAAATCTCTTTAGCAATAATTTTTGAACCATTAGATTTTAAATACTTTTCGTATTTGTCAACGGCTTTTTGAACTTGCTCTTCTGACAGAGCAGGGTTTAAAATAAATACTGTTTCGTAGTTTTTCATCTTAAAATCTTAGGCCGCAAAATTAGGTTTTTATATAATATCTGCCAAATTTATTTTAAGTAAACTATTTTCTAATTAGGATCAACATCTATGATGACTTTTACACTTCTATATTTTGAGATAGAGTCAAAACTTTTCATTATTAATTGAAATTTACTTCTAAAGATATTTAGATCATTTAAATCTGTAAGTTTTATCAAAAATTCTTTATGATATTTATTCTTAATTCTTGAGATTTCAGGATATACAGGCCCTAATACTAGACCTTTAAAATTTGCTCTAATAGCTTTATTTAACCAATCAGAAGAACTATTTAATTTATCAAAACTTTTGTCTTTCATAATTATCCTTATAAGTCTTACAAAAGGTGGGTATTTGTAGTCTCTTCTTTCGATAAGTTGTTTAGCATACATTTTGTCAAAGTCGTTATTTATTACATTTATAATAATTGGATGATCTGGTTGATATGTCTGCAAATACACACTACCCCTTTCACCTGACCTCCCTGATCTTCCAGCAACTTGAGTTAAAACTTGAAAAGCTTTTTCATGTGCTCTAAAATCTGGAAAATTCAAAAAATGATCAGTGTTAATTACTCCGACAAGACCTACATTTTTAAAGTCTAAACCTTTAGTTATCATCTGTGTACCAATTAAAATATCAATTTCATGATCAGCAAACGAATTAATTATTTTATCAAATGCCCATTTACCCCTAGTTGTATCCCAATCCATTCTACTTACATTTGAATTAGGAAAAATTTCTTTTACAACTTCTTCTATTTGTTGAGTTCCGTCTCCTCTATAACCCATTGATTGCATTCCACAAGAATCACACTTTATCTCTGCTTTTGATTGGAATCCACAATAGTGGCACCTTAATGTACCAGAGTGTAAGTGATATGTCAAATTAACATCACAATTATCACACATAATATTATGACCACAAGAACCACATTGCCATTGAGGGGAGTAACCTCTCCTATTTCTAAATAGAATGACTTGTTTTCCCAGATCTACTGCTTTATTTATTTCATCAACCAATTTTTTAGAAAATATAGAATTGAATTCATGTTTAGGTTCAACTTTCATATCAATTGTATGGATAAAAGGCATTTCTATATTTCCATATCTTTCTTTTATTTCAACGTAACCATATTTCTCATTTCTAGCGTTGTAAGTTGATTCAATTGAAGGAGTAGCTGAGCCTAAAATAATTTTAGTTTTGAAAATTTTGGATAAATATATAGCTGAGTCTCTTGCATTGTATCTAGGAGAAGGATCTTGTTGTTTATATGAAACTTCATGTTCCTCATCAACAATAATAAGACCTAGATCATCAAATGGAAGAAAAACAGATGATCTTGCGCCAATAACTAACTGTGAACTCTCTTTATTGTTAGATACACTTTCCCAAACTTCTGTTCTTTCATTTAGAGAGTATCTAGAATGGTAAACAGATATTTTATCAGGAAAATGATTTCTTAATTTTTGAATTATCTGAGTTGTTAAGGAAATCTCAGGCAATAAATAAAGTACTTGCTTGCCAAGTTTCAAATATTTCTCAATAAGCTTTATATATATTTCTGTTTTTCCGGATGAAGTAACACCGTGAAGAAGAACAATATCTTTTTCCTTAAGTTGTTTATTCAATTTAGATAGAACATCTTTTTGGAGTTTGGTTAATGAATTGGAAGAATCAATGTTTACTTGTGTGATATGGTTTCTATCAATCTTTATTTTTTTTATAGTTATAAAACCCTTTTTTTCAAGACTTTTAAGAGTAGTGTCTGAGAATTTAATGGTTTTTTTCAAATCCTTAATAACTAAATATTCTTTAGATTGAATCATACCAATAATTGACAATAAAAGCTCTTTTTGCTTAGGTGTACTCTTTAATAGATCTAAAGAATCCTTTATGTTTATTTCATCAATTAATCTACTCTCAAGAAATAATACATTTAAAAGTTTTGGTCTGTACTTTTCCTTTAGTTCATAATTTAATTCAACATACCCACTTGATATCATTTTTTGAATAATACGGTATGGATTTTTCTTATTTAAAATTTCAGATATATCATTTAGATTGAGATTTTGGAAATCAAGTGCATCATATATCAAACATTCTTCATCTGACATCTTATGAAACATATCATCAGATATCTCTTTTTTTATAATTAAACTATCACTCTCGAGAAGGAAGGTAGAAGGAACGGCAGCTTTCATAACATCACCAATAGGGACGAAATAGTATCTTGAAAGCCAATTCCAAAAATCTATTTGATTTTGTGATACCAGGCTCTTATCATCATATATAAATTCTATTGGCTTAGTTTCATATGATTTGGGTTTACTGTTATGTAATTCATTTACTATGCCGGTGTAAACTTTTCTTTTTCCAAAACTTACAGCAACCCTAAAGCCAATTTCTAATTTATTAAATTCATCTCGCGATAATTCATATGTAAAAGTACCCTTAAGTGGAAGAGGGAGTATAACATCTACATAGTAATTCATGCTTAATTATAATTTATTCTTTCTAATTTAGCAATTAGCCAGATGAAAAAGTTTTTTTTAATTATAATTCTTTTAATTTCTTCTTTAGCTTACTCTCAAGATCAAACTGATATTGTCAAGGGAAGAGTTCAA
>CACMVZ010000020.1 GCA_902617285.1 uncultured Bacteroidota bacterium | reverse complement strand
TAATGAAAGAGTATTCCTCATAAAAAGAAAGAAAAAATCTGGACTAGGTTCTGCATATAAGACAGGATTTAAATGGGCATTAGAAAACAACTACTCTTATATATTTGAGATGGATGCTGATATGTCACATGACCCAAATGAGATTAAGAACCTTAAAATTGAATTAACTCATAATAAATATGATGTTGTTGTAGGATCTCGATATATTGACGGTGTAAGTGTTGTTAATTGGCCTTTAACCAGAATCTTTCTTTCGTATTCTGCAAACTTATATGTTAGGATAATTACTGGTATGCCTATAAAAGATGCAACATCAGGTTTTGTTGGTTATACTAAAAATGCACTAAATTCAATTGAATTAAGTAAAATAAAATTTAATGGTTATGCATTTCAAATTGAAATGAAATTTAAACTTTGGAAAAAAAATTTTAAATTAAAAGAGCATCAAATAATTTTTGTAAATAGAAAATTAGGTAAATCAAAAATGAATCAAAGTATAATTTTTGAGGCAATCTTTGGAGTTATTAAATTAAAAATTAATTCTTTTTTTAAGTAGAATGGGTAAACTATTAATAAAAAATGCAACCGTAATTAACGAAGGGAATAGATTAAATGAAGATATACTAATCGAAGGTGATTTAATAACCTCGATATCCAAAAAGATACAGATAGATTCAGATACTCAAGTAATTGACGCACATGGATTAATTCTTATTCCTGGAATGATTGATGATCAAGTGCATTTCAGAGAACCTGGGCTTACACATAAAGGAAATATTTTATCTGAATCGAAAGCTGCTATTGCAGGAGGAGTTACTTCATATATAGAAATGCCAAATACAATTCCTAATACTACAACAATTGAGGAGTTCAATAAAAAGATAAGTATTGCATCAATAAATTCATACTCTAATTTCTCTTTTATGTTTGGAGGTACAAATGATAACCTAGATGAAATTAAAAAAATAGACCCTACTGAAGTTGCCGGTATAAAACTGTTTCTTGGCTCATCAACAGGGAAAATGTTAATAGATAATTTAAATTCAATTGAAAAAATTTTTTCATCAACATTATTGCCAATATCTGCTCATTGTGAAGATGAGCAAACAATTAGAAATAACTCAAAAAAATATAAAGAAATATATGGTGAAAATGTTCCTATGGAGTTACACCCCCAAATTAGGAGTGAAGAGGCGTGTTATAAAAGTTCTAAATATGCTGTTGAACTAGCAAAAAAAACTGGAGCTAGGCTAAATGTCTTTCATATCTCTACAAGAAAAGAACTTGATCTATTTAATAATAAACTTCCTGTTGAGGAAAAGAAGTTAACTGCTGAAGTTTGTGCTCATCATTTATGGTTTACAGATAAAGACTATAAAAAACTGGGATCAAAAATTAAATGGAATCCAGCCATAAAATCTCAAAGTGATAAAGATGCACTTTGGAATGCAATAAAAGAGGATAAGATAGACATCATAGCTTCAGATCATGCACCTCATACAGAAATTGAAAAACAAAAAAGTTACTTTAATTGTCCTTCTGGAGGACCTATGGTTCAACATACAATTTTATCTTTACTTGAGGAATCACAAAAGCATGGAGTAAGCATTGAAAAAATTGTAGAAAAAATCGCTCACAACCCGTCAAAGATTTTTAAGATTAAAAAAAGAGGTTTTATCAAAGAGGGATATTACGCAGATATAGTACTAGTAGACCCTAATTCTCCAACTTTTGTCTCAAAAAAATCTCTTCTTTATAAATGTGGGTGGTCACCGTTTGAAGGTGTAACTTTTAGCTCATCCATTCATTCAACTATTTTAAATGGAAGAGTTGTATATTCCAATGGAGTAGTAAATGAAACTCCAAATGGTAAAAAACTTTTATTTGACAGATGAAAAAATATATCTTGATACTTATTACTTTATTTTTTGGGTGTTCTGATGATACTCCTAATAATTTAATTAGTACGAAAAAAATGGAAAATATTATTTTTGATATTGTAATTTTAAACTCATCAAGTGATTTTGATTATAAAATTGATAAAAGCATTGTAGGAGACGAATTAATTTACAAAAAATATAATATTGATAGTATTCAGTTTTATGAAAGTGAGTTGTACTATTCAAGATATCCTAAAATACAATATGAAATATATTCAAACGTTAAGCAAAGAATTATAAAGTCTATTGATAGTTTAAAAAATAGTAGCAAATGAAAAAAGATTTCATAGAAGAATTAAAATGGAGAGGAATGCTACATGATATGATTCCTGGAACTGAGGAATATCTCAGAAGTAAAAAAACAATAGGATATATTGGATTTGATCCCACTTCAGATTCTCTTCATATTGGAAGTTTAGTACCAATATTTATTTTGAAACATTTCCAAAATCACGGCCATACCCCTATTGTTTTACTTGGTGGGGCTACTGGTATGATTGGTGATCCCTCTGGAAAATCTGACGAAAGAAATTTACTTGATAAAAAGGTCCTAGATTATAATGAAAAAAAACTAACTAAACAATTTGAAAAATTTTTAGATTTTAAATCAAATAAATTAAATAAGGCCATTTTGGTCAATAATTATAACTGGATGAAAAAGTTCTCTATTATAGATTTTTCTAGGGATATTGGAAAACATATAACAGTTAATTACATGATGGCTAAAGAGTCAGTAAAAAAAAGAATTTCTAAAGATACGACTCAAGGGATGTCCTTTACTGAATTTACCTATCAACTTATTCAAGGCTATGATTTTCTTCATTTATATAAAGAAATGAAATGTATGCTACAAATGGGAGGAAGTGATCAATGGGGAAATATAACTACAGGAACTGAATTGATCAGAAGAAAAGAAAATAAAAAGGTCTTTGCCATGACGTGTCCTCTAATTAAAAAATCAGATGGATCGAAATTTGGTAAGTCAGAGGGGGGGAATATATGGTTAGATAAAGAAAAAACATCTGTTTATAAGTTTTATCAGTATTGGTTAAACATATCTGATGAGGATGCAGTTAATTATGTTAAAGTTTTTACTTTTCTTAATGAGCATGAAATTGAAGATTTAATTAATGAACACCAAAAAGATAAGTCAAAAAGACTTCTTCAGAATAAGATTGCAGACTCTATTACATCCATGGTTCATAGTGAAGATGATTTGTTGAATGCAGTAAAAGCATCAAAGGTGCTTTTTGGTAAATCAAGTAAAGAAGATTTAGAGTCATTAGATGAGAATACTTTTAATGAAATTTTTGATGGTGTACCCAGTTCTTCAATTAGTTCTAAAGAACTTGCTAAGGGAATAAATATTGATTTATTATTGGCAAAGGATACTAATTTTTTAAAATCAATGGGTGATGCCAGAAGGTCGTTAAAAGAAAATTCTATTTCTGTAAATAAACTTAAAGTATCTGAAAATACTATTGTCTCTAATAAGGATTTAATTAATAATAAATACCTGCTCCTACAAAGGGGAAGAAAAAACTATTATTTAGTTATTGTTAAGTAATCATTTCTTGAAAATTAATTTTTTTTTCAACTTACATTTAAATTGATTAATTCACTACATTGAAGTAATTATGAAAAAGTCTGACATAAAAATATTGTGTGTTGATGATGAGCCAGATATTTTAGAAATTCTTAAATATAATTTGTCAAACGAAGGATATAATGTTTCAACTGCAGCTGATGGGAAGTCGGCTATTGAAATAGCTTATAATATCTCTCCAAACTTAATAATTATGGATGTAATGATGCCTAACATGGATGGAATAGAAGCCTGTGAGAAACTTAGGTCTGACGAAAAATTTAATGATACAATAATTATGTTCCTTACTGCTCGAGCAGAAGACTACTCTCATGTTGCTGCCTATGATGCAGGAGCTGATGATTATATAACTAAACCTGTAAAACCTAAAGTACTTGTTTCTAAAGTCAAAGGCCTTCTGAGAAGATTAAAAAAAGTTATTGCCAATGATATTAATGAGATAGTATTTGATGATATAAAAATAGATAGGGAGAAGTATAAAGTCTATATATCAAATAAAGTATTAAATCTTCCAAGAAAGGAATTTGAATTGCTTTATCTTCTTGCCTCTAAACCTGACAAAGTTTATAAGAGAGAAAAAATAATGGAGTCAGTCTGGGGAAGTGAAGTTGTTGTTGGAGATAGAACGATTGATGTACACATAAGAAAATTAAGAGAAAAAGTAGGGGACAAGTATTTTAAAACTGTTAAGGGTGTAGGATATAAGTTTGTTATTGAATAATGTCTTCTTTTTTTAAGCTTTCATATAATCCACAAGCTTTTAGAACTTCTCTAGTAGTAACATTGTCCGCATTTGCCTTAGACCTTTTATTCTTCCAATTAATTATACCATCAAACATTGAAGGAATTAATGTTATAGTACTCTCTATAATATACTATCTAATTCTTTTTTTAATTATACGGTATTCAATTGAAATATACATAAAGCTTTACTTAGAAAGAGGAGTTAAGAAAGTTTTAGATGAGTTAAATGAAGAAATTCTAAAAGATACTTATGATGAAAAAGATCTTGAAAAGTTAACTCTTAATTTGATTCAGAAAGCTAGAGAGAGGACCTCTGAAATAAATGTTTTAAAGGATCAAGAAAATTACAGAAGAGAATTCCTTGGAAATATTTCACATGAATTAAAAACACCCCTTTTTACCATTCAAGGTTATATTCTTACTCTTGTTGAGGGAGCTATGAAAGATAAGAAGGTTAGAGAAAAATATCTTAAGAGAGCAGCAAAAGGAGTTGAAAGATTAATTGCAATTGTTAAGGATTTAGACCTCATTACACAATTTGAATCAGGTATTAAAACTGTTGATAAAACAGATTTTAATGTTTTTGATTTAATTGATAATACATTTGAATTAATGGAATTTGAATCTGAAAAAAATACTATTTCTCTAAACTATGATAAAGATTATTCAGAGCCTATCTTTGTTAATGCTGATCAAGAAAGAATTTTGCAAGTTCTAACTAATCTTGTTGTAAATTCATTGAAATATGGAACAGAAAATGGTTTTACTAAAGTTTCTGTTGAAGATTTTAATAATGACAAGATAATAGTAAAAGTTGCTGATAATGGTGAAGGAATAGATGAACAACATCTCCCTAGACTATTTGAAAGATTTTATCGAATTGATAAAAATCGTTCTAGAAAAAAAGGTGGATCTGGTTTAGGTCTTTCAATTGTTAAGCATATAATTGAAGCTCATCAAGAACAAATATTTGTTAAGAGTGATCTTGGTATAGGTACCGAATTTTCCTTTACACTTCAAAAATCAAATTCTAGACAAATTGAACCTTAAGAAATGAAAAAAGATGATTTTTTTCAAAGAGTTTATCATGTAGTTAAAAGAATACCTTATGGAAAAGTTACAACTTATGGCTTAATTGCAAAGTACCTAGGATCTTCTTCAAGTGCACGAACAGTTGGTTGGGCATTAAATGCTAGTCATAATGACTCTTCAATACCTGCTCATAGAGTTGTGAATAGAAATGGACTTTTAACAGGTAAACATCATTTTAAAGGTTTTGAATTAATGCGACAATTACTTGAGAGTGAAGGAATCATAATAGAAGATGATAAAGTATTAGATTTTGAACAAAAGATTTGGGTCCCTAAATAATTAGTATTTTCTTAGGTTTTTTAAGTTATTACTTACTAGTATATTTGTACTAAGTTTTATGGAGCTATCAAAAAAAAATATTTCAAAAACTCTTGAAAAAATTATTATATCAGGCTCAGATGACAACATAGTTTCATCTGGTGTTCTAAAAAATATTCAAGTTTTTGGTGATCAAGTTGATATTGATCTATCATTAAGTAACCCAACTCTACAAGCAAGAAAAAAGCTTGAAGTTGATATTATGAAAATTATTCATAATGAGATTTATGAAAAAGCTAAGATAAATATCAACACTAAAATTGAAAAACCACCAGCTAAAATCTCATCACAATCGAAAAAAATTTCTGGTGTTGACTCAATTATTGCAGTTTCATCAGCAAAAGGTGGAGTAGGTAAATCTACTTTAACAATTAATCTTGCCGCCTATCTTGCAAAAAAAGGATGTAAAGTAGGAATTTTAGATGCTGATATTTATGGTCCTTCTGTTCCAACAATGATGGATGTTGAAGGCTATGTCCCTAAGTCAATCAAAGTTAATGATGAGTCAAAGATTGAACCAATTGAAAGTTACGGTGTAAAAATTATGTCAATTGGCTTTTTTACAAAGCTTGATCAGGCTGTCGTCTGGAGAGGTCCTATGGCTTCTAAAGCTCTAAACCAAATGATTTTTGATACTAATTGGGGTGAACTTGATTTTCTGTTTCTAGATCTTCCTCCAGGTACTGGTGATATTCATTTAAGTTTAGTTCAATCACTTCCTATTACAGGATCAATTATTGTAAGTACACCGCAGAATGTAGCTCTTGCAGATGCTAGAAGAGGAATTAAAATGTTCCAACAGGAAAGTATCTCAGTTCCAATTCTTGGATTGGTTGAGAACATGGCATATTTTAAAACAGATGACTCTGAAGACAAACATTATATTTTTGGAGAGGCTGGAGTTAAATATCTTTCAAAGGACTTAAATATCAATTTTCTAGGAGAGATACCCCTAATTAAAAGTCTAAGAGAAGCATCTGACTTCGGAAGACCAGGTTCACTACAAGAATCGACTGAAGTTTCAAAAATATTTGATAATATTTCAAAAAATGTAGTTGAGCAATTATTAAAAAGAAATAAAGAGTTACCTCCTACTAAAATTGTAGAAATCACTAACTTAGTGGGATGTTCAGCAGTTAAAAAATAATGACTAAACTTGAAAATAAAATCTTAGAAGCATTAAATGAAATTAGGCCATATCTAGTTCAGGATGGTGGTGATATTTCACTCTCTTCAATTAGTGGAAAAAAAGTCAAGGTCAAACTTCATGGTGCTTGTGCTGATTGTAAAGTTAATCAAATGACTCTAAAAAATGGTGTTGAGACAACAATTAAAAAGTACGCACCCGAAATTGAAGTTGTTGAATCTGTACTTCCTCTTTCTGAATGATAAAAACTGATATATTAATTATTGGTGCTGGCCCTACAGGATTATTTGCAGTATTTGAAGCTGGTCTATTAAAGATGAAATGCCATATTCTTGATTCTCTTACACAGCCAGGAGGTCAACTTATTGAATTATATCCAAAAAAACCTATCTATGATATTCCAGGATATCCAGAGATAATCGCAGGTGACTTGATTGAAAATCTTCTAGAACAGATTAAGCCTTTTTCTCCCTCATATACTCTAGGTGAGACTGCTGAAGGAATTGAAATGCTTGATGATGGATCATTCATTGTTTCAACGGACAAGAAGACTAAAATAAATGCTCGTATTATAGCAATAGCTGGAGGCCTTGGAACCTTTATTCCTAGAAAACCAAATATTTCTAATATATCTGATTATGAAGAAAATGGTATTCTCTACATGATTAAGAATCCAGATGATTTTCGTGATAAAAATGTTTTAATTGCAGGTGGTGGAGACTCTGCTCTTGATTGGACAATACACCTATCTGATATTGCTAAAAAAGTAACTTTAGTTCATAGAAGAAATGAATTTAGAGGAGCTGATGAATCTGTAACAAAGGTTCAAGAATTAAAAAATTCTGGAAAAATTGATGTGATAACTCCTGGCCAAGTTACTCAACTTCATGGAGACAAATCCTTAAACTCTGTTTCTATTGATATGGATGGAAAGATAGAAACTTTTAATGTAGACTATTTCATTCCTCTATTTGGACTTATTCCTAGGCTTGGCCCAATTAAGGATTGGGGACTAAATATTGAAAACAATGCAATAAAAGTGAATAATAGTTTGGATTATCAGACTAATATTGAAGGCATATACGCAATTGGAGACGTTAATACATACCCAGGAAAACTCAAATTGATACTTTCTGGTTTTCATGAAGCAGCAGTAATGTGTCATAGTGCTTATTCTAAATTAAATCCAGGTAAGAAGAACATTCTTAAATACACAACTGTAAGTGGTGTAGAAGGATTTGATGGATCAAAAAAAGAAGCTAAAAAGTCTCAAATCAAAAAGATTGATTAGATCTTATTAATGAAGTTATTAAATGGGTCCTTAAATTCAACACCGTTATTAGTCCTCATTATAGTTAACTTGTTAAAACTTTCAAGTCCCCATAATAAGAATTCAATAAAGAAAAGTTTATCCTTTTTATCAATGTCTGGAACAAATTTGTTTAATAGTGAATCTGCATCTTTAACTTTATTGAGAATTGATTCGTAATCCTTATTACTTAAATCATCTCTAAGAATTACTTGATTGACTGTAAACCATTCTAGAATAGAATCATAAACTGATATTTCATCTGGTTTTGTGAGTTTCTCAATTTTTGGAAAGTATTTTATAAATAATGTCTTTACGGCATCTGATATTAAATTATAGGAAACCTGCTCAGCTCCTTCTTCCTCTCCTTCATAAACAAGTTCGACTTTACCATTTATTGATGAGATGACTGAGTTGAAATCAGACATTCTGATTGACGTTATTTCTTCTTTATTGATTAACATTCTTCTTTCTGCAGAGCTAATTAGGTTTTGTAGACTAGTAATACTCATTCTGGCACTTACTCCACTTTTTTTGTCCACTAACTCACTTTCTCTTGCTTCAAAAGATACTTGTTCAATAATATCTCTAGCAATCTCTGGTATATGAATCTTTGAAATAGTTTCAGAATTCAATTTTGACTCTTGATTTGTAATTGTTTTTGCAATATCTACAGACTCAGGGTAATGAGTTAAAATCTGAGAACCAATTCTATCTTTTAATGGTGTAACAATACTCCCTCTGTTTGTATAATCCTCTGGGTTAGAGGTGAAAATAAATTGAATATCAAGGGGAAGCCTAACCTTGAATCCTCTTATTTGAATTTCTTTTTCTTCAAGGATTGAGAATAAAGAAACTTGAATTCTAGGTTGAAGATCTGGCAGCTCATTTAAAACAAAAATACATCTGTGAGCTCTAGGTATTAAACCAAAATGAATTACCTCTTCATCAGAATAGGATAACTTGAGATTAGTAGCTTTAATCGGATCTATATCACCTATTAGGTCAGAAACAGTTACGTCAGGCGTTGCAAGTTTTTCGTAAAACCTTTCACTCTTATGAATCCAGTCAATCTCTGTATTATCTCCATCTGATTTTATTTTTTCTAGAGAACTTTTGAAGATTGGATTCAAAGGATCATCATTTGTATCAGAATCTTTAACAATTGGAATCCACTCGTCTAATAGTTCTATACAAGTTCTTGCAAGTTTTGTTTTTGCTTGACCTCTTAGACCAAGAAGGTTGATACTATGATGGGATAAAAATGCCCTTTCTACACTTGGTATAACTGTTTCCTCATACCCAATTAATTCGGAAAAAACATTTTTTCCATTTAGCAAATTTGACCTAAGATTATCAGTTATTTCTTGGTTTAAAGTTTTTGAATGGTAGCCACTCTTTTTTAATTCTCCTATTGTTTTGTATTTAGGTTTTTTCATTATCTCAATTTTTGTCTTCTATTTTTATCATAATCTTCAAAAATCATTTCACTCAATCCATCAAGACCTGTGTAAAATGCTTTACCGTTATTTACTTCAGAGAATTTTTTTACAAATGTCTGAAGATATGGATCACTAGCGATCATAAAAGTAGTTATTGGAATATTATTTTTTTTTGCTTGTCTAGCCCTATTATAGCATTGATCCAAGATGAAGTTATCCAGTCCAGCACTATTCTTGTAAAAGCCATCTTTCGTAAACATACAGCTTGGTTTTCCGTCAGTTATCATAAATATCTGTTTGTTATTATTTTTTCTCTTTCTAAGAATATCAAAAGCTAGATCTAGACCAGCAACTGTGTTAGTGTGATAAGGACCTACCTTTAGATATGGGAGGTCTTTAATGCTTATTGGTCTTGCCTCATCTCCAAACGATAAAATATCAATAGTATCTTTTGGAAATTTGGTTTTAATATACTCAACCAATGCCATAGCAACCTTTTTTGCTGGTGTGATCCTATCTTCACCATAAAGGATCATGCTGTGACTTATATCAATCATAAGTACAGTACTCATCTGTGAATTATGATTTGAATTCCAAACAACTAAATCATCCTTCTTTAGACTTAAATCATTTTCACCTGAAGATATTATAGCATTTTTTAGACTTTCAGTTAACAAAATTCTATCAAGCGGGTCTCCAAATTCGAAATCTTTAATATTTAGATTTTCATCACTTCCAGAAGATGAATATTTCGTCTTATGATTACCTTTTTTTGTTTTTTTAAGGTTTCCAAATAAGTGTTTAAGAACATGCTTTCTAAGAAGTCTCTCTGTTTTAGAGCTAATCTTTATACTATCTCCATTTGCTGAAATCTCTTTTCTTATATATCCTTTTTTTAAAAGATCATTAACGAAATCATCAATTGTATAATTTTCATCGGTCAGTTTATATTCCTTATCAAGTTCTCTAAGCCATTCAATAGCTTCATCAAAATCACCAGATGTATGAATTATTAGCTCTTTAAAAATATTAAATAGCTTTTCAAATGGTGATAGCGTAGGTTCTTGAAAAGAACTGAATTTAAAAGCTGACTTTTTCAAATTAATATACTTTTAGGAAATCCAAATTAAACAAATAATATTCATCCTGGAGTTTATCTTTACTATATTTAAATGATTTTTAACAATATTTAAATGGTTGAGCAGGATTTTATTTGTTCTGATAGTTTTGAGTCTAGTGGAATAGTTGAGTGGAATTCTCCAAGTAATATTGCTCTTGTCAAGTATTGGGGTAAAAAACAAAATCAAATACCTCAAAATCCATCTATTAGTTTTACTTTATCTAAGTGCTATACAAATACTGTAGTTGAATTTAAGCCAAAAAAAAATACTCAAAAAAAAATACATTTCACATTTGATGGAAAGGAAAATCAAGATTTTGAAAAAAAAGTAAATACTTTTATTAAAAGTATTGACAAGTATTTTGGATTTCTAAAAAATCATGATTTATACATAAACTCAAAAAATAATTTTCCACATAGTAGTGGAATTGCATCTTCTGCATCTTCTATGTCAGCTTTGGCATCATGTTTAGTAGATATTGAATCTCAGATTACAAGTAATGACAATAACTTTAATCTTAGAAAGAAATCATTTATATCTAGACTTGGATCTGGAAGTGCATCTAGGAGTATTGAAGGTCCAGTAACACTATGGGGGAAAACAGATGCTTTTAAAGAAAGTTCAGATTTATATGCTGTGAATATTTCACATGAAGTTGATAAAATATTTCATGATTATAATAATACAATATTGATAATTGACCCTGGTCAGAAAGTGATTTCAAGTTCTTTAGGACATGAGTTAATGAATAAGAACCCTTTTTCTAAAAAGAGATATGAAATTGCAAAAAATAATACTCAAAGACTAAAAGATATTTTAAAATCAGGTGAGTTAGATGACTTCATTAGTATTACTGAATCAGAAGCATTGATGATTCACTCATTAATGTTGTCATCAGATCCATACTATATACTTATGAAGCCAAATACTTTAGAGGCAATTTAT
>CACMVZ010000019.1 GCA_902617285.1 uncultured Bacteroidota bacterium | reverse complement strand
TGTCAAAAGAAATTTTGCAAAATCTTCTGCATTTTCAATTGGTAACTTTATAATAGAATAAAATGCACCCATTGGATTAGAAAACTTAATATTATCAATTTGACTTAATTCATTAATAACAACTTCTCTTCTTTTATAGTATTCCTTTATTACATTTTCTATGTAGTCTTCTCTTGAATTTAGAGCATGATTTGCAGCAATTAATGCTAAAGTAGGAGGAGATAATCTAGTAAGAGCAAACTTTAAACAAGTCTGTATGAATTCAGAGTTTTTAGATACAATAAATCCAACTCTAGCACCACATAGACTATATCTTTTAGAAGTTGAATCAATTAAAATAGCATTCTCAGAAAATTTTTCATCTTCAAGAATTGAAAAATGCTTAGTATCTGTATAAATAAACTCTCTATAAACCTCATCAACAACTATGAATAAATCATTTTTTTTTGCAAGATTGGCAATGTTTATTATTTCCTCCTGAGAGTAGACATATCCAGTAGGATTACAAGGATTACATAATAAAATTGCTTTTGTTTTACTATTAATCTTCTTTTCAAATTCATGTATTGATGGTAAAGCAAAATTATCATCAATTTTTGATGTAATTGGAATAACATTAACATCAGAAGCCAATGCGAAACCATTATAATTTGCATAAAAAGGTTCAGGGATTATTACCTCATCACCTGGATCACAAATAGAATTCATTGTAAATGAAAGGGCTTCGCTGGCACCAACAGTAGTTATAATATCATCAGGAGAAACATATATATTATGTTTTTTGTAATAATTGCAAACATTGTTTCTGAATTCTAGTGATCCTTGAGAATATTCATATTTTAATAAATCTAAATCTGTTTCCTTAACTGCATCAAGAGATTCAACTGGAGATTTTATATCAGGCTGACCAATATTTAAATGAAGAATTTCAATTCCTCTTTTTTTTGCATCATCAGCATATGGTACAAGTTTTCTAATTGGTGAAGGAGGAATCTTATTACCTTTTTTTGATATTGATGGCATTTATTTAACTTAATTTTGTAAATATACTTCAAGGTATGTTATTTTTGTATTACTTTAAAATATTTATCATCTGATGCCAATTCCTTCTAAATATGAACATATTGAAATTGAAAAGAAATGGTATTCATATTGGATGAAAAACAATCTTTTTAAATCTATTCCAAATGATAAAGAACCATTTACAATTGTAATACCTCCTCCAAATGTTACTGGACTTCTTCATATGGGTCATATGCTTAACAATACTATCCAAGATATATTGGTCAGGAGGGCTAGGATGTTAGGTAAAAATGCATGTTGGGTTCCTGGTACTGATCATGCATCGATTGCAACTGAAGCAAAAGTTGTTGAGAATCTAAAGGAAAAAGGAATAAATAAGTTAGATATTTCTAGGGATGAATTTTTAAAATATGCATGGGATTGGACGGAAAAATATGGTGGTGGAATACTTGAACAATTAAAAATGTTGGGATGTTCATGTGATTGGGACAGAACTAAGTTTACATTGGATGATGAGATGTATGAATCTGTTTTAATTGCATTTAAAATTCTTCATGATAAAGGATTAATTTATAGAGGATACAGAATGATTAACTGGGATCCAGAGGCTAAAACTACTGTCTCTGATGAGGAAGTAAATTATGTTGAGGAACAATCAAATTTATACTATCTAAAATATAAAATTGTGGATTCAGATCAAGAGATGATTATCGCAACAACAAGACCTGAAACTATATTTGGTGATACTGCAGTATGTGTTAATCCTAAAGATAAAAGATATAAATCCATGATTGGTAAACAAGCTATTGTTCCAATTTGTGACAGAAAAGTACCAGTAATTGCTGATCCTTATGTTGACGTTGAGTTTGGAACAGGATGTCTTAAGGTAACCCCTGCACATGACATAAATGATTATAATTTAGGAAAAAAACATAACCTTGATACTATAGATATTTTTGATACTAATGCTAATCTTAATCAATATGGTCTTCATTATGAAGGCAAAAATAGATTTGTTGTCAGAAATGAAATGGAAGATGAGCTTATTAAAAATAAATTATTAATAAAAAAGGAAAATTATGTCCATAATGTTGGTAGATCAGAAAGAACAAATTCTGTGATTGAGCCCAAAGCTTCAAAACAATGGTTTTTAAAGATGGATGAAATAACTAAACCAGCTATTATAAATGTATTGGAAAACGAAAACATTAAGTTCTTTCCTAATAAATTCAAATCAACATATAAGTACTGGCTTGAAAATATAAAAGACTGGAACATATCAAGACAGCTATCTTGGGGTCATCAAATCCCTGTTTTTTATTATGGTAAAGATGATGAGTATATAGTTGCTACTTCAAAAGAAGAAGCTCTTAAAAAAGCAAACGAAGACTTAAAATTAAATTTAAAAGATTCAGATCTGAGTCAGGATCAAGATGTACTTGATACTTGGTTCTCTTCTTGGTTATGGCCAATCTCTGTATTTGATGGAATTAGAAATCCTGATAATGAAGAAATCAAATATTATTACCCTACACAAGATTTGGTTACAGGTCCTGATATAATCTTTTTTTGGGTTGCAAGAATGATAATTTCAGGTTATGAATTTAGAGAAGAAAAACCATTTTCTAATGTATACTTTACTGGAATTGTTAGAGATAAACTTAGAAGAAAAATGTCTAAACAACTTGGAAACTCACCTGATGCTATTAAATTGATCGAAGAATATGGTGCAGATTCTGTAAGAGTCGGTTTAATGCTAAGCTCAGCTGCAGGTAATGATCTCTTGTTTGATGAATCATTATGTCAGCAAGGTAAAAATTTTACAAATAAACTCTGGAATGCATTGAGACTTGTTGATGGTTGGGATACGGACTTACAAATTAAACAGCCTAAAGTTAATGAATTAGCAATAAATTGGTATAGAAATAAATTCAACAATACTTTAGAGTCTATAGATAGTAACTATGAAAGTTACAGGATTTCAGATGTTTTAATGTCTTCATATAAATTGATATGGGATGACTTTTGTTCGTGGTTATTAGAAATATTAAAACCTGAATATGGTAAGAAAATTGACCAGAAGTCAAAGTCTGATTTAATTGATTTATTTATTAAAAATTTGAAAATTATCCATCCATTTATGCCTTTTCTTTCAGAAGAAATATATCATAATCTTGAGGGTAAAGTCTCTAAGCCAATAACAATAAGTTCATGGCCAAAAAATGAAAAATATGATATACAGCTGATTAATAATTTTGAAATTACAAAAGAAATTATTTCACAAATAAGAAATTATAGAAAGGAAAAAAATATTCCTTTTAAAAAATCAATTAAATTATACTGCATTTCATCTAATAAACCAATTGGTAATATTGATGTTATAAAAAAAATTGGATTTGTTGAGGATATAATTGAATCTGAAAAAACTGACTTTGCTTTAGTTAAATCTTTTATAATAAAAAATTATGAGTTTTTTATTCCACTGGATGAAGGTTTTGATAAAGGTTCTGAAATCAAAAAATTAAATAAAGAACTTCAATATAATATTGGTTTTCTTAAGTCTGTAGATAGTAAATTAAAAAACAAAAATTTCATAAGTAATGCACCTAAAGAAATTATAGATAAGGAAAAACAAAAAATTATCGATACAGAACAGAAGATAAAATCCATAAAAAAGTCAATTTCAGAACTTTCCTAACTTAGCTACCTCAGTAACTCCTCCAATAACTCTATCTCCTTCATTAATAAGAAGTTGAGAATTCAATGGAAGAAATAGGTCAACTCTTGATCCAAACTTTATAAACCCTGAGTCTTCACCTTGTGCTACCATTAAACCTTCATTTGCATAATTAACTATTCTCCTCGCAACCATTCCTGCAATCTGTCTATACATGATATTTCCAAAATTTTTATTTTTAATTACTATAGTTGTTCTTTCATTTTTATCGGAAGATTTTGGATGCCAAGCTACTAAATATTTACCATGATGATGTTTTGAGTATAATACTTCGCCAGATACTGGATATCTGTTGACGTGAACATCAAATGGTGATAGAAAAATAGATATTTGTATTTTATTTTCTTTAAAATACTCATTTTCAAATGTCTTCTGAATATTTACTACCCTGCCATCAGCAGGACTTATGATATGATCAGTCTTTTTATTTATGTTTCTTTTTGGGTTTCTAAAAAACCATAATATAAATAGTAAAAGAATTAATGCACTAGTTTGAAGAAGACTTTTTATAGTTGATGGTTCTTCAAAAAGAACTTCAAGAATAATAACGTCCATAGACACAACTATGAAAAAAAAGAATTATAATATTAAACCCTTCCTTATGAAACATTATATAATGGTTATTATTAGAATAATAAAGGAATTACCAATTGCACTATCTAATCTATCAAATAAGCCTCCGTGTCCAGGTATTATATTTCCGCTATCTTTTACACCAGCTTTTCTCTTAATTTTGGATTGAACAATATCTCCAAAAAGTCCAAAAATTGGTATAGTGAATCCAAGTAAAATAGTTTTCCAGAAAGGGAATATTTCTTGTATAAAATTAAATGAAACATAACTGAATAAAACTGAACAAAATAATCCACCAAAAAAACCCTCCCACGTTTTATTTGGTGAAGCTTCAATTTTTAAATTAGTTTTACCAAATAATGATCCAAAAAAATAAGACATAGTATCACTTATCCATATTAAAATAAAACTAAATAAGATTAGATATGGATTATATATATCATTACCACTAAATGGAATACAAATTAAAGCTATCATTGATACTGAAACATATAAGGGGGGGATAAAAGGATGATGATACTTATATCCCTTAGATTTAATTTTTTGATAAAGTGAATTAGCTTCATATGTCGATATTAATGTAAAAATTAAAAAAACGGTTATAAATGTCTCCATACTAATAACTATTGATGCAAAAATTATTACTATATAGAGAATTCCACTAATTAATCTTGGAAGAAAATTAATCATCACTTAAAATAAGGTAGATATCTTTGGCACTATTACCGTAAGTTAAAAAGTTATCTTCATTAAGCTTATTTTTTACTACTAAAGTTGTAATATTTGAAGGAAACTTTGTTTTATATTTATATTTAAGCTCAGTCATGCCTTCACTTAGGTCAGATACAAATTGATCCATACTGGCCAAAATTATTACAACTGGAGGAAGGCTTTCAATTTTGTTTTTCTTAATCTGTTTGTTACAAATTAATACTCTTCCTGAATTCGAAAGTAAATATTCACAACTAGTTACAAGTGCTTTGACTTTTTCGTTATCAATATTTCTAATCAATCTTATATCAAGATTTTTAGATATATCTGAATCAAGTGAACAAACATTGTCTATCTCCCAATTATTTTCTACAATAATTTTTTCAAAAACATCTTTTGTAGAATTTTCATGATCTAGATATATAAATCTACCACCTGATTCTGTAAAATTTTTGGCAAAAATTAAATCCAGAGAAGACTCATCAGAAATAGATGTTTTATCAGGCTCCTGGTTATCTTTCTTCTTATTTTTAAAAAAGTTCCAAAAGCTCAAAATAATTATTTTTTGTTTTCATCTTTTTCAAATGGTCTTTCACCAAGAATTTTAACAAGATCTTCTTTGAAAATTACTTCTTTCTCAAGCAGTCTTCTAGCAAGTTCAGACAGTTTGCTTTTGTTTTTCTTAAGAATATCACAAGCTCTTTTATATTGTTTTTCAATAATAAGTGATATTTCTTCGTCTATTTTTTTTGCAGTTTCTTCAGAGTATGGCTTAGTAAAATTATAATCAGTCTGCCCACTTGAATCATAGTATGTAATATTACCGATTTTATCATTTAAACCATATACAGAAACTATTGCTCTTGCTTGTTTAGTGACTTTTTCAAGATCGCTTAAAGCTCCAGTTGATATTTTATTAAACATAATCTTTTCTGCTGCTCTTCCGCCTAGTGTAGCGCACATTTCGTCGAGCATTTGTTCAGTTCTTACAATCAATCTTTCCTCTGGTAAATACCAAGCAGCACCAAGAGACTGACCTCTTGGAACAATTGTTACTTTAACAAGAGGAGCTGCATGTTCAAGAAGCCAACTTACAATTGCATGACCTGCCTCATGAAAAGCTATTGTATTCTTCTCTTCTTTAGTAATTATTTTATTCTTTTTCTCTAAACCACCTACAATTCTATCTACTGCATCAAGAAAATCTTGTTTACCAACAGATTTCTTATTGTTTCTTGCAGCAATTAATGCTGCTTCATTACAAACATTTGCAATATCAGCACCAGAGAAACCAGGAGTTTGTTTTGCTAAAAAGTCAATATCTAAAGTCCTACTCTTTTTTAACGGCTTTAAATGAACCTGAAAGATTTCTCTTCTTTCATTCAAGTCAGGAAGGTCAACAAATATCTGTCTATCAAATCTACCAGCCCTCATTAATGCTTTGTCAAGGACATCAGCTCTGTTTGTTGCAGCAATAACTATAACATTAGTATCTGTCCCAAAACCATCCATTTCTGTTAAAAGTTGATTAAGAGTATTTTCTCTTTCATCATTAGATCCAGTTATATTACTTCTTCCTCTAGCTCTTCCTATTGCATCTATCTCATCAATAAAAATTATTGATGGAGATTTATCCTTTGCTTGCTTAAACAAATCCCTAACTCTTGAAGCACCTACTCCAACAAACATTTCAACAAAATCAGAACCAGATAGAGAAAAGAAAGGAACCTTAGCTTCACCTGCTACTGCTTTTGCAAGAAGAGTTTTCCCAGTTCCTGGTGCACCTACTAATAGAGCACCTTTAGGAATTTTTCCACCTAATACGGTATATTTTTTTGGATTCTTTAAAAAATCAACTATTTCCTGAACTTCTTCCTTAGCTCCCTCAAGTCCGGCTACATCCTTAAATGTAACTTTTACTAAAGTATTCTGATCAAATAATTTTGCTTTTGATTTACCAATATTAAAAATTTGCCCACCTGCACCTCCAGCACCACCAGACATTCTTCTCATTAAGAAAATCCATACTCCAATTATTATAATAATTGGTAGGAATCCTAAAAGAACATCTAGCCATCTATTTTCCATAGTCATAAATTCTATTGAAAAGTCTAAATCCTGAGTTTGTTTAATTTGCTGAAGATTAGTCTCAAATAATTCTGGAGTACCAATTTCAAATTGGTAGTGCGGCCCAGCTAGATTATCTTGTCCTAAAAAGTTTTTTGATCTAGCTCTTTTATGTATGTCTTTTTCAAGAGCATTTTCATTTAATGTTACTCGGGCATATCTCTGGTTAATTATTGTGACTCTTTCTACATCTCCATTTCTTAAATAATTTTCAAAAGATGAGATATCAGTTGGTTGAGTATTTTGAATACCATTATCACCACCAAGAAGTCCAATACTGATTATAAAAAAGACAATTGATGCATAGAACCAGTATATATTAATTTTTGATTTATTATTTTTTTTCTTATTTGCCATTTTTAAGCATTTAATTCAACATTCGTAATTTTTGCATCACCCCAAAGGTTCTCAATATCATAATATTCTCTAATCTCTCTTTGAAAAACATGAACCACTACATCAATATAATCAATTAGAACCCATTCCTGATTTTCGTTTCCTTCGATACTAAATGGTTTTTCTTTTAATTCTTTACTAACATGTTTTCTAATAGAGCTAACTATTGCAGCAACATGAGTATTTGATGTCCCTGTACAAACTATAAAATATCCACAAACAGTGTTAGTAATATTTGTAAGGTCCATTATATTTACATCAACACCCTTGACATCTTCAATTCCGAATATAATTTTACTAATTAATTCAGATTCTGCTGACTTGGGTTTAAACATTAATCTTTTCTTTTTTCAAATTTATTACTTTTAATAATATGTCTGCATATAACATCATCAAAGTTAATGCCACTAAGTCAACAAATGACAAAGTGAAGATGTTAATTAAATCAAAAAAAATTAATAATAAAGATGTTATATCTGCAAAATATCAATACAAGGGTAAAGGACAATTAGCTAAAAGGTGGTTCTCTAGTTATGGAAATAACCTTTTATGTTCGTTATATCTTGAATCTACTAAAGATTTTAAATCGCCTATATATACATTAAATTTTGCAACATCACTTTCAGTTCTTAAAACTGTAAATTTTTTTATTAAAGAAAAATCCTTTATTAAGTGGCCAAACGACATTTTGTCAGAAAACAGGAAGATATCAGGAATATTAATTGAAAATAATTTTAAGACTAGTGACTTATCTTACTCAATAATAGGCACTGGTATAAACGTAAACCAAACAAGATTCAATAATATTAAGCATGCAACATCTTTAAAAAAAATAAGTGGTAAAAATATTGATTTAAATGAAGTTCTAGATCAATTACTAAAAAATTATGATACTTATTTTAAAAGAATTCATGACATTAAATACTTATCTAAGGAATTCAATCAAAATTTATATGGAAAGAACAAATGTAAATTTCTAATAAAAGAAAAAATATTTAATGGAAAAGTTGAAAGAGTTTTATTTAACGGAAATTTAGTTGCCCAAATAGAAAATATTGGATCAAAAGAGTTTAAATCTTCAGAGATAAAAATAATTTATTAAACCCAGTTTTCAGGATCCTTTCTCCAGTTCATAAGCCTGGTTGCCTCACCTTCAGATATAGATCCTCGAGATAAAATCATTTCAACCAAAGTATTAAAATCTGCTAATGAGTTAATTGGAACGTTTTCATCTTGAAACCTTTGATTAGCAAAATCAAAGTTATATGAGAATATAGAAAGCATTCCAGTGACATTAAAACCTTCATATCTTAAAGCATTTATAGCATTTAAACTACTTTTTCCTGTACTTATCAAATCTTCAATTACAACAACTTCAGATCCTTTATCGATAAATCCCTCAATCTGATTTTTTAATCCATGATTTTTAGGCTCTGGTCTGACATAAGAATATGGAAGATTTAACATTTCTGCAATCAATGCTCCAATTGCTATAGCACCAGTAGCAACTCCAGTAATTGATATATTTTCTCTGTATTCATTTTTAATAATTTCAGACATTTTTTCAGCAATAAATTTTCTAATCTCAGGATATGAGAGCAGCAATCTATTGTCACAGTAAATTGGAGATTTTATACCGCTTGTCCATGTGAATGGATTTTTGGTATTTAATTTAATTGCATTAATTTGTGTGAGATAATTTAGAGTTTGCTCAGCAACTTTTTTATCTAGAACCATTGTTACAAATGTATAAAGTTTTTTTCAACCAAAAGCCCCTTGTTTTAACTGATAAAATACTTGAGACAACTGATTCATCTCCATTAATTTTTATAAAATATACTTCTGCATCTTTAATTATTAAAGCATTAAAGTCTAAGAATAATGAAAAGGTTTATCTATATCATAAAAACATGGATAAGCTATGGGAAATATTTTTAAAAAAATTCCCTGTAATTAGGGCAGCTGGAGGATTGGTCGAGAGAACCGATGGAAAATTACTTTTTATATTTAGAAATGATAAATGGGATCTTCCAAAGGGTGGTGTTGAAAAAAAAGAACTAATAATTGAAGCAGCTAAAAGGGAAGTTGCAGAGGAGACTGGTGTTGCAGATGTTATTATAAATAATCAGTTATCTGAGACTTATCATATTTTTAAAAAGGGTAAAAATTATAGATTAAAAAAAACATATTGGTTTAAAATGTCAACCTCCTATATGGGCCCTCTAGCTCCTCAAGTCGAGGAGGGTATAATGAAGACAGAATGGATATCAAATAATGATATTAACAATCTTTTAAAAAATGCATTTGAAAATATAAGATTAATAGTACTTGAAGTTCTAAATAGTAATTCCTTTAGGAATAAATAATTGGTAGTCACCATTATTCCTTATTAGCTCTCTTACAATACTACTGCTTATATATGAGTTTTCTACAGAAGTTAAAAAGAACACTGTCTCAATATTTGAAATCTTCCTATTTGTAAGTGCAATGCTTTTTTCAAACTCAAAGTCAGAAGGGTTTCTAACACCCCTTATTAAAAAGTTTGAATTATTTTTTTTACAAAAATCAACTGTTAATCCAGAATAAGTTTTTACAGTTACGTTATCATTTTTTTTAAAAACAGTTTCAACAAATTCGGCTCTTTTATTAGATGAAAACATATACTTTTTATCAGTATTTTCTCCTATTCCAATAATTATTTCATCAAAAACTTTTAGACCTCTTTTAACTATATCAAGATGTCCAATTGTTATTGGGTCGAAGGATCCAGGAAAAACAGCTCTTTTCACAATATAAATTTAATTATTATTTAAAGAATAGATCTTATAAGATTATTTATTACATCTTTAATATTTAGTTTTTGAGCCTCAATTTGTTGTGGAACAATACTCTGCTGAGTAAATCCAGGAATAGTATTAGTTTCTAAAATATATGGTATATCATTAACTATTATAAATTCTGATCTTGTAATACCATTTAAGTTTATATTATCATAGATATTATTCAGATATTCATGAATCAGTTTTTTTGATTTTTCGGAAACATTTCCTGGGGTAATCTCTTGAGATTCACCTAAATATTTTGCACTGTAGTCAAAAAATTCATTGTCACTAATTATTTCTGTAATTGGAAGTATTATTCTTTCATTTTTATTTTGAATGACTCCAACTGATACTTCTTGACCATCAAGAAAACTCTCAATTAATACTTCTTCATCTTCTTTAAATGCAATTTGAACCTTTTCATTTAGTTCATTTAATTTGTAAACTTTTGAAACACCAATACTGCTTCCACCATTATTAGGTTTAACAATACATGGGAATGTTATTGAGCTTGAGAATGAAGAAAGATTATCAATTTCATTTCTTTTTATTAATACTTGCTTTGATGAAGGTATACCAAGAGAATTAACAAATTCTATATATTCTTTCTTATTGAATGTGAGCTTAGATACAAAAACATCACATGCAGTCTGTGGAATTTTATTTCTCTCTAGGATCTCGGCAAGATCTCCATTTTCCCCAGGATCACCATGTATTATATTAAATACAGCATCGGGTTTTAATAACCTTCCATTAGCATTAAATGAAAAATTTTCATAGTCTAAGTCATAAACTTTTTCGTTATACCTAACAAAGTTTTTATCATTTGAAATGCAAATTTCGAATACATTCCAATCCGAGTTGTCTTTTAAATTTTCATATATAAATTTTCCACTTTTAACTGATACCTCATATTCAGAGGAATAGCCACCAAAAACAACAGCAATGTTTACCATAATATTTTCAAATGTAAGTCAATATAATAAAAGACAATTATGTCTTAGTATATTTACACAAATTAAAGAAATGAAAATTTGGGATCAGTTTAAAAGTAAATCACTTACAAAGCAAATATTTCTCATGGTATCTGTTGTTTTTATTGTATTCTTTCTTGTCTATAATTCATTAATGATCTATACAAAACACAATAGATACATAGAAGTTCCTAATTTATCTGGATTAAATCTTGATGATGCTATTGATGTACTTAAAAAGAATAGGCTTAAATATGAAGTTCTTGATTCATCAAAATTTTTTGTAGAGATTCCAAATTATTCAATTATTTCTCAAATACCCTTAGAGAAAGAACTTGTAAAAAAAAATAGAAAAATCTATCTAAATGTAAATCCAAGAAATTTTCAAAAAGTCTCTCTACCAAATGTAATTCAAATTACTAAAAGAAATGCAGAATCTATTCTCACTGCTCTTGGTTTCCAGGTCTTAGAGTATAATTATGTTGATGATATTGGAAAAGATATGGTGTTAGATGTTCTATATGAGGGTGAAAAAATTCTTCCTGGACAAAAAATTCCAATGAACTCAGGCTTAAGTCTAATTTTGGGTAATGGAAAAAGATAATTCTAAAGAAATTTTTGAACAAGATCTTCATGAGCATTTTGCTTTTGATATAGATGTTGGTCAGGAACCGCTTAGAATTGATAAATTTTTAATGAATAGGATTGAAAATGCAACTAGAAATAAAATTCAAAAAGCAGCAAAAGAAGGATCAATTAGGGTTAATGGTATAATTGTAAAATCCAGTTATAAAGTAAAAAAAGGAGATAAAATAAGAATACTGTTTACTCATCCTCCATATGAGAATCTTCTTACTCCTGAAAATATTGAATTAGATATAAAATATGAAGATGATTCAATAATTGTAATAAACAAAAAAAGTGGAATGGTGGTTCATCCAGGTCACGGTAATTATTCTGGCACATTAATAAACGGTCTTTTATATCACTTCGATAATCTTCCTAATAACACATCCAATAGACCTGGATTAGTTCATAGAATTGACAAGGATACATCTGGTCTTTTAGTAATAGCTAAAACTGAAAAATCTATGACTATTCTTGCTAAGCAATTTTTTAATAAATCAGTTGAAAGAGAATATTTTGCATTAGTGTGGGGGGATGTGAAAAATGATGAGGGTGAGATTAATGCACCAATTGGCAGAAATCCAAAAAATAGACTTCAAATGATTGTTTATGAAGATCTTGAGGGCGGAAAAGATGCAATTACTAATTATAAAGTCATAGAAAGGTTTGGTTATGTAACGCTTGTAAGTTGTAAATTGAAAACAGGAAGAACTCATCAAATTCGAGTTCATATGAAATACATAGGGCATACACTTTTTAACGATGAAAGATATGGTGGAAATAAAATATTAAAAGGAACTGTTTATTCAAAGTATAAACAGTTCGTAGAAAATTGTTTTGATATGCTGCCAAGACAAGCTCTTCATGCTAAAACACTTGGCTTTATTCACCCTAAAACTAAAGAAAATGTTCTTTTTGATAGTGATATTCCAATAGATATGAATTCTGTTATTGATAAATGGAGAGGTTATTCAAAACATAAAAATTTATAACTTTGAAATAAAAAGATGAAAATACTTATTTCCCCTGCAAAATCTCTTGATTTTGAAAATGAAGTGGAGACAAGTCATAGCTCCAACCCTTTATTTGGCAAAAAAGCCAAACAGATTAATGATATAATTAAAGATTTATCTGCTCCTGATCTTGGTAAACTTATGAGTATATCTCCTAAGTTAAGTGATTTGAACTGGCAAAGAAATCAAGAATTCCAGAATTCAGATTCATCTGAAAAGCAGGCTATCTATGCATTTAACGGTGATGTATATGATGGCATTGATATATTATCAATACCTAATGATAAGCATGAAAAAATTCAAGAAAGTGTTAGAATATTATCCGGTCTTTATGGTATTCTTAAACCTTTTGATATTATCAAACCTTATAGACTTGAGATGGGAACAAAGCTTTCAGTGAATGGTTCAAAAAATCTTTATGATTTTTGGAGTGAATCTGTAACTAATTCTATTACTGATGAAGTTTCTGATGATGAGCTTATCATAAACCTTGCTAGTAATGAATACTTTTCAGTTATAAATCCTAAATTGTTGAGTAACAAAATTATTTCACCCCAGTTTAAGGATTTTAAAAATGGTAAGCTTAAAATAATTTCTTTTTACGCAAAGAAAGCTAGAGGATTAATGACAAGATATTTAATTGAAAATGATGTTAAATCCGAAAATGATATTTTAGGATTCGACTACTCAGGTTATTCGTTTAGCTCTGAAGAATCAAAGGATTTATTAAACCCAGTCTTTGTTAGGTAATTTGTAGAAAGATTAAATTTTGAACTCTTTATTTTATGAATGATTTATTTGTAAATTAGATAGAGATATGTTCAAAAAGATCCTTTTTTTAATCTTTATTTTTCAATTTGGTTTTTCCCAAGAAAGACAGTTAATTAAAGGAAAAGTCATTTATAGAAATATAGATGTCCCTTCGGCTAATGTTGTTAATAATACTTCTCAAAATACAACTATTACTAATGAAAATGGTGAATTTGAAATTTTAGCAAGAGTAAATGATGAAATTATTTTTTCTTCTGTTCAATACATAATTAGAACTGTTAGAGTGAGTGAAGAGATAATGAAAAATAAAAGATTAATAGTTCAAATTAACCAAAGAGTTAGAGAGTTAGATGAGGTTGTTATTACTCCTGATGATACTCAAAAGTTCTTAGACCTCAAGGAAGAACAATTTAAAGGTTTTGACTATATAGATGATAAGTCAACAAGAATCCAAAACGTTTTAACTGATGATAGGCAAATAGTTAATGGATTAAATTTTGTAAACATATTTAAACTATTATCAACTTTAGTTGATTCTAAATCTGAGGAAGAAAAACTTAATATATCTCCTAGTGAGGTCCTCCCATATATTTTAGATGATAATTTTTTTTCAGATATTCTTAAACTTGAACCCTTTGAAACTTCAGATTTCCTTTATAAACTGGACTCAGATCAAAAGCTAAAAAACCTTATTATAGAAAAAAATCAATTTTTAGTAATAGATTATTTATTAAAAGAAGTAGAGATATATAAAGCTCTACAGGTAGAATGAGAAATACCTTATTTCTTTTACTATTTTTTCCAATAATTTGTCTATCACAAACTAACGGTCAAAAGTTAATTGAAGGTACAGTTTATAACGATGATTCATATTCAATAGAAGGTGTTCATGTATTAAATATTACTTCAAATTATAATACAATTACAGACTCTAAAGGAAATTTTAAAATATATGCCAATCTAAATGATGAAATTATATTTTCTGCTATTCAATTTAAACGAAAAAAAATTATAATAAA
>CACMVZ010000018.1 GCA_902617285.1 uncultured Bacteroidota bacterium | reverse complement strand
CTTTTGATATCCTCTAACAACTTCTGAAATAGTTGATTTGTAATTTATATTATTATTAGAGGGAGACTTTCTCTTAAATTCACATATTATACCACTAGAACTTCTTAATAAAGAATCTTTTAGTGATATGCATTTTCTGGAAAATAATTTTTGGTTTTCTAATGAAGATATAGGGTTTTTTAGAGATAGTTTTAATATTTCCTCTTTTTTATCCTTAACTATTTTATCTAATATCTTCATGCCATTATTTTTTTTAGTTTATTGAATGAATCAAGTGCTTTACCTGATATTAAAGATTCCTTTGCAAGTTCAAAACCTTCCTTAATACTTATATTTTTTGAAATAGATATTGCGATACCTGCATTAGCACATACAACATTATTTTGGCTTTCTGTTCCAGATCCATTAAGAACATTCATAAATATTTTAGATGATGATGGAATATCAGAGCCACCTTTAATTTCAGAAGCTTTTAAATTTTCTAATTCAAACTCTTTTGATTTTAAAATTCTCTCATAGTTGTTTGAGTAAATTTTAGTATCATTAGTTAATGAAATCTCATCATAACCATCTAACGAATAAATTATACTGTATTTTTTGTTACTTTTTTGAAGTAGATAATTATATATTCTTGCAAGCTCAAGATTAAACACTCCAACAATTTGTTTATTAGGCATAGAGGGATTTACAAGTGGCCCTAGCATATTAAAAAAAGTCTTCATTCCCAATTCTCTTCTAACTGGTGCAACATTTTTCATTGCCGGGTGAAATAGAGGTGCATGAAGAAAACATATTCCAGATTTATCAATTGCATTTCTAAGAGTGTCGTAATCATTTGTAAATTTTAATCCAAGAGACTCTAGAACATTACTTGATCCGCAGCCCGAAGAGACTCCATAATTACCATGTTTTGAAACATTACATCCCGAGCCAGCAGTAACAAAAGAAGCCAAAGTTGAAATATTAAATGTATCCTTTCCATCTCCGCCTGTTCCACATAAATCAATTGCATCAAATTCCTCAAGGTTAACTTTTATGCATAATTCAAGAAGCGCATCACGAAATCCTTTTAATTCTTCAAGGGTTATATTTCTCATCATAAATACAGTTAAAAATGAAGATATCTGACTGTTGTTCAATTCTCCATTTGAAATTCTAATAAGTATTTCTTTGGACTCATTTTCATTCAATGTTTTGTACGTTATTAATCTATTTAAAATTTCTTTCATAATGTCTCTACCCAATTTTTGATTATAGCTTTTCCATAAGGAGTTAAAACTGATTCTGGATGAAACTGAACACCTCTAATGGGATATTTGATATGTTTTAATGACATAATTTGATTATTATGATCAACTGATGTAATAATAAGGTCATCTGGTAATGGTTTCTTTACTATCCAAGAGTGATATCTACCAACATCAAGGGAATTAGGAATGTCATTAAAAATTTCATCATGTTCTTTTAAATTTATTTTGGTTGCAACTCCGTGGTATACTTCACTCATATTCTCAATCTCACCACCAAATACTTCAGCTATAGCTTGTTGCCCTAGGCAAATTCCTAATATATTTTTCTCTTTGTATTTTTTAATAACATCTTTAGTCATGCCTGCTTCATCAGGTATTCCAGGACCAGGTGAAATCAATATCCCATCATAATTATTAATATCTTCCAACTTAAACATATCATTCCTTTTAACTGTGACATCACAACCAAGGTCCTCTAAATAATGAGATAGGTTGTAAGTAAATGAATCGTAATTATCTATTAAAAAAATTTTTTTCATACGATATCTTCTGCATTTTCAAGAGCTTTGTCTAAAGCTCCCAGTTTATTATATACTTCCTGTAGTTCATCTTCAGGATTAGACTTTATCACTATACCAGCACCTGCCTGGTAACTAAGTGTATTGTTCTTACTTAAAAAAGATCTTATAATGATTGCATGATTGAAATTTCCTTCAAAGTCCATATATCCAATTGCTCCACCATAAAAGTTTCTATTTACTTTTTCATATTTCTCAATTAAATTTAATGCCTTATGCTTTGGGGCACCTGTAAGAGTTCCTGCAGGAAAAGTATCCATTACAACTTGAAATATTCTAGCAGTATCTTTTAAAGTTGCAGTTACTTTGGATACTAAGTGTATTACATGTGAGTAAAATTGAATTTCTCTATTTTTTTCTACTTTTACGTTGGTGCCATTTCTACTTAAATCATTTCTAGCCAAATCAACTAGCATTATATGTTCTGAGTTTTCTTTTGGATCTTTAGATAAAGCCTTAGCTTTTTCTTTATCTCTTTTATCATCACCAGTTTTTTTGAATGTACCGGCAATTGGATGAATTTCAGCTTTACCATTATTAATAATTATTTGTGCTTCAGGAGAACTTCCGAAAATTTTAAAACTACCATAATCAAAGAAGAATAAATATGGTGATGGGTTTATTGAGCGTAGTGCTCTGTATACATTAAATTCATCTCCCTCAAAATTTTGTTTAAACCTTCTAGATAAGACAAGCTGGAAAACATCACCTCTTTTACAATGTTCCTTTGCTTTTTTTACATATTCTATATAGTCATTGTCATTTATATTAGAAGTCTTTTTACCAATATTCTTATAGTCAAATACTGAATAATTTTTGGCATTGATTATATCTTCAACCTCTTCAATATTGTTTTTACCATTATAAGAGTTACAATATATATGTGCCTCATGGTTGAACAAACTTATGGCTATAATATTTTGATAAAATCCATAAAAAATATCAGGTATATCTAAATCATCCTTTCCTTGGTTAAACTTAATTTTTTCTTGATATTTAACTGATTCGTGTGACATATATCCAAACAATCCATTGGAGATAAATTTTGTTTCAGATTTTTCCACATCATATCCATTTATGTAATTATTTAGATATTCAGATATAGATTTATTAGATAATTGAATTTCTATAGATTTTTCTCCAGGATATTTCAAATTAATTGAGTGGTTCTTTAATTCAAAAAAACCAGTTTGATTAAAACAAATAAATGAAAAGTTGTTAGCTGTTTGCATGTAGTCACTACTTTCCAATAATATACTATTTGGAAACTTATCTCTTATCTTGAGGTAAACTTCAACAGGAGTTATTGTGTCAGCAATAATTTTCTTTGAGAATGATTTAATTTTTATTTTTTTCATAGCAAAAAAAAAGCCTGTCGTGAGACAAGCTATAATATAATAGTTTTATCCACGAATTCTAACATCCATGTGTCCACCACCAGTATGTGTTAATTTTAATCATTTAAGCAAATATAAAATAAAAACAAAATAATCCTATAGAAACAAACCCAATAATAATCAATACAGCTGTCGAGATAAGTTTTAAATGTCTCTTTGCGCCTTCTGCCATATCCATTGTTTTAAGCTGAGGTTCATTAACATCCTTGAGCTCGTTAATAGACAAAAATGTAGCTGCAATAACTGCACCAGTACATACTAGTCCCATAATAAAAATGAAAGTATCGCCCATCTTATTTATTCAGCATTTGTTTAAAATAACATCCAAAAGAAAGAATCGATGGAACCCAAAGTCCAACAAATAGACCTTCGTCTTTATATCCATAAAACCATAACGATACAGATAAAACAAAAGAGATAAATGCAGCACCAATTAGGAATATATCCGATTTTTGAAAATATTTCATATGTAATTTATTTGACTCCAAAATACATAAATAGAATTGAATTAAAAAAACTAATCATTAAGTTTTTTTAATATACTATTGTATTTACTTATTTTTAAAATAAAAATTATGATTGATTTGAGCTCAGAGGAACTTATCGAAAAGCTAAAAAATGATGATAAAGGGTGTCTGCTAGATGTAAGATCAGAAGAAGAATTTGAAGAATCACATATTCCTAATTCTAAACTTTTAAACATCCGAAATCCACAGTCATTTATGGATGGTCTTGAAAAGATGGATAAGTCTTTAAACTATTATGTTTACTGTCACTCTGGAGTTAGAAGTGTTCAAGCATGCCAAATAATGAAGACATTTGGATACGAAAATTTATTCAATTTACTTGGAGGAATATCTGAATGGACAGGTGAGAAAAATAACTCTTAAATAAGTTATCTTGGAATTTATTTGATAATTTTTCTCATCTCATACTATTTATTTTATATTTGAAACTCGTCCAAGTTTAATTGGTCATAAATTATTCAAAAATACAATACATTAAAAATTATGGTTATACAAGAGAAATTAGGAATTGATGAAAGAATAAATGAAGCTTTTCAACCAATTTCAAACTTTTGGGAGGGATTAATTCTTCATGAGTTTTTTGGAACAGGTATTCCTACAATCATTTTTTTACTAGTTGGAGGTGCAGCCTTCTTTACATTATATTTTGGATTCATCAATATTAGAGGTTTTGGCTTGTCGTTGAGAACTGTTATGGGTAAATATGATGGGCTTGACAAGAAGAGAAAAGATAGTGGAGAGGTAAGTCATTTCCAAGCATTAGCAACAGCTGTTTCAGGAACTGTTGGTAACGGAAATATTGCAGGAGTTGCAATGGCAATTGCTATTGGAGGTCCTGGTGCTACCTTCTGGATGATTTTGTGTGGATTACTTGGTATGTCATCAAAATTTGTTGAGTGTACCCTTGGTGTAAAGTATAGAGATGTTGGTTCAGATGGAACTGTATATGGTGGGCCTATGTACTATCTTTCAAAAGGTTTAAAAGAACGTGGTTTTGCCAAGTTAGGTAAAATCCTTGCAGTAATTTTTGCTATTCTATGTATCGGTGCATCTTTTGGTGGTGGAAATGCTGCTCAATCTAATCAAGCTGCACTTCAAATGGTTAGTCTATTTGGTCTGAGTGGAGGATCTGCTAGAACAATTGTTGGAATTATAATGATGATTGTTGTTGGAATTATAATAATTGGAGGTATCAAAAGAATTGCATCAGTTACTGAAAAAATAGTGCCTTTTATGGCTGGTATGTATGTTATAGCTTGTTTATATATTATTTTTTCAAACTTATCATTTGTTGATGATGCATTTGCTATGATAGTTAATCAAGCTTTTGCGCCTTCAGCTGCCGTAGGTGGTTTTATCGGAGTGCTGGTGCAAGGTTTTAGAAGAGGTGCTTTTTCAAATGAGGCTGGTGCTGGATCTGCATCAATTGCTCACTCAGCTGTAATAACTAGTTACCCAGCTTCTGAAGGATTAGTTGCACTTCTTGAACCATTTATAGACACTGTTGTTATTTGTACTATGACTGCTTTAGTAATAATTATCTTTAATGGTGACAACAGCTTATTTACATATGGAAACCTCGTAGAAGGTTCGTCAGCTGTTATGGTGAGAGGACAAGAACTTGAAGGTGCTGGTCTAACAACAGCTGCATTTGCTGAATATATTTCTTTTTCCGGACCCTTCCTTGCAATTGCTGTAGTTCTTTTTGCTTTATCAACTATGATTTCTTGGTCATACTATGGTCTGCAGTCATGGATGTATGTCTTTGGTAAAGGAAAAATCTCTGATCTTACTTATAAATTATTATTCCTTGTGTTTATTGTAATTGGTGCAGCAGGAGATATGTCATCTGTTTGGGCTTTTTCTGATGCGATGATTCTTGCTCTAGTTTTTCCAAATATGATTGGCTTATTTATATTATTTCCAAAAGTTAAAGAGGAACTTGCTAAGTATGTTGCTGCAATAAATGGTAAAAATTAATAAGCTTATTTAATACAATTAGTTATATTTGCCTGCGAAATTAATTCTATATGTTAATTATACCTATCAAAGACGGTGAAAACATTGATAAAGCTCTCAAGAGATTCAAGCGTAAGTTTGATAAAACGGGTGTCATGAGATCTCTTAGAGATAGAAAGCAATTTGTTAAACCATCAGTTGAACATAGAAGTAAAATTCTTAAAGCTCGCCATATTCAGAGACTTAAAGATCAAGAAAACCTATAAATTACTCAATATTTTCTTTAGACATCGTAATTTAGATGTCTAATGCTTATTGAAAAGTTTATTGAATACCTAAGAGTAGAAAAAAATTACTCAAATCACACAATTACCGCTTATAAGACTGACTTGAATAATTTCAATGATTTCTTGATCCAATCTGGTACTAAAACTAAAATCGAAAATATCGATTATAAAGTTATTAGATCTTGGATTGTGAAAATGGTAAATGATAACATATCTAATCGTGCAATAAATAGAAAGATATCTAGTTTAAAATCATTCTATAAATTTCTAATAAAAACAGATACTATTAAGTCTTCACCTTTGATTGCTCATTCCCCTCTCAAACAATCAAAAAAGATTCAGGTACCATTCTCAAAAGAAGAGATTAATACTTTACTTGATAATGATTATTTTAATAAAGACTACAATGGAACTCTTAAGAAGACTATAATTTTATTCTTTTATTTTACTGGTGTCAGAAGAATTGAGCTTATTACTTTAAAATTATCAAATGTTAACCTTGAATCATCTACCTTAAAAGTTATAGGAAAAAGGAATAAAGAAAGGATAATTCCTATTCTTCCTAAGCTAAAGAAATCAATTATTTACTATCAAGAAATAAAATCTAAAAGTTTTAAAAATTTAGATTTAGATCTTCTGTTTATATCAAAGGATGGAAAGAAACTATCTGAGAAATTTGTTTATAGAACTGTTAACGAATATTTTAATCTTGTTTCACCTAAAGTCAAAAAAGCTCCACATGTTTTAAGGCATAGTTTTGCTACTCATTTAATCAACGAAGGAGCAGATATTAATTCAGTAAAAGAGCTTCTTGGTCATGCAAGTTTATCTGCTACACAAGTTTATAGTCATACTAGCATGGAACGAATAAAAGAGGTCTTCCAAAACTCACACCCTAGGGCTAAATAATATTTAAAAATTATTTCTTTTTACTTTGTTGAAGGCAAAAAAAGCATTTATTTTGCAACTGTTTTATATCAAGCCGATATAGCTCAGCTGGCTAGAGCAGCTGATTTGTAATCAGCAGGTCGTGGGTTCGAGTCCCTCTATCGGCTCTTTGAAATTTTGAAATTGGGGAGATACTCAAGCGGTCAACGAGAGCAGTCTGTAAAACTGTTGGCTTCGCCTTCGTAGGTTCGAATCCTGCTCTCCCCACATAATTTGCGGGAGTAGCTCAGTTGGTAGAGCGTCAGCCTTCCAAGCTGAATGTCGCGAGTTCGACCCTCGTCTCCCGCTCTACTTTTTGCCGATATAGCTCAGGGGTAGAGCGTTTCCTTGGTAAGGAAAAGGTCCCGAGTTCAAATCTCGGTATTGGCTCATTTATATAAAAACCAAATCTTAAATGCTTATTGAAGTTTTAAAATCTAAAATCCATAGAATTAAAGTAACAGATGGAAATCTAGATTACATTGGAAGTCTAACACTTGACATTGATCTTATGGAAAAAGTAGGTCTTATCAGTGGAGAAAAAATTCAGGTACTTAATGTAAATAATGGTGAAAGATTAGAGACATATGTAATTGAGGGAGAAAGAGGTAAAGGTGATGTCATTGTTAATGGGCCTGCTACCCATAAGATAAAGAAAGGTGACTTAATTATTATAAATAGTTATGCCCAGATAAATCATGAATCAGCATATAAATTTAAGCCCAAGCTTTTAATATTTGATTAATGTTTCATTTCTTTATATTTGAGAATGAATAAATTAACAAAGTGGTCTTTAACTGCTGCCTTGGCAGGTTTCCTATTTGGTTTTGATACAGTTGTAATATCAGGTGCTGATCAAAAACTTCAAGAAATTTGGAATTCAACTGATATTTTTCATGGAAGTGTTGTAATGGCAATGGCTCTTTGGGGGACTGTTGTAGGAGCTATTTTTGGTGGTTTCCCAACAAGAAAAATTGGTAGAAAGAAAACCTTACTATGGATAGGTATCTTTTATACCCTGTCAGCTATAGGATCTGCATTAGCTAATGATCCTTTTACTTTCGCTGCATTCAGATTTTTAGGTGGTGTTGGAGTAGGGATATCAGGTATTGCTGCACCAGCATATATATCAGAAATTGCACCAGCTAAAAATAGAGGTAAACTAGTTGGACTATATCAACTTAATTTAGTCACAGGAATTTTAGTTGCATTTTTATCAAATTATCTTTTAAGTGGACTTGGTGAGAATGATTGGAGATACATGATGGGTATTGAAGCTCTTCCAGCAATTATATATACTTTCTTGGTAATTACAATTCCTAAAAGTCCAAGGTGGTTATATCTTAATAATCAACAAAAAGAAGCTGAAAAAGTTATTAGAGATGCATATTCAAAGAAAGATGCTGATGAACTAATAGCTGAAATAATTCAAGATAAAGAGTTAAATATTAACACTGAGTCAATTTTTCAAAAGAAATATAGCTTTATTTTAATGCTTGCTTTTTTAGTAGCAGCATTTAATCAGTTCTCGGGAATAAATGCCTTTTTATACTATGCTCCAAGAATTTTTGAGGCTGGTGGTATAGGACAAAGTGCAGCTCTTCTAAATAGTGTAGGGATTGGATTAACCAATGTAATATTCACATATGTAGGAATAAGTTTAATTGATAAATTAGGAAGAAGAAGCCTTATGTATATTGGCTCAATAGGTTACATTATATCTCTTACCTTGATTAGCCTATCATTTATTTTAAATTGGGGAGGAATATTACTTCCAATTTTCTTGTTTTTATTTATTGCTTCACATGCAATTGGACAGGGAGCAATAATTTGGGTATATATTTCTGAAATTTTTCCTAATCATATAAGAAGCTATGGCCAATCATTTGGAGTTTCTACTCATTGGGTTCTTGCAGCGATTATACCATCTTTAATTCCATTTCTTTTTAGCTGGATTGGTCCAGGAATTGTATTTGGGTTCTTTGCATTTATGATGGTTCTTCAATTACTTTTTACTCATTTTATTATGCCTGAAACTAAAGGTGTTTCGCTTGAAGATTTAAGTAAAAAACTTATTAAAAATTGAAAAATCTTATATGTTTTGGAGAGGTTCTTTGGGATGTTTATCCTGATAAAATAGAAATAGGAGGTGCACCATTTAATGTATATCATAGACTTCATTCTTTTGGTCTTGATGTAAACTTTATTTCTTCAGTAGGAAAAGATAAGTTAGGTAATAATGTTATTAATTATTTTAAAAAAAATAATCTTAGTACTGACTTTCTTAATGTTGATAAAAATTATCAAACTGGTCAAGTCTTGATAACTCTTAATTCTGGTGAGCCTGACTATGATATATTAGAAAATGTTGCATGGGACTATATTCCTTTTAAAAATGACTACTTAAAAGATTATAATAATTTTGATTGTATAGTATATGGTTCTCTTGGGATTAGAAATGACGTATCTTATATGACACTAAAAAAACTTCTTAGTTTTTCAAAATTTAAAATTTTTGATCTAAACCTTAGACAAAATTTTTATTCCAAATTAAAGGTGAATTATTTATTAAATGAGTCAGATTTTCTAAAAATTAATATGGAAGAACTCCTCGTACTTGCTGTAATATTTAAATTTAAATATACTAATGTAAAAACATTAATTGAATCAATTTATTTAAAGTTTAACTTAAAATTTATTTGTGTGACAAACGGTTCCATAAATTCATCAATTTATGATGGTAATAATTTATTTACAATAGATTCTTTTAAAGTGAAATCAATTGATAATTTAGGTGCAGGTGATAATTTTCTAGCCTGTTTTATAAATGAGTTTTTTATAAAAAAAAATAGCATTAAAAATTCATTAAAAATTGCTTCAGCATATGGTGCTCTAACTACGACAAAAATCGGTGCATCACCATCCATAAAACCCCATGAAATCAATAAAATTCTTAAAAAGTAGAATTATCAACTTCATAATTTTATAGTATTAAAATTATGATATATAAATATTATCTATAGTTTTTTTTATCAAGATAATAATTTTTATGGCAAAAAAATTTGATATTCACATGTGCTAATCATATATTGCAGCAGTTTTTTAACAAAAAATTAACAAATATTTTAATATTATGAAAAATTTACTGAAAATGAGTTTTGTCTTCGCTTTTTTATTTAGTGGGACAATATATGCTCAGCAAATTTCTGGTAATATTTCTGATGAAACTGGACCTCTTCCTGGAGCTACTGTTGTAGTTCAAGGAACATCTACGGGTACTGTTGCAGATTTTGATGGTAATTATTCTATTTCTGCAAGTACTGGTGACGTTCTAGTTTTCTCTTTTGTAGGTTTTACTGCACAAGAAGTTACTGTTGGTAATCAAAGTACAATTGATATTGTTCTTATGGCCTCCAATGAACTTGAAGAAGTATTAGTAACAGGATATGGTTCTCAGCAACAAAAAGAAATTACATCTGCTGTAGTTTCAGTTGGATCAGAATCTTTTAACAAAGGTGCTATAAATGATGCATCAGAGTTGCTACAAGGAAAAGTAGCGGGTTTAACAATATATAATCGTGGTGGAAATCCAAATGCTAGCTCTACTATTAGACTTCGTGGACTATCTACTATTGGAGCAAATTCTTCTCCTCTAGTTGTTATAGATGGGGTTATTGGAGCTTCACTTGATAATGTTGACCCAAGTGATATCGAAAGCTTTAATGTTTTAAAAGATGCATCTGCTGCAGCTATTTATGGTTCGCGTGGATCTTCCGGTGTTTTACTTGTAACAACAAAGAAAGGACAAGCTGGTGTTTCAGAACTAACATATAGCGGTCAATTTTCAACTTCAGGAGTAGCAAATCAGATAGATGTAATGTCTCCAGGGGAATTCGTTGCGGCTGGTGGTCGTGATCTTGGTTCTCAAACTGATTGGTTAGATTCTGTAACAAGACAAGCATTTACTCAAATTCATAATGTCTCTGCCTCTGGTGGTGCAGGTAATTCTACTTACAGGGTTTCTGCTAATCTTCGTGAAGCAGAGGGTATACTTGAGAACAGTGGATTTGATCAATTTAATGCTCGTTTGAATTTCAATACAACTGCTTTAAATGACAAGCTAAAGATTCAATTAAACACTTCATTTACTCAAAGAGATCAAGAAAATGGTTGGAATGAGTCTTTAAGATATGCTACACTTTACAATCCTACAGCACCAATATATGCTGTAGATTCACCATACGCATTTAATGGAGCTCAATTTGGTGGCTACTTTGAAACTCTTGGTTTATTTGATTCATATAACCCTGTGTCTATTATTAATCAAAATATAAATAATGGTGAAAGAAAAACTGTAAATTATGGTTTAAATCTAACATATGAGGTAACAGACAATATAACAGCATATTTTAATACTGCAATTCAATCTAATGATTATGCAAATAGAGTATACTTTAGAACAACATCATTATGGAATAATAATGATAACTACGGAGGAGCAGACTCACCAGTTAGAAAAGGTGCTGCGGAAATTTATGAGCAAAATTCTGATTTTCAATTAAATGAACTTTATGCTACATGGAAAAAATCTACCGAAAATATGAATCTTACTGTTACTGCAGGATATTCATACCAAAAAGAGAACTTTAATCAAGTATTTTTCTCTCTAGGAGATTTTCCAGGAGATGAAATTGATTATATCGATGCAATTGAATATTCTCAGGATTTATTGAATGCTGGTCAAGTTTCTGCAAATTCTGATAGAAACCCTGATACTGAAATAGATGCCTTCTTTGCAAGATTAAATATGACAATTAACAATAATATATTTATTAATGCATCATTAAGGAGAGAGGGATCTACAAAGCTTGGAGCTGATAATAGATATGGTACTTTCCCAGCAATTAGTATTGGTGCTGACTTAGCTCAAATGCTCGATCTTTCAGGAGTACAACAATTAAAACCTCGTATTTCCTATGGGGTTACAGGTAATTTACCTCAAGGTGTTGGACTTGCTCAAGAAATTCGAGGATGGTCATGGGGTGGTGGAGGATCTGCTGGAGGATCAACAAATCTTTTGAGAGCAGCTAATCCAGATCTAAAATGGGAAGAGAAATCAGAGTTAAATTTTGGTATAGACTTAACTATGGATAAGTTCTCTGCTTCTCTTGATGTATATCAACAGGAAACAAAAGATCTAATTCTTAATAGAGTTGTTGATGCTGCTATATATGGATTCGATAGAAGATTTGAAAATGCTGGAACTATATCATCAGATGGTTTTGAATTAGCATTAAACTATGATGTTTCAGACAACTGGAATACCGGAATAGTACTATCAAGTAATAAAGCAACTCTTGATGAGTATGTTCAAGATGCTGATACTTTTGGTAACTTGGGTTCTCCAGGTCAGAATAGTACAAATGTTACTAGAGTAAAAGTTGGTGAAGAAATTGGTCAATTATGGGGTCCTGTTTGGGATGGAACTGTAACTAATGGTTCACAAAACTTTAAAGACTTAAATGGAGACGGTCAATTAGTTGTCGGTCAAAATAATGCTTTAGATGACAATGTAGACTTTGCTGTACTTGGAAATGGAATTCCAGACTTCGAGATAGGATGGTCCAACCAAATTACAATTGGAGAATACACTATAAATGCTTTCTTTAGAGGAGCATTCGGACATAGTCTTGTAAACACATTCCGTGCTTTCTATGAGCCTAGAGTTGGTTCACAGAAATCATATAATTATATAAATACTGAGTTGGCTAATAATGATATTAAAAATGCAAACTTTTCATCATTATATGTTGAAGAGGCAGATTTCTTTAAGCTAGATAACTTAACTATATCTCGTCCTGTTACAGGTAATATTATGTTATCGTTGAATGTAAGAAATGCATTTGTAATAACTGATTATACTGGTTCTGATCCTGAGCCTGCACTTTTTGATCTTTTAGATGGAAATCTATTAGCTCCTGGTATCGATCGAAGAAATAGTTGGTATTCTTCACGTTCATTTACACTCGGTTTAAACGTTAAATTTTAATCCCAAAATCTATGAAAACTATAAATAAATATATATTAGGAATAGCATTAATAGGTTTAGCCTATTCATGTACTGACCTTGAGGAGGATCTCGTTGGAGATCTTACTTCTGACTTCTCTGTAGAAGGTATTTCTACTGGAGGATCAGGTGGAGGTGGTGATGCACTTACTGGAGTATTTAATGCAGTAAGAAATGCTGGTACTGCTAATCATGGTGGTTATTTCTCTGTTCAGTCCGTTTCATCTGATGAAATGGCAGTAACTCAAAAAGGAGGTGACTGGTATGATGGAGGAGTTTGGCTTGATATGCATCGTCATACATTTACACCTGCTAATGGACCTGTGACTGGAACTTGGTCTCAGCAGTATGGATCTATCGGTCAGGTTAATAATGCAATTACTAACGGTGGTTTAGACGCTAATCAAATGGCTCAAGCTAAAGTTGTACGTGCTTATTTACACTGGAGACTTATGGACTTATATGGTAATATTGTTATTGCTGATGGTTCAGGTTCTTCTTCTCAATCATCTAGATCTGCTGTATTTAGTTGGATTGAAGGGGAATTACTTTCTGCTTTAGGAATGGGTTCTTCTTTTGATATCTCAAAACTTTCTAGTTCTGCATTAGGAACTAATGATGTAAAATATAGGATCAACCAATATTCTGCATTAGGTATTTTAGCAAAATTATATCTTAATGCTGAGGTATATACTGGTTCAAACAGATATGCTGATGCTGCTACTGCCGCTGGACATATTATTGATAACGGTCCATACACTTTATCTGATAGCAGTGTATCTGTTCCAAACTTAGGTAAGCGTCCATCTGTTTCAACGGATCCTGACAACCTAGTTGGTTATGCAGCAATTTTTGCTTCTAACAATGAGAATAATCCAGAAATAATATGGTCAGTTGAGTATGACGAAGCAACTGCTGGTGGAATGAATTTCCATCATATGACACTTCATTATGCTTCTCAATATACTTGGAACTTTGAAGCTCAGCCATGGAATGGTTATGTTGCTTTGGAAGAATTTGTAAATTCTTATGAAGCAGGAGATGCAAGAAAGAAAGCTAATTTTATCTCTGGTCCACAATTAGACTATGGTGGTAATGCACTTGTAGATTTAGCTTCTGATTCTCCTACACCAGAAATTGTATACTCTTTAAGTATTAATGAGCTTGAACCAAATGGTGCTCGTACTGGTGGATATCGTCTTGGTAAATTTTCATTCAAGCAATTTGCTAGACCTGACTTAGATAATGACTACCCTATTGTAAGATTGGGTGATGTTCATCTAGTTCATGCTGAGGCTACTGCTCGTGCTGCAGGAAACTGGGCATTAGCACTACCTGAAGTAAATGCTATTAGAGCAAGAGCAGGAGTTTCTGCTTTAAGCTCAATTACTGCTGATCAGTTTTTAGCAGAAAGAGGTCGTGAAATGTTTCAAGAAGCTTCAAGAAGAACAGATCTTATAAGATTTGGTAAGTGGGGTGACTCTTGGTGGGAAAAAACTAATTCTGACTCTTACAGAACTATATTTCCTATTCCAACAGAGCAGTTAACTGCTAACTCTAATTTACAGCAAAACTCTGGATACTAATTCCAAGGTTTTATCAAAAAATAAAAGGCCACCATGTGTGGCCTTTTTTTTTAAAAAAATAAAATTATCTAATTTTACAATATGCGATTATGGATATTAATACTACTGCCCCTAGGGTTAATTTCCTGCAATGAATCTGATACCAGATTTGTAAAGAAAAGTTCTAATCAAACTGGTATTGATTTTCAAAATAATTTAACCTATACTGAGGACTTCAACCCCTATACTTACAGAAATTTTTTCAATGGGGGAGGAGTTGCATTAGGAGACATTAACAATGATGGGTTAATTGACATCTATTTTACAGGTAATATTGTTGATAATGCTCTCTATCTCAATAAAGGAAATTGGGAATTTGAAAATATTACTGAGTCTGCAGGTGTTCTATGTAGAGATAACTGGTCTACTGGAGCAACATTTGTTGACATAAATAATGATGGATTTTTAGATTTATATGTTGCTAAATCAGGAAAACCTGGAGGTGATAACAGGCATAATGAACTTTTTATCAATCAAGGTGATTTAACATTTATTGAATCCTCCAAAGAATATGGTCTTGATATCGAAGGACTCTCTGTTCATGCTTCATTTTTTGATTATGACGGAGATCTTGATCTAGATGCATATGTTTTAAACAATTCTATAAGATCTGTAGGTTCATATGATTTAATTGAAGGGCAAAGAAATATTCCAAGTGATGATGGCAATCAGCTTCTTGAGAATATTGATAATATATTTTATAATGTTTCCTCAGATAAAGGCATCTATTCATCAAATATTGGTTTTGGACTTGGAATTACTATGTCTGACTTTAATGGTGATTTATGGCCAGATCTTTTTATATCTAATGATTTTTTTGAAAAGGATTATTTGTATTTAAATAATTTTGGTCAAGGGTTTTCTGAAGAGTCATCTAAATACTTTGATGCCCTGTCAATGGGGTCAATGGGGGCAGATGCTGCAGATATGGATAATGATTTAATCCCCGATCTAATTGTAACTGAGATGTTACCAGAAACACTTTCAAGACAAAAGAGTAAACAAGTTTATGAATCATATGATAAATTTTCACTTGCTGGTTCAAAAGGATATCATAAACAATATCCTAGAAATGCTGTTCAAAGAAATTTAGGTAATACTTTTTATGAAGTGAGTAGGCAGCTTGGATTATCAGCAACAGAGTGGAGCTGGGCTGCCCTTTTATTCGATATGGATAATGATGGGTATAAAGATGTATATATAAGTAATGGAATTTATAAAGATTTACTGGATAGAGACTATTTAACTTATGAAGCAAATGATGAAAGAATTAGTCAATTACTTAGGTCAGGTACTGAAGTAATAACTGATCTAAT
>CACMVZ010000017.1 GCA_902617285.1 uncultured Bacteroidota bacterium | reverse complement strand
ATAATTTGACTAAAGTATTCTCATCTCTATAGATCCCTTGTAAAAAGTATGAGCGAAGGTTGGAACCTGATCTATCAATATAACCATCTGATTTAATCCTAGAGATTCTTCCTGATAACTCAAAGTTATTAATAAAGCCTGTTGAAAAGCCAACTGAATTTTTAATTGTGTTATAACTTCCTAAGGTATTGTTAACTTCAAAAAAAGAATTCTCTGAAGCCGCATTTGTTTGAATATTAATACTTCCTCCAAATGCACCAGGTCCATTTGTTGAAGTCCCCACTCCTCTTTGAACTTGAATACTTTCAATTGATGAGGCAAAGTCTGGTAGATCAACCCAATAAACTTGCATTGACTCTGAGTCATTATATGGAACTCCATTAATAGTAACATTTACCCTAGTCTGATCTGAACCTCTAATTCTTATGGATGAGTATCCAATACCTGAGCCTGAATCTGAATGACTAATTACAGATGGAGTGTTTTTTAAAAGAGTTGGAAGATCTTGGGCAAGATTAACTTTATCAAGATCTTGCTTAGTAACATTTACAAATGTTACTGGGGTATTATATTTTGCTTTAATAGCATTAACAGTAACCTCTTCTAAATTAAGAGTTTTAATTAGAGAATCCTGGTCTTTTTGGTTAACTATTTCTTGTGAGAAAGATGATGTACTTATAAGTACAAGAAGTATATATTTTTTCATTTTAAATTCCTTTCACAGTATTACCTGTCTAAGTTCTATGGGTTTAATCTCAGCTTATTCTAAGCACCCCAATTCGGATCTAAATTAAGAATTTTTTACTTATAAAGTCTATTGAGTCATCAAACCTTTTCTTATAGTCAGAACCGACTATAATGTCATAGGGCACTCCCAGCAAATCCAATTCCAATTTATGAGCGTCGAACATTTTTTCTCTTTCGTTTGGCCTATCCCTAAGATCATCTTGGATCCACTCTGTGTCAACATTTAAAATTAAATAGTAATCATAACTTAATTTTTTTGATTGATCAATAATCCACTCATTACAGTATCCATTAAAGTGTGTTCTAGACCAAGCAATTGTTGTAAGTATATTAGTATCACAAAACAAAAATTTATTTGCTTCTAAAAGTGATTTATTCTCATTATCTATCTGTCCTTTGACTATATCAATTAGATCTTTTTTTGTACATACTGTATTTGATATGTCCCATTTATCTTGGAGAAAATCTCTAGCAAATTCTTTAGCAAAGCTAGTATTAAAGTGTGAAGCTAAATTTTGAGTTAAAGTAGATTTTCCTGTAGATTCAGGACCACAGATGACTACTTTTTTAACTTCTGATAATTCTTGTCTAAGATTTTTTTCCATGAAATATATCCTAATACTGCAAGTATAAGAAAAATAATATATTGGATTGAAGATATTGTTAAACCTTTATAAAAGTATAAAGGAACAGTTATTAAATCTCCGATAATCCAAAAAATCCAGCTCTCAATCTTTCTTCTTGCCATTAACCACATTGCCACAAAAAATATTGCTGTTGTAATATTATCTACATATGCAGTCCAATTATTCCATTTATCAAAATAATCGTATACAAAGTATATGAATATCAAGCTTGAAATTGCAAGGATAAATAAATATTTAATTTCATTTCTATTAATAGTGGAAACTTGATTTATAAAAACTTCATCTTTTTTTCTAGACCAAAAATACCAGCCATAGATAGACATTGAGAAGAAGTATGCATTTATTATAGTATCTCCTAACAATGAAAAATTTAAAAGAATATAGACAAAAATTCCTGTACCAATTAATCCAGTAGGATAAACTAAAATATTGTTTCGTTTAGCATAAACTACGCTAATAATATTCATGATCACAGCAAATAACTCCAAATAAATAAATGAAGGGGAGTACGAAGAGTATTGAGAAAAAAGAAAGTCAAAAATTTGATCCATTAATTAAGATTTCTTAGCATAACAAATTATATATTCTTCAATAAATAAAAAGTCTAAATCAAATTTAATCTTAATATTATCCTTTTTATAATATCCTACTCTAAATAAATCTTTATCATTAATTGTATCAATTTCTAGATCATTTGAAAAACTTACCCCTTCTTTACCTAAAGCCTTGAAAATTGATTCTTTTGCAGACCATACTTTTATTAAAAACTCAATATTATATGTTTTGCCCAAAAATCTACTCTCATTTTTACTAAGGAACTTACTTTTAATTTTAAATATTTTATCTGTTTTGTGCTGTATGTCTATTCCAAAATCTATTTCATTTGAAATACCCATAGCTACTATTTCGTTAGAATGAGAGATAGAGATACCTTTTTGTTTATTTAAAAAAGGCTTTCCTCTTAAATCATAGTCAATAGTTAATTCTGGATCCTCATTTTCTAAAAGTTTTCTTACAGCAAGAAAATATTCCTTAGAATTTTTACCCTTTCTTGTTTTTATAAGATCTATGTCCTCTTTACTCAGGTGCGTCTCACTTAATTCGCCTGGTATTATCTTCCATAGAATAATTTTAGTCGAATTATTAATTAGGAAATCTTTAAGAAAAGGCATTTGATAAAATAGATTAAATCTGGTATTTTTGCCCTATAAATATACATATGAAAAATAAAACAGATCACAAATACGTTGCATACAAAGTCAAAGATATTTCTTTAGCTGATTGGGGAAGAAAAGAAATTAAACTTGCAGAAGCAGAGATGCCAGGATTAATGGCTTTAAGAGATAGATTTAAAAAGGATAAACCTCTTAAAGGCTCTAGAATTGCAGGTTGTCTTCATATGACAATTCAAACTGCCGTTTTGATTGAAACATTGGTTGATCTAGGGGCTGAAGTCACTTGGAGTTCATGTAATATTTTTTCTACACAAGATCATGCTGCAGCTGCTGTTGCAGCTAATGGGATTGCTGTTTATGCATGGAAAGGTATGTCAGAAGAGGAATTTAATTGGTGTATTGAGCAAACACTATTTTTTGGTGAAGAAAAGCATCCTCTAAATATGATTCTTGATGATGGCGGGGATCTTACTAATATGGTCCTTGATGAGTTTCCAGAGCTTGTATCTGAAATTAAAGGTTTGTCTGAAGAGACAACAACTGGGGTTCATAGGCTATATGATAGAATGAAAAATGGCACACTTCCACTTCCTGCAATTAATGTTAATGATTCTGTTACAAAATCTAAGTTTGATAATAAATATGGTTGTAAAGAGAGTGCAGTTGATGCTGTAAGAAGAGCGACTGATATTATGCTTGCAGGCAAAAGAGTTGTTGTCTGTGGATATGGAGATGTTGGTAAAGGAACTGCAGCGTCATTCAGAGGTGCTGGCTCAATTGTCATTGTTACAGAAATAGATCCTATCTGTGCACTTCAAGCATCAATGGATGGTTATGAAGTTAAAAAGTTAAAGTCAGTTGTTTCAAATGCTGATATTGTTGTTACAGCTACAGGTAATAAAGATATAGTAAATAAAGAAACATTCAGAATGATGAAGGATAAGACTATAGTATGTAATATTGGTCATTTTGATAATGAGATTGACATGAACTGGTTAGAAACTAATTTTTCTGAACAGAAAACTACTATTAAACCCCAGGTTGACTCATATAGAATATCGAAGGATAAAGAAATTATTATACTTGCTGAGGGTAGACTTGTTAATCTTGGTTGTGCAACTGGTCATCCAAGTTTTGTAATGAGTAATTCATTCACTAATCAAGTATTAGCCCAAATAGAGCTTTGGAATAATGCTGATAAATACGAGAATAAAGTATATATGCTACCTAAGAACCTAGACGAAATGGTTGCTATGCTTCACCTAGATAAGTTAGGCGTTGAGCTTGAAGAATTATCTGCAGATCAAGCGAAATATATAGGAGTCCAGAAAAATGGACCATTTAAACCAGAATATTATAGGTATTAAGCCTTAGCTGGCTCAATCGAAACAAAAGACTTGTTGTTTGATTTCTTTTTGAAAGTAACAACACCATCAACTTTGGCATGAAGTGTATGATCTTTACCTAGGTATACATTTTCACCTGGGTGATGGACAGTTCCTCTCTGTCTAACAATTATATTACCAGCTTGGGCGAATTGACCTCCAAAAATCTTAACTCCTAGTCGTTTCGACTCTGATTCTCTTCCGTTTTTTGAGCTACCAACTCCTTTTTTATGTGCCATAACTAATTATTTTTTTGCAGCTGCTGTTTTCTTTGTAGCTGCTGTTTTCTTTGTAGCTGCTGTTTTCTTTGTACTTTCTACTTCTTTTTTAGGTGCAGATTTTTTCTCACTTATACCTTGGATAATAATCTCTGTGATAGGTTGTCTATGACCGTTCTTTACCTTATATCCTTTTCTTCTTTTCTTTTTAAAGACAATTACTTTATCATCTTTTAAGTGAGAAACAACTTTAGCATCAACTGAAGTCCCTGATAATGATGGTTTACCTACTTGAACTTTCTTCCCATCATCTACAAGTAGTACTTTATCAAATGACACTTTAGATCCCTCTTTTGCATCGATTCTATTTACATAAAGTTTTTGATCTTTTGAGACCTTAAACTGACTTCCTTGTATTTCAACTACTGCGTACATTGTTAATTTTTGAATTGCAAAATTACACTATTATTTAATAAATACAACTATAATATACTTATAGTTATAATAATGGAACAGTATATATATAACCTTAATTCCAGTTGATTTTCGTTAAAAAACTTTAGAAGTTAGTTTATTTAAAAAAAGATTCGAAAATTATATATCCAATTTGCTGAACAGTTATGCCATTATTAAGATTTATCGAATTATATCCTTTAAGGTAAATGTTTGTCAGCTCAGGGGCTATTGATTTATTATGACGAAAACCATGATCTCCAGTAATAATTATCCTAGAATTTTTAAAATCAGCATTCTCCATTAAATTAATAAATTTATCTACAAACCACCTTTTATATTTAATGTGTTCTGATAGATATTCTTCTTCTGATATCGAAAGATAATTAAGCTGAACATTAGGATACTCATCATAATAAGAGTAGGGATCATGGGGAAAAAACAAATGGAAATAATAAAAACTATTTTTCTCTGGAGCTAAATTTTCTAACTGCTCTAAAGAGTTTTTTCTAAAGAGATCCACTTTTTCTGTATCTCGTGATAAACCATGAATTATAGTTTCTATGATAGTCTTAGAAATTATGTTGTCTAAACTAGAGCCTAAACAACTATCGCCCCATAGATAACAAAAGTCGTCATTATTTATACCTCTTGTAAATTCTCCAATTCCAAAAGAATAAGACTTTACAGAGCGTTTTAACAGAGAGTCTACCAATAAATTTTCATTAAACACTTCTTGAAAACCGTCTATTGTTTGCAACCCCTTGTCAATATTCTCTATAGAATCTTTGTCAATGGAATTATGTAAATTAAAATTAAACAAAGAAGGCAATGAAATTGTAGTTCTTAATGATTCTGTTTTAGCATTTGGTACAACATCATACCCCCTCTTTTTTAGATATAAATCAAGCTTAAAATCAGTTGAGTCGTTTGTCTGTTTGAAAATTTCTTCACTTGAAGAAAGACCATCTAATATAATAAGTATAACGGGATCATCAGATTTTACAATTTCTAATGCACTTGTTTTATATTCAAAATTTAGCTTTTTTAAAAAAGAAGATCTATCAAAAAAGTTAAAAGTGTTAAATGATTTTGTTATAAGAAAACTAATTGATAAGAACAAAAAAAACACATTTACATACTTTATCAAGTTTTTGTTTTTTAGACAGATTAGATTAATACAAAATGAAATCAATAAAAAGATTAAAGAAAAATATCGTAATCTTAGTTCGTGGAGTTTAAGATGAGTATCATAATAGATTATATTGTTATAAAACAAGAAACAAAGAATAAAGAATACAAAATACTTTGAGGGATTTGCTTTTATATCCAAAAAATATAGTATTATAGGTATCAACAGTACAGAGACTGCTCCAAAATCAAACAAAATCACAATAGTGAATGGAATTGACAAAATAGAAGTCATTAAAATTTTGTCAAGTGAAAAAATATTATTGTTTAAAAAATAATTTTTTTTCATCTCTTAATCTTTCTTAAATGAAATAAAACTCTATTTGTTTTTTTTAGTTCATTAGTTCTTAAAACTTTAAACCTTTTTGAGACAGCATTTTTAAATTGCTCCAATGATGGATACTGAAATTCATCATCTCGAGACTCAAAAATTATTTTACATTTTGGGTCAGAAAGCGGGACGTATTCAACTAGAACATCTTTTTTTGACTTAGATAAAAAGTCAATAAAATTTTCAAAGGGTATGCCAGAATTAATTATATGATGCATTAAGGCAAAGCAGCAAATTAAGTCCGGCGAACTAAACCTTTCAAATGTAGAACCCCTCTCAAGGTTTAACCATCCAATAGAAGGTGAAGGGTTAGAAAGATCAAAAACTAATGGAAAGACGTTATATATTTTTTCTTCCTTACATTTCAAATAGTTTCTATCAACACACCTCCAGTCAATATCAAATGAGATTAAATTTTCTGCGTTATCTTTTGAGATTAAGTAGCTAAAGAATCCATCATTAGAACCAACATCCCAACAGATATTATATTTTTCTTCTTTTAAAAAAGATAAAACTGTTTTTTGTTTATCAATTACATATTCTTCTTTTTCATCTAAAGTTTCTTCATTGTATGCAGCCCACTCAGTATTTGTTTTAGGAGCTTTTAGTTTTGATACATAATCTTCTAATTGGTTTAAAATATTTAAATGTTTGGTTTTTGAAAGTGTTGATTTGTTAGCCACTTTGTTAGAATTTGAGTTTAAGTTTTCTTTAATTAAATTATGGAGTACAAGGTGAGAGAAAACAGTTAGATTAAACTTATATCTCATGGGTAATAATTTATTTACTAACTCAAGGGGGATTCCATTAATATAGTTTATTAATAGTTTGTTTAAACTATGGTCAACATACTTCATCAGACACATTGGACCCAAAAACATTTCACAGAACTGTTTATATGGTTTCCAAACATAATTTTTTTCTTTTATTAACTCAAAACTAAGGGTGTCTATGAATATGGGATTATTATTTTTAAACTGAATATTATATGGTGTTGCATCTTTCAATGTCATTCCATATTGAATTGAAATTTTTTGAATTTTTAATGTCAGTAATATTGCATCCTTGAATTGGTTAAACGACCATTCATATGGGTAAGATATAAAGGGTATTCTTTCAACTAAAAGTTTTTTATATTGAAAAGGGTTATGCTCTTCTTCTTTGACCTCGCTGTGTTTTATCAATAGTTTCTTTTGAACAAGTTCATCATAAAGCCCAGAGTTAACTAAGTGATCAAAATTTTTTTTGTATGAAATATTAATCGACCTAAAAACATTTTCATTTTCATAGAAAATAAATCCAGATGGGTCTCTAAACGAACCTCCATCTCTCATTTTCCTTTAAAAAAATTTTTTATTTTATTTTTTATCTTTTTTGAAAAAGCCACGATTGTTGCAAAAGCAGCAACTATCATCTGAATTATAATCATTCCTGTACCGGGGTCAATATATAGAATAAAAGCTAACAAGAACATTTAATAATAAACACAAAAATAACATTTTAAGTGTAAACTTTTCCTATAAGCTAAAAAAAAGGCATTGTTCATAAACTCTTCTACAATATCTAGAAACCTAAAGATGTAGTTATAGAATTTATGAGGAGAATTATTATAGGTCTATCCAGTTATCATTTTTTATAGACCAGTCAACAACTTGCTTTATCCTTTCAGTAAGCTTAATTGATGGTGCCCATCCTAATTTTTTCATTTTCTCCCCTGAGAGTGAATATCTCAAATCATGACCTGGTCTTGATGAGTGAAAATCTACCATTTCATATTTTAATTTTTTTCCCTGAGAATCAGCTATAATTTGGGCAAGTTCAAGGTTATTTATTTCTTCAGAGCCAACTATATTAAATTTAGGACACTTAGCTCCACCAAAATCAGGTGTATAATTATACTCCAATTTGAGCAAAAAATGGATAGCTTCAGCTACATCTTCTGCATGAATATAATGACGTGAGCCAGGATATTTTTTTGTTTTATCTGAATGTATGGTTACAGTTTCTCCATCTCGTATTTTTTTGATGCACATAGGTATGAATTTTTCTGGATGTTGTCTTTCTCCAAATACATTCATGGTATGGGTTATGTATACAGGAAGTTTATATGTATTCTCATATGCAACTGCTAATTCCTCACCACCAGCTTTTGTAGCACTATATGGATTAGTTGAATTATATCTATCATTTTCTTTGTAATCAATTCCATTTGGAGCTGGTCCAAAAACTTCATCGGTACTAAAGTATATAAGTCTTTCTAATTTTTTTTCATCGTTCAGGTACCTAGCATAATCTAGGATATTTGCTGTACCCACAACATTATCTAGAACAAATTCCATAGGAAAATCAATACTTCGATCAACATGAGAACCTGCTGCTAAATGTAGAATGACATTAATTTCTCCTAATTCTTTTTTTATCCATGGATTAACTTCAGACTTAAGATCATGAAATACTACTTTAATTCTTGACTTTTGTTTTGAAGTTAGTTTTGATAAAATATTATCTAATCTATTTAAATTTCCACTGTAATCAAGTCTGTCTAGGGACACTATGTTCCAATTCGTGTTTTTTAATAAATAATAGATAAGGTGATGAGCAATAAACCCTGCTCCCCCAGTAATTAAAACATTTTTCATTATTTAAAAAATTTTTGATGCAATATTTTCTAATTAAAACTATTAATATGATCTTTTAGCCTATCCATTGGCTTCCAACCTAGTAATTTTATCGAATCATCATTTTCTCGTAACGTTTCTTTATAATTACCAGGTTGATTTGGAATATTTATTGATTTTACATCAAATTTATCTTTAAAATATCTAAATAGTTCATTTATACTGTAATTAATTCCCGTACCTAATTCCCATGCATCATCATGATTAATATTTGTTAATGCAATCTTGATGAGCCCATCCACTATATCATAAACATGGACAAAGTCTCTTTTTTGATTTCCATCGCCAACAATTGGAAGTGGCTCACCTTTAAGAACTTTTGATCTCCAAATACCTATCACATTACCAAATTTTTCATCTATATTCTCTCCAGGCCCATAAACATTATAAAATCTAGCAATTTCAACATTTAAGTTATATGATTTTTTATATAATTTACATACTTCCTCTCCTAGATACTTATACATAGCATATGGAGAGTCTGATGGGTCATGGTGCTTTGAAGAAGATCCGGCATATACAATCTTTGTTTTATTGGTTCTTGCCCATTCCATAACCTTAGAAGTCCCTAAAACATTTGTTCTAAAAGATTCTTCCGGATCATCAAAAGACGGCTGAACTCTTGACTGTGCAGCAAGATGAAAGCATAGATCAATTGATTCATTAATTTTTGATATTTTTTCAATGTCAAGATTGTAATACTTTGCTTCTTGAATTTCATTTAATTTACTCCCTGTAGAATAATTATCTAAAGAGATAACATTGAATCCTTTTTCAATTAAACTTTTAATTAGATTCGTCCCAATAAAACCGACGCCTCCTGTAACTAAAATATTCTTCATTTGCATTATTTGAACAAATATAAATTAATATTAAACTCATTGTATCTATTGTCAAAATCATTTTTTAAAAGATAAAAAATAAAAAAAAAATAAAAATATATCAATAATATACTTTTTTTTAAGTACTTTTGTTACTTGATAATAAAAACCAGATTTATTTCAATATAAGTATTAGGTTTTATTGTAATTAATATAAAATGAAAAAGTGGTTTGTAATATACACTAAAGCTAATCAAGAGATAAAGGTTGCAGAACATTTAAATAAAATTGGTATTTCTTGTTATTGTCCAACAGTAACAATTATTAAGCAATACTCTGATCGTAAAAAGAAAATACTTAAACCTCTTATACCTTCATATGTTTTCGTTTTGATTGAAGAAGGTAGAAGAAATGATATTTTTTCTGTTTTTGGTGTAGTTCGCTACATGTTTTGGTTGGGAAAGCCTGCAGTTATAAGAGAAAAGGAAATTGAATTGATGAAAAAATATCTTAATGGTGAATTCCAATCAGTTGAGTTAACAAACTTTACAAAAGGTCAATTACATAAAATTTCTGAAGGAGTATTTGCAGGGAAGATTGGGAAAATTATAGAGATTCAAAAAAATAAAATTAAGTTACAACTCGAAAGTTTAGGAATGATAGTTACTCTTAAACTTAAGTCTGTTTAATTTAATTGATTCTATAACTCTTTTATTTATGTTTTATGTGACATATGTGGCGAAGCCGTGAAAAAAAATTAAAAACAAAAAAATGCTAGGGGAACTAATTACATCAAAGACAAGACTTAGGCTTTTAATTAAGTTTTTTGTTTCACAAGCTAATAAGGGGCATTTAAATGGATTAGCAAACGAAATGGGTGAGTCTACAAATGGAATACGAAAAGAGCTAAACCATTTAGAGCATGCAGGTTATTTAAAAAAATTAAAAGTAAATAATAAGGTTGAATATAAAGCAAACACTGAGCACCCATTATTTGATACATTAAAAAAAGTAGTATATAAACACCTTGGCTTAGAGGATTTAGTAAGCACAGTAATTGAAAGGATGGGTAATGTTAAAAAAATAATTTTAATTGAAGACTATGCTAAGGGTATTGATAGTAAAAATATAGAGGTAGTATTAGTAGGTCAGTATTTAAATTTTGAATATATAAGTCAACTAGAAGAAAAAATTGAAAAGCTAATTAAACGAAAGGTTAGTTTTTACTTAGCATCTAAATTTCTATCAGACAAACCACATATTGTAATATTTAATAAAGATGAAAAATAAAAAAACTAATTATTCTGAACGTCCATGGGGAAGATACTTTATTATAGAGGACAATAAGAACTATAAAATTAAAAGAATAGAGGTTAATCCAAAAAGCAAACTATCCTATCAATATCACATGCAGAGATCTGAGTCTTGGACTATAATAAAGGGACAAGGGATTGTAACTTTAGATGGTGTAGAACATAAAATTAGTGCTGGAGAATCAATAAAAATTAATAAGGAAGCTAAGCATAGAATACAAAATCCTAGTGATACTATTCTAGTATTTATTGAAGTTCAAACAGGAACTTATTTTGGGGAAGATGATATAGTTAGAATTGAAGATGATTATAATAGAATATAAATGATAATTAAAAATATATGTTGTATTGGTGCTGGATATGTAGGAGGTCCGACTATGTCAGTTATAGCATTAAAATGTCCTCATATTAATGTAACTGTTGTTGATGCTAATCCAGACAAAATTAAAGAATGGAATGGCCCTGTGAATAATTTACCAATATATGAGCCTGGACTCTCAGATGTTGTAAAAGAGGCTCGTGGTCGAAATCTATTTTTTTCAGATGATATTGCTGGAAATATTGAAAAGGCAGAAATGATATTTATGGCTGTTAATACCCCTACTAAAACCGAAGGTGAAGGGGCTGGTATGAAAGCTGACCTACGAAATATTGAAGCATGTGCAAAAGATATTGCAAAGTATTCAAAAAAAGATAAAATAGTTGTTGAGAAGTCCACTCTTCCTGTTAGGACTGCAGAAAAGATCAAAGAGATTTTATATGAAAAATCAACAGATAATCACTTTGAAATTTTATCTAATCCTGAATTTTTAGCTGAGGGGACTGCTATACAGGATTTATTTAAGTCAGATAGAGTATTAATTGGAGGAGATGATTCAGAATCTGGACAAAATGCAGTAAAAGCTTTAGTTGATATTTATGCTAATTGGATCCCAAAAGAAAAAATTCTAACTACAAATGTCTGGTCCTCCGAACTTGCTAAACTTGCCTCAAATGCCATGTTAGCTCAGAGAATTTCCTCTATAAATAGTCTCTCTGGACTATGCGAGAAAACAGGAGCTAATATTGATGAGCTTTCTAAGGCTATAGGTATGGATCATAGAATTGGACCTAAGTTTTTGAAGGCTTCTGCAGGTTTTGGTGGGAGCTGCTTTCAAAAAGACATTCTTAATCTAGTTTATTTATGCAAATTTTATGGACTTGAACAGGAAGCTGAATATTGGCATCAGGTTGTAAGAATAAATGACAATCAAAAAAAACGATTTGCAAAAAAAGTTATTGATTATTTCAACGGAGATTTGAGCGGTATTAGAGTTGCTATATTAGGTTGGGCCTTTAAAGCAAATACTAATGATAGTAGAGAATCTGCATCAATAAAAGTTTCTGAGATATTATATAAAAGTGGTGCATCAATTACAATCTATGACCCCATGGTTCAAAAAAGATCTATATCTAATGATATCAAAAATTTATGGGACACAAAAGTAAAGTTAAATGATAAAAGAATAAATATTGTTGAAAAAATAAGTGAAACTAAAAAATGTGACACATTTGTTATTCTAACAGAATGGGAAGAATTCAAACTTATAGATATAGAAGAATCAAAAATAATTTTTGACGGAAGAAATATTAATCATAATAAAAATAAAATTTCAATTGGTAAATAATTTTAAACTATGTTTTACCAATTAATCAATTACAAGCAATATCAAAAATTAATTAATCAATTTTTTCAATCTTGAGTAAACCAAAAGTAATTATAGTATCAGGATATTTTAACCCAATTCACAAAGGTCACTTGGAGTATTTCAATAATGCTAAAAGCCAGGCAGACAAATTATTTGTAATAGTAAATAATGACAACCAAAGAAAGCTTAAGGGGAGTAAGGATTTTCAGGATGAAAATGAGCGCATGTTCATAGTCTCTAATATTAAAGCTGTGGATAAAGTAGTTCTTTCAATTGATACTGATCGAACTGTATGTAAGACCATTGAGTCCTTAGCTAAAGAGTTTGGTGAAAAATTCAAATTAGCATTTGCCAATGGAGGAGATCAAAATAATGAAAATTGCCCAGAAAAAGATATTTGTAGTAAATATAGTGTTGAATTAATTGATGGATTAGGAGATAAAATACAGTCCAGTAGTTGGCTGCTAAAAAAATAAACATGAAAAAATTTAAAATACTTGATTGTACATTAAGAGATGGAGGATATTACACTAATTGGGATTTTAAATCTCAATTGGTAAATAAATATTTAAAAGCAGTGGAAGAACTTCCAATTGACTATATTGAAATTGGCTACAGAAATTTAAAACAAAGTCAATATAAAGGGGAGTTTTTTTATACACCATTGGAAACTTTGAAGAAGGTTAAGAGTTTAACTTCTAAGTCAATTGTTTTAATTATTGATGAAAAAAAACTTTCTGAGGATGACATAAAGCAAGTTATTGAGCCATGTGGAAAATATATAGACATGATAAGAATTGCAATAGATCCAGAAAGATTTAATTTTGGAATAAAGAAGGCTAGTATAGTGAGAAAACTAGGATATAAAGTTGCATTTAATGTAATGTATTTAAGTAAATGGATAGATGACAATTCTTTTCACAAAAAATTAATTGGAATTGAGAAACATGTTGATTATTTATATTTAGTTGATTCTTACGGAAGTGTTTACCCTGAAGATATTAGTAGAGTAGTTAAAAAAATAAGATTAATTACATCTGTAAAACTTGGATTTCATGGCCACAACAACATGGAACTTGCTTTGGCTAATTCAATCGAGGCTGTAAATTGTGGAGTTGAAATAATTGATGCGACAATTTTAGGAATGGGACGTGGAGCAGGAAATCTAAAAACAGAGTTGTTACTAACTCAAATAAGCAAGACCCAAAAAATCAATTTTAATTTGATTTCTAATGTTGTTTCTGAATTTTATTTGTTAAAAAAGAAATACTCTTGGGGGACTAATCTACCATATATAATTTCAGGGTTTTATTCTATCCCACAAAAAAAAGTAATGGATTGGTTAGGTAAAAACTTTATGTCATTTAATTCAATAGTCCAGGCCCTAGAGAGTTCAATTTCGGATGAGAAAGCATTAGAGTTACCTATGATTAAATTTGAAAACGAGTATGATAAAGTTCTAATTATTGGGGGCGGAAATAGTGTTTATGAAAATATTGATGCTATTAAAAGTTTTTTATTAAAAAATAGAAATTTATTAATTGTTTTTTCAAGTAGTAGACACCTTCAACATTTTCTTGATATTCCAAACGATAAAATGATTTCTTTTATAGGAAATGAAGTGGATAGGTTTGACATAAGCATAAAAAATAATCATAATTTAAAAATTGTTTTCCCCCCTAGCCCAAGAGAATTTGGAACCTATTTACCAAAAGGATGGGAATCAAATTCATTTGAAATACCAGATAATCAAAAGCTTAAAATAAGTGAGCACACACATTGTTCTTTATCAATGCAAATTGCTTTGAAAACTCGATTAAAAACATTTTATGTAGTTGGATTTGACGGATATCAAGAAAACTCCATAAATAAGAATTTTAGGGAAGTTTTTTATGAAAATGAAAAAATATTCAAAGTTTTTTTGGATGAAAATATAAAAATTATCTCTTTAACACCATCTCTCTATAAAAGCTTTACCTCTGATTCAATTTATAGTATTATTAATAAATAAAAAATGAACTTTGTTTTAATAATTCCCGCCAGATATAAATCTTCACGATTCCCTGGAAAACCTCTTACTATATTAAAAGGTAAATCTATGATTAAGCATGTGTATGATCAATGTTTAAAAGCTGTTCCTAAAGATTCAATATATGTTGCTACAGAGGATAAGAGAATTGCAGATCATTGTAAAAAAAATAACATACAATTCATAATGACTTCAGATAAATGTTTAACTGGTACAGATAGGCTATGCGAAGTTTCAAAATTAGTGGAGGCAGACTATTATATAAATATTCAAGGTGACGAACCTTTATTTAATCCCGCTGATATTCAAATTTTAATTCAAGAGCTAATTAAACAAAAAAATCTTTATGATGTTTACTGTGGATATTGTAGTATTGACAGTGAAGACACATTTTTTTCTTTCAATATGCCAAAAGTTATTTTTAATAAAAGAAAAGAGTTAATATATATGTCCAGAGCTCCAATTCCTTCAAATAAAAAAAATGAGTTTAAAAAGGGGTTTAGACAAGTCTGTGGATATGCTTTTTCCAAAAAAAGTTTAGAAATATTTGATATAAAATCCAAAACATATTTTGAGTCAATTGAAGATATTGAATTACTAAGGTTTATAGAGTTAGGAGTAAAGGTTAAGATGGTGGAGATGTCTAAGAAATCTATACCTGTAGATGTAAAAGAAGATATAGAAAAAGTTTTATTTGCTTTAGATAATGTTAAATAAATACTCTACAATTTTTTGGGATTTTGATGGTGTTATACTCAATAGTGATAAAGTAAGAACTGAAGGCTTTAAATATATCTTTGATGGTTATTCCAAAAAATATATTGATAAGTTGATAAATTACCATAAAATCAATGGAGGTTTATCTCGTTATGAAAAAATTGAATATTTTTCTCAAAAAATTTTAGATACAAAGTTAAATAATCAAGAAAAGAAACAATATGCCAAATCATATGGTAATTATTGTAAAGATAGATTATGTGATAAAGATCTTTTAATAAAAAGTAGTATTAGTTTTATTAAAAAAAAACATAAGATCTTTGATTTTCATTTAGTCTCAGCTTCAGATGAAAAAGAACTAATTTATTTATGTTCAAATTTAGATATTAAAAAATATTTTAAATCAATTTCTGGATCTCCAGTTAATAAAATAGAAAATATTAAAAAGTTACTAAAATCAAATAATTATAATGAATCGAGTTGTTGTTTGATTGGAGACTCAATTAATGATAAGTATGCAGCTAATAAGAATAGGATTTCTTTTTTTGGGTTTAACAATAAACGGTTAATTAACGACTCTAAATATATTCACACATTTGAATCTTTACAATAAGTAAATGATTTAGAATAAAAATTTAAATATGAAAATAGCATTAATAACAGGTATAAATGGGCAAGATGGTTCATATCTTGCAGAATTTTTAATTAAGAAAAATTATGAAGTCCATGGTGTAATTAGACGAAGTTCAAGTTTTAACACAAGTAGGATTGAGCATCTCTATATCGATGAATTATTAGAAGATTTAAAATTAAAAAGAAAGATTAATCTCCATTATGGGGACATGACTGACTCAACAAATCTTATAAGATTAATTCAAAAAATTAAGCCATCAGAAATTTATAATTTGGCCGCTCAGTCTCATGTTAAAGTTTCTTTTGACCTTCCTGAATATACAACTGAAACAGATGCTTTGGGTACATTGAGAGTTTTGGAAGCAGTTAGGATCAGTGGTTTAGAAAAAACATGCAAAATTTATCAGGCTTCAACTTCAGAACTATATGGGAAAGTTATGGAAATTCCACAAAACGAACTTACCCCATTTTATCCAAGATCACCATATGGAGTTGCTAAGTTATATGCATATTGGATTACAAAAAATTATAGAGAAGCATATGGTATGTTTGCTGTAAATGGAATTCTCTTCAATCATGAATCTGAAAGAAGAGGGGAAACTTTTGTGTCAAGAAAGATAACATTAGCAACAGCTAGAATAAATAAAGGAATTCAAAAAAAACTGTACCTAGGTAATTTAGATTCTAAGAGAGATTGGGGTTACG
>CACMVZ010000016.1 GCA_902617285.1 uncultured Bacteroidota bacterium | reverse complement strand
CTTTTTATACACAAATGTCTTTTCAAGATTTCTATTAAATAATTCAGAGTCAAACTCTCCTTCTCCTTTTTTTAAACTAAGCCATTTGCCATTTTCATAAACCTCTATATCGAGATTATTAATACTCATTGGACTAAATGTAGCATACCATTGGCTTGGATCTGCACCTTTTGACCTACCTATTTCAGCCATCTTATCCCATAAAAGAGGGTTAACTTTTGATTTGTGTTTGTATTTAGCAAATGTTACGAATAGTGAGTTAAGATTTGTAATTAATCTGGCACAACCTATATACTTTTCAAAATCTTCAGGAGAATTAAGGTCAAACTCTTTTTTTCCATCATTAAATCTTTTGAAAGCAGAATATTCCCATTCAGAATTTGTAGAAAACCATAAACCAGGTTTTTTGACCTTTAGCATTTTTTCAGTTTGAGATGTAAGGACTTTGCCGACTTTGAATATTTCAATAAGATGTGAAAGAGATGTGTAATGATAAAGTAAAGTTTTTTCCATATTTCAAAGATATGAATTGATTTACTCATTTTACGTATTTTTACATTATGAAATCTATATTTGATAGCGTATCAAAAGAAACAAGTAAATTGGTAATTAAGAAATACAGTACTTCTTTTTACTTTTCAAGTAGTCTTTTATCAAAAAAAATTAGACAAGATATATTTAATATTTATGGCTTTGTTAGACTTGCAGATGAAATTGTAGATACATTTCATGATTATCCTAAAAAACAGCTATTAGATGATTTTGAGTCTGAACTTTGGAGAAGTATTGACAATAAAATAAGTTTAAATCCTATTTTGAACTCTTTTCAATTTACAGTAAACAAATACTCAATTCCAAAAAATTTAATTATTTCATTTCTTGATAGTATGAAAATGGACCTTGACAAAAAAGAATATAATTCAGTTGAAGAATATAAAAAATATATTTACGGTTCTGCTGATGTTGTTGGTTTGATGTGTTTAAAAGTTTTTGTCAACGGGTCAGATGATTTATACCGAGACCTTAGTGAATTCGCTATATCGCTTGGCTCAGCGTTTCAAAAAGTTAATTTTTTAAGAGATTTGAAGGATGATTCCAATATTTTAAAAAGAGTTTACTTTCCAAATATTGATATGGACAGATTTGATGAAAATTCAAAATTGGAGATTATCAAGGAAATAGAATTGGATTTTAAAAATGCTATCGATGGAATTGCAAAACTTCCTAAAAACTCAAAATTTGCAGTTTACATTGCATATAGATACTATTATAAACTACTAAAAAAATTGAAGAGAACTTCATCCGAAAATATTGTTAAAAATAGAATAAGGATTCATAATTATCAAAAGTTTGCGGTTATTGCAAGGTCTTACATTAAATATCAACTAAATTTGATACAATGGATATAGTAATTTGGATTTTTACTTTAATAGCAACCTTTTTAATCACAGAGTTTACTGCTTGGTTTAACCATAAGTACATTATGCATGGACCTTTATGGGTTCTTCATAAAGATCATCACAAAAAAGATCATAACTCATGGTTTGAGAGAAATGACCTTTTCTTCTTCTTTTATGCATTTTTAAGTGTTTCATTTGTGATTTTATGGGGTCAAGGCTTTTGGCTTGGTCTGCCAATTGCAATTGGAATTGGCCTTTACGGTCTAGCATATTTTATTGTACATGACATTTTTATTCATCAAAGATTTAAAATTTTTAGAAATATAGATAATAAATATGCAAGGGGTATAAGAAGGGCGCATAAAATACATCATAAGAATATAAAAAAGGATGGTGGTGAATGTTTTGGAATGCTTATAGTCCCAATGAAATATTTTAAATAACTATTCTTTTTTCCAATTGTAGACAAAATCACAATAAGTTATATCAGAGTTAAGGTTTATGTAGGTATCCTTTATTTTATCCTGCATCCACCTTTTAACAGTCCTAAGTTGTTTTTCAGTGAGAGCTAATTCCTTTATTTTGACATAATCTTTTGAAAAATCTGCAACATGCTCATCATATCGATTAGTTACTTTCAAAATTTTATATTTTTGTACTGTATTATCTGAATTATCTAATAAAGGCATACTCATCTCATCATCCTTTAAATCTTTTACTTGTGAATATAAAAGAGGGTCCATTTTAGTTAATTCAAATCTCGTATCATTAGTGCTTGGATTAATTATAACACCACCATTTAATCTAGTTTCTTTCTCATCAGAGAACTGAAGAGCAGCATCTGAAAAAGTGATCTCTTGGTTAGCTATTCTCTCTCTTAGCTTTTCAATTTTTTCTTTAGCACTTTTTAATTCATCTTGAGAAATGTTAGGTATTAGAAGAATGTGTCTGACGTCAATTTCTTGCCCTCTAATTTTATCTACAGTTACAATATGCCAACCAAAGTCTGATTTAAATGGTTGTGATATTTCACCCTCTTGTAGACTAAAAGCAACATCTCTAAATTGTTTTACCATTCTTGGCTTTTTTCTGTTTAGAGTATATTTTCCTCCCTTACTTCTTGAACCAGGATCTTGGGAATATAAGAGTGCTTTGGAGGCAAAACTCATTCCACCTTCTAAAATATCCTCTCTAAATAACTTTAACTGATCGATGATTCTTTGGTTCTCTTCCTCTGAGACTTTTGGTTCGACAACAATTTGTGCAATTTCTAATTCTGTTCCGAATATTGGAAGATCTATTCTTGGAATTTCATTAAAAAATTGCCTAACCTCCTCGGGGGTAATTTCAACCTTTTCAACGATTTTTTGCTGCATCATCTCTGATAATCGTTGTGTCTTATTTATTTCAAACAGCTCATCTCTAAATGAAATCTCATCTCTTTTTTTATAAAACTCAAGAACCTTATCAATACCCCCTAGTTGTTCAGTAAAATATTCAATTTGTCTATCAACATAGTCGTATATCTCGTTATCAGATAATTCTAAACTATCTTGCACAGCATGGTGAGCATACAATTTGTCTTCCATTAGTTTACCAAGTAGTTGGCACTTTGAAATACCAGCTGTTGATAAACCTTGAGACTGCATATCGATTATTACTCTATCTATATCTGAATCAAGAATAATAAAGTCACCGACAACTGAAGAGATTCCATCAACTTTTATTTTTTCCTGTGAATAAGAAAATTGAAATAAAAGGACAAAAAATAAACTATTTATATATTTCATATTTACTTGATTTAAGAGCATCATTCAGAATTTCTTTATTAATATTTTCAATTAAATCAATTTTTCTTTGATTAATAATATTTAATTTAATTCTATCGTAAAGATAAGATAATGGTGGAATATTTCCTGATTTTAGCAAATCCTTGACAATGAAGTAATTAATATATTGATCATCTTTAATTTCATAAAGTCTATTGACTCTCATAAAATTAGATTTATTAGTTTGATTTATAAATTCAATAGATGAAATAACATCCCTCTCAGCAAACCAGACTGAATCATTTACTTTTAACTCTGCAAATTGAAAATTAAGTGAATCAAGAAAATCTCTATCATCATTACTCAGCCTTTGTATATATCTTCTTATTCTATTTATATTAATATTATCAATTGGGACTTTTAAATATCTATATTTTAAAAGAGTTTCATTTAGAGTGAAGTTATCAATATTGGTATTATAATAAGATTCAATTTCTTCATTGGTTACAATTGAATCAATTCTGGAGTTAACAATTAAGTCTTTATATGAATTTATATATAAATCAATTTTAAATTTTTCTATTAATAAATCAAGTTCATTTTTTTTTGATTGTGACAGATTTGTTATAGATAAGTCATATAAAAGTTTTTCTTTGGCCCATAATTCAATAAAATTTTTATGTCTAAGAAGGCTATCTTGCCGAGATGAAAATGAAGGTAAATCGTTTATATATAAAAAATTTTCTCCTGCCCTTGCAATTAAATCATTAGAATTATCATTATTAATGTTTGAGCAACTAAGTATTAATAAAGTTATAGATATAAATAAAGGGTATGTTTTCAATTTTTATAGTTTAGGAGGACTATAATTAGGAGCCTCTTTAGTAATTGAAACATTGTGAGGATGACTTTCCCTAATACCAGATCCCGTAATTTTTACAAATTTAGATGATCCTTTGTGTATCTTAATATCCTTAGATCCACAATAACCCATTCCAGATTTTAGACCTCCAACAAACTGATGAATACTTTCATTAAGCTGACCTTTGTAAGGAACTCTACCAACAATTCCCTCAGGTACTAATTTTTTATTATCAGACTGATCTGATTGGAAGTATCTATCCTTACTACCCTTTTGCATAGCCTCTACAGATCCCATCCCTCTGTAGGTTTTAAACTTTCTACCCTCATAAATTATAGTTTCACCGGGAGACTCTTCAGTACCAGCTAAAAGAGATCCTAGCATTACTGTATCTGCACCTGCAGCTATTGCTTTAACAATATCTCCTGTATACTTTACTCCGCCATCTGCAATCAGGGGAATTGATGAATTTTTTAATGCTTCTGAAACATTTATAATTGCTGATAGCTGCGGATACCCAACCCCAGCTACAACTCTTGTAGTACATATTGAGCCTGGTCCTATCCCAACTTTAATTGCATCAGCACCATTTTCTTTTAAATAGTTAGCAGCGTCACCAGTAGCAATATTTCCAACAACAATATCAGTTTCAGTAAATAAATCCTTAAGACTTTTAAGAACATCCCCTACTCTGCTTGAATGTGCATGAGCTGTATCAACTACAATAGCATCTACTCCGCTTTCAACTAGTTTTTTTGCTCTTTTTTTATAATCATTATCAGTACCAATTGCAGCAGCAACCATTAATCTTCCAAGTTTATCCTTATTTGAAATTGGTTTTTCTGAATGTTTATTTATGTCTCTAAAAGTAATGAGACCCATTAATTTTCCCTTGGAATCAACTACAGGTAGTTTTTCAATTTTATGAGTTTGTAAAATTTCTTCAGCTTGCGATAATGAAGTTCCAATGCTAGCAGTAATTAATTTTTTACTGGTCATTACTTCAGACAATTTCTTAGACTCATCTTTTTCAAATCTTAAATCACGATTGGTCACTATTCCAACTAAAATTCCAGAATCAGATACAATTGGAATTCCTCCAATTTTATATTTTTTCATATTATTTTTTGCATCTATAACCAAAGAATCTTTTGTAAGAGTAACTGGATCGATAATCATACCTGATTCAGCTCTTTTTACTAATCTGACTTCATTACACTGATCATCTATAGAAAGATTCTTATGAATTACCCCAATACCGCCTTCACTAGCAATTGCTATAGCCATTTTACTTTCTGTAACTGTATCCATTGCAGCAGAAACTATAGGAATATTCAAGTTTATATTTCTACTGAATTTTGTTTTTAAGGATACTTCAGAAGGAATAATTTCTGAGTATGAAGGGACAAGCAGTACATCATCATATGTTAGACCTTCTCCTACAAATTTTGATTTAGACATAAGCAATTAATTATAAACTAATTGCATGCAAATATACAAATTTAAATCAAGTGAGATTTATGCAAGTATTAGTAGACCTATTATTATAAAAATCAGAGATTTAAAGTACTTAATTGAAATATTTTCTGCATCTAGACTTATGTACTTTATCAATTTATTTGATATTAATGAAACAGAAATAAAAACAAATAAAGCTTGAAATATAAAAACAAAACCTAATAATAGAAATTGATATGAAATTTTTAATATATCTGAGAATAAAAAATTTGGAAAATAGGCAATAAAGAAAATTAAAACTTTAGGGTTTATGAGATTCATATAGAGGCCTCTTAGAAACAGTTTGCTATTTAAACTAGTGTTGACTTTATTCTCTGATTTTATCTCTATATAAGCTAGATAGAATAGGTAAATAGTACCAAAATATTTTAAAAATATAATAACAGATTTATTACTCTCAATTAATTCAGAAAGACCAAAAGCTAAAAACATTGTATGAAATATTAATCCTGTACATAAACCTAAAGAGGTTATTATTCCATTTTTCCTCTTACCTAGGCTTTGATTAATAACAAATAATATATCTGGACCAGGCATTAAGGTTAAAGCTAATGACGATATAAGAAACAATAATATTTCCTGCATTTTATGAATTTAATTATTATTTATATTTGACCCCAAAATATTTATATGAATAATATTGCTCAAAATCTTGAACCACTTAAAAATAAATTAAGAAATCACTCTTTGTATAGCTCTATTAAAGATGTTGATGATTTGAAGATTTTTACAAATGCTCATGTATATGCTGTATGGGATTTTATGTCACTATTAAAATTTTTACAAATTAATTTAACTACTATTTCGGTTCCATGGTATCCAAGCAGAAACAATTCTACTGCTAAGCTTATTAATGAAATTGTTGCTGGTGAGGAAACAGATGAAAATGAGGATGGTAGACCAATGTCACATTTTGAAATGTATTTAGATTCAATTGAATCATTTGGTGTTAAAACTAATCTTATATTAAAAAATATCAACTCATTAAACTCATTAGATACAATCCATAATAACATAGAAAAACTTGAAATAAAAGACTATATTAAAGATTTTCTAAAATTCACATTTTCAGTAATTAACAGAGGTAAAATTCATGAAGTGGCTGCTGTATTTACTTTTGGAAGAGAAGATCTTATTCCTGATATGTTTATGCCTTTATTGGAAGGAATAAATTCAAAAAATAATGAATTGAATAAATTAATTTATTACTTTAAACGCCACATTGAAGTTGATGGTGATATGCACGGACCTATGTCTATGGAGATGCTTGCATATTTGTGTAAAAATGATGAAGATAAAATATTAGAAGCTAAATCAATTTCAGAAAAAGCCCTTCTTTCCAGAATATCATTATGGGATGGTATAGAGAATGAAATTAAAACAAAAAAAAAATATTATGAAAAAGCTTAACATAATAATACTATTACTCTTTATTTCATTAGGATACTCACAAAAAGATATATCAAATAAGTACTCAGAAACAATTACTCAAGAAGATTTACAGAATTTATTAGAAATTTACTCATCTGATGAATTTGAAGGAAGACAAACTGGTGAATATGGTGATGTGTTAGCTGCAAACTTTTTGAGAGACTTTTATATTAAAAATGATATTCAACCTGCAGATAATACTGATAATTATTTTCAAAGATATAAACTAAACTTACCAGGTGAAATGTTGACATATCAATATTCATTTCCTGAAACTCTTCGTGGATATGACAGATATGCTACTGGAGAAAATCTTGTAGATACTCAAAATGTTGCTTCTGTTATTGTTGGAAAAACTTATCCAAATAGTTATGTAATCTTTACCGGTCATCTAGATCACGTTGGAGTTGATGGAGATGAGGTATACAATGGTGCAGATGATAATGGCAGTGGAACAGTATCAATTTTAGAAATTGCTCAAGCTTTCCAAAATGCAATTAAAGATGGAATAAGGCCAAAAAGATCAATTGTTTTTCTTCATGTTTCAGGAGAGGAAGAAGGTCTTTTAGGTTCGGAATATTATGTTAATAATTCATTATATCCCATTGAGAATACTTTTGTTAACATAAATTTAGATATGATTGGAAGGACAGATCCCACAAGAGGGTATGAAGAGGAAGATTATATCTATTCCATAGGATCTGATAGGATTACAAAAAAACTTAAGAGAATAACCGAGGATACAAATAGAAATTCTATTAACCTTAAATTAGACTACAGATTTGATATACCAAATGATCCAAATGATTTCTATGAAAGAAGTGATCATTTTAATTTTGCAAAAAAAAATATTCCTGTTGTATTTTTCTTCAGTGGTACCCATGAAGATTATCATGGTCCTAATGATACAGCCGATAAAATTAGATATGACCTTTTATACAAGAGAGCTAGACTAATTTTCCATATAGCATGGGAGTTAGCAAATATGGATGAGGAGATATTAGATTAAGTAACTTTAAATAAAAAAAACCCTAATTAATTAAGGGTTTATTTTATTGATAAATCGAAAGATTTTCTTGGGTGGAAGACCGGATTCGAACCGGCGACATCTAGAACCACAATCTAGCGCTCTAACCAACTGAGCTACAACCACCATATTGTGTGGCAAAAATAGGTGATTTAAAAAATATAATAAAGAATTTTTTGAAAATTATATAAGATCAGAAAGATTACTTACAGCTATGTTTCTTCTTGACTGAAAGGCTTCTGCATACTCAACATCTATTAGCCTGCCATAGTTTTTAGATCTATATGAAATACTTTCAATAAAGTTTTTAGAATTGATTTTAGTCGATGTTGTATTTTGATCTTTGATGACTTGACTTTTATATGCTAAAATTGAATTAATCTTTGAATCCATAAAATTTGAAATATCTATTAAGATATCTGGTTTAAATTCATTCCATTGCTGATAATTAAGATTAATTTTTGGCCTCCATGGTTCTTGAGTATTCCCATCAAAAGATGTTTTGAGCTTTGAAAGACCACTTATGAAAGAAGAGTCATATATTAAGTCAGATGCTTTGCCATGGTCAGAGTGGCGGTCAATTTGAGTATTGGATAAAACTATATCTGGCTTATAATGTCTAATTATTTCAACGATTCGAATTTGACTTTCTTTGTTATTAAAAATAAATCCATCCTCAAATTCAAGATTCATACGAAAAGAAACACCTAAAATTTTTGATGCTTCATCAGCTTCTTTATCTCTTATTTCAACAGTACCATTAGTACCAAGCTCACCTCTAGTCAAATCAACTATACCTACTTTTCTTCCTACAGAAGTGGATTTTGCAATTGTACCACCACAACCCATTTCAACATCATCTGGGTGAGCACCGAAAGCCAAAATATCTAGTTTCATTGTAAAGAATTTTTAATTGCTTGATCAAGATCATTATATATGTCTTCGAAAGATTCAATACCAACAGACAACCTAATTAATTTATTTCCAATCCCTTGGTTATCTCTCTCATCCTGAGTAAGAAGACCGTGAGAAGTCTTCATAGGGAAGTTAACAGTAGTTTCTACACCAGCTAAACTCATTCCTGGTTTAACTACCTTTAGATTCTTTAAAAATTTATAAACATCAATATTTTCATTCAAATCAAAAGACATCATTGCTCCAAAGTCTTTCATTTGATTCTTTGCAATTTTATGAGAAGGGTGTGATTCTAGCCCTGGGTAATAAACCCTTGAAATATTAGAATTTTCTTCTAACATTTTTGATAGTAATTTTGCATTATTAGTTTGTTCTCTGACTCTTATAAATAAAGTTTTCATACTTCTTTCTAATAGCCAAACAGTGTAATCACTAAGATTCCCGCCAAAATTTTTAGCAGAATTTAAAATGAGATTAATATTTTCCTCAGTGCTTACCACTGCACCTGCAGAAATATCACTATGACCTCCAAGATATTTTGTAGCACTATGAATTACAATATCTATTCCATGATCAATAGGGTTCTGATTTACAGGACTTGCAAAAGTATTATCTATCATAGTCCAAATTGAATTTTCTTTTGCAATTGAACAAACAGATTTTAAATCAACAATCTTAAGGAGTGGATTACTAGGTGTTTCAATATATATTCCAACAGTATTATCCTTTATTTCATTTTTAAAGTCTTCAGATTGAAGGCCCTTGGTGAAAGAATATTCAATACCATATTTATCAAATTCTGTTTTAATGAAATTTCTAGTACCTCCATAGAGATCTTCCTGAAAGATGACATGGTCTCCAGTTCTGACGTTAGCCATAATGGATGTACTAATAGCAGCCATTCCTGAAGTAAATATAAGAGCCTTTTCTCCATTCTCTAAAGATGCTATTTTTTTAGATAGAAATTCCTGATTTGGAGTATTAAAATATCTAGGGTAAGGTTTTTTTTCAGCATCACCTCCAAACCATGGGTATGTAGTTGACATAAACAATGGAGACACTATACCTTGGTACATAGTATCTTTAATTTCACCTTCGTGAACACATCTTGTAGGGAATTTTTTACTAGTCGACATCAGTTATCCAAGATACAATTTCTTCAGAATCTGGTCTAGTCCTTGGAGAAATAATTTTTTCAATTCTACCCTCTTTATTTATAAGGTACTTTTGAAAATTCCATGTGACCCTAGAGTCTCTATAATTGTTCTTAGATTTTTGAGTTAAAAACTGATAAATGGGATGTTTTTTTGTTCCTTTAACTGTTATTTTACTCATCATTGGAAAGGTTACACCGTAATTCTGCTCACAGAAATCAATAATTTCATCGTTAGAACCTGGTTCTTGCCATAAAAAGTCATTAGAAGGAAAACCAATAACAACGAAGTTTAGATCCTTATATTGAGAGTAAAGTTTTTGTAGAGCTTCATACTGATATGTTAATCCACATTTTGAAGCAGTATTTACAATCATAACCTTTTTTCCCTTTAATTGAGAAAAATCAAAAATGTTACCGTAAATATCAGCAACTTTAAATTGGTGTATAGAATTATATGTAGAAGTCTGAGAATTCAGAGTTAGAGTCATAATTGATAATAAAGTTATAAATGTTCTTTTTAATATCACATTACAAATATAAGTTTATAAGAAAAGGCTGATTCACAAATTAATGTTAAATAGAATTAAGAATTCCCACCAACTGATCTATTTTAGTGGATGCTCCTCCGACTAAAACTCCATCTACAAATTCAGAATCTAAAATGTCTTTTGAGTTAGATGGGTTTACACTACCACCATATAAAACAGGTATATTAAGTTCTAATTCTTTAAGTTTTGATTTTACCTGTTCATGAATTTCATTAATGTGATTAATTGATGCAGTTTCACCAGTTCCTATTGCCCAGACAGGCTCATAAGCAACAATTATTTCAAAATCATTACATAATAAATCAAATGGTATTTGATCTATTTGTTCAAAACATAATACGAATTTAAAACCCATTGGAATAATTTCATTTAGAACATCCTGAGGGTTTTTCTGTCTAATTCTTGCTTCTGAATGAGCAATTATAGATCTATTAACATTTAAATTTCTTAGATTAACAGCTGTTATCCCTCCTGTATCTGAGGTTGATTTTGAGGACGTTAAATTTTGAGCTATTACTTCAATATTAGTTTTTAAAAGAATTTCATTAACTTCTTTTAGATATAGGTGATTAGGAGAAATCATTAACCTTATTTTATTAGAGACATCAATATTGGATATTGCTTTTGAAAGAGAAATTGATTCTTCATAATTCAAATAATTTTTCCAATTACCAATTATTATTTTTTGATTCATAAAGTTTATTCTTTTAGTAAAATTTGAGCAAACACTGAATAATTCAAAATATCTTGAAAATTAGCATCTATTCCTTCACTTACAGATGTTTTACCATCATTTTTTAAAATACTTTTCATTCTAAATATTTTTTGAATAATAAGATCTGTCAAACTTATTACTTCCATGTCTCTCCATGCTTCTCCATAATCATGATTTTTAGCAATCATTAGTTCAAAAGTTTCAGAGACTTTTTTATCATACAATTCAAAAATATCATCAAGTTTTAAATCTGGCTCATCAACAACTCCAATGTCAAGCTGTATAAGTCCCATTATTGAATAATTAATAATACCATAAAATTCTGATGTTTGACCTTCATCAATTTTATTTGATATGTTGTTTTGAAGGTTTCTGATTCTTTGTGCCTTAATGTGTATTTGATCTACTAATGAGATTACTCTTAAAATTCTCCACGAAGATCCATAGTCACTATTTTTATCTTCAAATATCTTTCTTGATTTATTTATTATTTTTTGATATTGCAACTTAGTATCTCCCATATTAGATTTTAATATAATTTTGGAAAAGAAGCTTAAAAATATGACTTTAAATTGTAACGGAAAAATAATAAATTTTAATACTCAAAAAATTATGGGTATCCTCAATATTTCCGATGATTCTTTTTATGATGGTGGGAGATATAATTCTTTAGATAAGGCTGTTTCTCGAGTTTCTGAGATGATTAATCAAGGTGTTGATATAATTGATGTAGGAGCTGTAAGCTCGAAACCTGGCTCTAAGATCATTAAAGGAGAAGATGAATTAAAGTTAACATCAGAATATATAATTGAGTTTTCTAAAAACTTTAATGATGTACTATTTTCCATAGATACATATAATTCAAAGGTTGCCGAGTTTGCTTTAAATAATGGTTTTGCAATAATAAATGATATAAGCTCAGGAAAATATGATTCTAGGATAATTGATGTTGTAAAAGAATATAATTCAGGTTATGTCATTATGCATATGAAAGGTGATCCAGATAATATGCAAAAAAAACCTACTTACAATAATGTGGTAGGTTCAATCTCTAATTATTTGGATTCAAAGATTGAAGAACTCGAGAGTATCAACATCAAAAATATAATTATTGATCCTGGATTTGGTTTTGGAAAGACCATTGATCATAATTTTGAGATTTTAAGCAACTTTGAAAAATTTAAAGAATTTAAAAAACCTTTATTAGCTGGTATATCTAGAAAATCTATGATATATAAATTTCTGAATATAGGACCTGACAAAGCACTTAATGGTACATCTGTTTTGAATACTATAGCTTTGAATAAAGGCGCAGATGTCCTAAGAGTACATGATATTATAGAGGCAAAGGAATGTTTAGCATTATTTAATAGGTTAAATTAATTCTTCTTCAAAAAGTTGCTCTTGATAAAGCTTTTTAAAATTACCATTTTCAATATTTAGTAGCTCTTTATGATTTCCTTGTTCCAATATTTTTCCGTTTTCCATGTATATGATTTTATCTGCAGATTCGATGGTTGAAAGTCTATGAGCAATTATTATTGAAGTTTTTCCTTTTGTAATTTTTTTGGTTGCATTTTTTATTAAGTCTTCAGAATAAGAATCAATCGATGAAGTAGCTTCATCTAAAATTAAAATATCTGGATTATTAACTAATACTCTTAGGAAAGCTATGAGTTGTTTTTGCCCAGATGATAATGTACTACCCCTTTCACTTACATTGAAATAATATCCGTTTGGCAGAGAATTTATAAAGTCATGTATTTCTAGCTCTTTAGCTGCATTCTGAACATCATCTAATGAAATTTTATCATTGTATAAAGCAATATTATTAAATATTGTATCTGCAAAAAGAAAGACATCTTGGAGTATAATTCCAACCTGATTTCTAATATTAGCTAACTCTAAATCATTTATACTCTCTCCATCAATTAAAATTTTACCCCTATCATGCTCATAGAATCTTGCTATTAAATTAGTAATTGTTGTTTTACCGCTTCCGGTTGGTCCAACAATTGCAAAAGTCTCTCCAGGATTTATTTTAAATGAAATATTATTAATTACTACCTCATTTTTAACGTAAGAAAAAGTTACATCTTTAAACTCTATCATTCCCTCAAATTTACTTTTAGATATAACACCTTTATCTTTAATATGTGAATTATCCTCTAAAATTCTAAAAATTCTCTCTGTAGAAACCATTCCCATTTGAAGAGTATTAAATCTATCTGCAATTTGTCTTAGTGGTCTAAAAAGTAAACCTGACATTGAAATAAACAGGAATAATGTTCCAAGAGAAAAATTATCTCCATTAATATTGTTAAAACCTCCATACCAAACTAAAAGACCTATACATATTGAAGTAGAAATTTCAGCAATAGGAAAAAAAATGGAATTAATCCATACTGTTCTTAACCATGCATCTCTGTGTCTAACATTTATTTTTTGAAAATTATCTATTTCAACTTCTTCTCTGCTAAAAATTTGAACAATTTTAATTCCACTAATTCTCTCTTGCACAAAAGAATTTAAGTTTGCTACCTCTTTTCTAACTTTTTCAAAGGCAACCTTCATTGTTTTTTGAAAGACTCTAGTGGCATAAATAAGTAATGGAAAAATAGATATGACTACTAGCGTTAACTCCCAACTTATTATAACCATTACAATTAATACCGTAAGCATTTTAAGAATATCGGCAATGATCATAAATAATCCCTGTGAAAAAATACTTGCAATAGTCTCGATATCATTAACAGTTCTTGTTACAAGCCTTCCAACAGCATTTTTATCGAAGAAAGACATTTTACATTTTATAATTTTTTCGAAAACATTTACCCGTAAATCCTTGATGACTTTTTGACCTAGCCAATTAGCATAATAAGTAAATAGATACATAAAAAAGACTTCTAGAAATAACACTCCTACCATAATCATAATTATAGTTTGCATTCCATCATAATTTTTTGGAAGAATATAATCATCAACTACTATTTTTAGCAGGTAAGGAGTTAGAGTTGAAAGAAGAGAAATTATAATTGCTGACAGCAATACTCCATAGAATGATATATTGTAAGGTTTTACAAAAATCAATAATTTATTAAAAAGATTTATGTCAAAAATTTTACCCTTTACTTTTTCCAACTCTCTATAAAAATATTATTATACTTAATGTTTAATAAGCTTAAACCAGAAGCTGGAACAGAAAAACCTGCCTCACTCCTACTTCTAGATTTAAGAATTTTTTTAAAACTATCATGAGAAATTCTTGATCTTCCAATGTCAATCATAGTACCTACAATTGAACGAACCATATTTCTTAAGAATCTATCTGCTGTAATATTGAACCTAAATTCATTATTTACCTCTTTCCATTGAGCAGATGTAATATTACAAATATATGTTTTAACATCTGTATTTGATTTAGAAAAACACTTAAAATCATTATGATTTAATAAATCAAGACAGCATTCATTCATCTTACCTAGATCAAGATGATCTTTAAAGTAATAAGTAAACTTATTCTTAAAAGGGTTTTTTTCATTAGATATAATATACTCATAAGTTCTTGATACTGCATCAAACCTAGCATGTGCTTCTTTAGATACAAGATTAATTGACTCTATACATATATCTTTTGGCAACATAGTGTTTAATCTTTTGCAAAAAATATCTTTTTCAAAATCCTTATCAATATCAAAATGAGCATACATTTGCTTTGCATGAACTCCTGCATCAGTTCTTCCAGCAAGAACAAGGTTTATTTCACTACCAATAAATTTTTCAAAGTTATTTTCAATAACCTTTTGAATAGTAACAGCATTGGGCTGTTTTTGAAGACCATGGTAGTCTGAACCATCATACGAAAACTCAACAAAATACCTTGACATTATTTGCAATTAAAGATATTTTATCAAATTAAAAATAAATTCGTAAATTAGCTTCACTATTTCTTACCAAGAAGTATTTTTCTATTAACATTTCAAATCAAAACCACACATAAACATGTACGATATTAAAATGCTTAAGGCTAAAAAACTAGCCGAGCTTATTGAAATTGCTGAACAAATTGGCATTAAAGAACTAAATGGCCTTAAAAAACAAGATATCATTGATAAAATTGTTGGCAATGCAAGTGAAGAAAAATCAAATGATATAAAACTCGGACCAAAGGTTGCCAAAAATAATTATAGAGAGAATAGATATAATAATGGCGGTAATAAAAATCATCAAAATAAAAACTTCAACAAAGACAACAGGAATAGATACAAAGAGCCTGACTTTGAATTTGACGGTATAATTGAGTCTGAAGGAGTTTTAGAGATAATGCAAGATGGATATGGTTTTTTAAGATCATCAGATTATAACTATCTATCATCGCCTGATGATATTTATGTTTCTCAATCTCAAATTAAACTTTTCGGATTAAAAACTGGTGATACTGTTCATGGTACAGTTAGGCCTCCAAAGGATGGAGAGAAGTATTTCCCTCTTATCAAGGTCAACAAAATAAATGGCTTAGATCCAAAGGTTGTGAGGGATAGAGTCTCTTTTGAACATTTAACTCCTCTTTTTCCTGAAGAGAAGTTTAATATTTCGTCTAAAGAAAGTACAATATCTACTAGAATTATTGATCTTTTTTCTCCAATTGGTAAAGGACAAAGAGGAATGATTGTTTCACAACCAAAAACTGGTAAAACAATGCTTCTTAAAGATGTTGCAAATGCTATTGCAGCAAATCATCCAGAAGTTTTTCAAATAATTCTTTTAATAGATGAAAGACCTGAAGAAGTTACTGACATGCAGAGAAATGTAAAAGGGGAAGTGGTCGCATCAACATTTGATGAACCAGCTGATAGACATGTTAAAGTTGCAAATATAGTTTTAGAAAAAGCTAAAAGACTTGTAGAATGTGGTCATGACGTTGTAATACTTCTAGATTCAATTACTAGACTTGCAAGAGCTTATAATACAGTTCAACCTGCATCTGGTAAAATTCTAAGTGGTGGTGTTGATGCAAACGCACTTCATAAACCAAAGAGATTCTTTGGAGCAGCTAGAAATATTGAGAATGGTGGTTCATTATCTATAATATCTACAGCCCTTACAGAGACTGGATCAAAAATGGATGAAGTAATCTTTGAGGAATTTAAAGGTACCGGTAATATGGAACTGCAACTAGACAGAAGAATATCTAACAGAAGAATATTCCCAGCAATTGATTTGGTTTCTTCAAGTACAAGAAGAGACGACTTACTTTTAGACGAAAACACAATTCAAAGAATGTGGATAATGAGAAAGTATTTAGCAGATATGAATCCTGTTGAGGCTATGGAATTCATTAATGATAGGTTTAAGAAAACCAAAAACAATGAAGAGTTTCTTATATCTATGAACTCCTAATTTATTGAAGCTTACTTAGCTTTGACTTTAAATTAGATGCCTTGTTCTTATGAATAATATTTTTCTTAGCTAATTTATCAAGTAATGAAACAACACCAGGATAAAGCTTTTGAGCTTCTTTCTTAGTCTTAGCATCCTTTAATTTTTTAATAGCATTTCTAGTAGTCTTGTGCTGAAGTTTATTCAGAGACTTCTTAGTTTCACTAGAACGAATTCTTTTTAAAGCAGATTTATGATTTGCCATAATTTTTAATTTGTAGCCCGTAGGGGAATCGAACCCCTCTTTCCAGGATGAAAACCTGAGGTCCTAACCGATAGACGAACGGGCCAAACAGGTTGCAAATTTAATTGAAATTTTAATATTTCAATAAGATTTTGAAAATATTACTCTGTGAGCGGCTGGTTTACCTGAGTATATACATGTAAAACCATTAGAATCAATGTTTTCAGGGATACACCTTATTGTAGCTTTTGTTTCATTTTTTATGGCTTCTTCAGTTTCTTTTGTACCATCCCATCCAGCAATAACAAAACCACTTTGAGATTCAATTAATTTTTTAAAATCATCATAGCTATCTACCTCATGCGTATTATTTTTTAGCTTTTCATTTGAAAGATCAATCATTTTATCTTGAATTGAATCAATTGACTTAAATATTTTATCAACAATTTTATCAAAAGACACATGAACTTTAGACATGTCATGTCTATAAAAAATGTCAGCTGAATTATTTTCTATTTCTTTGAGTCCAAT
>CACMVZ010000015.1 GCA_902617285.1 uncultured Bacteroidota bacterium | reverse complement strand
TGCTCTAATAATCAGGACGAAATGATTGTTAACATTTACAGTCAAAGGCATTATGATGTGGATCAACTACAATATGATAACTTTGAAAAAGAAACAGGGATAAAAGTTAATGTAATTAAAGCTAACGCTGATGAACTATTACAGAGGATTAAAAATGAGGGAGATAATAGCCCTGCTGATCTATTCATAACAGTTGATGTAGGTAAACTCTGGCAAGCAACAGATATGGGCTTACTTCAAAAATATGAAGACAACTCAATAACAGAAGGAATTACGGAAACCCTTTTAGATAAAAATGGATATTGGATTCCTGTAACATATAGATCCAGGATAATTGTGTATAGCAACGAAAGAGTTAAGGAAAATGAGTTAAGTACATATGAAGATCTTGCAGACAATAAATGGAAAGGAAGAATTTTAGTTAGATCTTCATCTAATTCATACAATCAAGCATTGTTATCATCATTAGTTGCTAATCTTGGTGAAGAACAAACAAAATCCTGGGCTAAAGCTATCGTATCAAATTTTGCCAGGGATCCAAAGGGTAATGATAGAGACCAAGTTAAAGCAATTGCTGCTGGCCAAGGTGATATAGCAATTGTTAACTCATATTATATTGGCTTGCTTCTATCTTCAGAAAATGAAGAAGAAATTAATGCTGGAAAGGCAATATCAGTTTTCTTTCCTAATCAAGCTGAAGGTGATAGAGGATCTCATATAAATGTATCAGGAATTGCATTAGCAAAGAACTCTCCAAATAAGTCAAATGCTCTTAAGTTGATAAAATATCTTACAAGTGATGATGCTCAAAAAACATATGTTAATAATACATTTGAATATTCTGTAAAATCAAATATTGAGCCTAATCAAATTGTAAAAGATTGGGGAAGTTTTAAAAAAGACCCACTTGATTTAAACATGTTAGGTAAAGAGAGAAAAAATGCGGTTCGTATATTTGATGCTGCTGGTTGGAAATAATAACCTAAAGCTTTAAATAATGAATGTTAAATCATTAACATTAATAATATCACTAGTACTTATATGTCCATTGATATATTTAGTCTATAGTGTTTTGGGTTTAAGCCTTGAGAATTTTATCTATTTATGGAATAATCTTCTTGTTAGCTATTCATTTAATACACTATACTTAGTTTTTCTAACCTCTATATTTTCTCTAATACTAGGAATAATTCCAGCGTGGTTTATTTCAACTTCAAATTTTAAAGGAAAAAACTTTTTTGACGTTGTTCTATTTCTTCCTCTTGCCATACCATCATATATTATTGCATTTACATATAGTGATTTATTGAGTTACACTGGACCAATGCAAAGTTTTTTAAGAAACTATTATCCTGATATTTACCCTTATTTTAATCTAGACTATCTACAAATTGAAATTTTATCTATATTAATGGCACTTGTACTTTACCCATACATATATACAGCCTGTAGAATTTCATTTTCGCTTATTGGATCAAACTACATAAAGGTTGCAAAAAATCTTGGAATGTCTCAACTAAAAACTTTTTTTAAAATTATAATTCCAATTTCAAGAGTATCAATTTTTTCAGGTCTTTTTCTAGTGATTATGGAAGTTCTCAATGAATATGGTGCGGTAAAATATTTTGGAGTTAATACCTTCACAAGTGGAATTTTTAGGTCATGGTATTCAATGGAAGATGTTGATACTGCATCAATCCTTGCCGTATGTCTTTTAATTGTTGTTTCAATTTTCTTTATTCTTGAAAGATATTCAAACTCTAAATACAATTATAACTATAAGTCAAACGATGATGTCTCAGGGAATTACACTTTAAATAAGTCATCAAAGAGTCTTATATACATTATATGTATAATTCCTTTTATACTAGGATTCTTTATTCCTGTTATTTATATTATAAAGAATGCTATTGATACATATAGTAAAATCGATTTAAATGAGTTAACTACTCTTTCATTTAATTCATTTTTTTTAGCTTTTGCTTCATCTTTGATAATTGTAATAATTGCAATTCTGTTTCAATTTTTTAAAAAAATATCTAGAAGTAAAACTATATTTTTTTTTAGTGAGATTGTGTCCTTAACATATGCAATTCCAGGAGCAGTAATTGCATTATCATTAATATTAATTATCTCAGCTTTTTCAAACTTTTCAGGAATTTCAATCGTATTTGGTTCTTTAATTGTACTAATCTATGCATATGTAATGAGGTACATGGCAGTTGGTATATCACCTCTAAAATCTAGTTTTGAGAAACATCCTGAATCATTTGATCAAACAGGCAGAAACCTAGGTATGACCAACTACAAAATTTTTAGTAAGATTCATTTACCAATTAATAAGACCTCTATCTTAATTGCATTTATTTTATGTTTTGTTGACATAATAAAAGAGCTCCCAATTACACTAATACTTAGGCCATTTAATTTTGATACACTAGCTGTGAAAACATATGAATATGCCATTGAAGAGATGATTGCAAAATCATCCATATACTCTCTAGTAATAATTTTATTTGGTACGGTATTATTAATATTTTTGAGGAAAATAATCAATAAGAGTATTAATGTATCTTAACATTCAAAAACTAGTTAAATATTATAATAAGGATAATCCGATTATTAAAGAATTGGATTTCTCTGTTAAAAAAGGTGAGTTTGTTTCTTTTATAGGAGAAAGTGGTTCAGGGAAAACAACATTTCTTAAATGTTTAGCAGGTCTTGAAAAAATAAACTCAGGAAAGATAACTTTAAACAATAAGATTTTAAATGATAAAGATATATTTATAAAACCTCATCTTAGAAAAATTGGTTTTATTTTTCAAGATTATCCATTATTCCCTCATTTAAATACTTTAGATAATATTAAAATAAATCTAAAGGAATCTTATTTCACAAATATTGATTACTATATAGACCTAATGGGATTAAGTAATCTTTTGAAAAGATTTCCTCATGAATTATCAGGAGGAGAGCAACAAAGAGTTTCAATTGCGAGAGCCCTTGTTAGAGAGCCTGATCTTCTTCTAATGGATGAGCCATTTAGTAATCTAGACTTTGCTATTAAATCTAAGATTCAGAATGAGATTTATAAGATTTTAAAAAAAACCAACACTACAACTATTCTTGTAACTCATGATATTAAAGATACTTTTGACATTTCGGATAAGCTACTAGTTTTTAAAGCAGGAATAGCTCAACAATTTGATAATCCTGAGGAGATGTATTGTAACCCTGCCAATTGTTACTGCGCAAAAATGCTTGGAGAGCTTAATCAGATTCAAATTGAAAATAAGGAGTTTTACATTAGACCTGAAAAAATAAAAATCGTTAAAGATTCTAAATATAAAGTGAAGGTTGAAAAAATTTCTTTTGTTGGTAAAGAGTACAAAATCGAGGCTACTTTAAATGGTGATATAATTCACTTTTTCAGTAATAAAAATATTTCAAGTTCTAAGGACTTATTTGTTGATTTTAATAAAAATGATTTATTAGAATTTGATAAAAGGTGTAGTAACTACTTCACATAGAATATAGATATCTTATTTATAATCATTATAAATTACTGTAAATGAGTAATTTATAATCATTCTAAGGTTTATTTGCATTAATTTTATAAAAAATTATAAAAATGATTCAAACAGTTAATACATGTGTAAATTGTACAAACATGACAGAGTCATTAGTCTGTGCAAAACATAATGTAAAGGTTGAAGTTAATAATACATGTGGAGATCACACTGTTATTGATTAATCTTTCATAAGCATCTAATTTTACGATTTTTAATTTTTGTCACTTGCCTATCTATTTACAGTTAGACACTTACCTTGTGGCAAAACTTTTAATATATTTACTCTGTAAATAATTGATAAGTTATGTTCCAGAATAAAATGTCATTGAGATTGAGAATATTTATCTCAATGATTCTGTTAGTATTTACAGCAACTTTGCTTGTTCTTGGATCGACATACTATCAGTATAGGACAGAGTCTGACCAGTATAACTCTTACAGACAAGAAAGAAAGGAAAGTCAATTAAAAAGGCAGGTAAACTATATAGTAAATAAATACAATCTTTCAGAAAATTACGATCTTTGGGAAGATTATCAATCTGATTTTGAGGAAATAACACGAATTCATAGTGTTGAATATTCAATATTTAAAATTGATGGAACCCCTCTTTTCTACTCTTATCTTCCCCTAGATGTGATATCTAACAATTATTCTTTAGATAGCGATTTTTCAAGAATGTTAGTTTCTAATGAAGAAGGAAAATTTACTTCTGAGAACTCTACTGATGTAGGAAAGTTTCAGGCTTCTTACAGTGTTTTAAAAGATGACAAAGGAACAAAATATGCAATTTTATTTTTTCCATATTTTCAAGATGTATCATTCGCAGAAAGCGAGTTAAATGTTTTTCTATCGACCCTATATCAAATTTATTTTATAATGTTAGTTGTTGCAATTGTTCTAGCATATTTTATATCAAGGTTTGTAACACGATCAATAGAGACAATAAGATTAAAAATTGGTCAAGCAGGATTATTAAAAAAGAACGAAAAAATATATCTGAATAATGCTACTAAAGAAATAGATAGTCTTGTAAATTCATACAATAAGATGATTGATGATCTTGAGGATAGTGCTGAAAGATTAGCCAAAACAGAAAGAGAACAGGCTTGGCAAGAAATGGCAAAACAAGTTGCACATGAAATTAAAAACCCACTTACACCTATGAGGCTTACTGTGCAAAGTTTTCAAAAAAACAGTAGTGTAGATTTTGTTAAAGATAAAAATAAAATAAATGATTTTTGCGAAACATTAATTGAACAAATTGATACTATGAGTAACGTTGCAACTTCATTTTCTGACTTTGCTACTCTCCCTAAGACTCAACTTGAAAAAACAGATGTTGTTGATGCAACTAGAAAAGCTGTTGAAATTTTTGAACAAAATAATATAACTTTTGAGACCTCAACTTCTAGTATTTTTATAAAGTTAGATAAGGCGCAGTGGATAAGAGTTATAACAAACTTGATTAAAAATAGTATACAAGCCATACCTCATGACAGGGAGCCTGACATTTTAGTTAAAATATCAGAAAACTCAAAAAATGTAAAAGTTTTAGTATCAGATAATGGGCTTGGTGTTTCAAAAATTAATCGTGAAAAGATTTTTGAACCAAAGTTTACAACCAAATCTGATGGTATGGGACTTGGACTTGGTATTGTAAGAAATATTATAAGTTCTCACAGAGGAAAAATCTCCTATAAATCCAAAAATAAAAAGGGAACAGACTTTACAATTACTTTACCAAAGTAGTTAGCAAAATTCATTGTAAGCCTGAACCAAATTTTGTGAAATCATATTAGCATCTCTACCTTCAATATGATGTCTTTCAACCATGTGTACTAATTCACCATCTTTAAAAAGAGCTATAGATGGAGATGAAGGTGGAAATGGTAACATTTCTTCTCTTGCAGCTTCAGTTGCTTCAATATCAAATCCAGCAAAAACTGTACAAAGATTATCAGGAGTAGACTCATTTGATAAGGACATAATTACTCCAGGTCTAGCATTTCTTGCAGCACATCCACAAACTGAGTTGACTACAATTAAAGTAGTTCCAGATTGAGATAGAGCATTTTTGACATCTTCTGACGATGTTAATTCTGAAAAACCTGAGTTTGTTAATTCAAGTTTAAATGGTTTTACGATTTCTTCTGGGTACATATTTTTTTTTAACAAATATATAAAGAATACCAATTAATAATTTTAGATTAACTTATATTTAGGAATCAAAAATAATACTTGAAAAATAAACAATTAAAATACGATCTTGCATATTTAAAAATGGCTGAAGAGTGGTCTAAACTTTCATATTGTAAACGAAGACAAGTTGGAGCACTAATCGTAAAAGATAAAATGATTATTTCAGATGGGTATAATGGTACTCCTTCTGGATTTGAAAATATTTGTGAGGATGATGAGGGATATACTAAATGGTATGTTCTTCATGCTGAAGCTAATGCTATAGCAAAAGTGTCTGGTTCTACTCAATCAACAGAAGGAGCAACTCTTTATATTACATTATCTCCGTGTAGAGAATGTAGTAAATTAATCTTTCAATCGGGAATAAAAAGGGTTGTTTATTCCAAAAAATATAAAGATCAATCTGGAATTGAATTCCTTGCTAAGTCGGGAGTTGAGGTTGATTTTATTGAGATCTAGCTATTTATTTTTGTCTTTGATTCGTTTGGAAATCATTAATATCAAAATTAATAGTAATGCACATAAAGAAAGTATAAAACAAATAAGTGCAATCTTGTTTTCATCATCTAAGAAATTATAGATATTTAACTGTGTTAAATTAAATAGTACTAACAAAATTGTTAAAAACAATAAAATTTTTTCTAGATTTTTCATTTTCAGATTGCAAACATAAGGTAAAAAATTTTCTTGAAGATATTTTTTTCTTTCATTTTAAAGCTAGAAAATAGGGGATATATTTTATTAAACTTAAGAAATTCTTGAATAAGAATTTTTTATTTTTTTAGTAAAAAAAATTATATGAAAACATTTTTTTTCATTGTTAAAAACTTTATGTTAATGTTAAGAAAATCTACTTTCAATTTTCATTAATATTTTAAATATTTGAAGTTATGAATTTGTCATAAACCAAAAAAATTTTAATTATGCAGCAAGAACCACTTTTACAAGAAAATAAAGATAGATTTGTAATCTTTCCAATTGAGCATCATGACATATGGGAATGGTATAAAAAATGTGAAGCCAGTTTTTGGACGGCTGAAGAGATTGATCTTCATCAAGATCTAAATGATTGGAGTTCAAAATTAAATGATGACGAGAGGTTTTTTATAAAACACATCCTCGCTTTCTTTGCTGCCTCAGATGGAATTGTTAATGAGAACTTAGCAGAAAATTTTGTAAATGAAGTTCAGTATTCTGAGGCAAAATTTTTCTATGGCTTTCAGATTATGATGGAGAATATTCATTCGGAAACATATTCTTTACTTATTGACACATATGTAAAAGATGATAAGGAAAAAGACACTTTATTTAAAGCTATAGAAAATTTCCCTGCAATTAAGAAGAAAGCTGACTGGGCTCTAAAATGGATTGAGTCAGATTCCTTTGCTGAAAGACTTATTGCTTTCGCAGGTGTTGAAGGAATATTTTTCTCAGGCTCATTCTGTTCAATTTTTTGGTTAAAAAAGAGAGGGCTTATGCCAGGATTAACTTTTTCTAACGAGTTAATCTCAAGAGATGAAGGTGTGCATTGTGATTTTGCAGTTCATCTTCATAATAATCATATTATTAATAAAGTACCAAAGGAAAGAATTAAAGAAATTTTAATAGATGCTCTTAATATAGAAAGAGAATTTATAACAGAATCACTTCCAGTAAGTTTAATTGGAATGAATGCAAAACTAATGACGCAATATTTAGAATTTGTTACCGATAGACTTTTAGATCAATTTGGATGTGAAAAAGAATTTAATGTTTCTAATCCATTCGACTTTATGGATATGATTAACCTTCAAGGTAAAACTAATTTCTTTGAGAAAAGAGTTTCAGAATATCAAAAAGCAGGTGTTTTAAATAATGACAAAAAAGAAGAGTCAAACTTTGATCTTGACGATGACTTCTAAAATAATCGTTTAATTAATTTAATTTTAAAAATGGTATAGTAGGGATATGTCTATGTATGTAATTAAAAGGGACGGAAGAAAAGAGCCCATAATGTTTGATAAAATAACCGCAAGGATAAAGAAGCTTTGTTATGGTTTTAATGAGTTGGTTGATCCTGTTAGAGTTGCAATGAGGGTGATTGAAGGTCTTTATGATGGTGTTACAACTTCAGAATTAGATAACCTAGCAGCAGAAATTGCTGCGACTATGACAACTACTCATCCAGATTATGCATCTCTTGCAGCAAGAATTTCTGTCTCAAACTTACATAAAAATACCACGAAGTCCTTTTCTGATACTATGAAGGATCTTCACGCATACGTCAATCCAATAACTGGTAAAAAGGCTCCGCTATTATCAGATGAAGTCTATAAAGTGATTAAGAAAAATGCAGAGTTACTTGATTCAAAAATCATTTACAATAGAGATTTCGGATATGATTACTTCGGATTTAAAACTCTTGAAAGATCATACCTTTTAAAAATTAATGGAAATATAGTTGAGAGACCACAACATATGTTGATGAGAGTCTCGGTAGGTATTCATCTTGATGATATTGATGCTGTAATTGACACTTACGAGTTAATGTCAAAAAAATATTTTACTCATGCAACTCCAACTTTATTTAATGCAGGTACGCCCAAACCACAAATGTCCTCATGTTTCTTACTGGCCATGCAAGATGATAGTATTGATGGAATCTATGATACACTAAAACAAACAGCTAAAATTTCTCAGTCTGCTGGAGGAATAGGTCTTTCAATTCATAATATAAGATCTACAGGATCATACATATCTGGAACAAATGGTACATCAAATGGAATTGTTCCAATGTTAAGAGTTTTTAATGACACTGCTAGATATGTTGATCAGGGGGGTGGTAAAAGAAAAGGTTCTTTTGCAATTTATATTGAACCATGGCACTCTGATATTTATGATTTTCTAGACCTAAAGAAAAATCATGGTAAAGAGGAAATGAGAGCAAGGGATTTATTTTATGCTATGTGGATTCCTGATCTATTCATGAAGAGAGTTGAAAATAATGAAGAGTGGACTTTAATGTGTCCAAACGAATGTCCTGGATTATATGATTGTCACGGAGATGAGTTTGATAAGCTTTATTTAAAATATGAAAAGCAGTCAAAGGGAAGAAAGTCAATTAAGGCAAGAGAGCTTTGGGAAAAGATTCTTGAATCTCAAATTGAGACAGGTACTCCATATATGCTATATAAAGATTCTGCAAATAGAAAATCAAATCAAAAGAATCTTGGGACTATTAGATCTTCTAACTTATGTACAGAAATACTTGAGTACACCTCAAAAGACGAAATAGCGGTTTGTAATCTTGCATCAATTGCTCTTCCAATGTTTGTTGAAGATGGGAAGTTTAATCACCAAAAATTATATGATGTAACAGTAAGAGTTACCAAAAACTTAAATAAAGTTATTGATAGAAATTACTATCCTGTTAAAGAAGCTGAAAACTCTAACTTTAGACACAGGCCAGTTGGTCTTGGTGTTCAAGGTTTAGCTGATGCATTTATTCTATTAAGGATGCCATTTACTTCTGATGAAGCAAAAGAGCTTAATCAAGAAATTTTTGAAACTATCTATTATGCTGCACTTAATGCCTCAGTTGAGGAAGCTAAAAAAGATGGAGTTTATCAATCATATAAAGGCTCTCCAATTTCAAAAGGTGAATTCCAACATAATATGTGGGGAGTTGAAGATGATGACTTAAGTGGTAGATGGGATTGGAAAAAATTAAGAAAAGATGTTTTAAAGCATGGTGTGAGAAATTCTCTTTTAGTGGCACCAATGCCAACTGCAAGTACATCTCAAATTCTTGGAAATAATGAATGTTTTGAACCTTATACTTCAAACATTTATACTAGAAGAGTTTTATCTGGTGAGTTTATTATCGTTAATAAACACTTATTAAATGACCTAGTTGAATTAGGACTTTGGAGTGAAGATATGAAACAAGATCTAATGGCTGCAAACGGATCAATTCAAGATATTGAAGGTATTCCAGATGATTTAAAAGAGCTATATAAAACTGTATGGGAGATGAGTATGAAGGATATAATTGATATGGCTAGACATAGAGGATTTTTTATTGACCAATCACAATCACTCAATTTATTTATGGAAGGTGCTACTATGTCAAAACTTACATCTATGCACTTCTATGCATGGAAATCTGGTCTAAAAACAGGTATGTATTATCTAAGGACTAAATCTGCTGTTGATGCAATCAAGTTTACACTTAAGAAAAAAGAATCTGTTCCTGAAAAAACAGAAGAGATTAAACTCGGAGCTGAAACTGAAGAGGTAGGTGAAGTTCAAATTACTAGAACAGAAAAAGCAGCTAAAACTAAATCCAAGGAAAAGCCAGTTTCTGTTGAACCACTTACTCCTGAAGAGCTAAAACAAATTATCTCTCAATCTAAAGAGAATGAGGATGATGACTGCCTTATGTGTGGTTCATAATATTCTGAATTAAATTTTTATTATACTCAATCCTATGTAATATATAGGAATCTATTTCATATATAGCTGCTAATCAATGCTTTATATTCTAATGTTAATTAAATGTTACGTAAAAGTTTGATATTTGTTAATTAATAGTTAACTTTATGTTATAAAACTAAGGATTATGAGAATCTTTTTCGTGCTTTTTGCTCTTTCGATTGCGAGTTTGAGTGCTCAGGAAAAAAAGGTTATTACTAAAGAAGGAACTAACACCTTTAAGGTAGTTTACTATAATCAGGCTGGAAATATTATTCAGCAAGGTTTTATAAAAAACAAAATGCTTCATGGTGAGTGGGCTAGCTTTTATAATGATGGAAGGAAGGCAGTATCTGGTCAATATAATAAAGGAAAAAAAGTTGGTAAATGGTTCTTTTGGAATCAAGGAAAAATTCGTGAAGTTGATTTTGTAGATAACAATGTAGTAAAAGTATTAGACTGGGATACACCTGCAACTATTGCTACTCTTGATAAAGATTAAATCTCAATCTCTCCCTTTTTAATGAAATTTCTGTGATTACTAATAATTATAGTTATGACTGTTATTAGTGTAATTATAACACCAACTAATTTAAAAGAGTTTATTACAAACACAATCAATCCACATATTATAAAAGCTGATAATGCTGTTAAAAACCAACCACCAATAACACTTACTACTCCTGACACTCTGTAAATAGCACTCTCTGAACTCCATGCTCTATCTGACAAGGATGTACCCATTGCTACCATAAATGTAACATAAGTAGTCGATAGGGGTAATTTATATGAAGTGGCAATAGAAATTAAAATTGCAGCAATAACAAGATTTAGACTTGCTCTTAATTTGTCGAATGAAGGCCTAATCCCATCTATTGAATCAGTTACATTATAATTATCCTTTAAGTTAAAAGAATTATTTATATGAATAAGAATTTTTTTTGGCAATATTACCTTAAAAAATTTGTTTAAAGATATGCCAACACTAACTAAGACTTTCCCAATCAAATTTGCTTTGAATCTCTCATCTATTTCATTTTGATTTGATAAATCTAAACTTGTTTTAACTACGTTTTTAGCTTTTGATGAAAACCAAAGAGTTAATACCATAATTATACCAGATAAAAAAAGATACAGAGGCTTAGTGTTAACTTTTTCAGATAATGAAACCATTGAAAACTCTGATGCACTGATTGAAGATGAAGACCAAGATTGAAATGATTCAAGTGCGGCAATTGGAACTCCAATAAAGTTGACTAGATCATTTCCAGCAAATGCAAGAGCAAGAGAAAAAGTTCCAATTCCAATAATTATTTTATATATATCTAGTTTGAAAATATTTATGATTATTAACGAGAAAAAATACCAAAGTATCAAGCTTATGATCCAAAAAAGAAAGATATTAGAATCTATAAATTCATTAATGGTTAAATCATCCAAAACTGTGAAAGTTTGAGATGAGTAGGGAGTACCTTTAATTCCTTTTATTAGAATAAAATTAATTATTGATGTAAATGATAATGATCCAAAAACAGCATTTATGAGTATGCTTTTAGATTCAAAATCAAAAGTTAATATTACTCTTGATATCCATTGAATTATTGCACCAATTGAAAAAGCAATAAATACAGATAATAGAATTCCAATTACTATTTCAGTTGCTTTTTGAACATTTATATAATTTTCAATTTCTATAAGGCTGGCATCTGCATTAACTATTTTAATTATAGACATAACAACAGCTGCACCTAATAATTCAAAAACAATTGATACAGTTGTAGAAGTGGGTAGACCCCATGAGTTGAATAAGTCTAATATTAGAATATCAGTTATCATAACAGATAAAAAGATTATAATAATATCACTGAAAAAAAAAGCCTCAGGATTAAAGATTCCCTTTCTTGCAATTTCCATCATTCCACTTGAAGATAATGCTCCAACAGCAACACCCAGACTTGCAAGTATCATTATATTCTTAAACGATATTACTTTAGATCCAATTGCGGAGTTTAGAAAATTTACAGCATCATTACTAACACCAACTATTAAGTCGCTTACTGCAAGAAAAATGATAATACCAATTATAAATATATAAGCTCCTTCCAAATTCTTTTTTTACAAATTTAGAACTTTATACTGTAACCTAGTGAAAAACTAATTCCAGGCTGATATAATGAGAATGTACTTGTCTCAAGACCATAATAGTCATACTTGCTTTCTCTTTTTGAATTTAAAATATTTTCAGCTTGTATATTTATTGATTGGTTTTGATTAACCCCAAAAGTTTTAGATAAATTAAAATTTAAATTTTGAAATGGGTATGTGTATACATCTGGAAGATTACCAATTCCAACAATCTCAAGTGTTTTACCTTGTACATTGAAATATGATCCTAATTCTAAATCTTTAGTAAATAAATTATAAACTAATCCTAAGTTGACTAAATATGGAGATTGACCTTGAAGTTCTCTGGTATTACTTATTTCTTTGTCTGGGTTGCTGATAACCCTTCCTTTAAACTCTTCATCACTCATTCTCTGCTCAGATTCAATTATTGAAGTATTAAGATTTAGTGAAAGCTTTCTTTTTTCATTATTAAGTATATCTTTTCTTAACTCTAATTCAACTCCATACACAGTTGCTTCTTTATTATTTCTAACAATGAAAACTGATGGTTGATTGGCATCTAACGCAGTAACTTCTATTGGGTCATTAAATTGTTTAAAGAAAGTGCTAATAGCAAAAATTTGATTTCCTTCACTATAAGATTCGTATCGTAGATCAAAATTGTTAATATATGTTGGGTTAACATCAGGGTTTCCAACAAAATATCTTTCTGTGATAGGATCATATATTTGTGCTGCAGAAATTTCTTTAAATGTAGGTCTAGCTGTAGTTTTAGAGTAAGAAATCCTTAAATTTTTATCATCGTTAATTGTTCTAATTATATTTAATGAAGGATATAAATCTTTAGTATCAATCAATTTTTCATTGTTAAACTTTATAGCTTCTATATTTTCTCCAGTATATTTTACTAAATAGTTTTCAAATCTAAGCCCAATAGTTGACTTCCATTTATCAGACAATATAAGCTCTGAAGATATAAACCCTGCAAAGGTTTGACCTGAAGATTCATATTGATTTGTTCTTTGAAAATCTCCTTTAATATACGATCCTTGATTTGTATCTAGATCATATATGAAATTAGGGGCTAGAATATTATCTGCATCTCCACCTAAAACAGAGCTTAACCCTCTATAAGCAATTCTATAATCGTCAGTTTCGAAGTCTCTTTGTTTATAAGTAAAAGAACTACCAAATTTAATTTTACCCTGAATCTTTTCACCCTTTAAGTCAAGATTGTATTGAATTTTGGATGAAATAACATTTTCTTTTAGAGACCTCCATAATCTTGTAGGATTTTGAGTTGTATTTGGAGAAATTAGTTTATTCCCATTTGGCGCGATCTCAAAAACTGTTTTTTTGAAATCTTTATCATATACTCTTGCAATAGATGGGGCAATTTTTATGTCTAAAGAAGAATTACCGCCATTAAATATATGTTGGGATGAAAAAGGTAGAGATAAAATATTTCTATCTGTATAAGTTAATATACTTGCATCACCATTATATGGGTTCTCAATGAACTCTTTGTAGTTACCTTTAATTGCTCCAGATTCTCCTGATTTAATTGCAAGAAGATTCAACTTATATTTTGAATTGGTGGTCTTCAGTGATATACCTAGAAGAGCACTTCCAAAATTTTTTACTTGCCCAAATTCTCCAACTTGTTCACTATACGGTTCAAGAGGTTTATTTATGTTCTCTTTCTCAACAGTACCATTGAAAAAACTCTCATAATACTCATAATCTCTTTTTAAACTTAACGATGCAATGTATCCAATAGATTTTGTATCTGATAAATTAAATTGATTACTTGCTGTAGCACCTACACTGTAGTTTAAAAAACTTTGAAACCTTGATGCATCCATTGTGGCTTCTAACTTTTGAGTTAGAAATCTTGTAAGCACGGATTGACTAATGTTAAAAGTTTCAGGAAAAGGAATCTCTTGCTTTGATGATAATGGGTTATCAAAGTATCCGTTATCAAATCCAAGAAAATTAAATGCATCATTTTCATTACCAATAAAGTTATCATTCAAATTCATATCAGGATTGTATGAACCACTAATTGAAAAGCTGTATTCTGGTAGCACAGAAAAATCCTTAAGAATTACATCAACAATACCACCTGTAAAATCAGAGTTTAGATCTGCACTAGCAGATTTATTAATAAGAATATTATCAAGAAGATTTGTTGGAAAAATATCTAGTTGTAACGTGTTTTTGTCTGGATCAAGACCTGGAACTTCAAGTCCTCCTAAAAGTGTTTTTGAATATCTATCTCCAAGACCTCTTACGTAAACAAATTTTCCGTCTTGAACAGAAACCCCTGGTATTCTTTTAATAGCTGATGCAAGATCACTATCTCCAGTCTTTTGTATTGATTGAGCTGATAAACCATCAATTAAATTAACTGCCCTTTTTTGAATTAACAAAACTGAAGCTTCTGTATTATTTTTTGCTGTTGTTGTAACAACTACTTCATCTAGACTATTAGACGCAGGTAATAATGTTGTGTTTAAAATGAACTCTTCATTTTGACCTACGATGACATCTGTTATTCTTTTAGTGTCATAACCAACAAATGAAAATTCTAAAATATAAGTTCCAGCAACAACATCAATTGTATATGATCCTTCAAAATCTGTAGACGTTCCGTCAATGAATTCTCCTTGATTTGATTGAAGTACAATATTTGCAAATGGTAAAAAATCATTGAACTCTCCATCAACAACTTTACCAGTTATTACCGATTGAGAAAAAACATAGTTGAATGGTATTAAAATCAATAAAATTATAGTTCTTTTCATATTTTTTTCATAAAAAAAAATGCCCGTCTAAAAACGGGCATCCTTAGGTTACTTTTTTAGTTTATGGTTCTTAATCAACTATTGTTGAGTAAGCTTGTACCACATTGTCCATGACATTACTGATGTGTCAGCACCAACTGTTCCAGTTGAAACTACTGATGCCCATCCTGGAGCATCTCCTGTTGTACTAGATGTGTTAGCAAGTATTGATGCTAAAGTACTAGTAGTTGCAAATTGAAAGTTTTTGAAAATTAGTTTATTAACTGCGTTTTCAGTTGCGCTGGCATCATATGTATCAGAGTCAATGCCCTCAATGGTTTGCCCATCCATTGTTGTATATAATACGTTTTCAGTAGTTCCTGTAGCATCTGATTTCCAATGACCAAGCTGATCAGTTTTCTCAGTATTACCAGCAACTCCTATAAAGGTTACATTTTTAAGAGTAAATTGACCATCTCTTTCATCAGTACTATCCTCAGTTCCATCAATTTCAAAAATATTATCACCTGAAGCTTTCATTTGAACAGCAACATTATCTATTGTCCCTGCATACCCCTCATCCAAATCAACTGCATCATCACTTTGAGCCCAGATAGTAAGATTAGTAACATTAACAGTACCACCAAATATTTCAATTCCATCATCATCACTCCCAACAATTTCAATGTTAGTTACATTAGTCCCAGAACCAACTCCTCCTAGGGTTAAACCTTGAATTTCATCACCATTTCCAAGTGCAGTTCCACTATGTCTAATTGATATGTAATTTAGAGTTCCAGATGAATCAGTGTCCAAGGATCCTCCATATTTTGTCCATTCATATCCAGTTGCAATTCCTTCTATATCATCTTCTCCACCATCTTCTCCAACAGTTGCTTGGCCTAGAATAATTAAACCTCCCCATTTACCAGTATCTGTAGCAACTCTGTTGGGACTAATTCTATCAGTATTTGAATATGATAGCTGATCAGCTTTATCTGTAAATACAATTGGACTTTCTGCTGTACCATTAGCAGTTAAAGTCCCACCTTTAGCAATTACTAGTGCAGTGGCGTCAGTACCTTGACCATCTTCAGCTTTAATAATTGTTCCCTCTTGTATAGTAAGTGTTCCGCCATTTCTAACAACAACTTTACCGTTCATAATCCAAATTCTATCATTTGTCCATGTCTGTGAATCATCAATGAAGTAAATTCCACCACCACCAACGGTTTGTGTATCTGGGGTTGGAGGTTGAACCTGTACAGTCACAGTTTCAGTTTCAGTTACAGTAATGGTTTCGTAGATAATTTCAGGATCTTTTTCACATGAGACCGTTAAGATCAACGAAGAAGCTATTAAAGGATAAATTTTATTTTTCATTTTAAATATATTTTGTTGAATTTATGTTATAACAAATTTATCTCTTTGTTTATGGTAATATTTTATATAATATTTAAAAAAACCTTTATCTAAGGTTAATTTTTAACTATGAAATGTTAACTAAATATTATGTACTATGCTATGTTAGATTAATAATTATTGAAAAGTTTCTTTTAAATTTTAGCCGTCAAAAAAATAATAGGGTTAACTAATATTTGGATTTAAATAGAAAAAAGTTATAATTTCGCCTTAAAACCGTATTTTATGTCCAAGTTTGGTGAGCTTTTAGATGAAAAAAAACCTTTACTTTTGGTTTTTTTTAGTGAGCTGGATGAAATTTCAACATCTCTTCATCCTGTTCTAAAAGATGTTGCTGCTGCGCTTGGTGATAAGGGTAAAGTAATTAAAATAAATACTGAAAAAAATATTAAACTATCAGAAGCATTAAGAGTCAAAGTTATTCCTACTTTAATGATCTACAAGTATGGTGAAATGGTTTGGAGACAAAGTGGAGACCAAGATGCAAATACTCTGATAAGCTTAATGAAAGACCAGCTTAACTAAGGAATAAATATTTTGTTGAATTTATGTTTATTAATTAGTTAAGCTCTTTTTATTCTACAATATTTTTCAAAATCTCATTAAGATTTTTTTTATAATTATCATATAACTCGCTATTAAAGAGTTCTATGCTATTTATAATCCTACTATAATTATTAATATCAGAAGTAATTCCCTCTATGTAGAAAATTTGTTCATCCTCATCTAGATTTGAAAAAACGGAAACTCTTCTAATTAAAAGATCTTCTATTTTGTCAATAATCTCTTTTGAATATTCAAGCTCATTAGATTTTACAAGAGAAACAATAAAATCGGATACTGACATATAATAATCAAACTCACCATATATAAAGTTAAATTTCTCAGAACTAGAAATAAATCTTTTTATTTCATCAATAGTTATTTCGCTAGCATCAAAAACTAACATAGTTTCTATTAGATTTCTATATCTCTCAATGTCAGATATTATCTCCTCACCAACATTGTATTGGTTAAAAATTTCAAGAGACGAATAATAATTTAATCTGTCAGAATATTTTAAAGAGATCTTTTTTACTACATCCTGTGCTTTTAAATCTTTATCAATTTTGTAATATCCCTCTATGAAAGGAGTCCACAAACTATAGTATCCATAAAAATCAATTGGCATTTTTTCAAATGCAAGATCTATTATCTCTTCTGCTTTATCATATTGCCCCTCAAGAATTAAAGTCTCTGATAATCTTGATAAATTACTTCTAAATGAAATACTATTTTTTCTAGTCTCTGGGTCGTGATAAATCTCAGTGCTTTCAGAGTTACCCCATGACCATTTTTTTACAATTTCATACATTAGATCAGAATCAACTCTACCTATTTCATATGGGTTGCTTCTATCAATAGGTGTTCTAATTGGAACTAATTTATATACTAGGCCATCTAACTGAAGATAATCTTTCATCCATATATATTCAGAATCCTCATAACTACCTCCGGTAAAATATATTGGCCTTTTCCAATCGTTATTAGCCAGAATATCTAACATTAAAATTTGATTTTTTGTTATAATAGATTCAGGCAGGTCAATATCAATATAATCAACTATAAGATTTTCATCTTCTTTATTTACAATTCCACTTTCTATTACATTCTCTTTATTAACAGGAAGTCTAATTTTATTTGTTGGATAAAAAACAGTTTCAAGCGCATTCTCAGGGTAATCGCTTGTATCTCCTCCTGCTTGAGTTATTAAGTTCCTATATTTAGTTCTAGGATTATCACTAGCAACCCAGTCAACAAAATCCCCTATATCCCATCTTACAGAAT
>CACMVZ010000014.1 GCA_902617285.1 uncultured Bacteroidota bacterium | reverse complement strand
GAAAACAGTTTATCTAACAAGCTCAAATTAGAGGTTATTTACACTGAATATTAGAAAAAACTATTATTTTATATATAATAATAGAATATACTTATACAAGTGTTAATTGAAAAGTCTTTTTTTGAATTAAACTTAAAAATATTATTGATACTATAATAAAAAATTATAAAAAAAAATATTTTATAGTAATAAACTATACTTTAGCTTTAAGTTCTTCTATAAGCTTTGGTATAACCTCAAAAGCATCTCCTACAACACCATAGTCAGCGGCTTTAAAAAATGGAGCTTCAGGATCATTATTTATTACTACTTTAATTTTAGATGAATTTATTCCTGCTAAGTGTTGAATTGCACCAGAGATTCCTATTGCTATATATAAATTAGACGATACAGGTTTTCCGGTTTGCCCTACATGTTCACTGTGAGGTCTCCATCCCATATCTGATACTGGTTTTGAGCATGCAGTAGCCGCTCCAAGTAAATCAGCTAGTTCCTCTATCATTTTCCAATTTTCAGGACCTTTTAAACCCCTTCCAGCAGAGACAACTATATCAGCATCTGCAATTGTCACACTCCCAGATTGCTTTTCAATGTTTGTTACTTTATGATTAGTTTCAATTTCATCAACTTTAAATTCTTCTTGCGAACCCTTACCTTCCTTTTCAAAAATCCCATACGAATTTGATGAAATACTTATAATTTTTACATCACCTTTAAGTTCAGTAGAAGAAAATGCTTTGTTCGTAAAACAACTTCTTTTTACAATAAATGGATTTATACTTTCAGGAAGCTCTACCACATTAGAAATATATGAACCACCAGAATATCCAGCTAAATATGCACCCAAATATTTTGAGTCAGGAGATGATGATAATATTATAGTTGATGCATTCTGAGTTTCTATAATTTTTGATAATAAAGTTGAATACACTTTACATGTAAACTCTTGAGAGTTCTGACTTTCAATATTGAAAATTTTATCAGCACCAAAATTTTTTAATTTTTGGGAATTTGAACAATTAAATGTCACGCAAATTAATTCAACTCCCATTTTATCTGCAAGAGACTTTCCATATGAGACAGCTTCATATGAAGATTTTTTAAAACTGTCTTTCTCTGATTCTGAATATACTAATACTGACATATCTATAATACTTTGGCTTCGTTCTCTAATAAGTCAATAAGCTTATCAATCTCATCTGCATTTATTAGTTTTACTTCACCTTTTTCTTCAGGTTTAAAAAACTTATTATCAACTGATTGAGCACTAAAATTTTTTGGTTCTATTACTTCTAATGGCTTTTGACGTGCCATCATAATACCTCTCATGTTGGGAATAATTAAATCACTTTCCTCGACCAGACCTTTTTGGGCACCTATTACAATTGGTAATTTACATTCACTAGTTTCTATTCCACCAGAGATCTCTCTTGAACATTTTACACTATCAGAATTTATATCAAGACTAACACAATTTGTAATAAAATTATAATCTAAATAACCAGCAAGAAGACCAGGGACTAGACCTCCATTGTAGTCAATTGACTCTCTTCCACAAATAATTACATCATAATTGATTTCATTACAATGAGCTTCAATTTCCTTTGCAACAGAGTATGCATCTAGAGCCTCACAGTCAATTCTAATAGCTTTGTCAGCTCCAATTGCAAGACATTTTCTAAGTATAGCCTCTGAAGAAGGATCGCCAACAGTAAGAGCTGTAACAGAAGCATTATTTGATTCTTTCATCCAAACAGCTTTAGTCAGCCCAAATTCATCGTTTGGATTAATTATAAATTGAACACCATTTTTATCAAACTTTGAGTCAGAGTCAGTAAAATTGATTTTTGAAGTTGTGTCGGGGACATTACTTATACAAACTAATATATTCATACAGTTTAATATTTAAAATAATTTCTAAGACCCTCTGTAAATTCACCCTCGTCAATATTCTTCAACTTGATAATCCCTTGATTATTGTTAATATTGGATGAAACCCTTCTTTTATGAAGTTGCTCATAGATATCTATGCTAATTTTTTTTCTAGAATCTAGATTTTGAAAAAGATTTATTTTTCTAATTTTATCTTTCCAATTATTTTGGACAGTGCCTTCAAAAATCTTTGCTTTAGAACCACTACCATAACTAACAAATCCAATCTTTTTATTAGCAAATTCATTACCATTTGATGATGCCTCAACTAGTGAACTAATTAATGACATAAAAATTGAAGCGGTATACATATTTCCAATCTCTGAAGATGCCTTTTCGCCAGGAGCAATCTTTTGCTCAACAAAATTTTTATAGACACTAGATCTTGAAACTTTTTTTATCCATTCTTTATCTATCTCAGACTTTGGATTACCTACTTCTGCGTATATATTCTCAGAATCTCCATTTTTTTTCATCCATTCTATCCATTTATCAGTAATCATTCTTCTACCGTGGTATGCATATGGAAGATGAAAAATTATATTTTCCCATTCTTTTAAAATATTTCTTTCATTTTGATTATTGAAATCTTCAATTGCTTCATAAACTCTTGCCTTATAACTTTCATTAGAAAATTGACCTTCAAAAATAGGCTCCTCCTTGTATACTTCAATAATATCATTTGTATCAGACCAGAATTTTGATTGAGTATTTTCTAATAAGGTTTCCGCTTCCTCTTGTGATACTTCTTTATTAAGAATTTTTGCTGCCTCTATTAAAATATTAGCTTTTTTATATTGTCTTCTTGGCTTAAAAAAATCACCAATACCTTTTGTTGATACTCCCCAAGAGCCATTAAATGAAATAATAGATGGATTTTCGCAGATAAGCATAGATACAGAACCAGCACCTTGTGTATATTCTCCAGTAGAGTTAAGCTCGTACTTCGCTATATCTGATGCTATAACAACTGCTTTTCTATTATCACCATTTCTAACCCAATCACAGCAGTTTTGGAGTGCATCTACAGCACCTGCACAGGCAAATGTTAGATCAACAATATCACAATTCATAAAACATCTTTCCCCATATTTATCCCTGAATATTTCTTCAAGTATTTCAACAACATACGATGATGTTGGTTTTGAGGAGTCAACACCACTCTCAGTTCCTAAATAAACTCTTCCAATTTCTTTAGGATTAATGTTGTTTTCGGAGATTAATCTAAAAAGTGAATTTGCAGCAATTGATGCAGCATCTTCATCAAAATCAGGAGTTGCCATTTTTTTTAACCCTAATCCATGCACTAGTTTTTCAGCTGGGATATTTCTTTTCTCAGCCAATTCCTCAATATCTACATAAAGAGATGGGACATAATATGATATAGAGTCAATACCTACTTTTTTCATTGATGCTGGTATGCTTCAAATATAGTTACATAAAAGTTTATCCAAAAAAAAAGAGCAACCAAAGTTGCTCTTTTTATGATAAAATTGTGATTATTTAGAAGTTGAATGTAATCTTTCCAAGAACTCTTCTACCAATCTCTGGTAAATTAGGGAAAGTAGAATACTTATTATCTGTTATATTAGTTCCTGAAATGTCAAATCTAAAATTATTACTAAACTTATAGCCGACACTCATATCAATTAAATTTTTAGTTTCAACCATTCCACTCCATGCAGATTGTACTGATCTAAACTTATTATCATGTTGATATGATATTGAAAAACCAAGCCCAGATAATGGAGTATAATCTACACCTAATCTGTACTTCCACTTAGGAGCATTTAAGTAAGATGTCGATAATAGACCATCGTCGTTGTCTTCACCAGGAATCCATTCATTTTGACTTAACCAAGACGCATTAGCCCATAATCTAACATCAGGGTTTGCAAAATAATCCATAGAGAAATCTGCACCCCAGTGTGATCTTTTAGCATCACCATTAGTAATATATCCGGCAGTAATATGAGTTACACCGTCACCTTGAGGAACCATATTGGACTCCACGGCACCAAATGCAGGGAATAAAGCTCCGGCTTGAGCAACATATCCTTGCCCACCGGCCTGCATAGCACCATTAATACCAGCTAATGTTTGAGCAACTGCTCCTGCGATTGAAGCCTGTAATGAAGGCACACCAAATGCAGCAGCAGCTCCTGATGCAAGAACCTCGTAAGGAAGTCCAAGTTGAGCAGCAAGGCCTTGGTATGTTTGTTGAGTAACAGCAGTAAGAGCTCCTGTAACATATGCTGTAGCATCTGCAGCAACAGCAGCACCTAAATCACCTGGAACATTAGATCCAATTAGACCATAAGTATCACCTACAGCAGTAAAGTTTGTAAATCCTGTGTTAACATAAGAGTATAGGTCTGCACTAATTTTCAGTTTATCACCTATCACACTTGTGACTCCTATTTCAAAGTTCTCAACAGACTGGAATCTAGCTTTACGAGTTGTTCGGTTACCAGTTGTTTGCGATGGCTCAAATAGATCATACGCAACTAGCTGACCAGTTCCACCTGAAGGACCAGCATATTGAGCTACCCAAGGAGCAAGTAATGGTTGAAGTTGAGGAGCCTGAGCATATAAACCATTCCATGCTAAACTACTTACAGCAGCATATGGAATAGAAAGTGGTAAACCATTTGCAGCAGCACTAATTGGTATGTCAAATGGAACAGCAGCTAGGTCAATTGAATTTCCAAAACTTTGACTGTTATTTTGACCGTGTAGCCAAACATCTAAGATTCCTGGAGCAATTACTTGCACAGGGAAGTCTATGTATTGTTGTAAAGCGGTTGGAGCTGTCAGAGCTTTATTGTATGCAAGCCTCCATGTAGTTTTTTCAGATGGCTTATAAACAAGAGCAGCTCTAGGAGCAAACTCACCAACACTAATAAAGTTAAGTTGATCATACCTTCCGGCAACAACAAGATCCATTTTTTCAGCTAGCTTAAGGGTTCCTTGAGCATAGATACCATTTTGAGTATACTGATCGTCATCATCATTTATTCCATAAAGTGTGTACTCTGAATCAGAGAAATGATCTCTATAATCATAACCAACTGTCCATTCTGAGTCAAATAAAAATGGTATATCAAAGTTATATTGAAGTTGTGCCTCAATAGATCTTCTTTCAGCAACTTGTCTTAATCCACTTCCATATAAAAAGTTTGGATTATCTTCTCCACCACCATCATTATAATCAACAGATACTTGAGCAAACCAATTTCCTATTGAAGCATTAGCCTGACCCCAAAGAGCAGTTCCTTCAGCGTAACCAATACCTAGATCTTGAAAAAACAAACCACTACCGCTAGAAACTCCAGCGCTTAGATTATAGTTTGATTTGTCATCTGGTCTCCATTCAAGAGTTGTATTTACTGCAATATTTTCATATTTATCAATAATTGCATTTTCTTCTCCAGTAAAGTCTAGTAATATAGGACCATTAGCAGACAATAGAGGATCAACTCTTTTGTTTGTTATAACAGGCTGTCGAATAATTCTATTAATAGTAACTCCTTCAGCAGCAAGTTTAGATTCATCATCATATGTAAAATCAGTACCAGAATTAACCCTGGCGTTAATTTTCCATCCAAAAGTTTTATCATCATTTGCACGAGCGATTCTGAATTCTGAACCAATAGTATTCATTTCACCACCCCAAATTGATCCAGAGTTCCCCGGATAGTCAATCGGACTTTTAGTTCTAAAATGAACAACACCAGAAGTAACACCTGGTCCATATAAAACACCAGCTGCTCCTCTTACAACCTCAATTGAGGCAAGATCAAGGTTTGATAAACTTTGTTGGAAACTAAAAAATGTTCCAGCAGATGGAGTAATTAAGAATCTATTATCCTGCATAATGAAAGTAGAAGTTCCAAATACTCCAGAACCAGCTCTCATTTCAAAGTTTATAGTATTAGCAGTCTGCTGTTGTACTTGAACACCAGCAACAGATGACAACAACATTGATGGTTCCGCAGCTTGTGGGGAATTTTCAATTTGTCTAGTAGAAATAACACTAACTGATGCAGGAGCGTCAGTAATTTTCTGTGCTCTCCTTGAAGCTGACACAATTACCTCTTCAAGATTTTGTCCCGCTGTTAACATAACATTGATATCTTGATTAGAAGAAGTTATTTCAACACGTTGGGCACTATAACCTACATAGCTGACAACAATTGTTAGAGGTAGATCCTGAGTTGTACTAAAGGAAAATTTTCCATCAAAATCAGTTACAGTCCCCAAATTGGTTCCATCAATAATAACGTTTACACCAGGAATCCCAACCATATCCTCTGCATCATTTACAGATCCAGATATTTGAGTTTGAGAGTAAGCGCCACTAAACAGAATCACAGCCATAAAGGCTAAATAATACTTATTTAAAATATTTTTCATATTAATTAGGTTTTGTTATACGAAAGTTAAATCTTAAGTCTAACTAGTTTATTTGTTTTTAAGACAAGTAAAGACGCAGGAAGTACATGATTTTTATATATCCTACCTATTATACTAATCTGATTCAATTATGAAGTTAATATAAATTTTTCCATCTGACAAATAGAAAATTAACACAGCATTGGTTTTGAAAAGTTTTATTTATTAAATAATTGGATTATTCAAAGATGATTTTATCATCAGATTCATGCCATTTTAGATAGTTATTTGAGTACTTATCCTGAATTTTCCCTCTTTTTAATTTTTGAGTTGGACCTACTATACCATTCTCTTGAGTCCACTCATCTTTAACTATAATTAATGTAGATATTCTCTTATAATTAACAAGCTCATTATTTACCTCATCTAATCTGCTTATTAATATCTCTGAAATTTCTTCATTTGAGCATTTTTTACCTATGTCAGATAGTTGAACAAGACATATTGGCTGAGCAATACCAAGTCCAACAACACAAACTTCTTCTATTTCATTTATATTAACAAAATATTGCTCTAAGGTTAAAGGTTCAATATATTCTCCTTTTGATGTTTTAAAACTATCTGCAACCCTACCAGTGATATGAAGATAATTGTCTTCATCTAAAAATCCTTTGTCACCAGTGTGGAGCCAACCTCCTCTAAGTGTCTGATCAGTTAGCTCTTGATTTTTATAGTAACCAGTCATTACAAAAGGCCCTTTCATTAAAATCTCACCAGTTTCCTCATCAATTTTTAAATCAACTCCCTTTTGCGGTTTACCAACAGTATTTAACTTTTTAAAATCCTTTCCATCTACAGAGCTACAAATTGCACAATTCTCGGTCATTCCATATCCATTAGTTATAAAAACCCCAATTTTTCTAAACCACTCAATTAGCTCAACTGGCATAGGGGCAGAACCAGAGACCGCAATTCTTGTTCTTGTAAATCCAAGTCCTTTTTTGATCAGTTTTTTTAATACTCCTGAAAGTAATGGAATACTAAGTAGAACATCTAATGTTTTTTGAGAAAACTTAGAAAGAATCCCTACTTGTAGTTTTGTCCATACCCTAGGTGCAGCAGCAAAAACATGTGGTTGAACAGCTTTTAAATTTTTGCCAAAAGTATCAATTGATTCAACGAAAGAAATAATACCTCCATACCTGAAAGAACACCATTCGATTACAACTCTCTCAAAAATATGATTCAATGGTAAGTAAGATATAAAATCATTATTCCCATCATGTTTTATTCCTAAAGGGTTATTTGGATCATCCAATACAACCTTTATGCCGTCAATTGCTTGGTATGTAAGCATTACCCCTTTAGCATTACCGGTTGTACCTGATGTAAAAATTATTGTCCACAGATCTGATAATTTAGGTTTGTTAGGATCTTGAATTGGGTCATGACTATTTATAAAATCATGCCATTTTAAACCTCTTGTTACCTTAGAACACCCTTTGTAATGTGGAAATGTAATCATTGGCATATTGTCTGGCAAATCATTTTTAATTTCATCCCATGTTTCAATTTTTCCTAAAAAAAGTGCGTCAACATCACCATACTCCATTATATAAGAAAGTTCCTTTCCATTTAAAGAAGGAAAAAAAGGAACTGATACGTAACCTGCCATAACAATAGCTAAGTCAGAAATTATCCATTCTCTACAGTTTTTTGAGTAAATTCCAATATGAGCACCATCCCTTAGACCTAAGGATCTAAGGCCTGTAGCAAGTCTTCTGGCCATATCACCAACCTCTCCCCAAGTATATTCCTCCCATTCATCACCAAAAGGTTGTTTTAGGTAAGGTTTATCTTTAAACTTCTCTTCCCATTCGTAAAATTTGAATTCAAATAGTTCTTGATTAGCACTCATAATAAGTTGGTTTTTTTAATTATTAATTTAAGTTAAATTAACAATCAGTTTAAATAAATATATGAGAATATTTTCATCTATAAAAAATACTACCTCAATTAAAATATTGGTAAAATATCTTTTTCCTTCTTTTATATCCTATTTGGTATAGAAAATTAAATCAATTAGTATATTACGGAAATATAAAATTTTATAAATGAGTATACAGTATAAAAAACTTTTTGATTTGACTGATAAAGTTGCAATAGTAACTGGTTCAAGTAGAGGCATTGGCGCATCGATAGCTGAGGCTTTTGCTGAATTTGGGTCAAATGTAGTTTTAAGCAGTAGAACTAAAGAAAGTGTAGATAAAATTGCTGCAAATATTAAAAAAAATGGCTTTAAGGCAGAGGCTGTTGAGTGTCATGTTGGTGAAGAGGAGCAACTAAAAAATCTAGTTGAATCAACTATAAAAACATACGGTAAAATCGACATATTAGTTAATAATGCAGGAATCAATCCCGTTTTTGATAGACTTGAAAATGCAGATGATAAATTATTTAATAAGATTATTGACATTAATGTCAAAGCTGCGTTTAAACTTTCGAATATGGTTATGAAATACATGAAAGAAAATAATTCAGGATCCATCATTAATATTTCATCAGTTGAAGGACATAAACCAGACAAAGGCCTAGGAGTATATTCAATTAGCAAGGCAGCTATTAGTATGCTAACAAAGTCCCAAGCAAAGGAGTGGGGTAAATATGGAATCCGATCCAACGCAATTTGTCCCGGATTAATTAAAACAAAACTTAGCTCAGCTTTATGGCAAAATGAAGAGATGTTAGAAATATGGCTCAAAGATCTACCAATTAGAAAGGCTGCAGAACCCTCAGAAATATCAGGAATGGCGGTTTACTTGGCATCAAATGCATCTAGTTATACTACAGGAGAGACCTTTAATATAGATGGTGGATATATGATAAACTAAAACTATAATATGGAGAAATCTTATTCAACGGAAATAGAAAATTTAGAAGATCTTAATACATACCTTAATAAAGAGATAGGTATTTCGGATTGGTTTGAAATGACTCAAGACAAAGTAAATTCATTTGCAGAATTAACTCAAGATAAACAGTGGATACATATTGACCAGGAGAAAGCAAAACTTTATTCTCCATATAAGAAAACTATAGCTCATGGATTCCATGTTTTGTCTTTTGCATCTCAGGTTGTCTTCCAGACACTAAAGTTAAAAAATGTTGCCCTTGCTGTAAATTATGGTTTAGAAAAAGTAAGATTCCCTAATGCTACACCCGCCGAATCAAAGTTTAGAGGCAGGGTTTCGTTAATAAATATAGAGGATGTTGAAGGTGGAGCTAAATATACTTTTAAAATTATTTTTGAAGTAGAAGGAGAAACAAAACCTGTATGTGTTGCTGAAACAATTTCTTTAATATATTCAATGCCAAATTGAAGCAACTATAGATACCAATAATATGGAATTTAAAGAATTAAAAGAAAAAATAGGAAAATTTGTAAAAGAAGAACTATACTCATTAGAGCCATGGATATACAGCTCAGAATGGGATGAAAAACTCCCCAAACTCAACGAGCTTCGAGAACAAGTTAAAAAAATGGGGCTTTGGTTGCCTCAGATCTCAACTAATTATGGAGGTCTTGGCCTAACACTTGAAGAGCATGGGGAGATTAGTGAAATACTTGGTGGAAGTCCATATGGTTTTTATGTATTTAATTGCCAAGCACCTGATGCTGGTAATATGGAAATTTTAATTGAAGTAGGGACTTCTCAACAGAAAAAAGATTACTTAACACCTCTTTTAGAGGGAAAGACAAGAAGTTGCTTTGCCATGACTGAACCTGGTTATGCAGGATCAAATCCTACAAGAATGGGTACAATAGCAAAAAAAGAAAATGGAAACTATATTATAAATGGACATAAGTGGTTTACTTCAAGCTTTGATGGAGCAGACTTTGCAATAGTAATGGTAGTAACCGATCCTGATGAGGCAAACCCCTATAAAAGAGCAAGTCAAATTATAGTTCCTACTAATTCTGAAGGAGTTGAGTTTGTTAGAAATGTTTCTATAATGGGACATCCTGGTGGGGGCTGGGAGAGTCATGCAGAAATAAAATTTAAAAATGTTATTGTACCCGAATCAAATATACTAGGTTCTGAGGGAGATGGTTTCGCTATTGCTCAAAAAAGACTTGGACCTGGAAGGATTCATCATTGTATGAGATGGATCGGTATGTGCGAAAGAGCCTTTAACTTAATGTGCGAAAGAGCAATATCAAGAGAATTAGAAGATGGAGTTTATCTTTCAGATAAGCAAACAATTCAAAACTGGATTGCAGAGTCTAGGGCTGAAATTAATGCAGCTCGATTATTGGTTAAAGAAACTGCAATGAAAATAGATTCATTAGGAGCTTCCAATGCAAGAGCTGAGATTTCAATTATAAAATTCTATTGTGCTAACGTGCTTCAAAAAGTTGTTGATTATGCTATTCAAGTCCACGGTGCATTGGGAGTTACAGATGATATTATACTATCATCATTTTATAGACATGAAAGAGCAGCCAGAATTTATGACGGAGCAGATGAAGTTCATAAAACGAGGTTAGCGAGACTTATTCTTAAGTCATTTAAAAAATAAAAAAATCTTAAAGTTCAATTAAATAATGTCTAAAAAATTAATTGATAGGCCTACAGAAATAAGAGATGATGAAAAACTTAATAATTCAAAGCTATTCGAATATCTTTCAGAGATTATAGATCTTGATATTGAAAGTTTTGACATTCTTCAGTTCCCCTCAGGTTACTCTAATCTTACTTATCTAATTAAGTCAAATGAAAAGGAATACGTTCTAAGAAAACCACCTCACGGTGCAAAAATTAAATCTGGACATGATATGTCAAGAGAGTTTAAAGTTCTTTCCTCACTTAAAGATAGCTATCATAAAACCCCTGATCCAATTCACTATTGTTCTGATACGGATATTATTGGCTCAGATTTTTATTTAATGGAGAGAGTTAAAGGTATAATTTTAAGGAGTAATAATTATAGTCAAATCGTTAAAGATAAATCTCAATTTAATATTCTATCAGAACAGTTTGTAAACTCCTTTGTTGAACTTCATAAAATTGATATAAATAAAATTGGATTAAGTGATTTTGGAAATCCTGAAGGTTATAATTTTAGACAAGTTCATGGCTGGTGTAAAAGATATGAAAATTCAAAAACAGAAGAATTAAAGGAAATGGAAATAGTCATGGACTGGTTAAAGTCAAATATATCTCAATCTAAATATGTCTCACTGATTCATAATGACTTTAAATATGACAATTTAGTCTTAGATGAGAATGATTTATCAATTAAAGCTATACTCGATTGGGAAATGTGTACTATTGGGGATCCTTTTATGGACTTAGGGACATCTCTTGCTTATTGGATTCAACATAATGATCCAGATTTTATTAAAGGAGTTGGCCTTAATATAACTTTAGATAGCAATAATCCAACAAGAAATAAAATTCTTAATCTATACTCTGAAAAATTCGGAAATAAAATTGAAAATATTATCTTTTATTTTGTATTCGGACTATTCAAAATAGCTGTAATAGTTCAACAAATATTCTTTAGATATAAGAATGGTTTTACTAGGGATGCGCGGTTTAAACATCTTAACCTTGTTGTAAAGGCATACTCATTTTTAGCAATAAAATCAATTGAAAAACAAAAAATTGAACTTTGATTAAACATCCAATTTATTGTTGTGTTTTTCTTGATAAATTATCAAAATTGAAGGCATTTTAGCTTTTAAAATATAATCATACAACATATATTTGCACTTTAATTTTATAAACGTAAAAAATGTCAAAAAATATAGGTAAAGTTTCAAAAGTAATTGGAGCTGTTGTTGATGTTGAGTTCTCATCAAAAGAAAGTATCCTACCTGAGATATATGACTCACTTGAGATTAAAAGAGAAGATGGTACTATCTTAGTTCTTGAGGTTCAATCTCACATAGGTGAAAATATTGTTAGAACAATATCAATGGATTCAACTGATGGACTCAGCAGAGGTACAGAAGTTGTAGCAACAGGTAACCCAATACAAATGCCAATTGGTAAAGAAGTTTATGGAAGACTTTTTAATGTTGTTGGCGACCCAATTGATGGTCTTGAAGTATTGCCTAAAATTAATGATGACGGGATGTCTATCCATAGGCAAGCTCCTGACTTTGATCAACTATCAACATCTACTGAAGTTTTATTTACAGGAATAAAAGTTATTGATCTTATTGAGCCATATGCTAAAGGTGGTAAGATTGGATTATTTGGTGGAGCTGGAGTAGGTAAAACAGTACTAATTCAGGAACTAATTAATAACATCGCAAAGGGTCATGGAGGTCTTTCTGTATTTGCAGGAGTTGGTGAGCGAACTAGAGAAGGTAACGACCTATTGAGAGAGATGATAGAATCAGGAATTATAAATTATGGGGATGATTTTAAAAAGTCTATGGAAGCAGGAGAATGGGATTTAAGTAAAGTTGATAAAAAGGCATTATTAGAGTCAAAAGCTACCTTTGTATTTGGGCAAATGAATGAGCCTCCTGGAGCTAGAGCAAGGGTTGCACTATCTGGACTAACTGTTGCTGAATATTTTAGAGATGGAGGAGCTGATGGTCAGGGAAAAGATGTCTTATTCTTTGTTGATAATATTTTCAGATTTACACAAGCTGGTTCTGAAGTTTCTGCTCTTCTTGGAAGAATGCCTTCAGCTGTAGGATATCAGCCTACACTAGCTACTGAGATGGGTGCAATGCAGGAAAGAATTACATCAACAAAAAATGGATCAATTACATCTGTGCAAGCAGTATATGTTCCAGCTGATGATTTAACAGATCCAGCACCTGCAACTACTTTTGCGCACTTAGATGCTACTACTGTACTATCGAGAAAGATTGCAGAACTGGGTATTTATCCTGCAGTAGATCCACTAGATTCTACTTCAAGAATTTTAACTCCTGAAATATTAGGAGATGAGCATTATGACTGTGCTCAACGTGTTAAAGAATTACTTCAGAGATACAAAGAACTTCAAGATATAATTGCTATCCTTGGTATGGAAGAGTTATCTGAAGAAGATAAATTAGCTGTAGCAAGAGCAAGAAGAGTTCAAAGGTTTTTATCACAACCATTTCATGTTGCAGAGCAATTTACTGGAATCCCTGGAGCATTGGTTGACATCAAGGATACAATCAAAGGTTTTAATATGATAATGGATGGTGAGCTTGATCACATTCCTGAAGCGGCTTTTAACCTAAAGGGTACTATTGAAGAGGCAATTGAGGCAGGTGAAAAAATGCTTGCTGAAACAAAATAACAATGTATCTAGAAATAATTACTCCAGAGCAAACTCTTTATAAAGGAGAAGTTGATTCAGTTCTCTTTCCAGGTTCACTAGGAGACTTCCAAGTTCTAAATAATCATGCACCTATTGTCTCTACTTTAAAGAAAGGAGAAGTTAAAATTATTGGTAAGTTGAATCTTGATTCTAGTGTTAAGGATCAATTTGAAATTTCTGATAAAGAAACAATACTTAAAATTGAGTCTGGAACTGTTGAGATGAATAACAATCAAGTTACATTGTTAGTTGATTAACAAGTTTTATTACTTTATCTATTTCCCAGCCTTTATAAGTAAGACTCCTAATTATTTTATCTTTTAATTTTGGTGAGGGTTTTTCTGCAGTATCAATTTGTTTTTCGCATAAGTTTTTAAGCTTATCATTATACTCTTCTTCACTAATTTGAGCTAATGCTTTATTAATATTCCAATCTGAAATATTTCTGGATTTTAACTCATTAATAATTCTAACTTTACCCCAATTGTTATTATTAAATTTACCCCTTACATAAGCCTCAGAGAATCTGGTTTCAGATAAAAAGTTTTCATCGATTAAATAGCATAAGTATTCATCAAGATCTTGTCCAAATACTCCCAGGCTATTTAATTTTCTTTTTACTTCAGAATGACATCTTTCCTGATAAGCACAATAATTTTCTATTTTTCTCTTTACTGAAGATTCCATTTTATAATATAAAAAAAACCGCTTAGAATCTCTAAGCGGTTTTATTATCATTTTATTTTAAAATTTTAGATCTATTATTAGTAAAGCTATACTGAAGGTATAAATAAGAGTCTCTGGGTACAATTTTAATTACCCTTTTATAATGAAAACTCCATCTATTCTTCAAAGAAAATAGACCTTTGTTTATATACGCTGCTACAAATGGATGAACGTGAATATAAATTGTTCCACTTTTATAGCGCGAATTCTTAACTATCTTGTTAAGTTCAGCATTGATTTTGTCAACCAGTAGAATAGGTGCTTCCACTTCTAAGTCTTTATTTGGATTTGCTTCTTTTGTTTTAATACTCATTTCAGGCCTTACTCTTTGCCTAGTTATTTGAATTAATCCAAACTTACTTGGAGGAAGAATCTTATGTTTTGTTCTATCTTTTGCCATTTCTGCACAGAAATGATCAAAAAGCTTTTTCCTGTTTTCTCTTGTAGTTAAGTCTATAAAATCCACAACTATAATTCCTCCCATATCTCTTAATCTTAATTGCCTCGCAATTTCTGCTGAAGCTATTAAGTTTACTTCCATAGCTGTCTCCTCTTGTGTTTTTGATTTATTTGATCTGTTTCCACTATTAACATCAATCACATGAAGAGCTTCAGTATGTTCAATAATAAGATATGCACCTTTTTGCATTGAGACAGTTCTACCAAATGATGATTTAATCTGTCTTTCAATTCCATATTTTTCAAAAATTGGAGTTACACCTTTATAGAGTTTTACAATTGAAGATTTACCTGGAGCTATAACTTTTATATATTCCTTTATCTCAGAATATAAATTAGGATCATCTAAATATATATTTGAGAACGAATCATCAAATACATCTCTTAATTTAGATGTGGTTCTATTAATTTCTCCTAAGATTTTTGTTGGATAAGAGTTTGCTTTACTAAAGTTTATACAAAGTCTTTTCCATCTTAAAATCAAATCTTTAAGATCTCCTTCTAACTCACTTACAGTTTTATTTTTTGCTACTGTTCGAATAATTACTCCAAATCCTTTTGGCTTAATATTCTTAACTAAGTTTTTTAGTCTTTTTTTCTCATCTTGACTTTTAATCTTTTGTGAAATAGAGATTCTCTCTGAAAAGGGAATCAGAACCATAAATCTACCTGCTAAAGAAATCTCAGAACTTAATCTTGGACCTTTAGTTGATATAGGCTCTTTTATTATTTGTACTAAAGTTGTCTGCTTTGCATTGAGACAATCTTTAATTAGTCCGTTTTTTGGAATATCTTTTTCAAATTGAAACTTATTAAATGAAAAAGATTTTACTTTTTTATTATCAATTTCATCAACAAATTTTGATAATGATAAAAGTTTTGGACCTAAGTCATGATAGTGAAGAAAACCATCCTTTTCGTGACCTACATTAACAAATGCAGCATTAAGACCTGGAATAGTTTTTCTAATTTTTGCAACAAAAATATCACCTACTGAAAACTTGTTTTTACCTACTTCCTTATCAAGCTCAATTAGTCTTCCTTCATTGAGCATTGCAAAATCAACAGCATTTGAATTTGATCTAATAATCAATTCTTTTTTCACTGTTTTTAAATTTATTTCTACAATTAAGTAGAAAGGTTAAACATTTTCAACATTAATATAACTTTCGTTATATTTTATTTCAAAGAACTTGGGATGTTTAGAGTGTATCCCAAAACACTATTTCTTTTTGTGTCTATTTGCTCTCGCTCTTTTTTTTCTTTTGTGCGTCGCAACCTTGTGTCTCTTTCTTTTTTTACCGCTAGGCATACTTGTTATTTTTAATTAGCCGACTGGCACACTTTTTTTAACAGATTCAACAAAAGTTTTTGAGGGTTTAAAAGAAGGAATATTATGAGCTGGAATAATTACAGCTGTATTTTTTGAAATATTTCTACCTGTTTTTTCTGCTCTAGTTTTAACAATAAAACTTCCAAACCCTCTCAAGTAAACGTTATTATTTTTTTGGAGTGAGTTTTTAATTTCATCCATAAATTTTTCTGCGATCATTTGTACATCAGTTTTATCAACCCCTGTTTGATCTGAAATATTTTTTACAATATCTGCCTTTGTCATTTTCTGTTATTTGGTTATACAATTAGCTTTTAAGGCTAGCAAATATATAAATTTAAATTTTAAATTAGTGCCATACTTATATATAAATTACTATATATATGCCCTTAGAAATAGAGCTTTTAAAATGGTACAGTTTAAATAAACGAGATCTACCTTGGAGAAAAAATAATGATCCATACAGAGTTTGGGTATCAGAAATAATTCTTCAACAAACAAGAATAACTCAGGGCAAAAAATACTTTAATGATTTTATAGATAAATTTCCTACTATTTATGATTTAGCAAATTCAGATGAGGATAAAGTGCTGAAATCTTGGCAAGGTCTTGGATATTATAATAGAGCTATAAATCTACATAAAACCTCAAAGATCATAGTAAATGATCTAGGTGGAAAATTTCCAACAACCTATGATCAATTAATAAAACTTAAAGGAATAGGGGATTATACTGCTTCTGCTATTTCATCAATCTGTTTTGATAAATATAACCCAGTTGTAGACGGCAATGTCTTAAGATTTATATCAAGAATTTATGGAGTTAAAATACCAATTGATTCAGCTCAAGGAAAGAAAAAAATAAAGGAACTTGCTAATAAACTGATTCAAAAAACTAAAACGCCAGGAGATTTTAATCAAGCTTTGATGGAGTTTGGAGCGTTATCATGCACCCCGTTTCCAGATTGTCAATTATGTATTTTTAATTCAAAATGTTTAGCGTTTAAAAAAAACAAAGTAGACTCAATACCAGTTAAAACCCAAAAGAAAAAAATCAGAAAACGCTACTTTAATTATTTAGTTTTTAAAGGCAATAATGGTAAAACATTTATTAATCAAAGGAAAGAAAAAGATATTTGGTATAAACTCTATCAGTTCCCATTAATTGAAAAAGATGTTTTAGACGACGATATTTTATTAAGTAGTGATTTCTCGGAATATTTAAAAAATAATAAATTGAAAATCAGTAATACTAAACATGAAATAATTAGATATAAACATGTACTATCACATCAGCATTTGTTCATTGCTTTTTACTTAATTAATTTAAATACAGTTGTTAAGGATGGATATGATATATCTAATTTGAATGATTTTACTTTTCCAGTACCCATTTCAAATTTTATTAGTAAGTACTTAATCTAGGAAGTTGAATTTTGTATATTTAGTCATAAATTATTTAAACGATGAGTGGAACGTTAAATAAAGTAATGTTAATTGGCCATCTTGGAGATGATGTAAAAATTAAACATTTTGATAATGGTGGTTGTATTGCAAGATTTCCATTGGCAACTAATGAGTCATATATAAATAAAACAACTAATGAAAAAGTAACCAACACAGATTGGCATAACATAGTTGTTAGAAATAAAGCAGCTGAAATTTGTGAGAAATATTTATCTAAAGGTGACAAACTTTATGTTGAGGGGAAGCTAAGAACAAGAAAATGGCAAGCTGACGATGGATCTGATAAATACACTACTGAGGTAAATGTTGATGAATTTACATTTTTATCTTCAAAGAATGAATCTAAAGTTAGCTTGGAAGAAGAGCCAAAAATATCTTCTGATCATGAGTCTACAGAACAAGAAGATGACCTACCTTTTTAGTTTTCTAAAACAAACTCAAAAAATTACTTAGAGGTGATAGTAAAGCTGACACTTATAATAGTCTTTTTAGTTCTATCGGCATTGACTTCTGGGTGTGAAGTTGCTTTTTTTTCTCTTGATAAATTTAATCTTAGAGAACAGAATTCTAATAGATTAATTAAAAAAATTGAAGCTCTTTTAGAGAAACCTAAAAGACTCCTTGCAACAATTTTAATTTCAAATAATTTTATAAATATTACAATTGTAATACTGTTTGCCTCAATTGATAATCCATTTTTAAGCTCAATAAACAATCCTATTATAGAGACAATTATCGAAGTTGGTATTATAGGTATGATGATATTATTTATTGGAGATATTTTGC
>CACMVZ010000013.1 GCA_902617285.1 uncultured Bacteroidota bacterium | reverse complement strand
AATGAAACAAGTTCTGAAGAAAAGAAGATTTTGACAGGAATTGTAAATTTTGGTAATGTTGAAACAAGGCAGATTATGTGTCCTAGGGTAGATGTTTTTGCTATTGAATCCAATAAAAAAATTTATGAAATTATAGATGAGCTTATCTCCCAGGGGTTTTCTAGAGTTCCAGTTTATGAAGAAAACCTTGATAAAATTAAGGGAGTTTTATATGTCAAAGATCTCTTACCTCATATTGAAGATGATAATTTTAATTGGATGTCATTGTTAAGAAAGCCATTATATATTCCAGAAAACAAAAAACTTGACGATCTTTTAACTGAATTTAAAGTGAAAAAAATCCATATGGCAATTGTTGTTGATGAATATGGAGGTACTTCTGGAATAATTACCCTAGAGGATGTTATAGAAGAAATTTTTGGTGACATAAGTGATGAATTTGATGAAGAAGAAACTATGTTCTCTAAGCTTGATGATAATACATATATTTTTGATTCCAAAATCAATTTACAGGATTTTTATAGATCAATTAATTTAAAAGACTCATCAACTTTTGATGAAATATCAACTGAAATTGAAACTTTAGGGGGACTACTTATTGAAAAAACAAAAAAAATTCCTCGAGTTGGTGAGATTATTTATCATAACGATTATAAATTTATCATCGAAGTTGTAGATAAAAAAAGAATTAAACAAGTAAAGTTAATCTTACCAAAATAAATTATTAATTGAATATTGGAGTTAGAAAATGGGGAACATTAATAATACTATCTATAATATGGGGTAGTTCATATATACTAATAAAAAAAGGGTTAACAGGATTAACTCCTGTACAATTAGGTTCATTAAGAATGATAATTACAGCTATTCTAATTGTTCCATTCAGTATCAATAAGCTTAAGAATATACCAAAAGATAAAATTAAATGGGTGGTTTTTTCAGCATTTATTGGAACCTTTTTTCCAAATTATTTATTTGCATTTGCAGAAACCGAAATTTCTAGTGCTGTAGCAGGAGTAATGGTATCACTTACACCTTTATTTACATTAATAATAAGTGTTTTATTTTTTAAAGAGGAATTTTTGAAAAAACAATTTGTAGGTGTACTTATAGGTTTTGTTGGAATTCTAATTTTAGTTAATACTGAGTTTTTAATTTCAGGTCTAAACTTATTATACGTTTCTTTTACAATTTTAGCTGCATTTTTCTATGCGGTAAATGCTAATATTTTGAAATATAAATTACCAGGTATTTCAGCTGTTGCAATAATTGGAATGAGTTTTATATTTCTATTTTTACCTGCTGCTATAATTCTATTCTTTACTGAATTTCCATTCCAAACTTTCACTTCAGATCCTTTAATAATAGAGTCAATAATTTACATCGTTGTACTTGCATTCTTTGGAACAGCAATTGCTAAAGTTTTATACATAAAACTTTTAGCAATCTCATCTCCAGTTTTCTCAGTTTCAACAACATACTTAATTCCGATAGTTGCAATTTTTTGGGGTTTACTTGATGGAGAGGAATTTAAATTAATCCAGTTTATAGGTACTTCTGTTATTTTAGTTGGGGTATATCTTGTAACAAAAAAAAAGGCATCTAAATATTAGATGCCTTTTTTTAAAAGTATTAATTCTTAGTTAAAGTCAGATTCATTAGTCTCAACATTTAACTTAATTGAAGTTGCTTTAAATGTAATTCCTCCGGGTATTGGAATTGAAGCACTAACCTGATTAATTTCCTTAGGTAAAAGAATGCCCTCAACCTCTTCATACTCTTTAAAGTAAGTCTCCCCAACAATTAGATTTCCTTCAACCTCTTGTGATTCCACTTCTTTCAATTTTAGACCAGTATCAACTGAGTAAAAAACAGATTTGTTATCTGTCACTTTTATTTCATATGCTTTCTCTCCTTCAACATCAGATGTTCCAACAAGCTGAACTAGGGAGAAATCAAAGTTTAATTCTGAAAATAAAGCAGAATTAATAATAGCTTGTTCAAGTTCAACTTCTGTCAATGGAATTCTCTGACCATTTACTTCGTTGTAACCTTGATATTTATTAAAAACAGTTTTAGCTATAGTCATTCCCATAGCGGACATTTCCATTAAAGATTGATTTTGATTATTTTTTATACTATACATTTCTAAAACTGTACCCTGAATATTAGAAGTTGCCTTTGTTTCAATTGATGAAACTTTAGATAACTTTTCCTTACCACCTATAGCATCAATATAATTTTTTACAACTGTCTCAGCTGTAATACTTGAGTCAATAGAATAATCAGGTTTACCTATTATCTTACCATAATTGTCATGATAAACAACTTCAATTTCATTTCCACCTAGAGATATATTCTCAAGTTTATCCATTATATCTCTAATCTTACCTGTAACAACAATTTGAGCATTATCTATCAAGAAAAATTTATTTGACGATTCAATTACATCATCTTTGGTAACCTCATTTAAATTGCTCAAAAAGGTTTTGTAGAAATCATCCGGTAAATTCTCTGTTCTAATAGATAAAGCTTGATTTGCAATTGTAGTTGGCTCCTCCATTGACATAGCAAATGAGCCAAAGTATCCTGATTTAACATTTGAAAGTTCCTCATCAGTTATTGGATTATTTCTCATAATTGCAAGTTGATTATACATCTCAACTATTGCACTATCAACAACTTCAGTTCTTACAGTTGTTCTTGCCTGAAATTTGGTTTTTCTTTTAGAGTTTGTTGGCAAACCAGAGTAAGCACCATATGCATATCCTTTCTCTTCTCTTATTACTGAAAATAGTCTGGACTCAGGTCCTGCTCCTAAAACTCTATTTGCAACATTTGCAGAGAAATAGTCTTTATCACTTGTTTTTCTATCCACAACATTTTGAAAGTTAATTTCAACATTTGCAGCATTAGGGACATCAACAACATGTATCTTAGTTGAGCTAGAAATTTCAGGATCGGTAAACTCATTCTCTGAGTCTTGACCAAACATACTATCTAAGGTGTTGGAATAACTCCACTCTGAAAATAGGTTTTCAGATAAACTGACTGTATTCTCAAGATCTACATCACCAATAACAACTAAATAAGCATTATTTGGTTTAAAATAAGTATTATAAAATTCTTCTATGTTATCAATGTTAATATTAGACACACTAGCTTCGGTTGTAAACTCAGAGCTAGGATGACCATCACCATATGCAATAACATTTTCAACTCTTCTTGCAATTGATGCAGAATTCTTTTCATCAATTTTTAGTGCCTCAATTAACTTTTTCTTTTCTTTTTCAAATTCATCTTTATCAAAAACTGGATAAATTGCACCTTGAGCAAACATGGTCATTGTTCTTTCAAAGTATCTTGACAATGAAGAGAAAGAACCTCCACTTGAATTATAACTCAAAAATGAACCCATAAAATCTTTTTCTTCAATAAACTCGTCTTTAGATTGAAACTTGTTACCTTTTCCCATAGTAGCTGAAACTAGATCTTTTATTCCTGAGAGATTTTTTTCAAGGATAGGAGGGTTGTCAATAATCAATGTCGCAGATGCAGTTGGAAGCTTTTTATTTACAACTACCATAAGCGTCATGTTATTTGATAATTTTTTGGTGAAGGGCTCGTTAAATTTAATAACAGGAGCTGGCCCAGCGTCAGGCATTGTTCTATCAACTTGACTATATAAAGTGGATGAAACAGTGATAACTGATAATATGATTAATTTCTTAATTACTCCAAGCATAAATATATATTTTAAATTTTTTTTCATGATTTATTCATTTGTTTCTGGAAGGTATTCCATTATTAATCTTTGATCTTTGTTTAGATATTTATTTGCTACAGCTTGAATCTCTTCTATTGAAACTGACCTTACTATATCTGATATTTTGTTAATCATTGATGCATCCTCATAAATATTGTGATATCTAGCTAAACTTTGACTTATTCCACTAACTGACCCAAGAGATGATACATAAATATTTTCTAAATTGTTTTGAATTTTCTGATAATCATTTTCAGAAATCATTTCTTTCTGAATTTTACTTATTTCAACTTCAACTTCATTTATTAAATCTTCAAAACTGGTTTCTCCTTGAGGTAATATCAAAATTGCAAACATACTGTAGTCCTCTTGATCAATATTAATTGCTTGAACAGCTAGCGCCATCTCTTTTTCATCAACTAATTTTTTGTATAAGACTGAGCTTTCACCACCGCTTAAATATGTTGAGATATAATTAAGCACTGATGAGTCTCTTTCAGTTGCAGAAGGAGTCCTGAATGCATAAAATAGAGCTGGAATTTGAATATTAGGATCAAACTCTTGAACCCTCTTCTGCTCAAAAGGTTTTTCTTTTGGGTATGACTTAATAGGTTTCTCCCCCTGATCTGGGACTTCATCAAAATAATATGAAACTAGCTTTTTTGTTTCATCAATATCTATATCTCCTGCAATTACAAATACAGCATTACTTGGTGAATAAAATTTTTCTTTAAAATCTTTAAAATCTTCTAGAGATGAACTATCTAAGTCTTCTATAAAGCCAATTATAGGAAACTTATATGGATGAACTTCAAAAAAGTTTTCTTTCAAATATTGATAAAACCTTCCATATGGCTGATTATCTCTTTGTCTTTTTTCTTCTTTAACAGCCTCTCTCTGAACATCAATTGTCTCTTGATCAATTATAGGATGTAACATAATTTCAGAGTATCGCCATAAAGCTAACTCAAGACTATTTGATGGCAGTGTTACATAGTATGACGTTAAATCTACACTTGTTGATGCATTTCCATTACCTCCTCTAGATCTATATATCTTATACCATTCTCCAGATTTCATATTTTTCGTCTCTTTACCTAGCATATGCTCAAAAAGATGGGCAAAGCCTTTAATGCCTGTATATTCATCTTTAGATCCAACATGATATTGAAGAACTGTTGATATTACAGGAGCAGAATTATCTTGATGAAGTATAATGTGTAATCCATTATCTAAATCATATTCTACTATATTGATTTCTTGTGCATTCAAAGCAAAAAAAGTTATTGCCAAAAATGCGTTGGTTAATATTTTTTTCATTAAAAGTTTAATTTATTTAAGGGTATAAGATAATAAATCTTTAGTAAATTTGTTTCATGAAGGCTTAATTTTATTGGGGTTTATTAAAAATTTTTATGGATATAAAAGAATTATTAGATATAGTAACTTTAAAAAAAATTGATGATAACAGATTTGAGGGTAAGAATTATGAAACAGTTTGGGGTAGAGTTTTTGGGGGTCAAGTTTTAAGTCAGTCTCTTCATGCTGCATATCAAACAGTACCAGATGATAGAATCGCCCACTCAATGCATGGTTACTTTATACTCCCTGGAAATCTTGATATACCAGTTACTTATGAAGTAGATAAAATTCGAAACGGAGGAAGTTTTACAACTAGGAGAGTTGTTGCATTTCAAAATGACAAGGCTATTTTTAATATGGCAACTTCTTTTCAAAAAAAAGAAAAAGGTTTTGATCATCAAGTTCAAATGCCAAATGTTCTTGGTCCAGATTTACTGTTGACTGATTTTCAACAGGCAGAAAAGCATAGGGATGAATTAGCAGAGAAGTATCAACTTTTCCTTATGGCTCATCCAAAAGTATTTGAGTTTAAACCTGTTGGTAAAAACATTTTCATGAGAAAAGAAAATGATCTTCCTTATAACCATTGTTGGCTGAGACTAAAAGATAAAATTGATTTACCGCTTTCTTTTCATCATCAATTATTAGCATTTGTTAGTGATTATCAGCTTTTGGCTTCTGCTTCTTTACCTCATAGAAAAGAAATTGCAAAAACAAGAGCTTACTACGCAAGCCTTGATCATGCACTGTGGTTTCACAGAGACTTTTCTATAAATGATTGGATTTTATATGATATGAAAAGTCCAAGTGCATCTAATGCAAGAGGGTTTGCTAGAGGAAGTATGTTCACTGAAAATGGAACTATGATAGCATCAGTAGCTCAAGAAGGGCTTATGAGAAAACTTGTTAAATCTTAATGATTAGATATTTAATTCTTTGTTTAATTTTTTTTACATCCTGTTCTAAACAGAATTCGACTTCAGTTAAAACAGAGAATGAAAATAATTCAAACACCAATTCATTAACAAGAGCAAGGGTTGATTCTCTTTTGGTATCAAATAATATCTTTCAAATTTCATATAATGAAAAATATGAACAACCTAATTGGGTAAAATATACAGTTAGAGATATTGTTAAGAACGCTGATAGGGATGGAATGCAATTCTATACTGTAGATTCAATTTACACTTCCGATGATCAAGACTATTATTCAAATAGGTGGGATAGAGGACATATGGCTCCAGCAGGATCATTCAATGATTCATATGAGAATTTATATTCTACTTTTTCATATTTAAATGTTGCACTTCAATATGACGATTTAAATCGAGGTACCTGGGTTCAATTGGAAGAACAGGTAAGGCAATGGGCTGATGAGCTTGGCGATATTGATATCGAAATATATCTTGAGTTTGACTCTTCACATATAGTTTTAGATACAGGAGCTCATGTCCCAACAGCGTTTTATAAATATGTAATTTTTCCTGATAGTTCAAAAAAATGTTACTACTTCCCAAACTCTGCACCGAATAAATCTTGGCAAGAGTATGAAATTGAATGTAATTAAGATTTAAATTATTTCAGTTCAATTGAATTTTTATTTTTAAATTGATATTATGAATCAAAAAAAAGAGTGGAGGCCATTACCAGATTCAATTACTATCAAAGAAAGTAAAATTGAAGGGTTAGGGGTATTTGCAACTAAAGACATACCTTCAGATACTGATCTTGGGATTTCACATGTTTATGATAATAGATTTCCTGATAATTATATTAGACTCCCACTAGGAGCATTTATTAATCATCATGAAATGCCAAATTGTAAAGCAATTGTTTCTGAGTCTCATGAATCAATTGGTAATATAAAGCACATAAGAATTATTACGGATAAAGATATACTATCTGGTGAAGAGCTTACACTAAATTACATTATAAATAAACTAGATAATCCTTTATGGGAATTTGAGTACGAGATATCCCAATAGTTATTCAACTTTTAATCCTTCTAACTTAAAAACCGTTCCGCTAGGTACGCCACGAACTGGATCTAGTACAGTGATAGCATATCCTTCTATTTTATTTTCTCCGGTAAAATAAAACTCAATATCTGAACTAACATTATTTGAATTTAAAGTATTAAAACTAATTCGTCCATTAGAAATAATTAAGTCTCTTACCACTGAGTCGTAAAAACTTTGTCCTTGAAAAGTCCAAACAATTCTTGAGGTAATGTTCCCTCTTTTTGACGTTCCAATTGTTAGAGAAGCTTCAAAAGGAAATTGAACCCTTGGAATTTCAACGTCAAATTCGTACACTCCATAATATAGAGCGTTTGGATCATTCTCAATAGAATAGGTGATAGGTTTAGTAGAAGAGCATGATAAAATTAGCATGCTAAAAACTATAATAGAAATTCCTTTTATTTTATTTAATACGTTCACCTTTAAATTTAAATTGCCCTGCATAAAAACCTGAAATAGAATTCTCATCATCAAAATAAACCTCCATTACAACATTACTAGCTTCAGGATCAACTAAGTTTATAAAAATTGCACCTTCGAATAATTCAGTGGAATTTACTATTACTGGAATATACTCCACTCCATTGAAATATGATATTGTTGATGAAAGTTTTAAGTCGTTATAAAATATTTGTAATGATACATCTATATCACCATAAGGCTCACCAAATGAGATAGATAAGTTATAGTTGCCTTCAAATTTATTTTGAGCAGGTTTAGCTTCAGTTGATGAAATAGAACCTTCAACTGATTTGTTTATCTTTAAAGATATACATGAGGAAAAAGTGAAACTAAATAAAGTAAATAATACTATTATTTTTTTCATAATCATCTAGAAATTGTTCCAACAAGTTCAAACATATCTGCAAGATATCCTGTTACTTGATCACCTTCAACATAAATTTCAAAAGCAGTATTTATACCATAACTTTTTACGTAAATGTCTATGTATAATATGCCTTCTTCAACTCCAGTTCCAATAATATCAATTGTTTGACTAGCCTCTTCTGTTGTAAAAGTTGTTTTAAGGCCCTCACCTTCCTTTGTAACTTTCATACTAAACTTACCATCACCTCCATCCGGAAGGTTAAAAACTTCGATTTCATAAGTGCCTAAAAACTTTTGTAAGACATTATTTGATTCAATAACTGAGCCATCAACATCTTGAGTAAAGGTTTTTGTTTTTTGAAAAATACTACAAGATGAAAAAGTGATAACAAGTGCTAATAGTAAAATTTTATTCTTCATACTTAAATTTAGTAAATCAAAAAATTAATTAGCTTTTTATTTTAATTTTTTTTCTAATGCAAGAATTAGTTGATTAGCTATACTTTTTCCGGAGGTATTTTTAATTTCTTATTATACTCCAATAAGATATTGAAATTTAATGAAAAACTGAGACCTGTTTATTAAGAATGGATTAAATTCTTCAGGATCTATATTAAATATATTTGATGAATTTTGATTACCTCCAATGTAGAAAATGGTAGAAGGATTTGGATTCCACTCAAGTAGAGGTTGGACATAAAATTTATCATTAAAATCATCATATTCAGATATAATCCTTAGGCTTAAATCATTATTAAATTGGTATCTAGATGATAGCCTTGCAATAAAGCCGTCGTAGAATTCACCTGGCTTATTAATTTTCTTCAATTTCGAAAATCGTAATGAAGGATTAATATTTAAATTATTACTCACCTTGTAATTTAGGCTGAAAAAGACTGAACTTTCTCTTCCTATTTCCGGATCATCTTCATTAAAAGCAATCTCTCTTCCAAACACTATCCTGGTTAAAAGACTAAGCTCTTTTGTAGGATTACTTATGATTAAAAATGTTGACTTACCTACATTCCTAAAGTCTTTACCTAAATAATTTCTAAAGAAATTAATATCATAATTATAATTAATTGTTGTGGCACCAACTGTAGTTATTCCAAGATCAATATCTAAATTTCTTGACTTCTTTTCTCCATTAATATTGTTTGTAATATCTCCTTTTACAGTTATTCTATATTCTTGAAGGAATTTAGAGCCAATTAGTTTTTCAAATCCTTGAGAAATAGTTAACCACCTTCTATTATTCTTTGGAACAAATCCTAAATCCGCTCTATAATTTGCCGATATATCCCTGTAAAATATAATTGACTCCCAGTTCTCAGTTTTTCTAATTAGTCTCAAGTAATTTGCATGACCATTGAACTTCTCACCATCAAGTTCTACAGTTTTATTGCTAAAAGTGTCATCACTATCTATCCAGTTAGCAATTGGTTCAACATTAAAGTTTTTAATGAATTCAAATTGAATTTTCCAGATTTTTTTAATTGTAAAAAGTCCATCGATTCCCAATAAATTTCCACTTCCACCTCCTTCATAGAATCTATTAGTTGTAAAGAATCCATATTTTGTATTTTGATTTACTACTCGTTGGTGCCTATATGTGTTAATGTAGCTAACACCTCCTTCGCCAAAATAAGATTTATCCTCACCACCAATCAAATATGGTGATTTCTGATCTACAGCCGAGAGGATTATAGAACTTGAATTTTTATCTTGAAGAGTAATTTTAGATGATATAGATGGAGAATTTATTGTTCTTGAATAAAATGCACCGTCTAAAAAATTTAGCAAATCCATCCCTCGACTAAAGTATGGTCTTAACTCAGGATATTGAAGAGCATATGCTGAATTTATATCAATTTGAGTTTCATCTGCCTCTATTTGTGAGAAATCAGGGTTAATTGTAAGCTCAGCTGTTGATGCTGAATTTATATCATATTTAATTCCTATTCCAAATTCATTTTTGCTTTTCCCATACTCTATTGGTTGACCATCTGAAACTCTTTCTCCTGAAAGATTTGATGATATATAAGGAAGTAATTCAGTATTTCTCTTAAAAGGCACATTTTTCATTATTAATCTACCATCTATTTGGCATATCCTACATGGATTATCTCTGTCATATTTATCACTCATGGTAAATACTCCATTTCCTTCAAGAGTAAAATATCTTGTAACGTTAAATCCCCATATTTTATCTTCAGCATTAGGATGCGGTATTGAAGTAAATGGAATTAAAAACTCAACAGTATATCCATCCTCATTTATACTTGATATGGTCTCATAAATTGCATTAAATGAAGAATCATATCTTTCTTCATCATTTGTCGCTTGTTTGGCTCTAATGTCTGACTGACTTCCATATGCATTTGATGCAAGTAAGTAAACACTCCTTGAGTCTAGATAAGGATCAAATCTTAGAAATACTATATCTTCATTTAACCCCATTTCCATTTCATCCCTGGGTCTTACTTGACCTCTAATATTATCCGGATCAGTATACGCTTTAACTCCAAAGTAAATATACTCGTCTGTGTAACTCATAAAAACATCTGTTTCTAATTTAGCTGGAGTATTGTATCCCGGTTGCCACTCGTAATCAACCGTTTTTTTGTAGGAAATAGATTTCTCATCATCTGAGATAAATCCATCCATAACTATTTTTGAACCATCAGTTTTTGAAAGTATGTATTGTTTTTGAGCAATACTAAGGTTTGAAATAAACAGGGTTATAATGTAAAGTGTTATATTTCTCATTTCAAGGCGCAAATGTAGCTAAAAACTAATATCTATATGTTTTTCCAGTTATCAATTTTTATTACCCATTATAGATACGTTCCTAGATTTGACCTATCTCCTCTCATTCATTTATTAAATGTGATTTAATTACAGAGTTAAAAAAATTAAATAATCCCTATTAAAAACTTTGCTTTCAATATTCATACTTAATTTTTTTCAATTTACTTTAATTAATAATATTCCCTCGTTGATGTTTGCCTCTTTATCATATGGAATCAATTTATTTTCATCAAAAGCCCAATATGCAGTGTTGCCTAAACGAACTTCGTTTTGATCATAGATTTCGTCTAATCTTAAATTATCATCTTCATCAATCTTCCAATTAAAAACAACCCTGCTATTTGTTTCTTCTTTTCTAGTTACTATTATTTCAGCAGTTTTATTTTCTTTAAAATCAAATAATATTTTTGTCTCATCTAATGTTTTCTCAATAACTCCACTAAAAGCTCTTGCTGCTATTTTTTCTAAACCGCTTAACTCATTAGAGTTTTTTATTACTTCTTTTACATTTATTTTAAATTCCCATTGGCCAATAATGTAATTGTGAATATTGTCTTGACACTTCAAACCAATTGAAAACATCATGGCCAGGATTAAAATTATCTTTTTCATTATTTTTTAATCTACAAAATAATATATTCTTTTAATCGTCGTTTAATTTGTGTTTTTTATTCAAGGCGCAAATGTAGCTAAAAACTAATATCTATATGTTTTCCAGTTATCAATTTTTATTACCCCATCATCAATCCATTCTTGAATTTGTCCTGTATCCTCCCATTCATTTATTACTTGAGATATAATTACAGAGTTAAAAACAAATAAAATAATCCCTACAAAAAGTAATCCAATAAAAGTTGTAGGGTTAATATTTTTTGCATTTAAAAGAATTCTTGAAACTGATATAATCATTACTAATAATGATACCAGGAAAAATAAAATTATTGATATTGATAAGTATATTGGAAGCTCTCCAATTATTATTGAAAGATCTATTCCACTTATATAGGCTCCCTCAATACTACCAAATATAAAATTCTCATAATTAATTAAATTAAATAGTCCTAGAGAAAATAATACCATAAGTACTATTAACACAATTGAAATAACAAATAGAATTAAACTTATGATAATTCTAAAGAGTGGTATTAATAAAGAAAAAACTCCTGATATAATTGGTCCAATTAATCTAAACGGAAATAAAATTATTTTAATTAAAAGATTCTCTTCATCATCTTTTTTTTTAAATGCTCCTTTTACATATTTTTCGATGTTTTCTAATGTAACTTCATACCCTTTAGCTCTCATCTTGTCCTCTACAGTTTTAGCTTCAGGTATTGAAATCCATAATAATATGTAAGTAATAAATCCAAACCCTCCAAGAAATAAAGAAACAATAAATATTATCCTAATTATTGCGGGATCTATACTAAAATAATTTGCAATTCCATAAGCAACTCCACCTAAAATTTTATTATCTCCATCCCTAAAAAGCCTTTTACTTGAATTAAGCATTCCAACTCTTTTCCCTGGTATGCCAATCCAGCAAATGATATAAACAACAAGCCCAAAACCTGTAAGTAAAGAAGCTAAAAATAGTAGCCTTGATATTACGGGGTCAATATTAAAATAATTTGCAATCCCAGAGGCAACACCAGCAATTACTTTATCATCTAGATTTCTAAATATTTTTCTATTTTCATTTTTATAATCTTTATGAGTTGATTCATTAAACTCACTTTCTTCTTTTTTAGAATACTCCTCATATATCTCCTTAAAATCATCAACTGAGCCCATCTCATTTATTATGTTTTTTACATCTTTTAAATTAAGTGACTCACTAAAGTTTTTTATTGAGCTAAATTTTTCTGAAATTCTAGTCTCTATATCCAATAAGATATCCTCTTCGGTTTCAATTTTTTCAAAATAAGATTTTATTGAATTAAGATATTTTTTTAAAAGTTCATATGCGTCATTATCAATATTAAAAACCTTACTTCCAATATTTATACTGAGTGTTTTTTTCATTTTTTTATAGTCATTATGTTTTTAACAGATTTATCAATTTCTTTCCATGATATCTTAAGTTGGCTCAAGTGGTCAGTTCCTTCAGCAGTTAGAACATAGTATTTCCTGGGTGGACCTTGGTTAGATTCTTTCCATTTGTAATCTACATAACCAGAAGCTTTTAATCTGTTTAATAAAGGATATAACGTGCCCTCCACAACAATTATCTCAGACTTTTTAAGCTCATCGATTATATCTGACGTATAGACTTCACCTCTAGAAATAATTTGCAAAACGCAAAACTCTAGTAGCCCTTTTCTAATTTGAATCTTAAAATTATCTGTACTCATATAAAACCAGGTACTATGTTATGCAAAGTACTCAATTATATTTTAATCTACCAAATAATTGACTAGAATTAATCGTCGTTTAATTTGTGTTTTTTATTCAAGGCAAAGACATCTTCAGCATTATAATTATCACCATGAAGGAGCTGAAGCTGTTTATCTAAAAGAGATATTTTTTTTGATAGTTGTTCAGAAAATAAAGCTTTATCAATGAAACTTGAATTATCTGGAATTAATTCCAATACATCTGACATATAGTTAAGTACAGCAGTTATTTGATTTGGAATCCATGAAATTATTGGTGTGCCTCCAGTTGCTTTTGCATATTTTGTATTAGACATAATGTACTTTTGAACAAATTGCCAATGTCCATTTCGGAAGTAATAAATTTCGTCAAGAATTTGGATTAATATACATAACCCCTCTTCATTATTGGTTTTTTTTATATAACTAAAAAGTCTATTTTCCTTCATCTCATCTTTTAAATCTGACAAGAAATTTTGAATACATTTCGGCCTATATGATCTTAGATCTAAAAGATATTTTGTTAAATCGTTTGAAGGGTAATAATTAATTACTCCTGTAAAAATATCAGCAGTAGGAATAATATTATCTTGAGCACCAGTCTGACCTCTATATTGAACAGGTTCTTCAGAGACTCCCTCGTATATTACTCCATCACCAAATATCTCATCATTACCTTTAATTCCCATTATAAAAACTCGAAAGTCATTATAATGTTTCCATCTTGAAGCCTCCCACATAATTTGTCTTCTTTCATTAATATTCTTCATAGATGATAAACAATTATTTAATGATTTGTTTACTCCGTGGTTATCTTTTGCATTAATAAAGTCTAAAATACTTCCAACAAGTTGAGGAGAATGCTGATTAATATCAACATGAAGCATTATAAATCCTCTTTCATCATCCATTCCAGAAAATTTTGCAGCCATTGCTAGATTTTCCCACTCATACCCTTTAGAGTCATCAATTTTAACATAATTACCGAGAGAATAAGCATAATGATAATCTAAAAATGGATATACATCAAGCTTTTTGCTAACTAAAACAAAGGGTTCTGAAATTTGAGAAGGTAACACTCTATGAGCTTCTCCATACTTTTTAGTTTTTTGAAAACTAAAATGAGAGGGAGCTAAAAGGTATGCACTAGCAAGAAAAGCATATGCTCTGAATAATGCTTGAATAATAAATATGTCATCTTCATTTTTTACTAAATCCTTATAATTTTTTAGTTTTTTTACTGCATCTTCAATTGCTCCTTCTATCGCTAATAGACCATCTTGACCATTAGCTTTTTTTATTGGCATTTCATCAATTAGCACTTGCAGCTCATTATATCTTTCAGGCAAAACTGCAAGTGGACTTTTTTTAGGGAGGAATCCATTTAAATGATTTACCTCAAAAAAATTATCAGAGTAACGATCTAAATTCAAAGCAATTGTTTAATGTAAATTTATGTAAAATTAATTGTCACAGGCACCATTTATCCAACTATTTACACCTTGAGATTCTGCAACACATTTATTTGAGTAAGTTAGATTATCACACCCACAAACTGGCATATATTCTTTTGTACATGCAATTAGCTTTATTTCTGATTTACATGTTTCCTCTGAAGTTTTTGAACAAGCTGTTAACAGCATGAAAATCAATAAATAAAAACTAAATTCCTTTAACATTTTCACTAAATTGAGGTAAAATTAAGAATAAAATGGATAAGCGAAATTTTATAAAAGCACTTGGTACTTTATCTTTGTCTCCTTTAATCTCAGCCTCTGAGTTATCTAAAAATAATTCTCTTTTAAAAAAATTGCCAAAAATTGACAACGATGATGAGTTATGGAAAACAGTAAGGTCTCATTACACTTTAAAGGATGACTATATTAATTTAGAAAGTGGATATTATAATATAATTCCGGAGCCTATTCTAGATCATTTTATTAAACATGTAAAGCATGTTAACATTGAAGGCTCATATTATATGAGATATGATCTAAATAAAAATAAACAGAGAGTAACTAAAGAGCTTGCCAAACTTGTGGGGTCAACTCCTGATCAAATTGCAATAACAAGAAATGCAACTGAATCGCTTGACCTAATAATATCTGGGTTCCCCTGGAAGAAAGGTGACGAAGCAATATATGCAAAGCAAGATTATGGAACAATGAAAGAGATGTTTGAGCAGATATCTGACAGGTATGGTGTAATAAATAAAATAATTTCAGTGCCAAATCACCCTAAGAATGATGAAGAAATAGTATCACTCTATGAGAGTCAAATCACAAAGAAAACCAAATTGATAATGGTATGCCATATGATAAATATTACAGGTCAGATATTACCAATTAAAAAAATATGTGAAATGGCACATAGTCACGGAGTTGAAGTAATGGTTGATGGGGCTCACTGCGTAGGTATGTTTGACTTTTCTATTGATGATTTTAATTGTGATTACTATGGCTCTAGTCTTCATAAATGGTTAGCAACTCCACTTGGAGCTGGATTACTTTATGTAAATAAAAATAAAACTCACAGAATCTGGCCGTTGCTTGCAAATGGTAACACGGATAAAGCAGATATTAGAAGACTTAATCATATAGGAACTCATCCGGTTCATACAGATCTTGCGATATCTAATTCTATTGATTATTTGAATTGGATAGGCATCAAGAGAAAAGAGAAAAGAATGAGATTTCTACAAAGATACTGGTCAGATAGACTTAGGAATATTGAAAACGTAATTGTAAATACGCCCGAAGATATTAATAGAAGTTGTGGTATTGGAAATGTTGGACTCTCTAACATGTCACCTGAAGAGATGGCAAGAACGTTAATGGATAAGTATAAAATATTTACAGTTGCTATTGATTATGCAAACGTTAGAGGCTGTAGAATAAGTCCAAACATTTTTACTACTACCAATGAGCTTGACAAGTTTGTAGATTCCGTAATAAAAATGGCAACATAATAATCTTTATTAACTTTGTATATCTATGATTCAAACCCTGCTTATGGATTTTGATTGGACTACAGCATTAGTTCGATTTTCAATTAATACAATTTTTATTGCTTCAATGATATTTATTATATCAAGACAAACAGTTTTAAAAAGATTTTCATTTACGTTCATGATGATAAGCTTAATTGTTTTCTTTTTGTGTTATACATTAAAAAATTTTGATCTTAACCTCGGAATGGCACTAGGACTTTTTGCAATTTTTGGTATTATTAGGTACAGGACTCTGCCACTCCAAACAGAAGAAATGACATATCTTTTTGTTACTATTGGAGTCGCTGTTATTAATGCCTTGTCTGAGGAATTTTTAACAGTTTATGAATTAATAATAATTAATATTATCATAATACTATTTATACTATTTGGGGAAATCGTATTAAAAAAATTATCATATAAAAACTTATCTCACCCATTAGATGAAGACATAAATAGAAGAGTAATAATTCAGATTGAATATAACAGTAATATTAAAGATTCAATAGGAAATGAGATAATGAATTTTGAAAAAAAATTAGATATAAAAATAAAATCATTTAAAATTTTTAAAATCGACAAAAAACTAAATACTGCTATTATTCATGCTTATTATTGATTCCAAAAAAAATGCATACTTACTATTTACAATGTTATTTTTTTTAAGCTCAGTTTATTCCCAGGATAATGATTTTAGGGGGTGGTCAGAAATTGAATATAATCTTGACATAAATAATAACATCTCTTTAGCACTTAGTCAGCATTTTAGACTAAAAGAGGATTTTAATACTGTAGATAGTTATATTACTGAATCTGAAATTACATTTTCTCCTTTAAAAAAATTAAAACTATCAGGTCAACTAAGATATTATTATAGAAACGATAATTCTGGAGGTGTTCAAGGCTTTGAAAATATGTATAGATATCGTTTAGGTATTGAAAAAAGATTTAATACTGATTTATTGAATTTTGAGCTTAGACTAGCATATCAAAATAGGGTTTCTTTGGATAGAGAAAATAGATTTAAAAAAAGAATTCGTATTAGACCCCTTGCAGAAATTAAAATTAAAGATTGGAAGAATAGACCAAAATTATTTTATGAGTATTTTAATGAAATTGATGGTAGTGACCAAAAAGCACATAGATACGGTATAAGTCTAAAAAAAGAATTAAATAAAAATCAGAGTTTTATTATTCGTTACTTTTTTCAAAAGTATGATGAAAAATTTATTTCAGATTTTACAAATAATATAATCTCTATTAAGTATAGTTTTAATTAGGCTGATCTCATAACAGTAAAGTATTTATGAAAAACCTTAATTATAGTAATCTTAAAGGAAAAGTTAAAAAAGCAAATAAAAAGGAATTTTTTGCTCTTTTAGCATTACTTTGGTGGATTCCTGGAGGTTCACTTTGGTGTATGATAGCTATTTGGATTAGGTACTCTCTTAGAATAAAAAAATTTTTTGGTCTTAAGATTTAACCTTGATTAAACTTTTAAAAAGTTCTTAGGTCTAATCCAAAACTATGAAAAAACTACTTCTACTCTTTCTTCTCGTAATTAGCTCATATTCTTTTTCTCAGGAAAATATTTTAGTATTAAATAAAATTCAAGAGGAAAAATTTATTCTTGATGGAGTTGTATCTGATCAAGAAATTGACAATGCTAAAATGTTAGAGCTGATATATGAGCAAGAGCCTGGATTAAATACACTACCTTCTCAAAAGACAGTTGGTTTTTTTTCTTATTCTAACAAATTTCTATATGTAGGAGTCAAGGCTATAAGAAAAAAAGTAGTTGCTCCTCTTACCACAAGGGATAATAGAGCTATTTGGAGAGGGGATTTTACAGGACTAGCTATCGATACTTATGGAGATGCGAGAAACAATATTATCATTAATTCAAATCCTTCTGGAAGTCAAAGTGATGCAATTCGAATTCCTGGAATTAGCTTTGGAGGTGGACCCAATTTTAATTCTAATGTAAATTTTGATTTTCAATCTACTGGTAGATTAACAGATGATGGTTATGAGTTGGAATTTATTATACCTTTCTCAGAATTGCCATTCCCTAATGGAAGAAATCAATCGTGGAAAATAAAAATTTTTACTGGGTATATTGATGATGAGAATGAGGGTGTTGAAGTTAGATCTGCAACCAGTAAATCAAGTAGAGATGCAAGTTGCCAGCTATGTCTCCTTGACCATACGATTGTAATGAATGATATAGAGATTGATAAAAAGTTTAACTTTCTTCCGTATGTAAGTTCAAATTTATCCGGCACAAGGGATAACTACAGCGATAGGTTAGATTATCAAAAGCCTGAGTTTAATTATGGTGTTGGATTCAATTTTGAATTAAATAAAAATTTATCTGTTGAAGCAACTATTAATCCAGATTTTTCTCAGGTTGAATCAGACGCAACTAAAATTGATATAAATTCACCTACTGCAATTAACTACCCCGAAAAAAGACCTTTTTTTAATCGAGGAATCGATGCAATGGATTATCAGATTGATGTATTTTACTCTAGGTCAATCAATGATCCATCGTTTGCATCAAAGATAATTAACCAAGGAAGAAAGTCTAGACTATATGTTTTAAGCGCCTTTGATGAACAGACACCTTATCTGGTGCCAACTCAATATGAATCTTTTTCTGGTGTAGTAGGTAAAAGTTTTAGTAACGTTATTAGGTATCAAAATTTTATTAATTCTAAAACACAAATTGGTTTACTAGCTTCAAACAGATATTATGAAGGAGATGCATACGGTAATTTGTATGGTTTTGATGCACTATTCAATTTTTCAGATGTCTGGAAGTTTGAGTTTGAGGTATTTATTAATAACAATAAAGAACCAAATGCTGATTGGATTGACTCTGATAAAAAATTTGGTGATTATTCAGTCAGACTTGATGGAGAAACATTAAG
>CACMVZ010000012.1 GCA_902617285.1 uncultured Bacteroidota bacterium | reverse complement strand
TATAACAGATTCTTGTTGGTTTTTAAATTCATTGAAACCAAAGTGTTTCTTTAAACTTAATTTTAAGTTATCCAAAATATGGTTGTTTCAAATTTTATAAATTTGTACTATATATAATTTAAAAAAAAAATCCCATTTTGACTAATTCCGATATAATTAAAAATACTGCACTTGATACATTAAAACTTGAATCCAAATCTATTTCAAAACTCTCAAAGATTATAGATTCAAACTTCTGTAAGATTGTTGAATTACTTAAGGATTGTCAAGGTAAGATAGTCTTAACAGGTATAGGTAAAAGTGCAATTATTGGAATGAAAATATCAGCAACTTTAAATTCTACCGGATCAAAATCAATTTTTTTACATCTCGGAGATGCTCTTCATGGAGATATGGGTGTTATAGGAAAAGAAGATGTAGTAATTTGTCTATCTAAAAGTGGTGAATCAAATGAAATAATTTCTCTTTCAAACTACTTAAATAAAGCTAACATTAAACTCATTGGTATATCTTGTCAAAAGGGTTCATCTCTTGATAGAATGTCTAATATGTTTATCCATACAGATATAGAAAAAGAAGCATGTCACAATAATTTAGCTCCAACAACCAGCTCAACTTGTCATCTTGCTGTTGGAGATGCAATTGCAATGGCAATTCAAAAATTAAAGGGTTTCTCTCCAAATGAATTTGGAGAATATCATCCATCTGGGAGTCTAGGAAAGAAGCTTAATCTTTCATTAAAAAACCTAGTTGATAATAAAAGAATACCCATAGTTAATCCATTATCATCTTTTGCAGAAGTTATAAGTGAAATTTCATCTAAAATGTATGGAGCTACAGCAGTATTAAAAGATGAAGAGATTGTTGGAATAATTACTGATGGGGATATTAGAAGAGTAATTGAAAAAAGAAAGAATATAGAGGATATAAAAGCTTCTGAATTTATGGGCAACAATCCCAAAGTTTTAAAATCAGATATTTTGGCTAGTGAGGCATTAAGAATTATGAAGAAGAATAATATTAGCCAGGTTTTAGTCGTTGATAATAATGATAGTTTTATTGGAGTCGTTCATATTTTAGATATTATCAAACAAGGTATAAACGATGAGTAATTCGAAAGACATGTCTTTTTTAGATCACCTAGAAGAGCTAAGGTGGCACATTATAAGATCCACAATTGCAGTTTTATTAGTAGCAGTTGTAGCATTTTTAGCAAAAGACATAATTTTTGATCAAATAATATTTGGACCTAAAAGAGGAAACTTTGTTAGCTATGAATTATTTTGCTCAATTTCTCAATCATTTGGTGGCAATGCCTTTTGTTTTGAAGAACTTCCATTTAGAGTTCAAAGTAGAACAGTTTCAGGGCAATTTTCCGCTCACCTTTGGACGTCTATTTTAGCTGGTTTTATTATTTCATTTCCTTATGTAATTTATGAATTTTGGAAATTTATAAGCCCTGGGTTATACAGAAAGGAAAAAGAAGGTGCAAGAGGTTTTATTATTATTTCATCATTACTTTTTTTTATTGGTGTTCTATTTGGCTACTATATTGTTACACCATTATCCATAAATTTTCTTGGTAATTATACCATTAGCTCAGAGGTTTTCAATGATTTTGACTTAAGTAGCTATATCGGTCTATTAAGAGCATCCGTACTAGCGTCTGGTTTGATATTTGAACTTACGATTATTATCCATTATTTGACAAAAGTAGGTTTAGTAACTCCAGATTTTTTAAAAAGAAATAGGAAATTTGCTCTTGTTATAGTTTTGAGTCTTTCTGCAATAATTACACCACCTGATATAGCTAGCCAAATTATAGTAAGTATACCTATATTAATACTTTATGAAATAAGTATTATTATTTCAAAAATTGGATATAAAAAATTAAATACATAATATTTGTTAGATGATTTTAAGTGCAAGGGACATATCAAAATCTTACAGAGGAAGGAAAGTAGTTAATAATATTTCAATTGAAGTAAATCAAGGAGAAATTGTTGGTTTACTTGGTCCAAATGGTGCTGGAAAGACCACATCATTTTATATGATTGTTGGAATAATAAAACCTGAAAAGGGTGATATTTTTCTTGATAAAGAAGTTATCTCTTCATACCCTATGTATCAAAGAGCTCAAAAAGGAATAGGGTATCTTGCTCAAGAAGAATCAGTGTTCAGAAAGCTTTCTGTTGAGGATAATATATTAGGTGTTTTAGAATTTTCAGAACTTTCTAAAAATCAACAGAAAGAGAAAGCTCAACAGTTGATGGAGGAGTTTGGATTAATAAACATTAGAAAAAATAGAGGTGATCTTTTGTCTGGTGGTGAAAGAAGAAGAACTGAGATTGCTAGAGCTCTAGCAAATAACCCAAACTTTTTATTATTGGACGAACCTTTTGCTGGTGTTGATCCTATAGCAGTTGAAGATATTCAGTCAATTATTTCTGTTTTGAAAAAGAAAAACATTGGAATCCTTATTACAGATCATAATGTTCAAGAAACACTTGCAATTACGGATCGAACTTATTTGATGTTTGAAGGAAAAATATTAAAAGAGGGTATTCCAGAAGATCTTGCAAAAGATGAAATTGTCAGAAAAGTATACTTGGGTAAAAATTTTGAGTTTAAAAGAAAAAAAATATAGTTATAATTTATAATAAAGACCAAAGATTCCTCAAAACATTTAAGAAAAGATAAAGTATTATTATAAGACAAAACCCACCAATTCCAAAAATTAAAATTATTGGTATACTTAGAACTACAGTAAGGATTTTAAAAATATTAAAATCATATTTTCTTAATGAAATTCTCAATGAAAATAGTCTAAAGGGAACATTCATAAGAATAAAACTTGATACAACTAATAAAATTAAAGTATAATTATTAAGAAAATATTCCTTAGATTCTAGAAAATAATAATGCTCCATCAAGATTGGAAATGAGGCAAAAAATAGAGCATTAGCAGGTGTTGGTAAACCTTCGAATTCATCAGTATAGTCAATAGTATTAAATTTAGCTAGTCTAAGGGCAGAACCTAAAGTAATTATAAAAGCTGTAAACGCAATCGGGGAGATTGAGAAAATTAGATCTAAATTTATTATTGGTTCTAAGTTTAGGTCCAAATTAAAATCTGTAACACGATTTCCCGATAATTTAAATAACTGATATACTATAATACCTGGAACAACTCCACTTGTAACTATATCAGAAAGAGAATCTAAGTGCTTACCAAACTCTGATTCAGCATTTAAAATTCTTGCAACAATGCCATCTAAGTAATCAAAAAAGACTCCTAATAATACAAGAATTAAAACTACTTCAAATTGAAATTGAAATGCAAAAGCAATTGAAAAACAACCACATAAAAGATTGAGTGCTGTGAGAATATTAGGAATAAAGGCTTTTATCATGATATTTGTGTTTCCAATTTATAAAAAAATTGTAATATTAAGATTACAAAGTATTTAAACTTATTAAAGTGAGTAGACTTCTCATTTATTCTTTACTATCAGGAATTTTATTAGCATCTTCATGGCCAATAAATGGATTTACTCCATTAATATTTACAAGTTTAATTCCTTTACTTTACGTTGAAGACATAATTAGTAGGGATAGCTATCAAAAGAAAAATGTTAGATTGTTCTTTTACTCCTATTTATCATTTCTAATCTGGAATCTTTTAACAACATGGTGGATTGTATATACAACTTTACCTGGCGCAATTTTTGCAAATGTTGTAAACTCATCATTTTATTCAATTATCTTTTTATTATACAGCAGAGTAAAGAGGAAGATTGACTTCAAAGCAGGACTTTTGTTCCTTATAACATTCTGGATTTCTTTTGAAAAATTTCACTTAAATTGGGAGTTCTCATGGCCTTGGCTTAATTTAGGTAATGTATTCTCTGAAAGAATAAACTGGATTCAATGGTACGAATTCACAGGAAGTTTTGGAGGAACCCTTTGGGTATTATGTTCTAATGTTTTTCTTTTCAGTCTCATAAAAAGTTTCCATGAATTTGGTGATAAAAGAAGATTCTATATAAGATTATTTGCAAGATCTGTTTTGATTTGTGTTCCAATCTTAATTTCATCTATAGTTAAACCTTCTGTTAAATTAGGTGAAGAGTTTAAGGTCTTATTAACTCAGCCTCGAATAGATCCTTGGGCAGCAAAATATGGTAATTCATCAACAAATCTTGATTATTTTGAAACATTTAAAGAGCTAACATATGATAAATTAAAATCAGAACAATATGATTTTGTTATCGCACCCGAAACATTCTTTTCTGAAGGTTATGGCGAAAATGTAGAATATTTTGAATATACAAAGCTTCATGATAGTCTAAGCAATTTTCTTGATGAATTTAAAAAAACAAATCTTATCTCAGGTATTCAATTTTTTAAATTATATCAAAATAAAGAGGATAAACCCTCAAAAACAGCAAATTTTGTAAGAGATAACCTATGGGTAGATTACTATAATTCCTCAATAAATTTTTCTGCAGATCAAGGATTTGAATACAATCATAAGACTAAATTAGTTGTTGGCAGTGAATATATGCCTCTAAAGTCTTTTCTTGAGCCACTACTTGGAAATGTAATGATTGATTTAGGTGGTACTACTGTTTCAAAAGGTGTTCAGCATCCATCTGATAGAAAATTATTTAAACATTCAAATAAAGATTTGAAAACTGTACCCATAGTTTGCTATGAAACTATTTATGGAGAGTACGTTGCTGAATATGTTGATTTGGGTGCAAATTTTATTACTATAATTACTAATGATGCTTGGTGGTTTGATTCTCCTGGGCATAGACATTTAGTAAGTTATGCTAGATTAAGAGCTATAGAAAATAGAAGGTATGTTGTTAGAAGTGCAAATTCTGGTGTTTCTACAATTATTAATGAGGTTGGGGAATATCAAGCTAAATTACCATTTGATGATAAGGGTACATTATCAGGCAAAGCATATACAATTGATAAAAGAACTTTTTACAGTAAGAATGGGGATTACATTGCAAGGATAAGTATTCTAATTTCAATTTTACTTCTACTAATTTCATTTTCTAAGCTAAAAAAATAATTTTTTCTTGGAATATTGAAGTTTTAATATATTTTTGAAAAAAATTAATAATGTACTGGACATTAGAACTTGCAAATTACTTAAGTGATGCTCCTTGGCCAGCCTCAAAAGACGAGCTTATTGACTTTTCAATTAGAACTGGTGCTCCTCTAGAGGTAGTAGAGAATCTTCAATCTTTAGAGGATGAAGGTGATGTATACGATTCCATAGAGGAAATTTGGCCAGACTATCCCACAGAAGAAGATTACCTCTGGAATGAAGATGAGTATTAATCTTATTTAATTATAATTGGTTATTTTTTTGATAAATTTGAATAAAAATTGGCATGTCCATTGTTAACTCACTTTTAAAGGTCTTTCTTGGCGATAAATCAGGTAAAGATCTCAAAAAGCTTACTCCACTTGTTGATGAGATAAATAAACATTTCATTGGAATGTCATCTTTATCAAATGATGAGTTAAGAGACAAAACTCATAATTTTAAGAAGATTATATCTAACAAAACCACTGAATTAGTTTCTTCGCTCAAGAAATTAAATGAATCAATAACTAATGAATCCTCAAACATTGAAAAAGAAAAATTATTTAGTGAGGTAGAAATAGTTGAAAAAGAACTATCAGAAACAAAGGCTCAAATTCTTGATGAAATATTACCTGAGGCATTTGCTGTAGTTAAGGAAACCGCGAGGAGATTTTATGAAAATGAATCTGTAAAAGTTTCTGCTTCAGAATTTGATAAAGAGATAGGTTCAAAAAAATCATACGTTACAATTGATGGTGAGAGTGCTATATGGAAGAACTCATGGGATGCTGCAGGTAAGAATGTGTTATGGGATATGATTCACTATGATGTCCAGCTAATTGGTGGTATAGTTCTTCATCAAGGTAAAATTGGAGAAATGCAAACAGGTGAGGGTAAAACACTTGTCTCTACTTTACCAATTTATCTTAATGCTTTAACAGGGGATGGAGTCCATCTTGTAACTGTAAATGATTATCTGGCTAAAAGAGATAGTGCATGGATGGGTCCAATATTTGAGTTTCATGGACTAAGAGTAGATTGTATAGATCATCATAAACCTAATTCTCCAGAAAGAAGGAGAGCTTATAATGCAGATATTACATACGGAACAAATAATGAATTTGGATTTGATTATTTGAGAGATAACATGTCTCATTCTTTGGATGATATTGTTCAAAGAAAGCACAACTTCGCGATTATTGATGAGGTAGACTCTGTACTAATTGATGATGCTAGAACTCCTTTGATAATTTCAGGTCCAACTAAAGATGGAGATAGACATGAGTTTGATAACCTAAAGCCTAAAATTCAAAATCTTGTTTCTCTTCAAAAAACTTATTTATCAACCACATTAGCAGAAGCAAAATCCTTAATTAATAATTCTGATAATGAAAAGGGAGGATTCTTTCTGTATAGAGTATTCAGGGGACTACCAAAGAATAAGCCTCTAATTAAATTTTTGAGTGAAGAGGGTGTGAAGCAAATTCTCCAAAAAACTGAGAATTTTTATATGCAGGATAATAATAGAGAAATGCATCAGATTGATCAGGAACTTTATTTTACAATAGATGAAAAAAATAACCAAATTGAATTAACTGAAAAGGGTATAGAAACATTATCAAAAGACCTTGATGATAAGGACTTCTTTATAATGCCAAACATAGCATCTGATATTGCAGTTATTGAGAGTAAAGGGCTTACACCTGAAGAAGAAGTTAAAGAAAAGAATGATCTTTTTAATGAATTTAACGTCAAAAGTGAAAGAATTCATTCTATAAACCAACTGCTGAAGGCATTTACTCTTTTTGAAAAGGATGTTGAATATGTTGTTGTTGAGAATAAAGTTATGATTGTTGATGAGCAAACGGGAAGGATTATGGATGGTAGGAGATATTCTGATGGGCTTCACCAAGCTATAGAAGCTAAGGAAAATGTAAAGATTGAGGCTGCAACTCAAACTTTTGCTACCATTACTTTACAAAATTATTTTAGACTATACTCTAAATTATCCGGTATGACTGGAACAGCTGTTACCGAAGCAGGTGAATTTTGGGAAATTTATAAGCTTGATGTAACGGAGATACCAACAAATAGACCAATAGCAAGAAAAGATCAGGATGACTTAATATATAAATCTAAAAGAGAAAAATATAACGCTATTATAGATGAAATAATTAATCTTAGGAATCAAAAAAGACCTGTATTAATAGGTACTACTTCGGTTGAAATTTCTGAGTTACTTAGTAAGATGTTAAATAGATCAAACATAAATCACAATGTTTTAAATGCTAAACTTCATAAAAAAGAAGCTGATATAGTTGCTGAAGCAGGAAACCCTGGAGTAGTAACTATAGCAACCAATATGGCTGGTCGAGGTACTGATATTAAGTTAAGTAAAGAGGTTATTGATGCTGGTGGTCTTGCAATTATTGGAACAGAAAGACATGACTCAAGAAGAGTTGACAGACAGCTTAGAGGAAGATCTGGAAGACAAGGTGATCCTGGTAGTTCACAATTTTATGTTTCTTTCGAAGACAATTTAATGAGACTTTTTGGACAGGATAGAGTTGCAAATATAATGGATAGAATGGGTCTAAAAGATGGCGAAAATATTCAACACCCAATGGTTACAAAATCTATAGAAAGAGCTCAAAAGAAGGTTGAAGAAAATAATTTTGGTATAAGGAAAAGATTATTAGAATATGATGACGTAATGAATTCTCAGAGAAATATAATTTATACTCTTAGAAAAAACGCTCTAAGAGGTGATAAACTTCAAATTGATATTTCTAATATCATGTTTGATACAATTGAGGAGGTAGTCAGGAATAACAAAGCAACAAATAACTACAAGAATTATGAATTTGAATTAATTACTACTTTTTCAATGACATCTCCTATTGATGAAAATGAATTTTTAGAATCAGATGAAGATATAATTATAAATAAGCTTTTTGATGAGTTAAAAACATTCTATGCTAATAAAAAAGAGTTAAATAGAGTTATAGCTCTGCCTGTAATTAAAAATGTATACGAAGATAAAAGCAACTCATTTAAAAGGATTGTAGTTCCATTTACAGATGGAAAGAAAGTAATAAATATTGTTACCGATTTAGAGAAATCATATGAAAGTAACGGAGAGAATTTAATTGAAGACTTTGAGAAAAGTATTTCACTTGCAATAATTGACGAAAAATGGAAAAATCATCTTAGAAAAATGGATGAATTAAAACAGTCAGTTCAACTAGCAGTTCATGAGCAAAAAGATCCTCTTTTAATATATAAATTTGAAGCTTATGAACTTTTTAAATCAATGATTCATGTTCTAAATAAAGAATTACTTTCTTTCTTATTTAAATCAAATCTTCCAAATAATCATGGAAATATAAAAGATGCTGGATCAAATGTAAGTACTAATAATGATTTTAAGACATCAAAAGAAGAAAGCTTAAATAGTGATCAATTAGCTGAAAGAGCGAGAAGTATTGGTGCAAGTGCAAGTCAAAATTCTCAGAAGGTTGAAACCATAACAAGGGAACTTCCAAAAATTGGTAGAAACGAAAAAGTTGAAATACAAAACTCCTCAACAGGAGAGACAAGAACACTAAAGTTTAAGCAAGCTGAAAAACTTATTCAAAATGGTGAATGGGAAATTAAAAAGTAATTTTAATATATAATTTCCAAACATTTCAGTAATTAGTATGGATATCTCATTTTTTTCATACTTTTTTTATCATTTTAATAATTATTAAATATTAATCATTGGTTTTACTTACATAGATTTCATGAGAAACTTCATAATTTTAATTTTGTAAGTTCCATATGAAACTAAAAGACCAAGGACTCTATTTATCTGAATTTGAGCATGACAATTGCGGTGCAGGCTTTATTTGTAGCTTAAATGGTGAAAGAACTAATACTATTATTAATAAAGCATTAAATATATTAACCTGTCTGGAACACAGAGGAGCTGTTAGTGCAGATGGTAGAACAGGAGATGGAGCTGGGATTTTAATTGAAATACCTCATGATTTTTTTAAAAAACAATGTGATTTCAACTTGCCGAAAGCAAATGAATATGCAGTCGGTATGTTATTTCTTCCTAATAAAATAAATCAATCAAATTATTGTATTAAAATATTTGAAGATGAAATAAAAAAACAAGAGTTAGAAATAATTGGATGGAGAGATGTTCCAATAAATTCTAAAGTTGTAGGCTCTATTGCAAGTAAGACTCAGCCTACAATTAAACAAGTTTTCATTAAGCCAAAAGATTCTAAATTGAATGAAAAACAGTTTAATTTAAAGCTTTTTGTAGCTAGAAAGATTAGTGAAAATATTATTTATAACTCTGAGCTGTCTCAAAGTGAATTTTTCTACTTTTCAAGTCTTAGTTTAAGAACTATCATTTATAAGGGATTACTTATTCCAGAAGATATTGAAAGATTCTATACCGATTTAACCAACAAAGATTTAGTTACTAAACTTGCACTTGTTCATCAAAGGTTTTCAACAAACACTTTCCCAACATGGGATCTTGCTCAACCATTTAGATACATGTGTCACAATGGTGAAATAAACACTTTTAAAGGTAATATAAGTAGAATGAAGTCCAGGGAAGAGCTTTTTGAATCTTCTGAAATCTCTGATGGTGATATGAAAAAGATATTACCAATAATTGTTCCAAAAAAGTCTGATTCAGCATCTATGGATATGGTTGTTGAATTGTTATTAATGACGGGCAGATCACTTCCTGAAGTAATGATGATGCTTGTTCCTGAAGCCTGGGAGAAGCATAATTCTATGAATAAAAGCAAAAGGGCTTTCTACAATTATAATAGTTGTATTATGGAGCCTTGGGATGGACCAGCTTCTATTCCATTTACAGATGGTAAATTTATTGGAGCTCTTCTTGACAGAAATGGCCTTAGACCATCAAGATATACTGTGACTAAAGATGGTTATGTAATTATGTCGTCTGAAACGGGTGTTGTCGATGTAAAACCTGATAATGTCCTATCTCATGGTAGATTGGAACCTGGTAAGATCTTTCTTGTTGATATGGAAAAAGGCAGGATTGTTAACGATGATGAAATAAAACAGGACATTGTATCTAAGAGACCCTATGAGGATTGGATAAATAAAAATATTCTTCAATTAGCAGATGTACCTTATACAGGAAATAGAACTCCGGATGAAAAACTTAGTATAGAAACAAGATTGAAAATATTTGGCTATACAAAGGAAGATTTTAGAAAAATAATAATTCCAATGTGTCAAACTGGCAAAGAGGCTATAGGATCTATGGGAACAGATACTCCTCTGGCAGTTCTCTCTAAAAAACCTCAACTTATTTACAACTACTTCAAACAGTTATTTGCTCAAGTTACTAATCCACCATTAGATGGTATAAGAGAGGAGATTATAACAGATACAAGTCTTTCACTTGGAAGAAATCATAATTTGTTTGAAATAGTTGAAGAGCACTCAATAAATCTAACTATTAAAAATCCTATCATTTCCAATGAAGATCTTGATAAGATTAAATATATAAATCATAAAAATTTCAAAGCAAGTTCAATTAAATGTTTATATGAATTTAAGAAAGGTCACAATGGAATTGAAGAGGCTTTAGACAAAATTGTTCTGAAAATTGAAAAGTGCATTGATCAAGGAAGCAATATAATAATATTAAGCGATAGACTTGTTTCAAAAAAAATGGCTCCTATTCCTATTCTTCTCGCCTGCTCTTATGTTCACCAGACAATGATAAAGAAAAAGAAAAGATCTAAATTTGGTATAATAGTTGAATCTGCTGAACCTAGAGAGCCTCACCACTTCTCAATGCTTTTTGGATATGGTGCAAGTGCAATAAACCCATATTTAGTAAATGAGGTGATTGAATATCACTATAATTCAGGACATCTTAATAATGTTTCAATAGATTCTGCTATCTCAAATTTTAATGATGCAATTGCAAAAGGGATTCTAAAAATTATGAATAAAATTGGTATTTCAACACTTAATTCATATAGGGGATCACAGATCTTTGAAGCACTTGGACTTAAAACAAATTTTATCAATAAATATTTTAAAAACACCCCTTCAAGAATTGAAGGTGTTGGTCTATATGTTATTGAAAAGGAAATCAGTGAAAGAATAAATTATGCATTTAAATCTGAATCTAACTTCTCCTCAGTAGAAACTGGTGGTGATTACAGATGGAGAAGAGATGGAGAGAGTCATATGTTTAATCCAGCAACAATTTCTAAACTTCAAAATTCGGTAAGAACAGAAAGCTATTCCTCCTACAAAGAATATTCCGATATAGTAAATAAACAAGAAGAGCAATTAATGACTATAAGAGGTCTTCTTAAGTTTGTAGATTTTAATCCAATTCCAATTGAAGAAGTCGAACCGTGGACTGAGATTGTTAAAAGATTCAAAACAGGTGCTATGTCATATGGGTCTATTAGTAAAGAAGCTCATGAAAATCTTGCTATCGCAATGAATAGAATTGGAGGCAAAAGTAATTCTGGTGAAGGAGGTGAAGACTCTGATAGATTTAATAAGGATAAAAATGGTGACTTAAGGAACAGTTCAATTAAACAAGTTGCTTCTGGTAGATTTGGGGTTAGCTCATACTACTTATCTAACGCTGATGAAATACAAATAAAAATGGCACAAGGAGCTAAACCTGGAGAAGGAGGACAACTTCCAGGACCTAAAGTAAATCCATTAATTGCTAAAGTGAGAAATTCTACTCCATATGTAGGGCTTATTTCACCACCACCACACCATGATATTTACTCAATTGAAGACTTAGCTCAGCTAATTTTTGATTTGAAAAATGCTAATAGAAATGCTCGAATTAATGTTAAACTTGTATCTGAAGTTGGAGTTGGTACAATTGCTGCTGGAGTTGCAAAAGCGAAAGCTGATGTTATTTTAATTTCTGGTTACGATGGAGGAACTGGGGCCTCTCCTTTAACTTCATTAAGACACGCTGGATTACCATGGGAACTTGGAGTTGCAGAAGCACAACAAACCTTAGTTTTAAATAATTTAAGAAGCAGAGTTGTTCTAGAATGTGATGGACAATTAAAAACAGGTCGTGATGTGGCAATTGCTTGTTTATTAGGAGCTGAAGAGTTTGGCTTTTCAACTGCACCTCTGGTTGCATCTGGATGCATAATGATGAGAGCATGTCATTTAAATACTTGTCCAGTTGGTATAGCAACTCAGGATCCTGAGTTAAGAAAAAACTTCAAAGGCAGACCTGAGCATGTGATTAATTTTATGTATTTCGTTGCTCAGGAATTAAGAGAAATAATGGCTAAACTTGGCTTTAGAAGTATTGACGAGATGGTTGGTCAGACACAAAAACTTAAAGCTAAGACTGGAATTGATGATTATAAAGTCAAAGGTATTAATTTGGACAAATTACTTTATAAACCTCTATCTGGAGATGATGATAAGCTAAGAAATACTTCAAAACAAAATCACAACTTAGACAGTGTGTTAGACTTTAAAATATTAAAAGTTGCAAAATTGTCTATTAATAACAAGGTGAAATCTTCATTTGAATTTAATATTAAGAATACCGATAGAGCTGTTGGAGCACTATTAAGTAATGAAATTTCAAAGCTTCATGGTGAGAAAGGGCTTTCAAAAAATACTTTAAACATAACTTTTAATGGTTCGGCTGGTCAAAGTTTTGGCGCTTTTTCTGTTAAGGGATTAAATATGACAGTCTATGGAAACACAAATGACTATTTTGGTAAAAGTTTATCTGGTGCAACACTTTCTGTTAGAGTTCCAAAAGACTCAAGTATTGTTTCAAATGAAAATATTATAATTGGAAATGTTGCTCTTTATGGTGCTATAAGTGGTGAAGCCTACATTAATGGAATTGCAGGTGAACGTTTTTGTGTAAGAAATTCTGGGGCAAAGGCGGTAGTTGAGGGTGTAGGTGATCATGGATGTGAATATATGACCGGTGGAACTGTTTTAATTCTAGGTAAGATTGGTAGAAACTTTGGAGCTGGCATGAGTGGTGGTATTGCTTATATTTATAAAGAAGATAAAAGGTCAATCAAGAATTTTAATATGGAAATGATTGATCTTGAAACACCTAATATCCAAGATCAAGATATAATTTATGAAATGCTAGAAAATCATTTTTCCAACACAAATAGTGAAGTAGCAGAAAAAATATTATCAAATTGGAAAAATGAGAAGAAAAACTTTATCAAAGTAATGCCTAAAGAATATAAATTAGCTTTAGAAAGGATAGCAAAAGAAAAAATAGATCAGTTAATTCAATAATGGGAAAGGTTAAAGGTTTTAAAGAATATGATAGAATTGACGAGAAGTATGTTCCTGTTAGAAAAAGATTAAAGAACTACAAAGAGTTTACAATATCTCCAAAAAATAAAGAATTAGAATCTCAAGCTTCAAGATGCATGGATTGTGGTGTTCCTTTCTGTCATAGTGGATGTCCATTAGGTAATTTGATTCCCGATTTTAATGACTTAGTATATAATAATAAATGGAAAGAGGCTCTTGATGTTCTTCATTCAACCAATAATTTTCCTGAATTTACTGGAAGACTTTGCCCAGCACCATGTGAGGCTGCATGTGTCCTAGGAATTATTGATCCACCCGTTTCAATTGAATTGATTGAAAAGCATATAGTAGAAAAAGGGTTTAGTGAAAACTGGATAGTACCTAGAATTCCTAGTAAAAGAACAGGTAAAAAAGTTGCTATTGTAGGTTCTGGTCCAGCTGGTCTAGCAGCCGCACAGCAATTAAATTCAGTTGGTCATAAAGTTACAGTGTATGAGAGAGATGATAAAATTGGAGGTTTACTTAGATATGGTATTCCAGACTTCAAACTTGAAAAGAATATAATTGATAGGCGTCTAAAAATTTTAGAAAAGGAAGGTGTTACTTTCAAATGTAATGTAGAGATTGGAAAAGATATTGATATTCCTAAACTTGAATCTAAATATGATAGCATTTTATTGTGCACGGGGTCTACTATAAAAAGAAGTCTTGATATCCCAGGTATTGATTTACCTGGTGTTATTCAAGCTATGGATTTTTTGACTCATAATAATCGTTTCGTTGATAATCAATTAAGTGATCATCTCGAATGCTATAATGCAAAAGGAAAAAACGTTATTGTTATTGGAGGTGGAGATACAGGATCAGATTGTATAGGTACCTCCAATAGGCATGGAGCAAAAAATGTAATAAATTTTGAACTTGCTTCAAAACCTCCAACTGAAAGAAGTGAAGAGAATCCGTGGCCTTATTGGCCTTTTACACTTAAAACATCATCTTCCCACGAGGAAGGAGCTGAAAGAGAGTGGAGTATATTAACTAAAGGATTTGTTAGTGACTCTGATAATAATCTAATTGGTCTTGAGACAGTAAATGTTAAATTTGACTCTGACAAAAAAGAGTTTATTGAGATACCTGGTTCAACTAAAACATGGGATTGTGATTTAGTTATTTTAGCTCTTGGATTTACAGGGCCTGAAACTGATCTTCCAAATAAATTTAATCTTGAAATTAATAAACGAGGTAACATAAGTTCAAATTCAAACTACCAAACTAAAAGAAATAATATTTTTACTGCAGGTGATTGTAGACGAGGCCAATCACTTATTGTTTGGGCTATTTCTGAAGGAAGAGAAGCTGCTCACCACATTGACAAATTTTTAATGGGAAGTTCTAACTTACCTCAAAAAAGCTCCACAGGAGACCTCTAGATATATTTCCATAAATTAGTATTATGAATTCAGAGAGGACTAAATTCCTAGTAATCTCAAGTGCCTATCCCTATAGAGGAGGTATTTCAGATTCTACTCATTCTTTTTGTAATGAGCTTATTGATTCAGGAGTATCTACTGAAGTTTGGACATTCTCATTATTATATCCAAGTTTTCTTTTTCCTGGAAATACCCAGTATAGTAGAGAGAGGTATAAACAGAAATTTCAAATTAAAAGAAAGGTTAATACAATTAATCCTTTTAATTGGTTGATGGTTTCCAAAAACATTAACAAATTAAGCCCAGAAGTAGTGATCTTAAGATATTGGTCACCAATTTTATGTTTACCCTATTATTTTATTAGTTTTTTTTTAAGTAAAAAAATAAAAGTTGTTGGGATTGTAGATAATTGGAAAAATCATGAAAAAATTCCTTTTGAAGGTATCCTAAGAAAACTTTTTCTTAAATCATGTTCAAAATTTATTTCATTTTCTGAAAATATTGCAGAAATGATTCGTTTTAATACGAGAAAAGAGGTACTATCTCTATATCATCCAATAAATACAAATCTTCCAATAATAAAGGAAAAAGCAAGGGCAAAATATGATCTAAACTTAAAAGACTATAAGTATGTCACATTTGTTGGACTTATAAGAAAATATAAAGGTGTTCAAACATTCATAAAATCTATTAATTATATAAAAGATGATAGTATAAAATTCATAATTGCAGGAGAGTTTTATGATTCATTAAATGAATGCAAACAATTAGTTGATGAACTTAATCTTAGCGAAAAAATACTAATTGATAATAACTTCCTTGAGCTTGATAGGATAAGAGATTATATATGCGCAAGTGAATTAATAGTTCAGCCTTATATTAATGCGAGTCAAAGTGGAATTACTCCTCTTGCCTACTTCTATAATAAACCTTTAGTTGTTTCAAAAGTTAGAGGGTTAAAAGAAATAATAAATAAAGATCAAAGCGGCGAAGTATTTGACAAAACTCCTGAAAATTTAGCAAAAGCAATTCTAAATTGTATTGACGAAAAAAGAAATCAACTATATGCCTCAAATATTATAAAAGCAAAAAAATATTATTCTTGGTCAACTTTTGTTGAAAAAATTAAAACTATATAGGTATATTTTATATAGTGCTATTGCATTTATAGTCCCAAAAATTGCACCCACTAAAATATCAATTGGGTAATGTACACCTAGGTAAATTCTACTATAGGAAATTAAAAATGCATATATAGCAAATAAAAGAATAAATAATTTATTTAATGATCTTAATAATAGACCGAAAAAGATTGCCAATGAAAAAGAATTTGATGCATGAGCTGAAAAGAATCCATATCTTCCACCACATGACTCTTTCACAAGTCTTAATGAGTCAGCAATTAGCTCATTATAACATGGTCTATGTCTTTGAAAAGAGTCTTTAAATAAATTTGATGTTTGATCTGAAATGGTTATTAGTATAGTTATAGTAATAATTAAGCGAAATAAAGTTTTAGTCCTTTTTTTGTTATTAATTGAGTATATATAAGCAATTAGTACTACTAAATATACTATTACATTGGCTTCAGTTTTTGAGAGAAACATCCAGAAATTATCAAAATATGGATTACCTAGATTATTAAAGTATAAAAATAAGTCTGAATCAAGTTTTAAAATTTCCTCAATCATTAAGTCTTATTATTTTTCTAGAAAGATAATTAAATCTTAAAAACAGAAACAAAGAGGAAGAAAATAAACCAGACAAAAGTCCTAGCCATATTCCAACCATTGATAAACTTGTATAAAAGCCAAGATAATATGATATTGGAAATCCAATAACACCATATGAAAGAAAAATAATTATAGCGGGCTTATTAACATCTTGCATTCCCCTTAAAGCTCCAAGAACAACAGCTTGTAGACCATCAAAAAGCTGGAACACTCCTGCTACAATTAATAATTTTGATGCAATCTCTAATACTTGATTTACATCAGTTAAATTTGAAGGATTATTGGGGTCCAAGTAAAGAAGAGGTAGAGAATCATTAAAAAGTAAAAAAATCATACAGAAAATTATATCAATAGATATTATAAGTAGAATAGTTGATAAAGCAACTTCTCTTAATTTTTTATAATTCATCATACCCCTTTGATTACCAACTCTAATCATAGCTGCAACTCCAACACCTAGAGCAACCATATATGTCATTGAAGCAAGGTTTAGAGCAATCTGGTTTGCAGCTTGAGAATTTTTACCAATGAATCCTGACATCCAAACTGCGGATATAAAGAATGCTACCTCAAAAAAACTGTGAAGAGCAGATGGAAGACCTAAATAGAGAATTTTTTTCAATCTTTTAATCTCTACTTTAGAAGGAAAAAATCTTTTTATGTAAACAGATAATTTCTTATGAAGTTTCAGATAAAAAATAATAAATAATAGCATACAGAATCTAGCTATTAAAGTACCTATTGCCGCCCCCTCTACCCCAAGCTTTGGGAAAATCCAATAACCAAAAATTAGGAAGAAGTTTAAAGCAACATTAATGATATTCCCTACAATAGTTGAATACATTGCTGCTCTTGTAAAAGACATACCATCAGCAAATTGTCTAAAGGCCTGGAAATTTACTGTAGCTATCAGAGATATCGATACCCAAAAAAGATATGGCGAAGCTAGCTCAACAACCTCTTGTGGTTGATTCATTGAATATAATAGATTCCTATTTAAAAAAACTATTAGGAACAAGAATAATCCTAAAAATAAGCAGATTAAAAAACTATGCTCAAATATTCTTGATATATCATTATTTTTTTTTGCGCCGTCTGCTTCAGCAATTAAAGGAGTAATAGCTTGAGAAAATCCAATACCTAAAGACATTGCAATAAAAACAAAACTATTTCCTAAAGAAATAGCAGCAAGCTCAGCAGTACCTAGTTGCCCTACCATTACATTGTCAATAAACTGAACAAATGTATGACCTAGCATACCTATCATTACCGGGGATGCTAACTTTAGGTTATAATTGAATTCTTTACTGTAATTTCTGAACCTTATAATTATTTGGTTCATGACTAGAGCTTATAATTATCCATAAGATAGATTATAGAGGCCATTGTACCAGCTCCGAGCTCTAATTCACGCTTGTTAATTTTGTCAAAAGTATCAGATGCAGCATGATGATAATCAAAGTATCTTTGGGGGTCAGGCCTTAATCCAGCTAAAATAATATTACCATCTTTTAAAGGTCCAATATCAGCTCCACTTCCTCCTTGAAGAAAACTAACCCCATAATTATTAAAATATTCCTCAAACTTTTTTAGAGATTTAAACTCTTTATCAGATGTATCAAAACTAATTCCTCTTGGAGTAAAACCACCCGCATCAGATTCAATGGCAAAAAAATGTTTTTCATTTTTGAGTTTTGCAACTTCAGCATATTTATTTCCACCTCTTAGCCCATTTTCTTCATTAGCAAATAAAACTACTCTAATAGTCCTTTTAGGAATATAATTTAAAGATTTAAAAATTCTTATTACTTCCATGGATTGAACAATTCCTGCACCATCATCATGACTTCCATCTCCTAAATCCCATGAGTCAAGATGTCCACCTACAACAATTATTTCATCTGGTTTTTCTGACCCCTTAATTTCACCAATTACAGTATGAGTTAACACATCAGGAAAGTTTCTAGAATTCTGTCTAAAAAAGAACTTTATTTTTGGATTTAAGGATAACATAGAACTAAGAAGCTCAGCACCATTAGTACTAATTGCAGCAGCAGGTATTCTTTGACTTAGTGACAAGCCTTCATAATACATGGAACCTGTGTGAGGATAATTATCTAAAGTTGTAGTCATTGATCTGACAATAACACCTATAGCTCCAAGTTTAGCTGCTTGTACAGCCCCTTGTGTCCTTTGATTAACACTTCCGCGATATGATTCAAAAGTGTTAATCAATGTTACATCCATTGGACGATTAAAAAAAACTATTTTTCCACTAACTGAGTCTCTACCTATATCTCTTAACTCCTTGAAACTTTTAACTTCAACTACATTTGCAGAAATTCCAATTGATGGAGTTGAAATTGAACCACCCAATGCTACAATTGGAACAGAGATATTATTTCCTGGCCTTGTTTCTATATGAGCATATTCAGGCGCACCCCTAACCCATTTTGGCACCATAACTGGTTGAAGCCAAACTGAATCAATTTCTAAAAGATCAAGCTCTTCTTTACCCCATTTTACAGACCTTTCGTAATTAATAGATCCTGATAGTCTTCCACCAATTTGGTTAGATAAGTAATCAAGCCATTCATAAGATTTTCCATTTGACAGAGCTTCATCATATATTTTATCAATAAAAACAGAATTTTCTTCAGTAGTTTGAGAATTAATAAAATTTAATGTAAGTAGTGAAACTAAAATTATGAAGAATCTCATATGATTATTTTTTTGTAGCAAACAAACTTACATCATCCTTTGAGATAGTCTCACCACCTAATATAATTAAGCGCTCAACTACATTTCTTAATTCTCTTACATTACCTGACCAATTATAATCTTCAAGAAGTTTTAGTGAGTCTTTGCTGAACTTTTTTGTTTCAATCCCTTGTTCCTTTGAAATTATATTAGAAAAATGATCTACAAGAACTGGAATATCTGACTTTCTCTTACTCAATTCAGGTACTTTAATCACAATAACTGCTAACCTATGGTATAAGTCCTCCCTAAAATTACCATCGTCTATTTCTTTTTTTAAGTCCTTGTTTGTAGCAGCTAAAACTCTAACATCAACACTTATGTCTTTTTGACTTCCTACTCTTTGAATTTTATTTTCCTCTAAAGCCCTTAAAACTTTAGCTTGTGCAGCAAGACTCATGTCTCCTATTTCATCTAAAAATATAGTTCCATTATTTGCAGCTTCAAACTTACCCTCCCTATCCTTTACAGCAGAAGTAAAAGAACCTTTTAGATGACCAAAAAGCTCGCTTTCAATTAGTTCTGAGGGAATTGCAGCACAGTTTACTTCAATAAATGGGGATTTAGCTCTACTACTTTTCTCATGAATATTATGGGCAACAAGTTCCTTTCCAGTTCCGCTTTCTCCAGTTATTAATACTCTTGCTTCAGTCTTGGCAACCTTATCAATCATTGCATGTATTTCCATAATGGACTTTGAATTACCAATTATTTCATATTTTTTGGCAACTTTTTTTCTTAAGATTTTATTTTCAGCTATTAGTTCTTTTTTCTCTAGAGCATTTCTTACAGAATTAATAAGTCTATTAAGATCAGGAGGTTTTGATATAAAATCATATGCTCCAAGCTTCATAGATTCTACAGCAGTTTCAATGTTACCATGACCGGTTAACATAATAAAAGGAATAGTAGAGTTAGTCTTTCTAGTTCTTTGAAGTAGCTCAATACCATCTACTTTAGGCATCTTTATATCGCATAGAACAAGATCATAAGAATCATTCTTTATAAGATCAAGGCCTTTCTTTCCATCAGATGCTTCGTGAATTTCAAAACTAGAGTCCTCATCTGTAAGTATTCTTACTAGAACTCTTCTGATTGGTTCCTCATCTTCAATTATAAGGATTTTGCTCATTTTAAGATTATTAGATGGTCTAAGATAAAATTATTTATGCAAACATATCTCTAACTTTTTCAAAAAAGGACTTTTCAGATTTTTTAGGGTTTGGCTTAAAATTATCATCATCTAGCATTTCTTTAAAGAAGTCTTTCTGTTTTTTATTTAAAGTCTTAGGCGTCCAAATATTTACATGAACTAATAAGTCACCTTTTGAGTATCCATTTAGATCTGGTATTCCCTTATTTCTTAATCTGAGTGTTTTTCCAGATTGAATACCTGACTCGAGCTTTATTCTAACTTTTCCATCAATTAAGTGAATATCTTTTGAGACACCAAGTGCAGCTTCTGAAATACTTATATACAGATCATAATGGAGATGCTTTCCGTCCCTAGTAAATAGTCCATTATTTGATTCCTCTATTAATACTAATAGGTCTCCTGGAATACCGTTGGGATTATTAGAATCATTTCCTTTTGCTGATACTTTAAGTTGCATTCCTTCCTCAACACCTGGGGGAATTTTAATTGAAACTGTTTCTTCCGAATTAAGCATCCCATTAGAATCTGTTCCTGGCCCTCTACTAATAATTGTTTGTCCTGATCCACCACAAGCAGGACATATTGATGAAGACTGCATTCTACCTAGAATAGTGTTTGTAACTCTGGTCACTTGTCCTGTGCCATTACATGTTGTACATGTTGAAAATTTAGAGTCAGGTGACAGAATCTTTCTTTTGACCTTGATTTTCTTCTCAACACCATTCACAATTTCTTCAAGTGTTAACTTTACCCTTATTCTAAGATTTGAACCCTTTGAAACCCTTTGACCTCCTCCACCAAATCCACTAAAA
>CACMVZ010000011.1 GCA_902617285.1 uncultured Bacteroidota bacterium | reverse complement strand
AGAGCAAGCACTGTTGAAGGAACATATATTCCATTTTCAATTGCATTTATACTTTTTCTTGAAACCTCAGCTTTTTCAGAAAGTTCTTGCTGAGTTAAGCCAGTTTTTCTTCTAAGCTCCTCAAGACGGTTTTTAAGTTTTTGATGATTTCTACCCAAACTTTATTTTTTTTCGTATTCTTCAACTGCATCTGTTAATTCTTTACCTGTATTTGGATATAAATATCCTGCTATTATCTGGCCCGCTCCAATGAAAGCAACTAATGCTCCACCTGCTTCAAAAAGCCTACCAAATGATATATATCCAACGATATAAATTCCTATACCAACGAAAAGAGTTATAACACCACTTCTTCTATAATCTAATGGTCCTTTTTTTCGATCCTCAAAAATTTTTATCAATTCCTCAGCTTTTGATGGATCATCTAGATTCTTAGAAATTTCAATAACTGCAGCATATTTGTTTTTATTTTCATGATATAGCCATAAAAATACAGCAATAGGGACAATAATTCCTGTTAAAATACCTAATATAGGGACGAGTTCTCCAATGTTCATAATTAAATTTTTAAATGTAACGCAAACTTATCATTTTTTTTAACGAGAAGCAAACGTTACACAAAAAATTTTTAAAAAAATTAGTTAGATGCTTTATTAGTCCTGTATATCTTCCAAATAATTAGCCCAACAAGGATGTAGGGTATTGACATTAAATAGACTATCCCTCTATTTAGTCCTTTAGCAGCTTCATATTGTTGGTCAGTCTCCATTATTGCGCTTAACATAGAACACTGGGAAAAAGATTCTGTTGAGGACAGAACAAAAATTAATAATATGAGTATAACTCTATTCATTAATAAACATAGTAAGGTGAAATCATTAAATAGACTATAACACCTGTTACAGCTATATAAAGCCAAATTGGAAAAGTGACTCTTGCAATTTTCTTATGCTTATCAAACATGTTAGATATAGCTCTTACATATGTGACTAATACCATTGGTACAATAAAAATAGAAAGTGCAATGTGTGAGATTAAAATAAAGAAATAAACAGTTCTTATTATACCCTCTCCACCATATGGAGTTGGATCTGTAGTCATATGATACAGTATGTACATAACAAGGAAAACAAGTGAAAGGAAGATTGAGGTCTTCATTAACAATTCATGCTGCTTTATTTTTTTGTTTTTAATACTATAAAGAGCAGCGATTAAGAGTATAGCTGTGATTCCATTAATTGTTGCATATATAGGAGGCAAAAATGTTAACGGTGGCAAAGATGTTATTCTTATGTTAAATAATATTAAAACCACTAATGGAATAACAATTGAGACAACAATTATTATGGATTTATATTTTAAAGTTTGACCTGAATTTTCTATTTTACTCATCTATCAATTTTTTTATATCATAGCTTAGCATCTCTATTCCCTGTTGGTTTGCATTAACATCAGTTATCCCAAGATAGTACATAATTGGATTACCAAAGCTATCTTTTCTGGACCTAATATACCCATCTTTATCAATAAGTGCAAAATAACCCTGATGTTCAAAGCCTCCAGCAAAACTTGTATTTTCATTTGCAAAAATATTAAAGCCATTATTTGCTAAATCATATATATAATCCTTCTCACCTGTTAAAAAATGCCAGTTTTGAGATTTGACCTCAAGCGCTTCAGAATATTTTTTTAAGATTGAAGGAGTGTCATTTTTAGGATCAATTGTAACTGAAATTATTCCAAATTCATCTGTCTCAGCAAACTTATCATCTAGTAACTTCATGTTTTGATTCATCTCTATACATATATCTGGACATCTTGTAAAAAAGAATTCTAGTACATATACTTTTCCACTCATATCCTCATTTGTTATTAAAATAGAATCCTGATTAGTTAGAATAAAATCAGGGGCTTTTCTTTTTTCATCTAAAATTGTCAAATAAGAAAGTCTCTCATTACTGTGAAGTCTATTTGAATCTGTAATGTCAGAGTTGATTACCCTTTCATATATTTTTGGGAGTGAGAATATCCCAAAAAGAATTATAATTAACAGTAATCCAATATATTTTAAATTATTATTCATTAAATAGTGAATCGTTTTTTTTGAGAGCTAATCTATACTCTGCAAGAATAATCTTTACATCATCAACCATTTTATTATTTATTTCAGCAACAGATTGAGAGTTAAAACCATATAACATTCCAGTATCTTCATCATCATCTCTTCCCCTTAAACTTAAATCTCTGTCTACAATAAATACATATGGAGTACTAAAATTTTCATCTAATTTTATATTAGTGTTAAAACTATTAAATACATCTTTGATACTTGATTGTGATGTTGGAATAAAGTTCCATTTTTTTAGATCTGTACCTACACCGCTAATTAATTCCAATTTTAAATCTTCAATTGCTTTTGATTCTTCGACATTATATAGAAATACAAACTGAAAATCTTGAAACTCATAAAATCGTTTATAAATTTTTTGATTCAAGTTAAGCGCTTCAGATTTTTTTTTCTCAATATCTCCACCCCAAAAACCAACTATTGAAATATTGTCTTTTAGTGATACTTTGGATAGATTTCCTTCCAAATCAACTATATCATCTACACCATAAGTTAAGACTGGTAACTTGGCAAAATTATTTATACCAGTGGATAAAAAAACATATACGAAAATTGGGAAAAAAAAGAGAAAGCCAAGAATTAAATACTTTTTAAGATTCTTAGCCATTAATAAATATCAAAATCCCATTCTTTTAAGCCATCTAGCATTACATCAAAGATGTAAGAACCTTCCCATAGGAGAATAAAAAGTAAAAATGGTATTAGAATAAGCAAGGGAACTATAATCGTATTCTTTAAGAACGGCTTTTCATCTCTAACATGCATAAAATCCCATGTAATGTAGTAAGCCTTTATTATTGTCATAATAATAAACAACCAATTTATTAATTTAAGACCAAGAAAATAGTTCATTAAAATTGGAGGTTTCAAGATACCAAGTGCAACTTCAATAGCAGTAACAATTGACAAAAAAATTAAAACACCCCAAATTTTTTGGACATTGGATTTAAACTTTAAATAGCCTCTAAAAATTTCTAATTTATGTTCGTGCTTTGCCATGTTTATACTAAATAAAAGAATGTAAATACAAATACCCAGACTAAATCAACAAAGTGCCAATATAGTCCTACTTTTTCAACCATGTCGTAGTGACCTCGTCTTTCATAAGTTCCTAAAAGGACATTTATAAATATTATAATATTAATGACAACTCCTGAGAAAACATGAAAACCATGAAAACCAGTAATGAAGAAAAAGAAATCAGCAAAAAGTGGGTTTCCATACTCATTTCTAATTAAATTAGCCCCTTTTACAACTCTTGTTGCTGAGGAAAGTTTATCCTCTGCATCTTCTCTTGTAAGAATTATTTTTTGACCTTTCTCATCTAACTTCTCAACTCTGACTGTTATAGCGGAATTGGTTTTAAAACCCTCCATAACCTCAGATAGAGTAATTTCAGGAAGCTTAGTTTCACTTTGATACCATACACCAACATTATCATCATGGGTTATTCTCTCTTGAGATTGAAGAAGAGCAAATTCGTCAATAGGAATCCTTTTAGCTTTTTTAATATCATAAAACTGGAGTATCTCTCCATTTTGAATTTCAACAGCCCCATACTCTCCTTTAATAAAGTTTTTCCATTCCCATGCTTGTGAACCAACAAAAACTGCACCTCCAATTATAGTTAATAACATGTAAAAAGCAACTCTATTTTTATCATTATTATGACCTGCATCAACAGCTAAAACCATTGTTACAGATGAGAAGATTAGAATAAAAGTCATCAAAGCCACATAATACATTGGAGCATCTACTCCGTGTAAAAATGGAAAATGATGGAAAACCTCATCAGCTATAGGCCAAGAATCTATGTTCTTAAATCTTGAAAATCCATAGGCAACTAAAAACCCTGAAAATGTAAGAGCATCCGATACAATAAAAAACCACATCATTAATTTTCCATAAGCTGCATCAAGTGGTTTGATACCACCTCCTCCCCAAGAATTATTTTTTGTTTTTGTTAATGAAGATGCTTGCATCTAGGGCAATTTTGAGTACAAATTTATTAATTTTTAGCTGAAGTATTTAATAAAAAAGAATAAATATATCCATAAAGCTCCCAGAAAATGCCAGAAAATTAATGCCATCTCAAATCCTAGTTTATTCTTCTCATATTTTTGCTTATTAAATCTAGTTGTAACAACGCTTAAAACAATAATACCAGCAAATAAGTGAGCTAAATGTAAAAATGCTAAAATGTATATATATGAGGTAGTTACAGAGCTTTCAGGGCCTGTGAAATAATAACCTTGTGATATGATCTCACCAAAGCCCAAAAACTGAGAAACAACAAAAGTAACTGCCATTAAAATAGTAAGTCCAAGAAAAATGTTTACATTATTTCTTTCAAGGTAAATGTTTATATTTTCTGGAAGTGAAACACGAACATATTGATCTAGTTTAATTTTTGCTAACTGAAAAAACACACTACTTAGTATAATTGAAATAGTGCTTATTGTAAACCATGTTGGTAAAACAAAAGAATCTAACCAATCAGGTCTTGAACTACTAATAATAAATGCACTTGTTAGGCCTGCAAAAGTCATGGTGATACTTATCATACCAAACCATAACATCATCTTTTTAGCCTTTGCAGTCTTTGACTCTATTGTATTTGCTTCACTCATTGAAATACGAATTTATCGATGACAAATATAATTTGAATAAAACTTAAATAAAAAATACTAGCATACATAAGTCTTATAGCGTTTTGTTTATCCTTATACCTCATTAATTTCAAAGCTTGATATAACATTAAAGATCCCGAAACTAAAATTAAAATTAAAGAGTAAATACCTATGGATAGTTTTCCTGTAAAACTAAAATAAGGAAGTGTTGAAACAATAATCATCCATATTGTGTAAAATACAATTTGAAATGCAGTAGCATTATCCCTTTTACCACTTGGCAGCATTTTAAAACCAGCATTTTTGTAGTCATCATGTGAGACCCATCCAATCGCCCAAAAATGAGGAAATTGCCAAAAGAATTGAATCATAAAGAGAATTCCTGTTTCAATTGAAAATCTATCAGTAACTGCAACCCATCCCAACATAAAAGGAATAGCTCCAGGAATAGCTCCAAAGAATACAGATAAAGGAGTTACAGATTTTAAGGGTGTATATAGAGCTAAATAAATAATCATTGATATCAGCCCAAAGATTGCTGTTCTAAAATTGATAACATATAACATAGTTAGTCCTAACAAACTAAGAAAAGAACATATAATAAGTGCTTTATTAACAGTCATTGCTCCACTAGGAATTGGCCTAGTAGATGTCCTAGTCATCAATGCATCTCTTCTTCTTTCAATTATTTGATTAAAACCGTTTGATGAACCAACTACAAAAAATCCGCCTATGATAAGAAGTAAAAATGTAGTTAGTGAAAATACATCAAAGGCAATCAAATATGAGCAAACTGATGAAAAAACAACACTTAAAGCAAGTCTATGTTTTATTAAAATAAGAGTTTGAGAAAATAAAGACGATTGCTTTATATTTAAAGTGTCAGACATTAATTTATATTTAGGAAATATCCTTTATTGAAGTCTGAATGTAATTGGTATACTGAATGGAACCCTTACAGCTCTTCCTCTTTGCTTTCCAGGTGTCATTTGAGGTAGTCTACTTATTATTCTCTGCGCTTCATTTTCGAGGTTTTTATCTGGTCCTCTCATTCTAATATTAGTGATGGAACCATCTTTTGCAATGATGAAGTTAACGTATACTCTACCTTGAATACCCATTTCCTGTGCAATTTCAGGGTATCTAAAATTTCTTCTTATATGTTGGTTAATTTTATCTTGAAAGCAATTTCTTCTCTCAGACTTAGCAACAGATTCACATCCAGGAAAAATTGGAACGTCCTCAATTACAGCAAAGGGAACATCAATATCGTCGAATTCTTCTTCAACTTCAATTTCTTCAATTATAATTTCATCTTGATCAGTTTCTGTTGATTCAATTACAGTTTCTTCAACTTCTTCTTCATCCTCAACAACTTCTATTACCTCTGGAGCAGGTGGCGGTGGAGGTGGAGGTGGAGGAGTTTTTAACTGCTCTGTGATAGGAATATCCTCATCATCATCTTCAAGCATATCTAGTGCAGCAAGATCAAAAACTTTCTCATATGTTTTATACTCAATCGCACCCCAAGTTACACCTAAAACAAGTGTAAGACCCATTACAAAATATAGATTCCTGTTTTTATTTAAATCAGCCTTTGGATTTTTTTTGGGTTGCATTTATCAATTTTAAAGTGCTAATCTATAAAAAAATATAATTATTTCATACAGTTAGCTAATTCTTTATTTTTTTTTAACTACCTATTAAATTTTTATATTCTTCCGAATTCATAAGAGCATCAATATCAGATGGATTCGATACTTCAATTTTTATAATCCAGCCCTCTCCATATGGATCATCATTTACTGCTTCAGGATTATCTTCTAGTGAAGAATTAACATCTACAACCTTACCATTTACAGGCATAAATAAATCTGAGACTGTTTTAACTGCTTCAACTGTTCCAAATACTTCATTTGAATTAATCTCAGCATCTAATGTATCGATTTCAAGATATACAATATCACCAAGTTCACTTTGAGCAAAATCTGTAATTCCTACAGTTGCAATATTACCGTCTAATTTAACCCACTCATGTTCTTCTGTATATCTAAGTTCTTCTGGAATATTCATTTTATAATTTATTTAGTGATTGTTTAATTAATTCTTGAAGCTCTATTTCTTTATTTTCAAAATAAATTTTACTTACTATTTTTTCTGATTTAGATTTGTTAAAACCTAAGACTGATAAAGCAAGCAAAGCTTCTTTTTTTATGTCATAATTTTTGCCAGATAAATCTAAATCTTTTTTGTCAAATAATTCTACTTTATCTTTCAATTCTATAATTAATCTCTGAGCAGTTTTTAATCCAATTCCTTTAATAGATTTTATTCTTTCTACATCTTCTGACCATACCACATCTTGAATTTCTTTTGGAGAAATTGATGATAAAATTGTTCTTGCTGTACTGGGACCAATTCCAGAAATTGATATTAGTTGTTGAAATATAGCTCTCTCAGATTCTTCACTAAATCCAAACAATATGTCAGAGTCCTCTTTTCTTTGAAGATATGTAAAAATTTTTATGTTCTCTTCATCTGGTATTTTCTCAAAAGTGTTTAGAGATATATTTATTTCATATCCTATTCCATTAGATTCGACTATAATCTTTGTTGGTGTTTTTTCAATCAGTCTTCCTTTGATATATGTGATCATTATTTTTTAATTTTTCTTTCATTTGCGTCAATAACTGATATAGCAGCCATATTTACAATCTCATCGACTGATGCTCCTAATTGTAAAATATGAATTGGTTGATTTAAACCAATAAGAATAGGCCCAACTGAAACACTCCTGTCCAATTCTTTAATTATTTTATAAGTAACATTAGCAGAGTCTAGATTTGGAAATATTAATGTATTAACTTTTCTTCCATTAAGAATTGAAAACGGGAATCTATTTTTTAACATTTCTCTATTCAAGGCAAAATCTGATTGAATAGGACCGTCAACAATCAACTCGGGGTGATCTCTGTGAAGAATTTCAACAGCCTTTGAAACTTTTTTAGCTTCATCAAAGTCTGATGAACCAAAATTTGAATAAGATAAAATTGCAATTACAGGATCAATCCCAAGTCTTTTAACAACTTTAGCAGTATCAACGGTAATTCTTGCAATCTCTTTGTGTGTAGGGTTAATATTTAAAGAGGTATCTGAGCAGAATAAAGGACCTTTTCTAGTAATCATAAGGTTGGTAGCAGCAACTTTTTGAACACTTTCTGCTTTACCAATAGATCTTATAAGAGGAACAAATACAGAAGGATAACTTTTTGAATATCCTGAAAGCATACAATCAGCATCACCATTTTCTACCATCATTGCTCCAAAATAATCTCTTCCCCTTAAAAGCCTTTTTACATCATCTAATGTTTTACCTTTTCTCCTTAATTTCTTAAATAGAATTAGTGAATATTCTTCAATTCTTTCCTTATTAATTTTATCTTTTGGATCAATTATCTCAATATCTTCGTTAAACTCTAGGGATTCCATGAGTTCTTCAATAATTTTTTTTCCACCTAAGAGAATTGGTTCCGCAATCCCTTCCTCTAAACAAATCTGTGCAGCTTTTAATACGTCCATATGGTCAGCCTCGGCAAACACAAGTTTTTTATTTTTGGCTTTTCTAGCACGTCTATGAATTATTCTAATTAATTTTTGATTGTTACCTAACCGCTCCTCTAAAACTTGGGTATATTTATCCCAATCCGTAATTGGTTCTTGAGCAACACCTGATTCCATGGCTGCTTTTGCAACAGCAGGGGGGATTTCACTTATAAGTCTTGGGTCAAATGGTTTAGGAATAATATAGTCTTTTCCAAAAAGAAGTTTTGTTTCGTCGTAAGCAATATTAACTTGCTCAGGGACGGGTTTTTTTGCAAGTTCAGCAAGCGCTATCACAGCAGCTTTTTTCATTTCTTCATTTATTTTGGTAGCCCTAACATCAAGAGCTCCTCTAAATATAAAAGGAAAGCCAAGAACATTATTTACTTGATTTGGAAGATCAGATCTACCAGTAGCAAATATTATATCATCTCTAACAGACATAGCAGTATTATAATCTATTTCAGGATCTGGGTTTGCCATTGCAAAAACAATAGGATCTTTTGACATTGAGGCAAGCATCTTTTCCGACAAAATGTTAGCCATAGACAAACCAATAAAAACATCTGAATTTTCCATTGCTTCTTCAAGAGAGTTAATTTTTCTTTTTGTAATAAAAAGCTTTTTTTCATCAGAAAGACCTGATCTGGATTGATTTATTACACCCTTACTATCAGTCATTACAATATTTTTAAGTTTGGCACCAAAGGATATGTATAACTTAGTGCAAGCAATTGCAGCTGCACCAGCTCCAGATACAACTATTTTTACATCTTCAATTTTTTTATTTACTAATTCAAGTGCATTTAATAAAGCTGCAGCAGATATAATTGCTGTACCATGTTGGTCATCATGCATAACAGGAATATCAAGATCATTTATAAGTTCTCTTTCAATTTTAAAAGCTTCAGGCGCTTTAATATCTTCAAGGTTAATTCCTCCAAAAGTTGTAGAAATTGATTTAACAACACTTATAAATTTATCTGGATTTTTTTCATCAATCTCAATATCAAAAACATCAATATCAGCAAAAATTTTAAACAAAAGTGCTTTCCCTTCCATAACAGGTTTTGATGCATTAGGACCAATATCACCAAGACCTAGTACAGCTGTTCCATTTGAAATAACGGCAACTAAATTTGATTTATTAGTATACTTATATACGTTTGAAGGGTCTTGTTCAATCTCTTGACATGGAATTGCGACACCAGGTGAGTATGCAATAGCTAAATCTCTTTGTGAATTGTATTTTTTTGTAGGTACAACTTCAATTTTTCCTGGCTTTGGCTTTGCATGATAAACTAATGACTCTCTTCTATCTCTTCTCTTTGCCATAAGTATGAATTATAATCAAATATAGATTATTAATTAAATAAATTATTCTGATTGTTTTTATTTCTTCCAAGATGATTGTAAGCCTTTTCTGTTACCTGTCTTCCTCTAGGTGTTCTTATAATAAATCCCTGTTGAATTAGGAAGGGTTCATAGACTTCTTCAATAGTTTCAGAATTTTCTGATAGTGATGTAGATAATGTTGAAATCCCAACTGGGCCTCCATTGTATTTTTCTATAATAGTTTCAAGAATCTTATTATCCATTTCATCAAGACCGTTTTTATCGACATTTAAAGAACTTAGAGCATATTTTGTAATCTCAAGATTAATTTTTCCATCACTTTTAATTTGAGCGAAATCTCTAACTCTTCTAAGTAAAGAATTTGAAATTCTTGGAGTACCACGACTTCTTCTAGCAATTTCAAAACAAGATTCACTATCAGTGGATAAGTCTAGAATATTTGAACTCCTCTCAACAATTTTTGATAAAAGCTCGTCCTCATAATGCTCAAGTCTATTTGAAATAGCAAACCTTTCTCTCATTGGATTAGTTAAAAAACCTGATCTAGTAGTTGCCCCAACAAGTGTAAATGGATTTAAATTTAACTGAACTGTCCTTGCATTTGGTCCTGACTCAATCATGATATCAATTTTATAATCCTCCATTGCAGAATATAAATACTCTTCAATTACAGGACTTAATCTGTGAATCTCATCAATAAATAATATATCTCTTTCTTCAAGACTTGTAAGTAATCCAGCTAAGTCTCCTGGCTTGTCAATTACAGGACCAGATGTTACTTTTAGACCTACATTAAGCTCACTTGCTAAAATATGTGCTAATGTTGTTTTTCCAAGACCTGGAGGTCCATGAAATAATGTATGATCAAGTGCGTCATTTCTCTGATTAGATGCCTCAACAAAAACTTTAAGATTTTTAATTATTGATTCTTGGCCAATGAAATCAGAAAATTTTAAAGGTCTTAAAGCCTTGTCAAATTCGTTATCTTTTTCCTGATTTATATCCATTATATCAAATATACACTAATTGTGTAATCTGAGATCATGACCAAGACTAATGCTGAAGCTCTTTCTCACCTTTTTTTAATGGAACATTTTGAGGGACAAAATCCTCTTTGGAACCAGGTTTTGAATAGTCATAGGCCCATCTAAAAACATGTGGAATTTTACCTGGCCAGTTTCCGTGAATATGTTTAATTGGAGCTGTCCATTCTAATGTAGTGGACTTCCATGGATTCTGTTCAGTTTTCTTTCCATAATACATACTGCTAATAAAATTATATAAGAAAATAATTTGTGCAGCACCTGCTAAAAGTGCGAACAGTGTAATTATGACATTAATGTTTGCGACATCATCGAAATATGGAAAGTTCGTGTTTGTATAATATCTTCTTGGAAGACCAGCCATACCAATAAAATGCATTGGGAAGAATACTCCATAGGCACTAATTGCTGTAATCCAAAAATGAACATATCCTAGTGTCTTATTCATCATCCTGCCAAACATTCTTGGATACCAATGGTATACACCGGCAAATAAACCATAAAGAGCAGAAATACCCATTACTAAATGAAAGTGTGCTACAACAAAATATGTATCATGTAAGTTTATATCCAGCGCACTATCTCCAAGAATAATTCCAGTTAGACCACCTGTTATAAATGTAGAAACAAGCCCAATAGCAAATAACATTGCTGGATTGAATTGAATATTACCTTTCCATATTGTGGTTATGTAGTTAAATGCCTTAACAGCAGATGGAATAGCAATTAATAAAGTTGTGAAAGTAAATACCGATCCTAAGAAAGGATTCATTCCAGTTACAAACATATGATGACCCCAAACTATTGTTGATAAAAATGCAATAGCAAGGATTGATCCTACCATTGCTCTATATCCAAAAATTGGCTTACGAGCATTTGTTGCAATTACCTCAGATGCAATTCCAAGAGCAGGTAAAAGTACAATGTATACCTCAGGATGTCCAAGGAACCAAAAAAGGTGCTCAAATAAAACTGGGGAACCACCTTGATAATGGAGTACCTCACCTTGTATAAAGATATCTGAAAGGAAAAAAGAGGTTCCAAAACTTCTATCCATTATTAATAATAATGCTGCAGATAAAAGTACTGGGAAGGACACAACACCTATAATTGCAGTAACTAAAAATGCCCATACCGTTAAAGGAAGTCTTGTCATTGTCATTCCCTTTGTTCTTAAGTTTAAAACAGTAACAATGTAGTTTAATGCAGCAAGTAAAGATGATGCAATAAAAAATGCCATTGAAACCAACCATAAAGTCATACCAGCGGCAGATCCAGGCTGTGCCTGTGGTAATGCACTTAGTGGCGGATATATTGTCCAACCAGCTGCAGCAGGTCCTGCCTCAACAAATAGTGATGCGATCATTAATGCAGAGGAAATAAAAAACAGCCAATAAGAAATCATATTTAAAAATCCTGAGGCCATATCTCTAGCACCTATTTGTAAAGGAATTAGCAGATTACTAAATGTTCCGCTTAATCCAGCAGTTAATACAAAGAATACCATTATTGTTCCATGTATAGTCACCAATGCTAGATAAACATTAGGGTCCATTACACCATCCGTGGCCCACTTACCAAGTAATACATCAAAAATTCCAAAAGATTCTTCTGGCCAAGCAAGCTGAAGTCTAAATAAAAGTGACATAGCAATACCAACAATACCCATTATCAATCCAGTTATTAGATATTGTTTTGATATCATTTTATGATCAATACTAAAGATATATTTAGTTATGAAAGTTTCCTTATGATGATGGTCATCATGACCATGATCATCATCATGAGATTCAATAACAATATCCTTTTTTTCAGTAATATCAATCTCGATATCTGTTCCAACTATTTTAGCTCTTCTGTTACCTTTGTTTGCCATTTCGTTTTTTTTCTATTGAACAAATTCTTTAAATGTAAGTTGGTCATCTAACCACCTATTAAATTCTTCTTCAGTCTCAACAACTATTTTCATCTGCATGTTGTAGTGAGAAGCTCCACAAATTTTATTACATAAAAGTAAAAAATCAAATTCATATGGGTCAAGTGGAAAGTCACCACTTGCAACTAAATCTTCACTTTTATCAAATCTAATCTTATTGATCTTTCTTACTTTTTCAACTATTTCAGGCCTTAATCTCATTTCCTCAGTTGTTACATTAGGAATGAATGCAAATTGATTAATCATTCCTGGCACTGCATTCATTTGCGCCCTAAAGTGAGGCATATATGCTGAATGAAGTACATCTTGAGATCTAATTCTAAATACAACTTCTCGATTTACAGGAAGATGTAGCTCTTGAACCACAATATCATCATCTCCATTCCTGTCAGTCGGGTCAATTCCAACCAAGTTTTTTCCATCAAAATCTTGAAGGAAACGAACATTAGCATCACCTAACACACCATCTTCTCCTGCATATCTTGCTTTCCAATTAAACTGTTGAGCATATAACTCAACGACAAGGGCATCATCATTTTCTTCAATTGTCATTATATCGACCCAAGTAAATAATCCGTATAATATTAAACCTGCAAGAGCTATTGTTGGTATAATTGTCCAGACACCCTCCAAAAATGTACTATCTGCAAAAAATAAAGCTTTTCTTTTCTTGTTACCTCTATATTTAAATGCAAAATAGTGAAGTAAAGCTTGAGTAATAGTCTGAACAAAAAAGATAACGGCAAATGAAAACCAAAGTAAGTTATCATAATTTTCTCCGTGAACAGATGCAGATTCAGGAAGCATCACGTCACCCCACTGATAAAAAGAAAAAATAGTTAATGCATAAATAAATATTAGGAAAAGGAACATTAATTTTCCCTGCATATCATTATCCTTATCGGATGCAATCTCGCTATCATCATAATCAGCAGGTTTAGATAGCTCTAAAATTTTGGTCAGTTGCCAAACTGCAATTGAAATTAAAATTAATGATGTTAGAACTAGTAATATTGTCATTTTAATCTAAATTATAATATTGGAATGTTTTACTTTCTTCTATAAACGGATCACCTTTAGCCAAAATTGGTGCTTTTGAAATGGCTCTAAAGACTACATACAAAAATATACCAAGGAAGAACATAAATCCACCAATTTCTGCAGGCCCAAATGACCACATATCTCCAACAGCTGACGGCATAATCATGTTATAAACATCTATATAATGACCTATTATAATTACAATACCTGTCAAAATTACAATAAAGTTAGTCTTCTTAAAATCACTGTTCATAAGAACAATTAATGGAAATATAAGGTTTAACACTACCATTCCAAAAAACAAGAAATTATAATCTTCAATTCTTGTTATAAAATATGTTACCTCCTCAGGAATATTTGAGTACCAAATAAGCATAAATTGAGAGAACCATAGATATGCCCAAAAAATACTTACTCCAAACATGAATTTAGCTAGGTCATGTATGTGACTATTATTTACAAACTCTAAATAATTTTTTGATTTTAAATAGATAGTAATTAGCGCGATAGTTGTTATACCTGAAACAAACATACCAGCAAAAACATACCAGCCAAAAAGAGTACTAAACCAATGAGGATCAATAGACATGATCCAATCCCATGACATCATTGACTCTGAAACCAAAAAGAATACTAAGAATCCAGCAGAAAACTTAAATAATTTTTTGTGAACACTTATATCATTGTCCTCATCTTGCTGAAGTGAAAGTCTTCTTGTTATCTCTCTGTAAATAACCCAACCTGCTACATATATAATTGCACGTATAAAAAAGAAAGGAATATTTAGATATCCTATTTTATTTCTGATAATCTCATCATGTGCAACCACTTCTGGATCCATCCAAATAAAAAGATGATTAAATTTCAATGCTGAAAAACCTAGAATAATTAATACAAATACACATCCTAGAAATAGGTAGCCTGTAATTCCTTCCATTATTCTGTATAATACAATAGACCAACCAGCTTGAGAAGCTCTTTGAATAGCATAGAAAGCTAATACTCCAAGAGAAATCATCATGAAGAATAATGCGGGTACATAAATTGCTGCCCATGGCTTGTTATGTAACTGATTAAAGACATGTTTGTCATGATCATATTCATGACCACTCAATTCATATCCATGGTCAGAAACTCCGTGATCTGACTCTCCATAACCAGAGCCTCCATGGTCAGAATCATGACTCATACTTGCAACAATTTCTTTTGCTTCTTCAACAGTCGAAGGGGCTGCATAGAAGCCATATAAAATTCCAAGAAGTCCAATTAGAATTAAGCTAATAGAAAGTACTTTAATTTGATTTGAAAACTTATAATCTTTATACATTAATTCCTTTTTTGTTCCTCTCTTAGTTCCATTACATATTGTGCAATCTGCCATCTTTCTTCTTCATTGACCTGTCCTGCATGAGAACCCATTGCGTTTATACCATACATAAGTACATGATAAATACTACCTGGAGTAATTTCTCTATCTATGTATGCAGGTATTCCTAAAAACTTTTCTCTTTGTGCTAAAATCCCCATTCCATCTCCTTTATCTCCATGACATACAGAACAATAAATCTCGTAGAGTTCTTTACCTTGACTTCTATTATATTCATTAACTTCTAAAGGAGATATTAACTGAGATTTTGCAAGTTCATAGCCTTCATTTGAATCTTCATAATCATATGGTTCCCATCCTCTTGCTATAGAGCCCTCTGGTGGAAGCTGAGCTTCGATTCCATTAGAAAACGCTTCAGACTCAGCATATGTTTCATATGCTAAAGACTCATACATATCTGGAAAGTACTGAAAGTTAGGTTTTGATGGATCAAAACATGATGTAAGTAGAATACTTATGGAAAAAATTAATATTAAACTATTTCTCATCTTTATCGTTATTTATTACATCTATAGAAATTGCACCAAGTTTTTTTAACATTGTCTTTGTCTTTGCAACATTTGTTCCTGTCTCCATATCAATCAAAAATTTATCATCAGTGGTTGATGGATGAGGATTCTCTGCTTTTTTGAATGGCCATAATTTACTTTTTAAATAAAAAGTTATTACCATTAAATGGGCAGCAAAAAATACTGTCATCTCAAAAATTATTGGGACAAAAGAAGGTATATTCTCAATTAAAGTAAAGCTTGGTTTTCCACCTATATTTTGAGGCCAATCAACAATCATAATATAATTCATCATAATTACAGCGACAGTAAAACCAATGCACCCATATATAAATGTTGCAATAGACATATTAGTTGGCTTAAGTTTCATTGCTTTATCAAGTCCATGAACTGGAAATGGTGTATATATTTCATTAATATAAATTTTGCTTTTTACTATCTGCTTTACAGCGTCTAGTAGAATATCATCATCATCAAACAAAACATGTAAGCTTTTTGAACTCATTTTTTATCTCTTAATTTTTTATAATTCTCTCCTGATGATTTAAGAATTGTTTTTACTTCAGATTGAGCAACAACTGGGAAACTTCTAGCGTAAAGTAAAAACAATACAAAGAAGAATCCGATGGTTCCAATAAAAATTCCAATATCAATAAATGTTGGTGAGAACATTGTCCATGACGATGGTAGATAGTCTCTATGAAGAGATGTAACAATAATCACAAATCTTTCAAACCACATCCCAACATTTACAACTATTGAAATTACAAATGACCATATTATACTTGTCCTTATCTTCTTAAACCACATAACTTGTGGTGATACAACATTACATGACATCATTAAAAAATAAGCCCACCAATAAGGACCCGTTGCTCTATTTAAAAATGCATATTGCTCATATTCAACTCCAGAGTACCAAGCTATAAATAGTTCGGTGATGTAAGCACAACCTACAATTGAACCAGTAATCATAATTACAATATTCATCATCTCAATATGTTGAACAGTAATATAACTTTCTAGCCTAGATACCTTTCTCATTATAATCAATAATGTTTGAACCATAGCAAATCCTGAAAATATTGCACCTGCAACAAAGTATGGTGGAAAAATTGTTGTATGCCAACCTGGAATTACAGATGTAGCAAAATCAAACGATACAATTGTATGAACAGATAAAACAAGAGGAGTTGCAAGTCCTGCTAACACCAAAGAAACTTCTTCAAACCTTTGCCAATCTTTTGCTCTTCCAGACCACCCAAAACTTATTAAACTGTAAATTTTCTTTTGAAAAGGTTTAACAGCTCGATCTCTAATCATTGCAAAATCAGGAAGTAGACCAGTCCACCAAAATACTAATGAAACTGTTAGATAAGTGGAAATGGCAAAAACGTCCCATAAAAGAGGAGAGTTAAAGTTTACCCAAAGAGATCCAAACTGATTAGGGATTGGAAAAAACCAATAAATAAGCCAAGGTCGACCCATATGAATTACAGGAAATAGTCCTGCTTGAATAACTGAGAAAATTGTCATTGCTTCTGCAGATCTATTAATACCCATTCTCCATTTCTGTCTAAATAGTAATAATACTGCAGAAATTAAAGTTCCAGCATGACCAATACCAACCCACCAAACAAAATTTGTAATATCCCATGCCCAACCAACTGTTTTGTTAAGACCCCAAGTTCCTATTCCAGTTCCAATTGTATATATTATACATCCAACACCCCACATAAAGGCAGCCATAGATATTCCAAATGCAATCCACCAGTCCTTATTAGGCGGGGTCTCTATTGGCCTAGCAATATCTTCTGTTATATCATGATAACTCTTGTCTCCGAGGACCAAAGGTTTTCTTATAGGAGCTTCATAATGTGATGACATATATTATACTTTTTTACTATTTGTTACCTTAACTTGATATAAAACATTAGGTTTTGTTCCAATACTCTCAAGGAGTCTATATGCTCTATCTTTTTGATTTAATTCAGAAATTTTACTGTCTTTATCATTAATATCTCCAAAAACAATTGCACCATCACTACATGCGTTTGAACATGCTGTTTGGAATTCTCCATCCACAACTCTTCTACCATCTTTTTTTGCATCGAGTATAGTTTTCTGAGTCATTTGGATACAAAGAGAACATTTTTCCATTACACCTCTTCCCCTAACATTTACATCAGGATTTAGAACCATTCTTCCCAAATCGTTATTCATATTATAGTCGAATTCATCATTTTCTGCATATGCAAACCAGTTGAATCTTCTAACTTTATATGGGCAATTATTTGCACAATAACGAGTTCCCACACATCGATTATAGGCCATTTGATTTTGTCCTTGTCGACCATGAGATGTAGCAGCAACAGGACATACAGTTTCACATGGAGCATGGTTACAGTGTTGACACATTACTGGTTGAAAAACTACCTTGGGATTTTCAGCGGCAGTTTCCAATTTAGTTTGGGTAGCCCTGTATTCTCTATATCCAGATGTTCCTTCTTTGGCTTTTACATCTCCTTCAAAAGTATTTTCAGATGAAAAGTATCTGTCAATTCGAAGCCAATGCATATCTCTTGATTTTCTTACTTCTTCTTTACCAACAACTGGAACATTGTTTTCTGCATGACAAGCAATAACACATGCACCACATCCATTACACGCATTTAAATCAATAGATAAGTTAAAATGGTGTCCTGTGGATCTATCAAATTCTCTCCAAATATCAACTTCTTTTGATGTAACTTTTGTTTCAATATGATTTTTAGATACCATAACGGTAGGATTCCAATAAGACTTTTCTTTTGAGTTATATGTATCGATATCAGTTTCTTTGATAATTTCATCTCTACCCATCATAGTGTTATGAAGTTGAATACATGCAAACTCATGATCACCTTTTACTTTGGAAATACTAATCGTTTGAGTTTTAGAGAAATTAGTATAAAAGGTATATGCATTAACACCTACTTTCATAACATCTTTCATACCTTCTGTCTTTCCATATCCGTATGCTAGACCAACTGTTCCACTTGCTTGACCAGGTTGAATCAAAACAGGAACTTTTAATTGATTCTCACCGTTAGAAATATTAGCATAATTACCGTTTAAAGCACCGTTCGATACATTATAATTCTTCAAGCCAAGTTTATTGGCGTCAGAAGCAGACATTGTCAAATAATTATCCCAAGTAACTCTAGTTATTGGATCAGGAAATTCCTGAAGCCATGGATTAGAAGACTGAGAACCATCTCCAATACCTGTTTTAGAGTAAAGAACAAGAGAAAATTCTTCAGGTCTATCTTCACTTATTGAAGAAATGCTTGAAGATAACTTTCTTGGTCTTAAATTAAAACTTGTAAAATCATTATAATAACCATCTTGTAATGATTTACCCCATGTTTTGCCTTTAAGTATAGTATTCTGCCAATTTGATTTAATCCTTTCATAAAAACTTACATTTGATCCTAAGAGTTTTAAGAAAAAGTCTTGAAATTGAATTGTATCAAAAAGAGGTCTAATTGTAGGTTGGGCAAGAAAAAAATTACCTTTCTTAAACTCATAGTCTCCCCACGACTCTAGATAATTATTAGAAGCTGCAACATACATAGCAGACTTTGCTGTCTCATCTTCTTTTTCAGAAAAAACAAGCGAAAACTCTAGATTTTGAAAAGATTGTTTTACTGATTCTGAATTTGGAAGTGAATAAAGTGGATTCACACCTGATGTAATAACTCCAGAGATTTTGCCAGAATTTAATTCAGATATAAATTTATTTAATTCAGAGTTATTGCCCTGTCTAATCAACCTTGGATTATTAATATCTATAGCTTCTGAATTAATCGATCTATTTATTTGAAGAATTAGTTCTTGAATTTCAACATCGTCAATTCCCGATACAACTACCGATTTATTTGGTGAGCTAATGATTCTTTCAATCGATAAGTCAATGTATTTGTCAATTTCTGGTGTAAGTGAGCCTTTTATATCACCTTTACCTGTTAGTCTAGAATAAATTCTTGCAACAATTTTTTTAAGCTCACTAGGTTTAGCAGGCACTCTATCATCAGCATTTGAACCAGTTAATGTCATGTTTGATTCAAATTGAAGATGGTATGACATTTTTTTATTGCTAGCCTTATCTGGTACTCTTGTCTTAGTGTAACCTTCAGAATATCCTCCACCCTGCCAATCAGATAGAAAGTCAGCATCAATAGAGATGATATTTTCAACTTTTGAAAAGTCATAGTCAGCCATTGCTCTTATACCATAGATGTTTTCGAAAGCATCTAAAACAGATGAATCTGAAATAGTGTCATAAATCACATGACTTACATTAGGGTACTCATCTAAAAGTTCTCTAATAATATTATTTGTAGTTGGGCTTGGATATGTCTGAGTTAGTAATACAACTTTTTTGTTTTGATCTTTAAAATTCTGTAAGCTAACTTTTACGAGATTAATCATTGTATCCCAATCAGTGTATTCACCTGAAATTTTAGGACCTTGTATTCTATTGGCATCATAAAGAGATAATACAGAAGCATGAACTCTTGCATTAGCACCCCCAAAGCTTGATGCATCTTTATTACTCTCAATTTTGATTGGTCTTCCTTCTCTGGTTTTAACCAAAATACTACTAAAGTCGTTACCATCAGCAATTGTTGTTGCATAGTAATTAGCAACACCTGGAATTATTTGTTCAGGCTGAACAACATATGGAACAGATTTAATAACAGGTCCTTCACAGCCTGCTAATGCAGCGGCTGCTGAACTAAAACCAACATACTTTAAAAAATCTCTTCTTGAGGCACCATCATTTTCTTCTTTTGAATTAACAGGAAGCTTTTCAACAAATTCATTATTCTCAAGCCCTTCAACTATAGTACTTTCACTATTTAGTTGCTCTATTCCTTTCCAATATAATTTCTTACTTTTCATTTTAATAGTGACATTTTGCACACTCTATTCCACCAAGTTGCGCTACAGTTAATTTTTCAACACCATATTTTTTTGAAAGCTCTTCATGAACTTTTTGATAGTATTCATTATCCTTATCAACATTACTCTCTCTGTGACAATCAATACACCATCCCATAGTTAAAGGCGAGTACTGATACATAATTTCCATCTCTTCTACAGGCCCATGACATGTTTGACATTCTATCTTTGCAACCTCTGCATGTTGAGCATGGTTGAAGTAAACAAAATCAGGAAGATTATGAATCCTAACCCATTTTACTGGTTTTGTATTCCCAGTGTAAATTTGATTCTCTTCATCCCATCCAACAGCGGAATAAAGTTTTTTGATCTCATTGGTATAAAAGTCTCTGGTGTATCCATTTTCAAGATCTTCCTCACCATTATATTCAGCAATATATTCATGACAATTCATACATACATTTAATGAAGGTATCCCAGAGTGTTTTGAAACTCTTGCAGAAGAGTGACAATACTTACACTCGATTTGGTTTGCTCCAGCATGTATTTTATGTGAATAATGAATTGGTTGAATAGGTGCATAACCTTGATCTATACCTACCTGCATAAGATATCCGTAGGTAAAATATGCACTTGATAGTAAGAAGCCAACGACCAAAATAAAAATCAAGAATTGATTTTTTACAATTGTTTGCCATAAAGGTGTGATATTCCTTTTTGTATCTTTCTCTATTTTAACTCCACTTGCATTAGCAATCTTAATTAATGTCCTTTGCACTAAGAATAACATCACAATTAAGATTGTGAAAATGACAATAGTAACTGCTAATATTACATTAACAGATATATCAGATCCCTGACTAACAGTTTGAGCCGATGCAGCAACTGTGACCGCTGGTGGAGGCGGAGTATAATCAGTATATGCTAAAATATTATCAATTTGCTCATTTGAAAATTGTGGATAATTTGTCATTACCGCACGATTATACTCCTCCCAAATAGCAACAGCTTGAGGGTCCCCATCTTTTATCATCTGAGTACCATTTCTGATCCACTTGTATAACCATTCTCTATCATATTTTTCAGACACACCACTTAAGGCTGGACCAACTGCTTTTCTATTCAGCTGATGACAAGCTGCACAATTAGCATTGAATAAACTTTTTCCAGCCTGAATATCTGCTTCTTGAGAAATACTTAAGGAAGGTAGAAGAAGTGCTACTAAAAATATTCTTTTTATTAGTAGCATTCGTTGGGGGCAATTAAATTTTTAATCATGATGTTAAAGTGTTTTTTGACCACTTTTTTTAACAGCACAAATTTACATCATAAACACGATTTTAGGAACTCTAAAATGAACAAATATTTAATTTATAATGATTCTAAATAAGATGTTATTGCAATTTGTTAAATTTGATAAAATTAGTGATGAAAAACTTTAAATTTTCAATAGTCATTTGTATGTTTTTATCTTCATTCTGGAATACTTCTGCGCAAGATGAAGATGTTAATTATAATGATTCACTAACTAAAAAATTCTTTCAGATCAAAAAAAATTTTAGCAAGAAAACTTTTGAATCAACCTACTATACAATTCAAATTTTTTATGGCAGTCTGAATGAGGCAGATTCGATATACAATGATTTTAAACAAAACTATGAAGATGTTAAGTCTGAACTAATATTCGAGACCCCAAATTATAAAGTAAGAATAGGAGAATACAAGGATATAAATGTTGCGTCCCAAAGCCTGGAGAAAATTAGAAGAGTTTATCCTGGATCTTTTATTATAAAACTATCAGATTTATAATTTTTTCTTAACAGCAATTTCTTGATAACATTTAATTAGGTCACCTACTTCAAGGTCATTAAAATCATTTATTTGTATTCCACAATCATATCCTTTTGCGACTTCTTTAACGTCATCTTTAAATCTTTTTAGTGAGAGTAATTTACCTTCAAATATTTGTTCATCACCTCTTACAACCCTAACACTTGAGTTTCTAAAAATCTTTCCTGAGGTGACCATACATCCAGCAATTGTCCCAATCCTTGAAATCTTAAAAGTATCTCTAACCTCAGCTTCACCAGTATTTTCTTCTTTCATTTCTGGTGACAGCATTCCTTCCATTGCATCCTTTAAGTCATTAATTGCATCATATATAATCGAATAAGACCTAATATCAATTTGTTCTTTTTCAGATAATTTTCTTGCGCTTTGAGTTGGTTTTACATTAAATCCTATTATTAATGCATCAGACGCGGAAGCAAGAAGCACATCTGACTCTGTAATTGCACCAACACCTTTAAAAATTATATTAACTTGAATCTCCTCAGTTGAAAGATTTTGAAAAGAATCAGTTAATGCCTCAACTGATCCATCAACATCACCTTTAATTATAACATTAAATTCTTGGAAGTCCCCAATTGCTATTCTTCTTCCAATCTCGTCAAGCGTTAATTGTTTTTGAGTTCTTACACTTTGTTCTCTAACAAGTTGAGTTCTTTTAGATGCAATTTGCTTTGCTTCTTTCTCATCTTCTAAAACCTTAAACTGATCACCTGCTTGAGGTGCACCATCAAGACCAAGAACTGAAACAGGAGTTGAAGGCTTAGCAACTTCTAGTGAATTACCACTCTCATCAAACATTGCCTTAACTTTTCCACTTGTCTTTCCTGCTAAAATATAATCTCCTATTTTAAGTGACCCGTTTTGAACCAAAACTGTTGAGACATAACCCCTCCCTTTATCAAGATAAGCTTCTAGAATAGTTCCAGTTGACAATTTATCTGGATTAGCTTTTAGATCCATTATTTCTGCTTCAAGAAGAACTTTTTCAAGAAGTTCATCTATACCTTTACCGCTTAACGCAGATATATCTTGTGACTGAATTTTACCACCCCAATCTTCTACAACTAAATTCATAGAAGCTAAAGATTCTTTAACTTTATCAGGATTCGCTCCTTCTTTGTCAATTTTATTGATTGCAAAAATTATAGGAACTCCCCCCGCTTGAGCATGACTAATTGCCTCTTTAGTTTGAGGCATGATATTATCATCCGCTGCAATTACAACAATTACTATATCGGTTATTTGAGCGCCTCTTGCTCTCATCGCTGTAAAAGCTTCATGACCAGGTGTATCAAGGAAAGTAATTTTTTTTGAATTTACAGACACAGAATATGCTCCAATATGTTGAGTAATTCCACCAGATTCATCTTCTGTCACAGAAGATTTCCTAATGTAATCAAGTAAAGAAGTCTTTCCATGATCTACATGCCCCATTACAGTTACAATTGGAGATCTCTCTTTAAGATTTTCGGTATCATCATCTTCTTCAACCTCTTCTTTCTCTTCTTCAATATCTGTTTTTACAAAGTCTAATTCAAATCCAAACTCATCCGCAACAACGGAAAGAGTTTCTGCATCAAGTCTCTGATTCATTGTTACCATAATTCCAAGACTCATACATGCAGATATTATATCATTTGAGCTGACTTCCATTAAGGTAGCAATCTCTCCAACGGTAATAAATTCTGTAATTTTTATTTTCTTACTTTCTTCAGCTTGTTGAGCTAGCTCTTCTTCACTTTTAAGTTTATGCTGATCTCTTTTGTCTTTTCTATATTTGGCTCCCTTTGACTTTGAAGATTTTCCTTGAAGTTTTTCTAGAGTTTCCCTGATTTGTTTTTGAATTTCGTCATCAGTAGGTTCAACTTTTTGATTCAAATTTTTTGATTTATTGTCCTTGCTAAACTTATTTGCAAGTTCTTTGGGTTGAGAAACATCTTTACTAATTCTTTTCCTTCTTCTTTTTTTAGATTCTTCAACTTGATCTTCTTTTTTCTTAATTGAATCCAAGTCAATGACCTCACCTGTCTTTTTTAGCCCAGTTAATTTTTGAAAATTTGTTTGAATTTTTGATGAATCTTCAGGATCTTTCTTTTCTTCTTCTTTCTCTAAATTTTCTTGGTCTGGTTTAGAAATTTCTGTTTTGGATTCAGTTTCTTTTAGAATTTCTTCCTTAACTTCTAATTTCTCATCGGATTTCTCTTGAAGTTTTTCTTCAATAATTTGTTTTTCCTCGAGCTCTTTTTTCTTTTGAGTATTAATTTCCTCAAGCTTATCTTTATCTGACTTATCAGTTTGAAACTCTGCGAGAAGAAGGCCATAAGTATCTTGATCTATCTTAGAGGTTGGCCTTGGTTCAATATCGATTTTTTTTGAACTAAGGAAATCAACAGCTCTATCTAGAGAGATATTTAATTCTTTTAAAACTTTATTTAACCTTACAGGTGTTGACATATAATTTAATCTTCAAATTCTTCTTTTAAAATTTTAAGAACATCTGCTACTGTTTCTTCTTCAAGATCAGTTCTCTTAACAAGATCCTCTGCTTCTAGTTCAAGTACACTTTTTGCAGTATCTAATCCAACCTTTCTAAATTCTTCAATTACCCAGCCATCAATTTCATCCTTAAACTCAGTTAACTCTACATCTTCTTCAGCACCTTCTCTGTAGACATCAATTTCATATCCAGTAAGCCTTCCAGCTAATCTGATATTATGACCTCCTTTTCCAATTGCTCTAGAAACTTCATCTGGGTTAAGATAAACCTGAACAGTCTTCTTTTCCTCATCAATATTTAGTGAATTAATTTTTGCAGGGCTTAAAGCTCTGGTAATATATAACTGAATATTATTTGTATAATTTATTACATCAATATTTTCATTACCAAGCTCTCTTACTATTCCTATTTTTTTAGTATTAATTACTATCGAAATATTATATGGTGCCTGGAAGAAAGATCAACAGCACTCATTTATGGATACTATATCAAGCTTAAGTTCAGG
>CACMVZ010000010.1 GCA_902617285.1 uncultured Bacteroidota bacterium | reverse complement strand
TTGTATGCCAACAATATCGCAATTAGTGAGAAAAGGAAGGACTTCACAGTCAAAAAAGAGTAAGTCCGCTGCACTTGATAAATCGCCTCAAAAAAGAGGAGTTTGTACAAGGGTATATACTACTACTCCAAAAAAGCCAAACTCTGCTATGAGAAAAGTAGCTAGGGTTAGGCTTACTAATGGAAAAGAAGTTAATGCATACATACCAGGTGAAGGTCACAATCTTCAAGAACACTCTATTGTATTGGTAAGAGGAGGTAGAGTTAAAGACCTACCTGGTGTTAGATATCATATTGTCAGAGGAGCACTAGACACTGCTGGTGTAGAAGGGAGACTGCAACGAAGGTCCAAGTATGGTGGTAAAAAACCAAAAAAATAAACCACAATGAGAAAGAAACAATCCAAGAAAAGAGACCTTATTCCTGATCCAAAGTTTAATGACCAATTGGTAACAAGGTTTGTTAACAATCTTATGCAGCAGGGAAAAAAATCAACAGCATACAAGATTTTCTATGATGCTATAGATATTATTGAAAGTAAAAAAGAAGATAAAGAAAAGACCTCTCTTGAATTGTGGAAAGAAGCTCTTTCAAATGTTATGCCTCAAGTAGAAGTTAGAAGTAGAAGGGTCGGAGGAGCTACATTTCAAATACCTACACCCATTAGACCTGATAGAAAAATTTCATTAGCCATGAAGTGGCTTATAGCATCTTCAAGAAAAAGAAATGAAAAGTCAATGGCTGTAAAACTTGCACAAGAAATATTAGCAGCAGCTAAAGAAGAAGGTGCTGCTGTTAAAAAGCGTGTTGATACTCACAAAATGGCTGAAGCAAATAAAGCATTCTCACACTTCAGATTCTAATACACTATTATGGCAAGAGATTTAAAATTTACAAGAAATATTGGTATTGCAGCTCACATTGATGCTGGTAAAACTACTACTACTGAAAGAATTTTATTCTACACTGGTGTAAGTCACAAAATTGGTGAGGTTCATGATGGTGCAGCAACTATGGATTGGATGGAACAGGAACAAGAAAGAGGTATTACAATTACATCTGCAGCCACAACATGTAATTGGAATTTTCCAACTGATCAAGGAAAAGCTATTGATTCAACCAAATCATATCATTTCAACATTATAGACACCCCAGGTCACGTTGATTTCACAGTTGAGGTAAATAGATCATTAAGAGTTCTTGATGGTCTTGTTTTTTTATTTTCAGCTGTTGATGGTGTTGAGCCTCAGTCTGAGACAAACTGGAGGTTAGCTGATAATTATAAAGTTCCTAGAATAGGCTTTGTTAACAAAATGGATAGACAAGGTTCAAACTTCTTGGGTGTTTGTAATCAAGTAATTGAAAAGTTAGGTTCAAAAGCAGTACCAATTGTTCTTAATATTGGTGATGAAGAGGATTTCAAGGGTATTGTTGACCTTGTAAAGAATGTTGCAATGGTTTGGCACGAGGATAATTTTGGATCAACATTTGATGTTGTTGACATTCCAGATGATTTAAAAGAAGAAGCTGAAAGACTTAGAGGAGAATTGATTGAAGCTGTTGCTGAATATGATGAAAATCTACTTGAAAAATATTTTGATGATCCTGACTCCATTACTGAAGATGAAGTTCACAATGCACTTAGAGCTGCTACACAGGATATTAGTATAATCCCTATGATCTGTGGCTCTGCTTTTAAAAATAAAGGTGTTCAATTTCTTTTAGATGCTGTATGTAGATACTTGCCTTCACCTGAAGATAAAGATGCAATTGTTGGGACTAAGCCAGATTCCGAAGAGGAAATTTCTAGATTACCAAACGTTTCAGAACCATTTTCTGCTTTAGCATTCAAAATCGCTACTGATCCATTTGTAGGAAGACTTGCTTTCTTTAGAGTCTATTCTGGAAGACTTGATGCGGGTTCTTATGTTTTGAATAACAGATCAGGTGACAGAGAAAGAATTTCAAGAATATACCAAATGCACTCAAACAAGCAGAATGCTATTGATTTTATCGAAGCAGGAGATATTGGTGCGGCAGTTGGATTTAAAGACATTAAAACAGGTGATACTCTTTCATCTGAAAAAGCCCCAATTATTCTGGAAAGTATGGTATTTCCTGATCCAGTAATTGGTGTTGCTGTTGAGCCAAAAACAAAAGCTGATGTTGATAAGCTTGGGTTAGCCCTTTCAAAACTTGCTGAGGAAGATCCAACATTCCAAGTAAAAACTGATGAAGCTTCTGGTCAGACTGTTATTTCAGGTATGGGTGAGTTACACCTAGATATTATTGTTGACAGACTTAGAAGGGAATTTAAAGTAGAAGTTAATCAAGGTCAACCTCAAGTTGAATACAAAGAAGCTTTAACTCAATCTGCAAGCCATAGGGAAGTTTATAAAAAGCAAACTGGAGGGCGTGGTAAATTTGCTGATATTGTATTTACAATTGAACCAGGTGAACAAGGTAAATCAGGTCTTGAATTTGTAAACTTAATTAAAGGTGGAAATATCCCTAGAGAGTATATTCCGTCTGTTGAAAAAGGATTTAAGGATTCAATGAAAAATGGTCCTCTTGCTGGATTTGAAGTTGATTCTATGAAAGTAACTCTTGAGGATGGTTCTTTCCACCCTGTAGATTCTGATTCACTTTCTTTTGAACTTGCTGCAAAACTTGCATTTAAGGTAGCAGCTAAAGCTGCAAAGGCGGTTATTATGGAGCCTATAATGAAATTAGAAGTTATTACTCCAGAAGAAAATATGGGTGATATAGTGGGAGATTTAAATAGAAGAAGAGGTCAGGTTAACTCTATGGATGATAGAGCAGGAGCAAAAGTTGTGAAAGGTGAGGTTCCATTATCTGAAATGTTTGGATATGTTACATCATTAAGAACACTATCATCAGGTAGAGCAACTTCAACAATGGAATTTTCTCATTATGCAGAAACTCCTTCTAATATATCAGAAACTGTTATTTCTGAAATAAGAGGAAATACAACAGAATAAAAAATAAATTATGAGTCAGAAAATTAGAATAAAATTAAAATCTTACGACTACAACTTAGTTGACAAGTCTGCTGACAAGATTGTGAAGACTGTTAAGAATACAGGTGCTATTGTTACTGGACCTATACCTCTTCCAACTCACAAAAAGATTTTTACTGTTCTTAGGTCTCCTCATGTAAATAAAAAATCAAGAGAGCAATTTAAACTGTGTTCTTATAAAAGATTATTAGATATATATAGTTCTTCATCAAAAACTGTAGATGCTCTAATGAAGTTAGAGCTTCCTAGTGGAGTTGAAGTTGAAATTAAAGTGTAATCATTATGTCAGGTATAATTGGAAAAAAAATAGGAATGACTAGTATTTACGACGAAAGTGGTAAGAACATTCCTTGTACTATACTTCAGGTAGGACCTTGTACTATTACTCAAATTAAAACTGATGATAAAGATGGTTATTCTTCTTTTCAGCTTGGATTTGATGAAAAAATCAAAAATACTACCAAGTCATATGAAGGTCACTTCAAAAAAAGCAAATCTAAACCTATGAATAAGCTTGTCGAGTTCAAGGGATTCAATGGTGACTATAAATTGGGAGATAAGATAACTGTTGATCATTTTGTTGAAGGAGAATTTGTAGATATTTCTGGTATAACAAAGGGTAAAGGTTTTCAAGGTGTTGTTAAAAGACATGGATTTGCTGGTGTAGGTGATTCAACACATGGTCAGCATAACAGGATGAGAGCTCCAGGTTCTATTGGTGCTGGTTCTGATCCTTCAAGAGTATTTAAAGGAATGAGAATGGCTGGTCAAACGGGAAATTCAAAAGTTAAGGTATTGAATTTAAAAGTTGTTAAAGTAATGTCGGAGGATAATATTTTAATTGTAAAGGGAAGTGTTCCTGGGCACAACAACTCATATATAACAGTTAGAAAATAATGGAGCTTAAAGTACATAACATAAAGGGTAAAGAAACTGATAAAAAAATTAAGCTTAACAAAGCTATATTTGGTATTGAGCCAAATGATCATGCTATTTATCTTGATGTTAAACAATATCTTGCAAACAATAGAAAAGGTCTCCATAAGTCAAAGGAAAGAGCTGAGATTGCAGGAAGTACTAGAAAGATAAAAAAGCAAAAAGGTACAGGTACTGCTAGGGCTGGAAGTATAAAAAACCCATTATTTAGAGGAGGTGGTACAATATTTGGTCCTAGACCTAGATCTTATGATCAAAAAATAAATAAAAAGGTAAAAAAGCTTGCTAGAAAATCTGCATTAGCCTACAAAGCAAAAAATAATGAGATATTAATATTAGAGGATTTCAAGCTATCAAATCCAAAAACTTCTGATTATTTGAAAATTATCAAAGCATTTGGATTAGAATCAAAAAAGACATTATTGGTAATAAATGAACTTAACAATAACATTTATTTATCATCAAGAAACATTAAAAATTCAAAAGTTATAATTAACTCAGAATTAAACACTTATGAAATTACTGATGCAAATAACATCTTGATTTTAGAAAGTGCGGTTGAGGGAATAGAATCAACCTTGAAATAAATTATATTATGGATATACTTATAAAACCAATATTAACTGAAAAAGCAACCAACGAAAGTGAAGTAAGAAATACTTACACTTTTCTTGTCTCTAAGAATGCTAATAAAGTTGAAATTAAAAAAGCAGTTGAATCTTCTTATGGAGTTTCTGTAAAGAAAGTAAGAACCATGATATATGGAGCAGAGTCTAGAACTAGATATACCAAAAGAGGTATTCAAAATAGTAAGAAAGGTTCATACAAGAAAGCGGTAGTAAAAATATCTGAAGGAGATAGAATTGACTTCTTCGCTAATATATAATTATGCCTGTAAGAAAATTAAAACCAGTAACACCCTCGCAGAGATTCAGAATTGTAAATGGATTTGATGCCATCACAACTGATAAGCCTGAGAAGTCGTTACTAACTACAAAAAAGAGAACTGGTGGTAGAAATAACCATGGTAAAATGACAAGTAAGTACCGTGGTGGTGGTCATAAAAGAAGATATAGAATTATTGATTTCAAAAGAGATAAGTTTGATGTAACTGCTGAAGTTAAATCTATTGAATATGATCCTAATAGAACTGCATTTATTTCTCTAGTAGAATACAAAGATGGTGAGAAGAGATATATTATTGCTCAAAATGGTTTAAAAATTGGACAAAGTGTTATTTCCGGTGATAAAGCAACACCTGAAATTGGTAACGCGATGCCTGTAAGCAAAATTCCTCTTGGTACAATAATTTCTTGTATAGAGCTTAATCCAGGGAAAGGTGCTAGCATTTCTAGAAGTGCTGGATCATTTGCCCAGTTAATGGCAAAAGACGGTAAGTATGTTACAATCAAATTGCCTTCTGGAGAGACAAGGATGATATTAAATACATGTTATGCGACTATAGGTGCTGTCTCTAATTCAGATAATCAGTTAGTATCATCAGGAAAAGCAGGTAGAAAGAGATGGTTAGGTATTAGACCAAGAACTAGACCTGTTGCTATGAACCCTGTTGACCATCCAATGGGTGGAGGTGAAGGAAAAGCATCCGGTGGTCATCCTAGGTCTAAAAAAGGTATTCCTGCAAAAGGATATAGAACAAGATCGAAGAAGAAAGCATCTTCAAAATTTATAATTGAAAGAAGAAAAAAATAAAAAAGTATGTCTAGATCATTAAAAAAAGGACCATATGTTCATCTTAGCCTCCTAAAGAAGGTTAACAAGAATTTAGAGGATAATAAAAAAACTGTTATTAAAACATGGTCAAGATCTTCTATGATTATTCCTGACTTTGTTGGACAGACTATTGCTGTCCATAATGGTAGACAATTTATTCCTGTTTATATAACAGAAAATATGGTTGGTCACAAACTAGGAGAGTTTTCTCCGACAAGAACATTTAAAGGACATTCTGGAAATAAAAGATAATGGGTTCAAGAAAAAGAAATAGCGCTGAGAAGATAAAAGAGGCAAAGAAAGATCTAGCATTTGCTAAACTTAATAATTGTCCTACTTCTCCTAGAAAGATGCGATTAGTAGCCGATCAAATAAGAGGTGAGGATATCTCAAGCGCACTATCTATTTTAAAATTTAGTCCAAAGGAGGCTTCAAGAAGATTAGAAAAGCTTCTTGTTTCAGCTATTTCTAATTGGCAATCTAAGAATGAAAATTCTGATATAGACTCAGCTCAGCTGTTTGTTAAAGAGATAAGAGTTGATAGTGCAGGTATGCTTAAAAGAATTAGAACAGCTCCTCAGGGTAGAGCTCATAGAATTAGAAAAAGGTCTAATCATGTAACATTAATACTTTCATCAAAAACAATAAATTAAATGGGACAAAAAACAAATCCAATAGGAAATAGATTAGGTATTATCAGAGGCTGGGATTCTAACTGGTATGGTGGAAGAGATTATGGGGATAAGCTTGCAGAAGATGATAAGATCAGAAAGTATATTTACGCAAGACTTTCACGTGCTAGTGTTTCTAGTATAATAATTGAAAGAACACTTAAGTTAATTATAATTACAATTACTACAGCTAGGCCTGGAATTATAATTGGTAAAGCTGGTCAAGAAGTTGATAAATTAAAAGAGGAATTAAAAAAGATTACTTCAAAAGATATCCAGCTTAACATACATGAAATTAAAAGGCCTGAATTAGATTCCTTTCTTGTAGGTAACAGTATTGCAAGACAAATTGAGAATAGAATTTCCTACAGAAGAGCAATAAAAATGGCTATTGCAGCAGCAATGAGGATGAATGCTGAAGGTATTAAAATTCAAATATCTGGAAGACTGAATGGTGCAGAAATGGCTAGGTCAGAATCATATAAAGAAGGTCGAATTCCTCTTTCTACTTTTAGGGCGGACATTGACTATGCAATAGTTGAAGCTCATACTACTTATGGTAGACTTGGAATTAAGGTTTGGATAATGAAAGGTGAAGTTTATGGAAAAAGAGAATTATCTCCACTAGTGGGAATGAAAAAGTCTTCTGGTAATTCTAAGAAGAATAATAGACAAAGAGAAAGAAAAAGTTAATTAGATATGTTAACACCAAAAAGAACTAAATACAGAAAAGCTCAGAAAGGCCGAATGAAAGGTTTGTCCCAGAGAGGACACAGACTATCTAATGGTATGTTTGGAATTAAATCTTTAGAGTCTAAGTTTTTAACTTCAAGACAGATAGAGGCAGCTAGGATTGCAGCCACAAGGTATATGAAAAGAGAAGGTATGCTGTGGATCAAAATTTTTCCAGATAAACCAATTACAAAAAAACCTCTTGAGGTAAGGATGGGTAAAGGTAAAGGTGCTCCTGAATATTTTGTTGCAGTTGTAAAGCCGGGAAGAATTCTTTTTGAAGTTTCTGGTGTACCAATTGCAGTTGCTAAAGAGGCATTAAGATTGGCTGCACAAAAGTTACCTGTTACAACTAAGTTTATAGTAGCAAGAGATTTTGAAGGATAATTATGAAAATAACTGAAATTAGAAATATGACAATTGACGAGTTAAACGAAAAGTTGACTGATACATCAAAAAAATTATCACAACTTAAGTTTAATAACTCAGTTCAAACTATTGAAAATCCTCTTGAAATTAAAACTTTAAGAAGACAAATAGCTAAGTTAAAAACAATATTAAACGAAAAAAAACAAGATTAAATGTCAACTAGAAGTTTAAGAAAAGAAAGAATTGGAATTGTTTCATCTGATAAAATGGATAAGTCTGTTATTGTTTCAGAGGTTAAAAAAGTAAAGCATCCTGTCTATGGAAAGTTTGTCTTAAAAACCAAAAAGTATGTTGCACACGATGAAAAGAATGACTGTAATGAAGGAGATACAGTTAAAATTATGGAGACTAGACCAATGAGTAAGACAAAAAAGTGGAGAATTGTAGAAATAATAGAAAGAGCAAAATAAAATGGTACAACAAGAATCAAGACTAAAAGTAGCAGATAATACCGGAGCAAAAGAAGTTCTAACTATAAGAGTTTTAGGTGGAACTAAAAGAAGGTATGCCAGGTTAGGTGATAAGATTGTTGTAACTGTTAAAGATGCAACTCCAAATGGCACTGTAAAGAAAGGTCAAGTTTCTATTGCAGTGGTTGTTAGAACAAAAAAAGAAGTTAGAAGAAATGATGGATCTTATATTAGATTCGATGAAAATGCTTGTGTTTTATTATCTCAAACAGGAGAGATGAGAGGAACAAGAGTATTCGGCCCTGTGGCCAGAGAATTAAGAGATAAGCAATTTATGAAAATAGTATCTCTTGCACCAGAAGTTTTATAATATTGAATGTGATGAATAAAATTAAAATTAAAAAAGGAGACCAAGTATTAGTTATTACCGGAGAGAATAAAGGAGCGAAAGGTACAGTCCTTAAAATTCTTTATAACTCAAATAAAGCAATTGTCGAAGGAATAAATACAGTTAAAAGACATACTAAGCCAAACTCTGAGAATCCTAAAGGTGGTATAGTTGAGAAACAACTACCTATTAATATTTCTAATTTATCATTAATGACTAAAGATGGTGAGAAAACTAGGGTAGGTTACAAAGTTGAAGATGGAAAAAAAGTTAGGATATCTAAAAAATCTAAAGAAATAATCTAAAAATGAGCTACACACCAAGACTTAAAGAAGATTACTCTAACAAGATTGTTAATGAATTAAAAGACAAACTTCAGTTGGATAACATAATGCAGGTTCCAGTCTTAGAAAAAATTGTTATTTCTAGAGGAGTCGGTGCTGCAGTTAGTGATAAAAAACTTGTAGATCATGCTGTTGAGGAATTAACACTTATCTCAGGTCAAAAAGCTATTGCAACTTTATCAAAGAAAGATGTTGCTTCATTTAAGCTTCGTAAAGGGTCTCCAATTGGAGCTAAAGTAACATTAAGAGGTGAGAGAATGTATGAATTTCTTGATAGGCTTATTACAATTGCTCTTCCAAGGGTTAGAGACTTCCAAGGTATAAATCCAAAAGGATTTGATGGTAGAGGAAATTACAATCTTGGAATTAGAGAACAAATTATATTCCCTGAGATAAACATCGATAAAGTAAATAAAATTGCAGGTATGGATATAACTTTTGTTACAAGTACAAACTCTGATAAAGAGGCTCAAGCATTATTAACAGATTTAGGATTACCATTTAAAAAATAAGAATTATGGCAAAAGAATCAATGAAAGCTAGGGAAAGAAAAAGACAACGTATAGTTGCAAAATATGCTGCAAAAAGACAAGCATTAAAAGATGCAAAAGATTATGTGGGTCTTCAAAAACTTCCTAAAAATGCGTCACCAATTAGATTACATAACCGATGTAAGCTTACTGGAAGACCAAAAGGATATATAAGGCAATTTGGGATTTCTAGAGTTATGTTTAGAGAAATGGCTAATAAAGGTTTAATCCCAGGAGTAACTAAAGCAAGTTGGTAAATTAAAGATTATGTATACAGACACTATTGCAGATTATTTAACTAGAATTAGAAATGCCAGCATGGCAGGTCATAAAGTTGTTGACATACCTTCATCTAACATCAAGAAGGATATCACAAAAATACTTTTTGATCAAGGTTACATTCTTAGTTATAAGTTCGAGGAAACAAAAAACAACCAAGGCAGTATAAAAATTGCTTTGAAGTACGATTCAATTTCTAAAGAGCCTGTAATTAAAGAAATACAAAGAATTAGTAAGCCTGGTTTGAGAAAATACTCTAGCTCTCAAGAGTTTCCAAGAATTTTAAATGGTTTGGGAATATCAATAGTTTCTACATCAAAAGGTGTTATGACAGGGAAGCAAGCTGCAAGCCAGAATATTGGAGGTGAATTAATCTGTTATGTGTTTTAAAATATAAGTTATGTCAAGAATAGGAAATAATCCAATAAGTATTCCAGAAGGTGTTTCAGTAAATGTTAATAATAATGTAATTACTGTAAATGGTAAAAATGGTGAAATGTCTCAAGTTTTTGATGGAGTTAGTTTTGATATATCAGATAATACAATTCAAGTAAAAAGAAATTCTGAATCTAAAGATCACAAATCAAAGCATGGATTATACAGATCACTAGTAGCAAATATGGTAATAGGAGTTTCAGAAGGTTTTACAAAAGAACTTGAACTAGTTGGGGTTGGTTACAGAGCAAGTAATTCTGGTCAAAAATTAGATCTTTCACTTGGATTCTCTCATACGATTGTGATGGATATAGCTCCAGAGGTTAAAGTTGAAGCTATTAATGAAAAAGGACAAAATCCAGTTATTAAACTTACATCAATGGACAAGCAACTAGTCGGTCATGTTGCTGCTAAAATTCGTTCTTTTAGAAAGCCAGAGCCATACAAAGGAAAAGGAATTAAGTTTGTTGGTGAGCAAATAAGAAGAAAAGCAGGTAAATCAGCTTAATATGGGAAATACTAAAACATATAGAAGAAATAGAATCAGACAAAGAATTAAGAAAGTTATTTCAGGTACATCGGATTTTCCTAGACTATCTGTGTTTAGAAGTAACAAAGAAATTTATTGCCAGTTAATCGACGATGTTAGTGGAAAGACTTTAATACAATCTTCTTCTCGTGACAAGTCTATTACTGATTTGAAATTAGGGACTAACATGGATGTTTCATTTAATGTTGGTAAGATACTTGCTGAAAAAGCTGTCAAAAAAGGTATTAAAAAAATAAAATTTGATAGAGGTGGTTACCTCTATCATGGAAGAGTTAAATCACTTGCTGAAGGTGCAAGGGAAGGTGGACTTAAATTTTAGTTATGTATAAAAATTATAAAAACGTTGAACTTGTAAAACCTGCTGGATTAGATCTTAAAGACAGACTTGTAGGTATTCAAAGAGTAACTAAAGTGACTAAAGGTGGTAGAGCTTTTGGTTTCTCTGCTATTGTTGTGGTAGGTGATGAAAATGGTGTTGTTGGACATGGTCTTGGAAAAGCAAAAGAAGTTACAATTGCAATTTCTAAAGCTGTTGAAGATGCAAAGAAAAATTTAGTAAGGATTCCAATTGATAATGGAACACTTCCACATGAACAAAAAGGTAAATTTGGGGGTGCTAAAGTATTTATTAAGCCTGCAACTGAAGGTACGGGGGTAATTGCTGGTGGTGCAGTAAGAACTGTTTTAGAAGCAGTTGGTGTTCAAAATGTACTTTCTAAATCTCAGGGATCTTCAAATCCACATAATGTTGTTAAAGCTACTTTTGACGCACTTCTTAATTTAAGAAGTCCGTTAATGATTTCAAAACAAAGAGGTATTTCTCTTGATAAAGTATTTAAAGGATGAGCAAGAAAGTTAGAATTAAACAAGTAAGAAGTACGATTAAAAGACTAGAGTCTCAAAAGAGAACTCTTAGAGCCCTAGGCTTAAGGAAAATAGGAATGGAAGTTGAGCATGAGTTAAGCCCATCAATTTCTGGCATGATAGATAAAGTTAAACATCTTGTAGAGATTAATTCTTTAAACAAATAATTATGAGCTTAAATAATCTAAAGCCTGCAAAAGGTTCAAATAAGACAAGTGGTAAAAGACTTGGTAGAGGTCAAGGTTCTGGAAAAGGGGGTACCTCAACAAAAGGTCATAAAGGTGCTCAATCAAGATCCGGATATTCAAGAAAGATAGGTTTTGAAGGTGGACAGATGCCACTCCAAAGAAGGATTCCAAAGTTTGGTTTTAATAATATAAATAGAATTGAATATAAAACTATTAACGTAGATGATATACAGACTTTAGTTGAAGATAAAAAAATAAAAAAAGATTTAACCTTCGAAAAAATGATTGAGTTAAGAATTGTTAAAAAAGGTGATCTTATTAAAGTTCTAGGCAGAGGAAAAATTGATGTTCCTGTAAATGTTACTGCTCATAAATTTTCTGCATCAGCTGAAAAGTTAATTGAAAAGGCTGGTGGAAAAATAACAAAAATATAAAGTGAATAAATTAGTAGACATAATAAAAAATATATATAATATTAAAGAGTTAAGAGATAGAATTCTTTTCACTTTAGGTTTGCTATTGGTCTACAGATTAGGTGCGCAGGTTGTGCTTCCTGGTGTTGATTCCCTTGCTTTGTCTGATCTTTCAACAAGATCTGATGGTGGAGGATTACTAGGTATTTTAAATGCATTTACTGGTGGTGCATTTGCAAATGCGTCCATATTTGCGCTTGGAATTATGCCATACATTTCAGCAGCTATTGTTGTTCAATTAATGGGTGTAGCTCTTCCATATCTTCAAAAACTTCAGAAAGAAGGCGAGAGTGGTAGAAAAAAAATTACACAAATTACTAGATGGTTAACAATATTTATTTGTGTTGTTCAAGCACCTGCATATTTATATGGATTAAGTGCACTTGGCGTTCCGGAGAGTGCATTTATTTTTGGTAGAACACCAATGTTTGTTCTTTCATCAATAATTATTCTAGTTACAGGTACAATTTTTGCGATGTGGCTAGGTGAAAAAATAACAGACAAAGGGATTGGAAATGGAATATCACTTCTTATTACAGTTGGAATAGTAGCTACTTTACCACTCTCTTTTACCCAAAACTTAGTTTCAAGAGTTTCAGAAAGTAATGGTGGTCTAATAATGGTAGTTATTGAGCTTGCAGTATGGTTAGTCATTATCATATTATCTATACTATTAGTTATGGCTGTTAGACAAATACCAGTTCAATATGCAAGAAGAAACTCTGTGCCTGGATCTCAATCTCCTGGTATGGCTACAAGACAATATATACCCCTAAAGCTTAATGCTTCAGGTGTTATGCCAATAATCTTTGCTCAGGCACTTATGTTTGCACCAGCAACAATTGGTAGTGTTTTTAGTGATTCATCAATTGGTCAGTGGTTACAAGCAAGTTTTTCTGATATATTTGGATTGTGGTATAATGTTTTATTTGCACTTCTAGTTATAATCTTTACATTTTTTTATACTGCTATTACAGTACCTACTAATAAAATGTCAGATGATTTGAAAAGAAGCGGTGGATTTGTTCCTGGTATAAGACCAGGTAACGAAACATCAGAATATTTAGATTCAGTGATGTCTCATATTACTTTTCCTGGATCTCTTTATCTGGCAGTTATAGCAATCTTCCCTGCTATAGTTGTCCAACTAATTGGTATGCAACAAGGTTGGGCACTTTTTTATGGGGGTACATCTCTTCTAATTATGGTAGGAGTTGCTATCGACACAATACAGCAAGTAAATGCATATTTACTAAATCATCATTATGATGGACTTATGAAATCTGGTTCAATGAGAAGTAAACCAACTATATAATATGGCTAAACAAAAATCTATAGAACAAGAAGGTAAAATTATAGAGGCTCTTTCTAATGCTATGTTTAGAGTAGAACTTGAAAATGGACATGTTGTTACTGCTCATATTTCTGGTAAGATGCGTTTGCATTATATAAAGCTTCTTCCAGGTGATAAAGTAAAACTTGAGATGAGTCCATATGATTTGACAAAGGCAAGAATAACATTTAGAATGTAAAATATTATGAAAGTAAGAGCATCAATAAAGAAAAGAAGTAGTGAATGTAAAATCGTCAGAAGAAAAGGTCGATTATATGTAATTAATAAAAAAAATCCACGATTTAAACAAAGACAAGGTTAATTATGGCAAGAATTTCAGGAATTGATATACCAAAGGATAAAAGAGGAGCAATAGCTTTAACCTATATATACGGAATAGGTAGAAGCCTTGCATCAACAATCTTAGAAGAAGCTAAAGTTGATTCAAATAAGAAAGTTTCTGACTGGGATGATAAAGATATTGCTAGTGTAAGAGATGTTGTAGGAAAACTTAAAATTGAAGGTGAGTTAAGATCAGAGACACAGCTTAATATCAAAAGATTAATGGATATTGGCAGTTTTAGGGGTATTAGACATAGAACCGGTCTACCATTAAGGGGTCAGAGAACAAAAAATAATTCTAGAACAAGAAAAGGAAAAAGAAAAACTGTAGCTAATAAGAAAAAAGCAACTAAATAATTATGGCAAAATCTACTAGTAAAAAAAGAAAGGTAATTGTTGATACATCTGGTGAGGCTCATATAAATGCTTCATTTAATAACATAATTATATCAATTACTAATTTAAAAGGGGAAGTTATCTCATGGTCTTCAGCTGGAAAAATGGGTTTTAGAGGTTCCAAAAAGAACACTCCATTTGCAGCTCAAATTGCAGCAGAGGATGCAGCGAAAATAGCGCATGATGCTGGTGTAAGAAGAATTAAAGTTCTAGTAAAAGGACCTGGAAATGGTAGAGAATCTGCTATTAGAACTTTACATAATAATGGCTTAGAGGTTTCAGAGATAGTTGATGTTACTCCAATGCCACATAATGGATGTAGACCACCTAAAAGAAGAAGAGTTTAATTAATTTAATTTAAATGGCAAGATATAGAGGACCAAAAACAAAAATTTCAAGAAAGTTCGGAGAACCGTTATTTGGTGAGGACCGTACTTTAGAGAAGAAAAATTACCCACCTGGGCAACATGGTAATGCAAAAAGAAGAGGTAAAAAGTCAGAATATGCTATTCAGCTTATGGAAAAGCAAAAGGCTAAGTATACTTACGGTATTCTTGAAAGGCAGTTCAGAAACATATATGACAAGGCTAATAGAGGTAAAGGTGTTACGGGAGAGCTACTTCTTCAATTATGTGAATCTAGACTAGATAATGTTGTTTTTAGGATGGGATTATCTAATACTAGAGATGGAGCAAGACAATTAGTTTCTCACAAACATATACTTGTTAATGGATCAATTGTAAATATCCCATCATACACCTTAAGACCTGGAGACAAAGTTTCTATTAGAGAAAAGTCTAAGTCTCTAACGACAATTGAGAGTTCTCTAAGAGAAAATATATCTGAATATGAATGGATAAAATTTAATAGAGAACGTCTCGAAGGTGAATTTATTTCTCTACCAGAAAGAGAACAAATTCCTGAAAATATTAAAGAACAACTTATTGTTGAATTATACTCAAAATAAAAAATATGGCAATTTTAAACTTTCAAAAACCAGATAAAGTAATCATGATTGACTCTTCAGAGTCTCATGGTAAATTTGAATTTAGACCTTTAGAACCAGGATATGGTTTAACTATTGGTAACGCTCTAAGAAGAGTATTATTATCTTCTTTAGAAGGTTATGCTTTTACATCGATTAAAATTGACGGTGTAGATCATGAATTTTCTACAATTGAAGGTGTTGTTGAAGACGTAACAGAAATTATATTGAATATAAAGCAAATTAGACTCAAAAGGCAAATTGATGACACTGATAATGAGAAAGTTAATATTATTGTTGGTAATCAAAAAGTTCTTAAAGCTTCTGATTTGCAAAAGTTTATATCTGGTTTTCAAATTTTAAATCCTGATTTAGTTATATGTAATTTAGAAAAGGATGTGAAAATCAGTATAGAATTAAATATAGAAATGGGTCGAGGTTATGTGCCTGCAGAAGAAAATAAAATGCATAATGAGTCTATTGGTTTTATTCCTATAGATTCTATATTTACTCCAATTAAAAATGTAAAATATAATATAGAAAACTATAGAGTGGAGCAAAAAACAGATTATGAAAAACTTGTTTTTGAAATTGAAACTGATGGATCAATTCACCCTAAAGATGCTCTTACTGAAGCTGCAAAAATACTAATTCACCATTTCATGCTATTCTCTGATGAACTTATTACTCTTGAGGCAGATGAAATTGCTCAATCCGAAACTTATGATGAAGAATCTCTTCATATGAGACAGCTTCTTAAGACAAAACTTATAGATATGGATTTATCTGTTAGAGCTTTAAATTGTCTTAAAGCTGCCGAGGTTGATACATTAGGTGATCTTGTCTCCTTTAATAAAAATGACTTGATGAAGTTTAGAAATTTTGGTAGAAAATCTTTAACAGAGCTTGAAGAATTAGTTATACTAAAAGGTCTATCTTTTGGTATGGATCTTACTAAATATAAACTAGATAAGGATTAAACAATGAGACACGGTAAAAAAATAATTAAACTTGGTAGGAAATCAGCTCATAGAAAAGCTATGCTTGCGAATATGGCTTTATCATTAATTGAACATAAAAGGATAACTACTACGTCAACGAAGGCTAAAGCTTTAAAGATTTTTATTGAACCTTTAATTACCAAGTCCAAAATTGACAATACTCATAATAGAAGACTTTGCTTTAGTAAACTAAGAAATAAGGATGGAGTCAAAATATTATTTAATGAGATATCTCAAAAGGTAGCTAATAGACCAGGTGGATATACAAGAATAATCAAATTAGGTAATAGAATGGGAGATAATGCATCAATGGCTATGATCGAGCTTGTAGATTTTAATAACCTTTATAACTCAGAACAAGTTAAAGAATCTCCTCAAGAACAAGTGGTCGATTCAGAATAAAAATCTGAGTCTTAATAACACTAAATAAAAAGTAATTAACAAAAGGATATATGTATTTTCATATGTCCTTTTTTTATGTAATTTTACTTTCCGAAATGACTTACAAAAAAAGGAAAAAAGGACTCGTACTGCTAGCTGATGGTACGATTTTTTATGGTCGTTCTTCCGGAATCAATGGTACTTCTTTTGGTGAAATTTGTTTTAATACTGGAGTAACTGGATATCAAGAAATATTTACCGATCCATCTTATTTTGGACAAATTATGGTAACTACAACTTCTCATATTGGAAACTACGGTATCAAAATGTCTGAATCTCAATCAAATAAAATTTATATCAGTGGACTAATTTGTAAAAATTTTAGCGCTGTAAACTCAAGATCAAACTCTGAGTCAATTAAAAAATGGTTTGAATCAAATAAACTTGTTACTTTATGTGATGTTGACACTAGAGCTCTTGTAAGATATATAAGAGATAATGGTGCAATGAATGCTGCAATAACTACAGAAGTTGACAAAATTTCAGATATCAAGAAAAAACTTAGCCATTTTCCAAGTATGAATGGATTAGAACTTGCATCTAAAGTTTCTACAAAAGAACCTTATGAAATTGGAAATAAACGATCCAATAAAAGGCTTGCAGTAGTTGACTTGGGAATTAAAAAAAATATACTTGATAATTTTGTTAAAAGAGATCTATTTGTTAAAGTTTTTCCATATGATTCAAGCCTTGATGAAATGCTAAAATTTAAACCGAATGGATTCTTTCTTTCAAACGGTCCTGGTGATCCTGAACCATTAAAAACAGTGATAGAAACAACAAAAGAAATTCTTGAAAAAAATTATCCCTTATTTGGTATCTGTCTTGGTCATCAAGTTATTGCTCTTGCTAATGATATAAAAACATATAAAATGTTTAATGGACATAGAGGTATTAATCACCCTGTTTTAAACATCAATACTGGTAAAGGAGAAATAACATCTCAAAATCATGGTTTTGCTGTTGATTATGATACTGCTGTTGCTAACAAGTCAGTTAAAATCTCACATAAACATTTGAATGATCAAACAGTCGCTGGTCTTGAAATAAAATCTAAGAATTGTTTTTCTGTTCAATATCATCCTGAGGCTGGTCCTGGTCCAAATGATGGAAATTATTTATTTGATCAATTCTTATCAAAACTAAATTAACCAATGACTAAAATAAAAAAAATAGTATCGAGGCAGATTTTTGACTCAAGAGGAAATCCTACAGTCGAAACTGATGTAATTACAACAAACAATGTAATTGGAAGAGCTGCCGTTCCTTCCGGCGCATCCACAGGTGAACATGAGTCTGTTGAATTAAGAGATGAATTAGACTCATACATGGGTAAATCTGTTTTTAATGCAGTAAAAAATGTAAATGAAATTATTTCAAAAGAACTAAATAACCTATCAATTTTTGACCAGAAACTTATTGATGAAAAAATGATTAAGCTGGATGGTACAAATAATAAGTCTAAACTTGGAGCAAATGCTATTCTTTCAGTCTCTCTAGCAGTTTCTAGGGCTGCTGCTAATGAAAAAAATATATCTCTATTTAAATATTTAGGTGATTCAAATTCAAATGTTTTACCTGTTCCGCTTATGAACATAATTAATGGTGGTAGTCATTCTGACTCTCCAATTTCATTTCAAGAGTTTATGATTGTTCCTGTTGGAGCAAAAAGTTTTACTAATGCTTTACAAATTGGTAATGAAGTTTTTCATAATCTAAAGTCTATTTTAAAGTCTAGAGGTCTCTCAACAGCTGTAGGTGATGAAGGTGGATTTGCTCCAGATCTAGATGGTACTGAAGACGCAATAAATACAATTATTGAAGCAGTAAAAAAAGCAGGATATGAGATGAAAAAAGATGTAATGATAGCATTAGATTGTGCATCATCAGAATTTTACAAAGATGGATATTATGATTATTCAATTTTTGAAAAAAATAATTCAACTAAGTTAAATTCTGATGAGCAAGTTGACTTCTTAGTTGAGTTATGTAAAAAATATCCGATAATTTCAATAGAGGATGGAATGGATGAAAATGATTGGGACGGTTGGAAGCTTTTGACAGAGAAAATTGGAAATAAAGTTCAACTTGTTGGTGACGATCTTTTTGTGACTGATATAAATAGATTATCTAAAGGAATAAATGAAAAAATCGGTAATTCTATTCTTATAAAATTTAATCAAGTTGGATCATTATCTGAAACTATCTCTTCTATTAATCTTGCATCTGAAAATAATTTTACCTCCGTAATTTCTCATAGATCAGGTGAGACTGAAGATTCTACTATATCAGATCTTTGTGTAGCTTTTAACACTGGTCAGATTAAAACTGGTTCAATGTCAAGAAGTGATAGAATGTCAAAATACAATCAATTACTAAGGATAGAGGAAGAGCTTGGAGAAAATGCTATATTTCTTGGAAAAGAGGCTTTTAATTTAAAGCTTTCTTAATTTAAATTTTAATTAATTTTTTTCTTAACTGCAGGTAAATTAAATTTGTAGAAACACTTAATTATGGGAAAATCTGCAAAAATTGAATTTGATGGAAAATCTTATACTTTTCCTGTAATTATTGGATCTGAAAATGAGGAGGCAATTGATATTAATCAATTAAGATCGGAAACTGGTTTAATCACTTATGATCCGGGCTACAAAAACACAGGTCATTGTATAAGTGAAATCACTTACCTTGACGGAGAGAATGGTGTTTTAAGATACAGAGGCTACTCTGTTGATGAATTATGTCAAAAAAAATCTTTTTTAGAGGTTGCCTATCTTTTAATCTATGGAGATTTGCCAAAAAAGTCAGAGATACAAAAGTTTCAAGAAGATATTAGAGAAGAGGCTCTTGTAGATGAAGATCTTAAGCAAATCTTTAAAAGTTTCCCTAAATCTGCTCATCCAATGGGTGTATTATCGTCTCTAACATCTGCTTTGATTGCATTTAACCCTTTAAATGAAACAAAAATTTCATTAAAAGATACTGCGGGTACAACAGAAACAGATAAAATGTACTTATCTACAATCAGGCTTCTTGCAAAGTTTCCTATTATGTCATCTTGGACGTTAAGAAAAATCAAAGGTTTGCCTTTAAATTATAGTAGCAATAGTTTAGAGTATACAGAAAATATTGCATATATGATGTTTGCTAAGCCAAATCAAGATTATAAGCAAAATGATATCATAGTTAATGCTTTGAACACTCTCTTGATTCTTCATGCTGATCATGAACAAAACTGTTCAACATCAACTGTAAGAATTGTTGGATCATCGTATGCTGGTTTATATGCATCCATATCTGCAGGAATTTCTGCTCTTTGGGGAAGATTACATGGAGGTGCAAATCAAGCTGTAATTGAGATGTTAGAATTGATTAAAAATGATGGTTCGGATATTGACAAATATATTAACAAAGCAAAAGACAAGTCTGACCCATTTAGATTAATGGGATTTGGTCATAGGGTTTACAAAAACTTTGATCCTAGAGCAAAAATAATTAAAGAAGCTGCTGATCAAGTTCTTAATGATCTTGGTATTGATGATCCAATACTTGAAATTGCTAAATCAATTGAAGAAAAGGCATTAAACGATGAATACTTTATCGAAAAAAAATTATATCCTAATGTGGACTTCTACTCTGGTATTATATACAGAGCTTTAGGTATCCCTACCGAAATGTTTACGGTTATGTTTGCTTTAGGGAGAATTCCTGGATGGATTGCTCAATGGAAAGAAATGAGAGACTCTAAAAATCCAATTGGAAGACCAAGACAGATATACAACGGTCCAACACATAGGTCAATTTCATAAATTCAATGGATGTCAAATCAGATATTTCAAAGTTAGTTTCAGTTTTTTTAGAAAAAAATTTTAAACTAAAAACAAATGAAATTGAAATTCAAAATACAAAAAAAGATTTTCAGGGTGATTTAACCATTGTCCTCTTTCCATTTTATAAAGATCTAAATAAAGATCAGATTTCATCTTTTGGTGAAGATCTTGGAAATACTTTAGTAAGTAATTCTGATAATATTAATTCTTTTAATATAGTTGGTGGTTTCTTAAATCTTACTATCTCTGATAAATATTACCTAAATTTTATTGAGTCAATTAAAGACGATATTGATTTTGGAAAATCAAAAAAACAAAATGAGACTTTTATTGTTGAATTTTCCTCTCCAAATACAAACAAACCTCTTCATCTAGGACACATAAGAAATAATCTACTTGGTTACTCTATTTCAAAAATTCTTGAAGCAAATGGAAAAAATGTAAAAAAAGTTCAAATCATTAATGATAGAGGTATACATATTTGTAAGTCAATGATTGCCTGGAAGCAATATGGTGAAGACAAAACACCAAAATCAGAAAATATCAAAGGGGATAAATTTGTTGGAGATTATTATATACTTTTTGATAAGATACATAATGAGCAAAAAAATGAACTTTTAAATTCTGGTATTGAAAAAGATAAAGCTGAGGAGAGTACTCAGATAATGCAAGATGCTAAAAATGAGTTAATGAATTGGGAGAAAAATGATGAGGAAACACTAAAAATTTGGAATATGATGAATCAATGGGTCTATGAAGGATTTGAAAGTACATATAAGTTGTTAGGAGTTTCTTTTGATAAAAATTATTATGAAAGTCAGACTTATTTATTAGGAAAGGATATAATTAAAGAAGGACTAAATAAAAAAATATTTTATGCAAAAGAAGACTCGTCCATATGGATAAATCTCGATGATGAGGGTCTTGATGAAAAATTATTGTTAAGATCTGATGGAACATCTGTTTATATGACTCAAGATCTTGGTACTGCAGTTCAGAGAATTTCTGATAATGAAAATGTTAAAGGAATGATTTATACTGTAGGAAATGAACAAGACTATCACTTTAACGTATTGTTTAAAATTTTGAAAAGACTTGGTTATCATTGGGCTAGTTATCTTTCTCACTTAAGCTATGGTATGGTTGATCTTCCATCTGGTAAAATGAAAAGTAGAGAAGGAACTGTAGTTGATGCTGATGATTTAATATTTGAATTAATTCAAAATGTAAAAGAAACTACTGAGAGCCTTGATAAATTCAAATCAAAAAATGAAGCACTAGATTATGAAGATTATAAAAGTATTGCTCTTGGTGCACTAAAATACTATATACTTAAAGTTGACCCCAAGAAAAACATTCTATTTAATCCAGATGAATCAATTGATCTTAACGGAAATACTGGCCCTTTTATTCAGTATGCATATGTTAGAATCCAGTCAATTATAAAGAAGTATAATAATAAAATTTCTATTGATAAGGGATACTCTCTTAATGAAAAAGAAAAAGAAGTAATAAAGATCATATATGATTTACCTGTCGTAATTAAAAATTCATTTAAAGAGTTATCTCCAGCATTAATAGCAAATTATTTATATGATCTGGTTAAAAGCTACAATTCTTTATATCAAAATTTTAATATTTTAAATTCTGAATCTAAAGAGTCAACATCTGTAAGGCTTTTGATATCTCTTAAAACAAGGGATGTAATTAGTCTGTGTTCTGAGCTTCTGGGAATAGATCTGCCAAACAAAATGTAAAAAAAAAGTCACCCGAAGGTGACTTTTATTTTATCTGAGTGTAAATTACTTAGATACAGCAAGGTTGTAAACAACAAGACCGAAACCGATTTTGTTAATTGCATCACCAACGTTATAGATAACATCCATTTGACCAGCAAGCCCACTAAAGATACCACTATACCATCCGTCAGTTCCTGCCATATATCCAATTGGATAAATAGCCCAACCTATAAGTACGAATTTACATAGCATTTTGTGCGCACTCTCAACATTACCACCAGCTGATTTAGCTAGTTTAGCTGCATTACCCATGAATACTTCATGAACAATTGCAAAGTATGCTATACCTGAAACTAGACCCCATAATTGAGCGTCTAATCCCATAATGCCTGCCTCACCGAAGTATCCAGTAACAAGCATTACAGTTGAAAGGAGAATAAGTTTCCACAGCATGCCTTTAGTAGCACCTGATGGCTTTAAAATTAGATAAAACTCTACACACATAAGTGGTACAGTTAGGATCCAATCTACATACCTGTAGGCAGTAGTTATATCACCTTCCATAGCAGCATTTCTCATATAGTAATAGTGAAGAGCTGCGATACCAGTAATAAGCGCTGAAACTAGCATAGAAGTCTTCCACTTATCAGCTACTAAATTCATAGCAGAAAAAAAGAACATTGTAGATGCTAACATTGCAGCAAATCCAATCCAAAAAGTGAAATCTGTCAAGCTTAAATCAGTAGATAAAACTGGTAAAATACTTAATAAATTTTCCATAATTAAATTAATTATTGTTTATAGAAAAGTAAATTAAATAAAATAATGGAATAAAAAAATATAATTTAAAAAAAAATCATATCTTTTTTTACGAAAAATTCAATGAATTGTGACGAAAATTATCATATTCAGAATAGCTATTTTTACAATTTTTTTGCTATTAAGCTATTTATTATCAGCAAATTACCAGGATATGATAGGATTTGCACTTGTTTTATCTGTTGGACTAATTCATGGAGCAAATGACTTGTTAATAATTAAAAAAAATTCAAAATTTTCATCTAATTATAGTCAATTTTGGTACTTTTTTGCATATGTAGGCCTTGTTTTAATTGGATTTACCTTCTTTTATTTTTTCCCTTCATTTGCCCTAATTGTATTTATAATTGTATCTGTTTATCATTTTGGTGAGCAACATTTGGAAGCCATTCCAATAACAAGAAGCTTAAAAAACAATTACAGGTTTATATCAATTGTATCCCATGGAATTATACTATTTACAATAATTTTTATAAATAATATTAATACTGTAAATAATGTTTTTTTATCATTCAAAATTAACTTTTTGAATTCTAATACCTTAATAATAATTTTAATTACAGCTTCAATTGTATATATATCAACTTTAGTTATTAATAAATATCTGACATCTCTTATTTTTAGTGAGATTTTGTTTTTTGTTCTTTTTTATTTTCTATCATTAACTTCAACACTAATTTTATGCTTCTCTGTTTATTTCATCTTTTTTCATAGTATACTGTCAATAAAGGACCAAGTGAAGTATATCTATGGAAATAATGACTCCTATAGTTTAAAGAGATATTTATTAAATTCTATGCCATATTTTATTCTGGCTATTATCTTTTTAATTTTGTTCTATAACTACACTGAAATTGATAACAGTGATCTTCTCCCTATTATTTTTACCTTTCTAGCAGCAATTACTTTTCCACACGTTATAGTAATTGAAAAAATGTATAGAAGCATTAAATAAATAGTCTGTGCAATATGTATATTTGAAAAAATATTTCTATGAAAATAATTGATGGTAAGAAGATTTCTAATGATGTTCTAGATGAAATTAAAAATCATGTAGAGGATAGGGTAAGTAATAGAAAAAAAGTTCCACACTTAGCTGCAATTCTTGTAGGGGACGATGGCCCAAGTCAAACATATGTTAATAGTAAGATTAGGGCATGTGAAAGAGTTGGATTTAATTCATCTTTATTCAAATTCAATGATAATATCACTGAGGATGACTTGTTAAATGAAATTACTAAGATCAATGAAAATAAAGAAATTGATGGATTTATTGTTCAGCTTCCTTTGCCTTCAAATATTGACCAAGAGAAGATATTAACCCAAGTATCTCCAGAGAAGGATGTAGATGGGTTCCATCCTTTTAATTATGGTAAAATGACTTTAGGAATTGATACTTATATACCTGCTACTCCAGCTGGAATTATTGAATTAATAAAAAGATATAAGATTGACCTATCAGGCAAACGATGTCTTGTAATTGGTAGGAGTCAGATAGTTGGTCGTCCAATTAGTATTCTTCTTAGTCAAAACCAGTCCTTCGCAAATGCAACAGTAACTCTTGCTCATAGTAGATCTAAAGAATTAGATAAACTTTGTATTAATTCAGATATAATTATATCTGCAATTGGTATTCCAAAGTTTTTGAAATCTAAAATGGTTAGTGATAACTCAATCATAATTGACGTTGGAATTTCAAGAGTTGTTGATGAGACTTCTTCAAAAGGTTATATAATTGTAGGTGATGTTGACTTTGAAGATTTCATTCAAAGAGATGTAATGATAACACCAGTGCCTGGAGGAGTTGGACCTATGACAATTTCAATGCTGCTAAAAAATACACTTAAAGCTTGCGAGCTTAAAGACTAATTACTCAATCTTATTCATTAGACTATAAATTTTTAATATTAGTAGTCCAAAAATTACACTAGATACAATCAGAAGAAGATTTGTCAATCCTGTTGAGGAAAATGAAAGTCTTATTAAAATAGTACAAATAATAAAACCAGTATTTCTCATTATTTGACTATACCTTTCTGTATAAAGGAAAGATAATAGAAGAATAAAGACATCTGCAATAATAAGTATTGAGAAAAAAGTTGTGTAAAAAACTTCATTTACATAATAGAAAGAGCTTGCAAAATTTGAGCTCATTCCAATAGAATACCAATTATAAATGCCTAAAATGAATAATACAAGCATAACAGGAATAAGAACTATGCTAATTATCTTCTTTGAATCAATAAATCTAACTATACTTTTACTGCTTTTTTTAGTTTCAATTCTAGATTTAACTAGATTAAATAAATAAATTAAAAAAAACAGAATTAAAATACTTAAAAGATCATAGGTAATTTGAAGATTATCAGGATTTCCTAGCCAGCTTTCTGCGTTAAGATCAAGCTTTGGAATATCATAAAAAATTCTTCTTATGATAATTAGTGAAATGATTTCAAACTGTTTTAAAATAGAGGTTGTAAATGATCTTGGTAAATAAAAAATTAATAAGAATATTTCATAATAAAGAATTATTGAGAAAGGAGTATAGATTGCCGAAATAGGATTAGTTAATAATAAACTTTCATTACCCATATCAATAATTGAATTATTATTGAGTAGAACTAGTGAAAGATGGAAAATAAATCCAATAGTAGCAGTCCATATTGTAAACCCTTCTATCTTTTTTCTGTTCTTCTCAGAGAAAATAAAATCAAATATTTTAGAACCAAGTTTAAGCATATTTATAGTTTAGTTGAGAAGAGCATTTTCATATCCTTAAATGATTTAAATTCAAGTGCATTACCAGAATTGTCATAAAAAAACATTGTCTTTTGTTCACCGGGAAGACCTTCAAATCTGACATAAGGTTCGATAACAAAATCAATATTATTATCAGACAATAATTTAGCAAAATTATCAAAATCATCCCAAGGTATAACAACACCAAAATGTGGTATTGGTACTGATTTCCCATCCACTTCATTATGGTGTTTTTTACCTTCATGATTTGGATCGACATGAATGACTAATTGATGACCAAAAAAGTCATAGTCTGCCCATTCCTCAGACTCTCTGCCCGGTTTACAACCAAGAATGTTTTTATAAAAATGTTTGGATTCAGAAAGATTCTTTACTGGAATTGCTAAATGAAAAGGTGATAGTTTTGACATAACTATATCAATATAATAAATATTTCTTTCTAATTTTTTTAAACTTTTCAAGACCTTCTTTCCATGAATCTCTAATTTCTGATTCACTCAAGCCTTCAATGATTTGTTTCTTAAGATTTGAAGTTCCTGATAATTTATCAAAATCACTCCTAAAAAAATTATTTTTATCATTTATTTGTGTAAATGAATTTATAAGCCATTTAAGTTCAATCATGTTTGAAGTTTCATAATTTCTAAGATCTTCACCATAAGATAGTACTCCTTTTAATTTTGGATATTGGCTTCCAAAATTAGGTTGAGGTGTAAAGCTAAAGTCACCTTTGAAATCAGGGTGTCCGTATATTTGAAATTGAATTGTAGTTCCTCTTCCTACACTTACCTCTGTCTTTTCTAGAAAAGCTAAACTTGGATACAAATAAATTGATTGAATATTTGGCAGGTTAGGTGAGGGTCTAATTGGAGGTTCATACTTTAACTCATGATTATAGTTTTTGAGTTTGATAACCTCAAGATCAACTTTTAAATTATTTTCAAGCCAACCTTCTCCATTTATCATTAAGCCATATTCTCCTATTGTCATTCCATATACTATTGGTACAGGATGAAGTCCAATAAAGCTTGAGTTATTTAGATCTAAAATAGGACCATCAATATAAAATGAGTTAGGGTTAGCTCTGTCCATAATTATAAACTTTTTATTTTTTCTAGCAGCTGACTCCATTGCATAGTGAAGTGTAGACAAATATGTATAGAATCTTACACCAACATCTTGGATATCAAAAATTATGATATCAATATCTTCAATATCATCGTCCTTTAATCTTCTATTTCCACCATAAAGAGAAATTATCTCAATGTCTCTATAGAATGCGTCTTCAAATTTTTCTCCGTCATCTTTATCTCCTAAGAAACCATGTTCTGGACTAAAGATTTTATTAACTGATAGACCTCTAGCAATTAAAGTATCTATTATATGAGTATTTCCTTTTGAGGTTTCTATTACGCTAGTGTTATTGGCGATTATAGCAATTTTTTTATCATTTAGTTTATTAAAATAGTAGTCAACTCTTTCAGCACCCTGAATTATTTCTTGTGAAAAAACAGAATTACTGAACTGAAAAAATAGAATAAATAAAAGTGTATTTTTGAACAAAAGATCTAATTTGAATCTACCTCTTTTCATTTACAGGAAATTAAAAACTAATACTGATAAAAGTAATATTTCGTCTCGTATTATAAAAATTGCAATTTTTTCTGTTTTTGTTGGAATATTTGTGTCATTAAGTGCAGTCTCAATTGGAAAGGGTCTCCAAGTATCAATTAAAGAAAAATTATTTAATATCAGTTCTGATATATCAATATCTAGTTATGAAAATAATAATAGAGGAATTGCATCAGAAATAATTCAAGAATCAGAAGATATAATAGATGAAATAAAAACATTATATCCTGACATTAAAATAAATTCTATTCTTGAAAAGCCATCAATAGTTTCAATTGATAATTCTATAGAAACAATTATATTCAGAGGCGTTAAAGACCAATTAGATTTTAAAAAATTTGATCAATTTATTTTAGAAAAATTAAATGATTCTCCAAGTAGTTTAAACGATATCATAATATCTAAATCATTATTTGAGAAGCTTAATATTAGTATTGGAGATAATATTACACTCTATTTTCAAACTTTTGATAATCAAAAAATACCGAACATAAGATATTATAGAGTTTATGGTGTTTATGAAACTGATTTTCCCGATTTTGATTCGAGCTATATAATTGGAAGCATAGAATCTCTTCAAAATTTATACAAATTAAATTCTAATGATGTAGGAGCAATTGAACTAATAATTGTAGATAAAGAAAGTGTTATGGATATTGAAAATAAGTTATCTGTCCAGGATTTGTTTTTAAATAATAATCTATCTGTAGTTACTGTTCAAGATAAGTACAGTAATATATTTAATTGGATTTCAATTTTTGATTTTAATATTTTGATAGTTATAATACTTATGATAATTGTGGCAATTATAAGTATTATTATATCTATGCTTACACTAATCTTTGAGAGAATAAAAATGATTGGTATTATGAGTTCTATGGGTGCTAATAATAAATTATTAGGAAAAGTCTTTGTTTATCAGGGTATTGATATCCTTCTTAAAGGAATTATTCCTGGTAATATTTTATTTATAATTGTTTCGTCTGTACAGAATTATTATAATATATTAAAACTAAATCCTAATGATTATTATGTAGACTCAATACCTTTTATTATAGATCCTTTATACATAATTTCTCTTAACTTAATCTTTGCTGCTATTGGGATAACCATCCTATTTGTAACTTTCTCATCAATTACTAGATTTGTTCCATCAATTAATATAAACACCTAAAATGAAGTATTACAAAAATATTCTTGAAACAATTGGGAATACACCCTTAATCAAGCTAAATAAAATTTCTAATTTTATTGAATCAAGTGTATTTGTCAAAGTTGAAAGTTTTAATCCTGGTAATTCAGTCAAAGATAGAATGGCTGTAAAAATGATTGAGGATGCAGAAAAAGACGGAAGACTAAAGCCAGGAGGAACAATCGTTGAAGGTACCTCTGGTAATACTGGAATGGGATTAGCTCTTGCAGCTATAGTTAAAGGTTATAAATTAATTTGTGTATCAAATGATAAACAATCTAAAGAAAAGTTTGATGTTCTTAGAGCTATGGGTGCTGAAGTAATTGTTTGTCCAACAGATGTTGATGCTGATGATCCAAGATCTTATTATTCAGTCTCCAAAAAAATTTCAGAAGAAACAAAGAATTCATGGTATGTAAATCAGTATGACAATCCATCAAATACTATAGCTCATTACGAATCAACTGGTCCTGAAATATGGAAACAGACTAATGGAAAGATTGATCACTTTGTTGTAGGTGTAGGCACAGGTGGCACAATTTCTGGTGTTGGAAAATATTTAAAAGAAGTGAAACCTAGTGTTAAAATATGGGGTATTGATACTTATGGATCTGTATTTAAGAAATATCATGAAACAGGAATTTTTGATGAGAAAGAAATTTACCCATACTCCACAGAGGGTATTGGGGAGGATATTTTACCTAAAAATGTTGATTTTGAGGTAATAGATCATTTTGAAAAAGTAACTGATAAAGATGCTGCACTTTATACAAGAAAGTTGGCTAAAGAAGAAGGTATCTTTGCAGGTAATTCCTGTGGTGCAGCTATAGCTGGAATGATTCAACTAAAATCTAATTTTAAAAAAGGACAAGTTGTTGTTGTCCTCCTTCATGATTCTGGCAGTAGATATATAGGTAAGATTTATAATGACGAATGGATGAAAGATAAAGGTTTTATTTAAATTTGAAATAATGAAAAAATATCTAATTCTTGCATCTCTTTCATTGTTCTCCACTTTATATTCTCAGGATAGAATTACAGGAGAGCTTTTTTCAACTAGGTCAGAAGTAATTGCCTCTAATGGAATGGTTGCAACAAGCCATCCTTTAGCAAGTCAAGTTGGAATTGACATACTCAAAAATGGAGGTAATGCAATTGATGCTGCAATAGCCGCAAATGCTGCGATAGGTTTAATGGAGCCTACTGGAAATGGAATTGGAGGTGACTTATTTGCCATTATATGGATAGAAAAAGAAAAAAAATTATATGGACTAAATGCAAGTGGTAGGTCTCCAAGTGACCTAGATTTAGATTTCTTTAAAACAAATAACTATTCAAGTATTCCAGCATATGGTCCTCTTCCTGTTAGTGTTCCTGGATGTGTTGATGGATGGTTTGAGCTTAATGAAAGATTTGGATCAATGAAAATGAGTGACATATTAAAACCTGCAATAGATTATGCTGAAAATGGTTTTCCTGTTACAGAGCTGGTTTCTTATTATATGGAATTAGCCTCAAATAATTTCATTGAATACCCTAATTTTAAAGAAACCTATTTTATTGATGGAGCATCTCCAAAAAAAGGGGAATTATTTAAGAATATACATTTAGCTAATACACTAAGAGTAATTGCAAATGAAGGAAGAAAAGGATTCTACGAGGGAGAGATTGCGAAGATAATTTCAGAATTTATTCAGGAGCAAGGTGGATTTCTTTCATATGATGATTTAAAAAATCATAAATCTGAATGGGTTGAACCTGTGTCAACAAACTATAGAGGTTATGATGTATGGGAATTACCTCCAAATGGACAAGGTATTGCTGCACTACAAATACTTAATCTTCTTGAAGGGTTTGATATAGAATCAATGGGTTTTGGTTCGGCAGAATATATTCATCATTTTGTTGAAGCTAAAAAAATAGCTTTTGCTGATAGAGCAAAATATTATGCAGACCCAGATTTTAATAAAATCCCTACTCAATATCTAATTTCAAAGGAATATTCTAACAAAAGAAGAGCTGAGATTAATCCTAATAAAGCAGCTAAATCTGTTCAAGCCTTAAACCTCGAAAATGGTGATACAATTTACTTGACAACAGCTGATAGTGATGGTAATATGGTGTCTTTGATTCAAAGTAACTATAGGGGAATGGGCTCAGGCATGGTCCCTCCAGGACTTGGATTTATGCTGCAAGATAGAGGTGAGCTTTTTTCACTTGAAGAAGGGCATTTTAATGTTTATGAACCTAATAAAAGACCTTTTCATACTATAATACCTGCATTTATAACAAAAAACAATAAGCCATATGTAAGCTTTGGTTTAATGGGAGGGGCTATGCAACCTCAAGGACATGCTCAAATTGTAATAAATTTAATTGATTTTGGTATGAATCTACAAGAGGCCGGTGATGCTCCAAGAATTAGGCACCAATCATCTGAACAACCAACTGGTGGTTTTATGAAAGATGGAGGGCAGTTAGCTATTGAACAAGGCTTTGATTACAAAGAAATTCGTGAATTAATAAAAAAAGGTCATAATATAATATATGATTTGGGATCATTTGGTGGATACCAAGCTATAATGATTGACTATATAAGAAAGATATACTTCGGCGCATCAGAGTCTAGAAAAGATGGAAGTGCAATTGGATATTAACAATCTAAAAGCAATACTTGTTTTCTGCAATTATTTTATCTGCAACATGAGTCTTTAGCTCAAATATATTTGGATTTTTAGTATAGCTAAGCTTCTCTGATATGGAAGAGTAAATATCTTCTTGATTATCATCATTTATAACGCTATTTATTATATCTCTGGATTTTTTTTCAATTATTTTAGCAGCTTCGTAAATATATAATTTTGACATACTTATTTGATATTCTTGATCAATAGTAGATGTTCTTTTAATATTCTTTACTGTTCTTTTTAAAGTTGACTCAGAGATATAAGTCTCAATAGCTAAATCAGAAAGACTTAGAAGTACCTGCTGTTTCTTATCAATCTCAGGACCAAATTTTTCAAAAGATTTTCCTAATAATAGTAAGAAAACCTTTTTCATATTTTCAACTAATATTATTTCATCATTTAGTTCTTCTGAATTCTCAATAGTTTCTTGAGATTTATTCTCAATTATATCTTGATAAGCAGACATAATATCAAGTTCTCCTTTCATAGCCTTCTTTAGTATCATTCCTATGCTTAGCATTCTGTTGATTTCATTTGTTCCTTCATAAATTCTACCAATTCTTGCATCTCTCCAGGCGCTTTCAATAGGTGCTTCCGCTGAGAAACCCATTCCTCCAAATATTTGAACCCCTTCATCAGCACATATCTGCATATCCTCAGAAATTGCGACTTTAAGTATAGAGCATTCAACAGCGAATTCTTCTACACCCTTAAGTTCAGACTCTTGTTTACTTAAACCACTGGCTTCATATTCATCTATCTTAGATTGAACATCACTAGCTGCACGATAACATGCTGATTCTCCAGCATAACAAGATGTTGCCATTGATGCAAGTTTCTCTTTTATGGCTCCAAAGCTAGAGATAGGTTGTTTAAACTGTACCCTATTATTTGCATATTCAGTAGAAATACTTATAGATCTTCTCTGTCCATCTAAATTACCTGCACCCAATTTAATTCTACCAACATTAAGAGCATTCATGGCAATTTTAAATCCACCATTTCTCTCACCTAATAAATTTTCTACGGGAACAATTGTATCTGTAAAGAATACTTGTCTAGTTGATGATGAGTGAATACCAAGTTTCTTTTCTTCTTCACCAAGTTTAATTCCATTATTAGAATCATTAGGAACTATAAAAGCAGTGATATTTTTATCATCTTCAATTCTTGCAAAAACTATAAACAAATTTGCAAATCCAGCATTAGATATCCACATTTTTTGACCATTAATCTTATAATGTTTACCATCGTTACTAAGTTCTGCTTTTGTTTTACCAGAATTTGCATCAGAACCTGCTGTAGGCTCAGTTAAACAATATGAACCAAACCATTCTCCAGATGCCAACTTTGGTAAATATTTTTGCTTTTGATCTTCGTTACCAAATAAGTAAATTGGAAGAATTGCTATGCCTGTATGAGCCCCATAAGCAGTTGCAACAGATCCAGATACACCAGATACGTAGTCAACAGCAAGCATAGTTGAAACAAAGTCCATTCCCATACCGCCATACTTTTCTTCAAGAGAAACACCAAGTAAACCGAGTTCTCCAATCTTCTTCATTGCTTGAACAGTTAAATCATAATTTTTTTCTTCATATTTCATTTTATCCGGCCATATTTCTCTGTCCATAAAATCAATTATGGTTTCTTTCATCATTAATTGTTCTTCTGAAAAGTCTTCAGGAGTAAAAATCTCATCGGATAATGATTCCTTTAAAATAAATTCTCCCCCTTTAAGCTTTGTTTTATTTTTTGTGGGCATATTTTTTAATTTTTCTAAAATTCGTTTTTTTAATTTTTTAACATATGAAAATAACTAAAAATCTACAATATTCAAATCATTAATTTAATTATAAAATACTGTTAATTAGTGATATATAAATAAAAAAAACCTATTTCTAAATAAGATAAAATAATTTTTAGGTATTTAAGAGCCACTGATAACTATTATCAAATACTTTAATCCATGGAGAAAACTTATCATTTCTATCTTCAGGATAATAAGCCCAGTTATGAGGATAAATTGACCTTTCGAGATGTGGCATCATTACAAGATGTCTTCCATCATCTGAAACTAGCATTGCTGTATTGAAATCAGAACCATTAGGATTTCCTGGATATGAATCGTAAAGAAATTTTCCAGCTATGGAATATTTATCCTCTGAGTATGGAAAATTAAATTTTCCTTCACCATGTGCAGACCATACACCTAGTTTACTTCCCTCCATTCCTTTTAACATAATTGAAGAAGAATCTTTAATTTCAACAGATGAAAATATACACTCAAATTTTCCTGAGTCATTATGTAACATTTTAGGTTTATCAGAGTGGTCTTTATTAATTAATCCTAGTTCGATAAATAATTGACAACCATTGCATACCCCAAGGGATAGTGTGTCATCTCTATCAAAGAAATTCTCGAGAGCTTTTTTAGCAATGGGATTAAAAATAAATGAGCCAGCCCATCCCTTAGCTGATCCAAGAACATCTGAATTAGAAAACCCTCCAACTGCAACCAAAAGTTGAACATCTTCTAGGCTCTCTCTACCAGAAATTATATCTGTCATATGTATGTCTTTCACATTGAAACCTACAGAACTCAACATAAATGCCATTTCTCTCTCTGAATTACTACCTTTCTCTCTTAATACAGCAGCATTAATTTTATTTCTATTACTCGAGAGTAATGAGCTATCAAAATTTTTAGGAAACGAGAACTTAAGAGGTTGTTTTTTATAATTATTAAACCTTTCAATGGATTTGTTTTTTAGTGTCTGTTTTTTATCAAAGTCTTTAGAAGTAGAATACCATATGTCCCTATAGGTGTCTATATCAAAAGTGAATTCATCCTCATGGTTTAATATATTTAATTTACCCTTTAGGTTTACATTACCAATTTTAAAACAATTTACACCTATACCAAAGAAAACTTTAGTTAAGTCAAATTCTGATTGAATTAAAACACCTGAATTTTCAGAAAAAAGTAATCTAATTGAATCTTTACAATCCACCTCATTAAGATTGATATTCATACCGACATTATCACTAGCAAAACACATCTCAAGTAATGAGGTAATTAATCCACCAGATGATATATCATGCCCTGATAGAATTTTATCATCAATTATTAAATCTTGTATTAAATTAAATGAACTTTTAAATTTCTTAGAATCTTTAATAGTAGGGGATTCGGTTCCAACTCTATTAAGTGTTTGACCAAAAGATGATCCTCCTAACTTATAGTCATCTGAAGAAAGATTTATATAAAAAATATCACCTTTATGTTTGCTAAGAACAGGTTTAATAACTTTTCTAATATCAATACAATGAGCAGATGCAGATACAATTACTGTACCAGGAGATTTTACTTTTTGCCCATCATATTTTTGAACCATTGATAGTGAATCTTTTCCAGTTGGAATATTTATCCCTAATGATATTGCAAAATTTGAACATGCTTCTACAGCATCATATAATCTTGAATCCTCACCCTCATTTCCGCATGGCCACATCCAGTTTGCCGATAGAGAAACTGAATTTATTCTATATTTAAGAGGAGCCCATACAATATTTGTTAAAGATTCAGCAATAGAATTTATACTTCCAATTTTTGCATCGATTAAACCGGAAACTGGAGAATGTCCGATTGATGATGCAATTCCATCATAACCAGTATAGTCTAATGCAACAACTCCACAATTAGCAAGAGGAAGTTGAATCTCTCCAACTGTTTGTTGTTGAGCAATTCTTCCAGTTACACATCTATCAACTTTATTTGTAAGCCAATCTTTACAAGCAACAGCCTCTATTCTTAAAACATCTTCCAGGTACTCATTAAATAGTTTCGAATCATATTCAATTTCCATGTAATTTGATTCTATTGATGAATCAGTAATAATTTTTTTTGGTGCATCACCAAAAAGACTATCTAAATCAAGATCAATAGTCTCAATATGATTTGTTCTATCTTTTACTCTAAATTTTTTATCAGCTGTAATTTTTCCAACCTTAAATATTGGAGCTCTTTCTCTATCAGCAATTTTTTTTACAAATTCATAATCTTTCTCTTTAATTATTATACCTATCCTCTCTTGAGATTCATTACCAATTATTTCTTTGTATGATAGAGAGGGGTCTCCAACAGGAAGTGAATCTAGATATATTTCACCTCCAATATCCTCAACTAATTCTGAAAAACAATTAAGATGTCCACCTGCTCCATGGTCATGTATAGATATTATAGGATTTTCATCCATCTCAAACAAAGATCTAATTGTATTAGTAACTCTTTTCTGCATTTCTGGGTTAGATCTTTGAACAGCATTTAATTCTATTGCATCATTATAACTACCAGTATCTTTAGATGAAACAGAGGCACCACCCATACCTATTCTGTAATTATCACCTCCAAGAAGTACTATAATATCCCCTTTTTCAGGAGTTTTTTTCATTGCCTGACTCAATTCCCCAAACCCAACACCACCTGCTAACATTATGACTTTATCAAAAGATTGCAAATTATTGTTTTCGTCATGCTCAAACGTAAATAAAGAACCAACTATAAGTGGCTGTCCAAAACAATTACCAAAGTCTGAAGCACCATTAGATGCTTTTACTAAAATATCTAATGGTGTTTGATACTTCCAAATTCTTTCTGAAATATTTTTTTCCCATGATTTATTATTATCTAACCTCGAATATGGAGTCATGTATACAGCTGATCCAATTAATGGTATTGAACCAGTTCCACCAGAAGCACGATCTCTAATTTCTCCACCTGAACCTGTAGCTGCTCCGTTGTATGGTTCAACTGTTGTTGGAAAGTTATGTGTTTCTGCTTTTAGCGAGATTATACTATCTATTTCTTTATTAATATAGAAACTACTTTTATCAGGGAATTGAGGTTGAAATTGAACAATACCAGGACCTTCAATAAATGCTACATTATCAGAATATGCTGAAACAATCCCATTTTTATTTTCCTTAGAAGTATTTTTAATTAAACCAAATAGGCTCTCCTTTTTTTCTTTTCCGTCAATTATAAATTTTCCATTAAATATTTTGTGCCTACAATGTTCAGAGTTTACCTGTGAAAATCCATAAACCTCAGAGTCAGTTAATGCTCTTCCTATTTTTTTTGATAACTTTTCTAAATATGAAATTTCAAACTCGTCGAGTGCTAATCCTTGTTCATCATTGTAATCTTTTATATTTCCAATAATTAACTGTTTTTCAGGATTTAGAATGTTTGCAAAAATTTTTTGATTCAATTCATCATATTCCTGGTGAATCATTCTGTCAAAGTATCTATTAATTATGACATTATTGAACTCCTCAATACGAATCAAAGATTCAACTCCCATATTTTTTGTAATCTCAACTGCATTTGTACTCCATGGAGAAACCATTGAAGACTTTGGTCCAATAAACTTTTCCTCAATTATATCTTTATTAATTATCGGCGAATTAAGTGCCCAGGATATTTTTTCTAAATTTTCAGCTGATAATTTTACAGAGGTTTCTACAACAAATACTTTTGATTTTGAATCACCAAAAAATAATATCATTTCAGAATATTAAGCTGTAAATTTAATTGATTTAAAATTACATTTGAAGTTCATTCATATTTTTATATGAAGAATTTGAGTTAATAAGTTCATCATGTGTTCCTTCTGCTAATATTCTGCCTTTATCAATTAAAATTATTTTATCACATTTTTTAATTGTTGAAAACTTATGAGCAATTATTAATGAAGTTTTGTCCATCATTAACTTATCAATTGCATCTTGAATTTTCTTTTCTGATTCACTATCTAAAGATGATGTAGCTTCATCTAAAATCAAAATTGATGGACTTTTGAGCATTGCCCTGGCAATTGTTAGCCTTTGCTTCTGTCCGCCTGAAAGCTTACCTCCATAATCACCTATATTAGTGTCATATTTTTCGCTTTGTTCAAGTATAAATTCGTGAGCATTAGCTTCTTTAGCAGCATTTACGATATCTTCATCTACAGAGTCTAAATCTCCAATTTTTATGTTATTCATAATTGTATCGTTGAAAAGGATTGATTCTTGTGTAACAATAGATATGTTTTTATAAAGTGACTCACGAGTAATAGATGAGATTTCCATTCCATCAATACTTATTGAACCAGAGTCAGAATTATAAAATCCATTTAATAAGTTAGCAATAGTCGTTTTTCCACTTCCAGAAGAACCAACCAAAGCAACACTCTGACCTTTCTTAATTGTGAAAGAAATCTTATCTAATATTTTTGATTGTCCATATGAGAAATCAACATTTTTAAATTCTATTTTATCTTTAAATGTTTTAAGTAATTGATCTCTCTTAGAATCATTATAAGGTTTAAATTCAATTATTTCAAACACCCTTTCAGCTGCAGCATTTCCCTTTTTTATACTGTAAAAAGATTTACTTAAATTTTTAGCTGGAGTTAAAATATTATATGCAAGACCCATAAACACTATAAATGTTGTTCCAGAAATTGTTTCATTAATTAATACCATTTTACCTCCAAACCAAAGTAGAACTCCTATGACTAAAATACCCATAAATTCACTAAACGGACCTGCTAAGTTTTTCCTGTTTATTACCTTATTTGAAAATTTGTATAGCATTTTATTAATGCTATTGAATTTTTGATTAAAAAATGACTCCGAAAGAAAAGACTTAATAACTTTTTGACCACTTATAGTCTCATCAATCATAGAAAGAAAATTACTTTGTTGTTGTTGAACTTCTTTGGAATCTTTTCTAAGTTTTTTCCCAATTATTGAAATTATAAATCCTGAAATTGGAATAAATAGAATTACAAATAAAGTTAGCTCGGGACTTATCGTGAGCATTACAATTAAGGTGAATAAGATTGTTAAAGGCTCTCTAACCATGAGTTCTAAAATAGAAAGATATGAAGTCTGTATTTCTAGTATATCTGCTGTAATTCTAGACATCAAATCACCTTTTTTCTTATTTAAGAAATAGGAGATAGGCATGGAGATTACTCTTGAATAAAGTTTACCTCGAAGATTTTTAAGTAAACCATTTTTTACAAAAGTTATATTATAGAGCGCCAAGTAATTGAATAAATTTTTCATTAAAAAAAAGAAAATTACTATCCCAACAACTAAAATTAGTGTTGATGATATATCAGTTTCTAATTGTCTTGATATATAATAGTTAAAATAATCTTCTAAGTATTTTCTAATGTTACTGATTCCAGAATACTCAGGCTCTACATAAACGTCCTTAGTTTGTTTAAAAAGTACATCAAGCATTGGAATAAATGATACAAAAGCTAAAGCGCTAAAAATTGCATAGAGAATATTAAATACAATGTTTAATACTCCATAATAAGTATAATCTAGACCATATTTTAGAACTCTAGTAAAGTAATTCATTTAAAAAGTTTTCTCTTTAATTGAGTATTTATTTTTACTAATATTAAATTTAATAATTATCTCAGCTAAAAATCCCGCTATAAAAAATTGGGCACCTAGTATTACTGTGATTAAAGCAATATAGAACTCAGGTCGTGATGTTATTAGTCTTGATGAAGTATCTATGAAAAGTTTATTATACCCAAGGTAAATTGTAAATAAAATACCGACTAAAAACATTACAGTGCCTAAAGTCCCAAAAAAATGCATTGGTCTTCTACCAAATTTTTCAGTAAACCATAAAGTAATTATGTCTAGAAACCCTCTAATAAACCTCTCATTGCCAAATTTGGTTTTACCATATTTTCTTGCTTGGTGTTTTACAACATGTTCACCTATTCTATTAAATCCTTGATTCTTTGCAAGTATAGGAATGAACCTATGCATATCTGCATATAAACTTATTGACCTAGCGACTTCCTTCTTATATACTTTTATACCACAATTAAAGTCATTCAGATTAATTCCTGAAAAAACTCTGGCAACCAGATTAAAAAAATAAGAAGGGATTCTTTTAGTAATAAAGGAATCATGTCTTTTCCTTTTCCAACCAGAGATCAAATCAAGATCATTATCTATAAGCTTCTTAATCATTAATGGAATTTCTTCAGGTGAGTCCTGAAGGTCTGCATCTAAGGTAGCAATATATTTTCCTTTTGCTTCTAAGAAACCAACCCTTAAAGCTTGTGACTTTCCATAGTTTTTGATGAAAGAAATTCCTTTTCTGTTTAAATTATTATGACTTATGGTTTTAATTATATCCCATGATGAATCATTGCTTCCATCATCGATGTAAATAACCTCATAAACTAAATCTTTATATTTAAAAGATAAGGATATCCAATCATCAAGTTCCTTTAGTGACTCAGATTCATTAAAAAGAGGTATGATGACTGAAACATCCATAAATTTAATTAAGCAGGTTTATTTTTTTTAAGTGCTAATCCTGTTATTAATGAAATTATACTACCAAAAAATAAAGCTGACCCAAGACCAAATACAGCAATCATTGAAGGAGAAGTAAAAAATTCTATACTTCCTTCAATCGCCTCTATCATTTCATCTGTAAGTTCAGGATTTTGTTGAATTGCCTGATCAATTGAATATTCCATTACTTTGGTCATAGTCTCTGGATCAAGGACTGTCATCTGGAAAATTCCGTATATAATGCTAATAATTGATCCCACTAAACATATACCAAGTCCTATTTTAAAACCTTCTCCAAGGCTAAGGAAACCTTGATTTCCGTTCTTGAAAGCTAACTGTCCAAATACAATTGCTCCAACGGTTAAAATTAGATTTACTATACTCTGAAGAGAACCCTGTTCAATATGCATATCCATTAAGAATAACATTAGAGAGAATGCAACTGTAACTCCTCCTAAAAGAAGTCCATAATTTATTACCACTGATTTTATTGTTCCATTAGTTTGTATCATTTTATTTGTGTTAATTGTGAAAAGCAAAATTAAGCAATTATAATGATAGGATATATGAAAAAAATTTTAAATTTGCACTCACTTTTAAGCTATGAAAAGTAATACACATCCTGAAAACTATAGATTAGTCGCATTTAAAGATATGTCTAATAATGATGTATTTATTACTAAATCAACAGTAGAGACAAAAGAAACTACCAAGATTGATGGTGTAGAATATCCACTATTTAAATTAGAGATTTCAAGAACATCTCATCCTTATTATACAGGTAAGTCAAAACTTGTAGATACTGCTGGTAGAGTTGATAAGTTTAGAAGTAAATATGCAAACTTCAACCAGCCAGTCTCTGGCGATACACCTGCTGAAGAAGCTACTACTGAGGCACCTGCTGAAGCTACTACTGAGGCACC
>CACMVZ010000009.1 GCA_902617285.1 uncultured Bacteroidota bacterium | reverse complement strand
ATTTGATAAAGCAGTTGACGTTTCTTTCAAATTTGCAGAAAAAAGCAGAAATACCTTAGTTGTAGTAACAGCAGACCATGAAACTGGTGGTGCAGCAATTGTTGGTGGTGATTTAGAAGAATCAAAAGTTAAAATTAATTATTCATCAGATGAACATACCTCAGAAATGGTTCCAGTATTTAGCCTAGGACCTCACTCTGAAAAGTTCAATGGCATTTATGATAATACTGAAATTTTTAATAAATTGTTTGAAATAGTCAGACAATGAAAAAATACCTTTTTTCCCTTTTATTTTTAATTATATCGTGTAATAATGAACCTGAGATTGTTGATGTTTTAATTACAGGTGGAACTATCCATGATGGATCAGGTAATAAAGGTTTTGTTGGAAATATTGCAGTTAAAAATGATACTGTTTTTTATGTTGGCAAAAAACAGAATTTCATTGCAAAAGATACAATAGATGCTTCTAATAAAATTATTTCACCTGGTTTTGTAAATATGCTTAGTTGGGGATATAATACTTTAATGCAAGATGGAAGATCTCTCAGTGATCTAAAACAGGGTGTTACCCTTGAGGTTTTTGGAGAAGGCACATCTCCTGGTCCAAGAGGATCCATAGAAAATAATAATTTTGTCGGGTTTGGAGAAGCTATGGAAGAGCTTGAACAAAGTGGAGTTTCAACAAATATTGCCTCATATCTAGGTGCAGCAACAGTAAGAATTCAAGAAATTGGTTTTGCTAATAGAAAGGCTACAGCAGATGAAATGGATTCAATGAAGAATATTGTAAGAATTGCTATGGAAGAAGGAGCAATGGGTATCGGATCATCATTAATATACGCTCCTGGAGACTATGCTGATACTGATGAGCTAGTTGAATTATCAAAAATTGCATCATCTTATGGTGGCAGTTATATATCTCACTTGAGAAATGAAGATTCAAGAGTTTTAGAGGCAGTAGATGAATTGCTTGAGATTGCTGAAAGAGCAAGTATACCCTCTCAGATATATCACCTTAAAGCTTCAAGGAAACCGAATTGGCATCTGTTAGATTCAGTTATAAAGAAGGTTGAAAAAGCAAGAGAAAGTGGTCTAAAAATAACTGCAGATATGTATACATATCCAGCATCATCAACTGGATTAACTGGAGTTATTCCTACCTGGGTTCAGGAAGGAGGAAGACAGGCATGGATTAACCGAATGAAGAGGCCAGATATAAGAGAAAGGCTTTTTAAGGATATAAGAAAAGAACTTTCAGAACAGCCACCCGAAGATATTTTAATGGTAGGATTTAACAAACAGTCTATGTCTAATAAGTATAGGGGGATGACTATTGCAGAGGCTGCAGAACTTAGAGGCGAGACTCCTGAAGAAGCAATTGTAAATCTTATAATTGAGGATGGAAGCAGAATACAGTGTATTTATTTTAGCATGTCAGAAGATAATGTGAGAAAAAAAATAATGCTTCCATGGGTTTCATTTGATTCAGATTCAGGTTCCTATTCAGATATATCAAAAGATTTTATAACTCATCCAAGAGCTTTTGGAAGTTTTGCAAGAGTTTTAGGGAAATATGTTAGAGAGGAGAAATTAATTTCAATGGAAGAGGCAATTAGAAGACTAACCGGATTTCCTTCTGATAATCTTGGAATTAAAAATAGAGGATACTTAAAGATTGGATATTTTGCAGATATTGTTGTTTTTGATCCTGATAAAATTCAGGATAAAGCAACTTTCGAAGATCCTTTGCAATTTGCTGAAGGTGTTGAACATGTTTTTGTAAATGGAATTCAAGTATTATCAAACGGAGATCATACCGGTAATTTCCCTGGAAGATTTGTTAAAGGCTCTGGATATAATCCTCCGACGGAATGATAAATAAGCTTTTTGATTCCGACAAGTATATTAGAATTAATCTTACAATAATTGCATCATGTATTTTTCTTGTTTGTTTATTTGCATTATCTATGATTTCATATGCATTGATTTCTGATATTTATTATGATGAAACTGAGATAAGCCCGACTGAAAAGCATAGAATTCAGCACCAAGAAGAAGCTGAAAAGCTTGACGAAATAATTGAACTCTTAAAAGAAATTCAAGAATTATGAATTTGATTAAATTTTATAAATCAAAAAACTACATAAAAATTATACTAACATTTATATCTATTATTGCAAGTATTTTTACTATTTCAATTATTACAATATTTAGCCTTGGAATATTTATTTTTGGACCATTAGAAGAGATTGAACAAGAAACATATAGAAAAGAGAATCATTATCTATCTCATGAGCATCAGATGGATCAAATGGATAAGATAATAAATGAATTAAATAGAATTAAAGAAGATAAAAAAGTGCGGGTGAAGGGACTCGAACCCCCATGCTGTTAGGCACTAGATCCTAAGTCTAGCGTGTCTACCAATTTCACCACACCCGCAAAAGGAGAACAAATATAAATAAGTTTTTAAATATAAATTAACTATGAGTACATTATCTAATAAGGAAAAACAGAATTATTTAAATCAACTTTTTGAATTTCTAGAATTGCCATCTATTAGTGCTGATTCAAGATACAAGGAGACTATGGAACAGACTGCCAAATGGTTATCTAATCAACTTATAAACTCAGGCTGTGATTCATCTAAAATATACTCAACTAATGGACACCCAATTGTATATGGAGAAAAAATAATAGATGAATCAATGCCAACTATTCTTGTTTATGGTCATTATGATGTTCAGCCACCTGACCCAATTGAACTTTGGACAAATCCTCCATTTAAACCAGTAATTAAAAAAACTGAAGTTCATCCAGACGGTGCAATATTTGCAAGAGGTGCATGTGATGATAAAGGTCAAGTATTTATGCATCTAAAAGCTTTCGAACAATTAATAAAAAATAATAAGCTTAATTGTAATGTGAAGTTTATGATTGAAGGAGAGGAAGAAGTTGGAAGTGAAAACCTTGAAAGTTTTTTAAAAGAGAATAAAGATAAATTAGGGGCAGATGTTATTTTAATTTCAGATACTGGTCTTAGCAATCTAAACAATCCAACTTTAACTGTTGGATTGAGAGGATTAGCTTACATGGAATTAAAAGTTAAAGGCCCTAATAGAGATCTTCACTCAGGAACATATGGTGGTACTTTGGCTAATCCAATAAATATTTTATCAGATATAATAAGCTCACTTATTAACAATAAAGGTAAGATTACAATCCCCGGTTTCTATGATGATGTTATTGAAATTGATAAATCAAGCAGAGATTTAATTGAGGAAAAATCAAATTTCGATGAAGTAAATTTTAAAAAATCTTTAGGTCTAGAGCAAGTAAAGGGGGAGTTAGGTTATACTACTTTAGAAAGAAAGTCTATAAGACCAACTCTGGATGTAAATGGGATCTGGGGTGGTTATACTGGCGAGGGATCTAAAACGGTAATTCCAAGTGAAGCAAGTGCAAAAATTTCGATGAGACTTGTTCCCAATCAAGATTGGAAAAAAATAAGTGAACTATTTAAAAATCATATAAAAAATATTACTCCAAAATCTGTTTCAATTGAAGTTTTAACACATCATGGTGGTAATCCATATGTAACCCCAGAGAATTTTAAGGGTTATAAATCTGCTATCAATGCATATAGAGACAGTTTTGGTAAAGATCCAATACCTCAAAAAGATGGTGGAAGTATTCCAATTGTACCCATGTTTGAGAGTATTTTAGGGATTAAAACAGTACTAATGGGATTTGGATTAGACAGTGATGCAATTCACTCTCCAAACGAGAACTTTGGAATAAAAAATTTCTTTATTGGGATTGATACAATTCAAAACTTCTATAAGTATTTTGGAAATTAGACTAGTTTGTCAGGGTTTTTACTTATGTAACTAGCCCAATTTGAAAATTCTTTCTTAGAGTTAGAGTTACCAAAATTAAAATAATGGCAGACTGCAGCTGCTAAACCATCAGTAGAATCAAGATTTTTTGGCATTTCTTTAATATCCAGCATGGTTTTAAGCATTTTGGCCACTTGATCTTTGGAGGAGTTACCATTGCCTGTAATTGCCATTTTAATTTTTTTTGGAGAATATTCTGTAATTGGAATATCAAGATTAAGTGCTGCAGCCATTGATACACCTTGAGCTCTTCCCAATTTTAACATAGATTGAACATTTTTGCCAAAAAATGGAGATTCAATTGCTACAAAATTAGGATTATGTAGTTTTATTAGTTCTGAGGTCTTATTAAAAATTTCTGAAAGTTTTGCGCTATGGTCATTTTTTTTTGAGAGTTTAAATTCAATCAAATCAACAAGTTCCATCTGATTATTTTTTATTCTAATTACTCCAAATCCTGTAATATTAGTTCCTGGATCTATCCCCATTATTATTGTATTATCAGGAACTTTATTATTCATAATTAAATCTAAAAGGCAGATTAAATTTTACTTCAACGTATTCTCCTACGTTTGTTTTAACAGCAGGAAGAGCTTTTTTAATTCCACTTACTGCATCTTTTAACATTGTTAGAGACTCACTATCCAATTTATTATCTGGAGATAATTTATCTAAAATAAAATTACCCTCTGAATCTATCTTTATTGTTAATCTATATTGAGTTGTATCCAAGGGGAAAGTCTTATCAGACATAAACTCATTCATTTCGGTTTCAATTATATTTCTAAAACATAATAAACCTTCATTAACATTAAGATCAGCACATTCCTCAAAAGTTGGTAGCTGATCATTTTTAGACCAAGAAGAAGCTGATAGAATCTCTGATTCTGAAACTTTAAGATTATTGGTACAAGAGCAATTAATGATTAAAATTATTAACCACTTACTAGAGAACTTAATGTTATTCTTAATTAAGTTAAGCACAACTAAAATTACGATTTTTTTATAGCTTTGTCCAATGGAGATATTTCTAATCTCAATTATGTTAGTCGGTATTGCATTTTCGGGAATTGCAATTAAGCTAATCTTTAAGAAAAATGGAGAATTTTCAGGGACTTGTGCTAGTCAAAGCCCATTTCTTCAAAATTCTGATGAGCCATGCGGAATATGTGGTAAGATTCCAACAAGTTCTGAATGTGCAAATGATTCCAAATGATTAAAGCTATCTCAAAACTTGGACCAGGATTACTTTTTGCAGGAGCTGCAATTGGGGTTTCTCACCTAGTTCAATCAACCCGAGCAGGAGCTGATTTTGGTTTTGGGTTAATTTGGGCTCTTATTTTAGTCAATTTATTTAAATATCCTTTCTTCCAATATGGACCCAGATATGCAATTGCAACAGGAGAAAGTTTATTAGATGGTTATTATAAAATTGGTAAGTTTTTTTTAATAGCATATTTTATTTTAAATATTTTAACAATGTTTACTATTCAGACTGCCGTTACAATAGTTACTGCTGGACTTGCCTCAAGCCTTTTTGGTTTTACTGATAACATGGTTATTTGGAGTTTAATAATAACTGTATCGTGCTACTTAATTTTATTAGTTGGCAAATATAATTTACTAGATAAGATGATTAAGATTATTATTTTAATTTTAGCAATTAGTACAATTCTTTCTACTGTTGTAGCTTCTTTAAATACTATCGAAGCAAACAGTTTTGAACAGGTATTTCCATCAAGTGCAGGTTTAGTTTTTTTAGTAGCTTTTATGGGGTGGATGCCAGCTCCTTTAGATATTTCTATATGGCATTCTATTTGGGCTATAGAAAAAAATAAAACTCAAAAAATAACAAAAAAAGATAGTCTATTTGATTTCAATGTTGGATATATAGCAACCGTTTTTTTAGGTATCTGTTTTGTTACTCTTGGTGCACTTGTAATGTATAATTCAGGAATTAGTTTTTCAAGTAGTGGGAGCGTATTTGCAGGTCAGTTTATAGAACTTTATACTTCAAACTTAGGAGACAATTTATATTTAATCATATCAATATGTGCGTTTACAACGATGCTTAGTACTACAATTACTACCCTTGATGCATCTCCAAGAACCATGTCAAGAGCTACCCAATTATTAACAAAAAATTCTAATAAGAACTACTATTTTCATTGGATATCTATATTAGCAATAGGTACAATGTTAATATTTTATTTCTTACTAACTGAAATGGGTGCCTTAGTTGAAATTGCAACTGTATTATCCTTTATTACTGCACCATTTTATGCAATATTAAATTATAAGCTTGTTACAAGTAAAAATATGCCTGATCAGCATAAGCCTTCTAAATCATTAAGAATTTTAAGTATAGCTGGAATTTTATTTCTAAGTCTTTTTGCATTTGGATACATTTTGACCAGGTTTATATAGTTTGTATCTTTGCATGATATGTCTGAGACAAAAACAGTAAATCAAGGCTGGGTAAAACTAAATCTACCAAAATCTGACTCTAAAGAAAAGGTTAGAACTAAAAAACCTGATTGGATTAGAGTTAAACTTCCAATAGGCAAAAAGTATACTCAACTAAGATCAACAGTAGAAGAAAATAAACTTCATACAATATGTGTTTCTGGTAATTGCCCAAATATGGGTGAATGCTGGACTGAAGGAACTGCTACTTTTATGATACTAGGAAACATTTGTACTAGATCATGTGGTTTTTGTAATGTCCAGACAGGAAGCCCATTGCCAGTTGATGAGCTTGAACCTTTTAAAGTTGCTAGGTCAATTAATATAATGGGTGTTAAACATGCAGTAATTACATCGGTTGATAGAGATGATATAAAAGACGGTGGTTCCATTATTTGGGCAGAAACTGTTAACGCAATTAGAGATCTAAATCCTAATACAACCATTGAAACCTTAATTCCTGATTTTAAAGGAGAAACCGAAAATATTGATAGAATAATTAAAGTTGCTCCTGAAGTGGTTTCTCATAACCTAGAAACTGTTAGAAGACTTACAAAAGAGGTAAGAATACAAGCTAAATATGACAGGAGTTTAGAGGTTTTGAAATATTTAAAAGAAAGCGGAATATCAAGGACGAAATCAGGTGTTATGCTTGGTTTAGGAGAAAAGAGAGAAGAAGTCCTTGAAACTCTTGATGATCTAAGAAGAGTTGGAGTTGATATAGTTACTTTAGGTCAATATCTTCAGCCTTCAAAAAAACACCTACCGGTTGTTGAATTTATTACACCTAATGAATTTAAAGAATATGAAATTATTGGCAAGGAGATGGGCTTTAGACATGTTGAGAGTGGTCCTCTTGTTAGATCATCATATAAGGCACACAAACATATTCATTAATAGTTTTCTACAAACTCATTAACTACCTCATCAAAACTTGTTTGATTTAAATTATCTGGAAACTCAATTGATACTTCTAAATAATATATTTCACCTCTATTTATTTTTGGTTTTAATCTACCAAAGTCTTTCTCTGTTGTAATAATTTTTTTATTCATTGAGACAGAAAGTATTTTATCAATTGATGATTTTTTAAAATTATAATGATCAGAATATTTTAGGTGCTTGAACTTGAGATTCTTGTTCTTAAGGTATTTAACCAAATATGAGGAATCTGCAATTCCAGTAACTAATATAAATTCCTCTTCTTTAAGTTCGTCCATATGTATAGTTAAATCATCTGATTTAAGGTTTTTCTTATAAGAAATAGTACTAAAAAAAACTTTTTGGTTTTCATCTGGATTTAACTTTTCTATAAAATCTAATTTATCTTTATTAGACAAATCATCTGGACATTTAGTAATAATTATAAGATCAGCTCGTTTTGATGAATTTTTATTCTCTCTGAGATTACCAACAGGAAGAATTTCATCTTTGTAATATGGATATTTAAAAGTTGTAGTTAATAGCATTAATCCAGGCTTGACATATCTATGTTGAAATATATCATCCCAAATACTGATTTGAGTATTAGGCAAATTATTTAAAATTAACTTCATGCCTTTTCTTCTGTCCTCACAAACAACAACATTAATTTCAGGATGTTTTGAATAAAATTGATAGGGTTCATCTCCAATCTCATATGCCGAAGATTTTGAGGTAGCTTGAATAAAACCACTTGTATCCCTGTTGTATCCCCTGCTTAAAGTAGTTAAACTATATTTAATTTTTAAAAGTTCTATTAAATAGTCAACTAACATTGATTTTCCTGTCCCTCCCGTTGATAAGTTTCCAACTCCAATAGTTGGAATTTTGTACTGAACTGAATTAATTAAGCCTATATCAAATAAAAAGTTTCTTAAAGTTGTGATTAAATCATATATAATTGATAAAGGGTATAACAGAAACTTCATTTTTTTTCACCTAAAAGATAGTATTATATTTGCAATCAATCTAATACCAATGAGAGTTATTGAAATTGCAAAAATTATTGACAGTTGGATGCCAACTTCTATTGCTGAAGATTTTGATAATGTAGGTCTTATTATAGGTGATTCTGAATCAAAAATAACCTCAATATTGGTTACTCTTGATACTACTGAGGATGTTGTAGAAGAGGCGATTAATAAAGGCTGTAATTTAATAGTTAGTTATCATCCCATAATTTTTAATGGTTTGAAACAAATTACTAATGATAATTATGTTCAAAAATCTGTTATAAAAGCAGTTAAAAATAATATTTCAGTTTATGCGATTCATACTTCATTGGATAATCACCCAAAAGGTATTAGTTATCTGTTATCTGATTTAATTGGCTTGAATAATATTTCTGTTCTATTACCCAAAGAGGAGAAATTAAATAAAATTAAAATAGGTATGGGCTCTATTGGAGAACTAGAAAAACCTATGGATGAAATTACCTTTTTTGACTTCCTTAAAAACAAGTTAGGTTTAAAATATCTAAGACATACTAATAAATTAAATAAAAAGATTTCTAAAGTCTCAGTTGTTGTTGGCTCAGGAAGCTTTGCAATAAAAGATTCAATTGAATCAAATGTTGATGCTTTTATTACTTCAGACTTCAAATATCATAACTTCTTTGAAGCTGATAACAAAGCTATTCTAATTGACATTGGACATTATGAAAGTGAAAAACACATAAAATTGTTTATTAAGGAATTTCTTAATAAAAAATTACCTAATTTTACGGTCCTTTTATCCGAACAAAATATTAACCCGGTAAACTATTATTAAAATGGCAAAAAAAGTTGAAACATCAGTAGAGGAAAAATTAAGAGCACTTTTTGATCTTCAGTTAATTGATTCAAGAATTGATCAAATAAGAAGTATAAGAGGTGAGCTACCATTAGAAGTAGAAGATCTGGAAAATGAAATAGCTGGACTAAATAAAAGACTTGAGAGTTTCGAAAATGAGATTAAAGAAAGTCAAGATGGTATAAAATTTGAAGAAAATGCTATTACAACTTCAAAGGCCAATCATAAAAAATATGAGGCTGACTTGAAAAAAGTTAGAAATAATAGAGAGTATAATGCGATAGTTAAGGAGCAGGAGTTTCAAGAACTTGAAATTAAATTGTCTGAGAAGAAGATTTCACAATACAAGGAAACTATAGATAGTAAGACTTCAGTTGTAGATGAACTAAAAGATAAAATTAAAGATCGTAAATCTCATTTAAAAAATAAAAACTCTGAGTTAGGAGAGATTCTTAAAGAAACTGAGAAAGAAGAGAAAACTCTTCTAGAAAAATCTAAAGAGTTTGAGAAAAAGATTGAAGATAACTTAATATCTGCTTACAAAAGAATAAGGTCAAATGTCAAGAATGGGCTAGCAATAGTTCCTGTTGAGAGAAATGCATCTGGTGGTTCATATTTTACTATTCCACCACAAGTACAGATGGAAATTGCTTCAAGACAAAAAATAATTACCGACGAATATAGCGGAAGAATTTTAGTTGATCCAAAACTTGCTGAGGAGGAGATGGAAAAGATGAAGTCAATATTCTCTTAAATTATAATTCAGACTTAGAAAAAATCTCTTTATTTTTTCCATTTACATAATCCATGTATGTAAAACCTGGTTCAATGCTATAGGAGCCTACTTCACCTTTTTTGTTCATAGCTATATAAGCTACTTGGAATTTATTTTCTTGTGAGTTGTTTGAAACTATTCTTTTGACAGCTTTCTCACATGCCTCTTGAGGTGATAAACCTTGTCTCATTAGCTCAACGACTAGAAAAGATCCAACAGTTTTCACAACCTCTTCACCTAAACCTGTCGCAACTGCTCCTCCAATTTTATTATCAATAAAAAGACCTGAACCAATAATAGGGGAATCCCCAACTCTACCCTTCATTTTATATGCTAGTCCGCTAGTTGTACATGCTCCAGATAAGTTATTATTCTTATCAATACATAACATTCCAATTGTATCATGATTCTCAATATTAATAATAGGTCTATAATCTTGATCTTTTAACCACTCTTTCCATTCTTTTTTAGATTTATCAGTCAATAAATCTGTTTTTTTATATCCCTGAGAAATTGCAAATTCTTCAGCACCTTTTCCTGATAACATTACGTGTGGTGTTTTTTCCATTACATCTTTAGCTAATCTTGCAACATTTACTATATTTTCTACTGCAACAACAGAACCACAATCTCCAAGGTGATTCATAACACATGCATCAAGCGTAACTTTTCCAGTTCTATCAGGAGCACCTCCATAACCAACAGTTGTATTTTTTGGATTTTCTTCTTCGATTGCAACACCTGCAACAGCAGCATCTAATGCATTTTCACCTTTATCTAGCATCTGACCAGCTTTTTGATTCGCTTCAGTTGTTTTCCAAGTTGATATTGATCTTACCATTGGGGTAAAATTTAAGTTTGCAGCTCTTAATTTAGTTGATATAGCAGATACTATACCAATACTAAATATATCAAAAATAAAGTTTCGTCTTCTCATAGTTTTAGCTTAATGCTCTAAGTCTTTTTATAAGTGGAGGATGAGAGTAATGAAAAAATACATACATGGGATGTGGATAGATATTAGAAAGGCTATCAACAGATAGTTTCTTTAATGCTAGTGCTAAATCTTCTCCATTAAAGGTCTGCTTTGCGTAGGCATCCGCTTCAAACTCATTTTTTCTACTTATATAGTTCATTAGAATTCCTGATAACATTGAGATTGGAGAAAACACTATACTAAATCCTATCAATCCTAGATGGAAAGAAATATCTGAGCCTCCTAATGCTAAAGAAATTTCTGGAAGACTTAAACATAGTTCAAAGAAAAAAGTCATTATTCCAATTTGAATTATTGAGAATACTAAACCTGAAAAAATATGTTTTTTCTTAAAATGACCAACCTCATGGGCAAGAACGGCTACCAATTCGTTTTCAGTATGTTTCTCTATCAAAGTGTCATACAATGCTATAGTTTTTCTAGGACCTAGACCACTAAAAAATGCATTTGCTTTTGTTGATCTTTTTGAACCATCAATAACATAAATATTTTTTAATAAATACCCAACCTTCTTTGAGTAATCTTCTATCTTATTCCTTAACTCTCCATCCTCTAGTGGTGTCAATTTGTTAAATATTGGAACAATCAAATCTGCGTAAAACATATTAATAAATATCATTAATATTGATAGACCTATCCATAACCATAGCCAAAAACCTTGATTTATTTTATCATATAGGTATAGTGCAAGAAAAAGTAAAGCTCCTCCAATTAAAATGGAAAGAACAGAAGACTTAATTATATCCAGAAAAAAAGTTGTTTTTGTAGTCTTATTAAAACCAAATTTTTCTTCAATTACAAATGTCTTATAATATGAAAATGGTAACGAAATTAGGGTGTTTATCAAGAATAAAGTTAAAAAGAATAGTCCCGATTTAATATAGCTTGATTCAAAACTGCTAACCAAATCGTTAATCATACCATACCCATTAAAAACTAAAAGAGAAAATACTAACAAGAAACTTATAGTACTTGAAAGAAAACCTATTTTATTTTTTGATATAGAGTAATCTTTAGCTTTCTTATATTTTTCTTTTTCATAAAAGTCTTTCAATTCGTTTGGAATATCATCTTTCCAGTTTTTATGATTTATATAATCTAAAATATTTGAAAACAAGTAATTAAAAATTACTAGTCCTGTAATAATAAAAAACCAACTTTCTGTTGACATAAACTTGAATTTGAATAAATTAGATTTAAATGTAATAAAAGATGATTAATAAGTATACAATTGTTGGAACTTTAGGTATTTTAATTTTTAGCTCTGGTTTATGCGTATTTGGAGAGGCTATAATTAGAAAATCACAGAACCTTGATTATTTCTTAATAGGAACAATTTCGTTAGTACTAATAAATGCAGGTGCATGCATAATGATAAAAACCAAAGAATTATCTAGTTAGACTCATAGGTGTCATAAAGATAGAATGGTAATGCTAACGAGAAGCCTACAAAGAAAGGCAATAAATACCTAAATATTTTTTTTGGCTTAGACCAATAAGTATAAATTATATATATTAAAAAAGTAAGTGCAGCAATACTTAAGTCATATGAAATCATAGATACTGCATAATTTTCATAAAGCAATCCCCAGAAACCTTGCATTGACCAGTTGTTAAGCTCTAAAAATTTATAGAGATTATAATAAGGTAGTATAGTACCCAGTATACATAAAATAAGATATATTTTTTTCATAGTTAAATTGTTATATGTTCCATAGGTTTAATAATTAGGAGTTCTTTTTTAACTCTTTTAAACTCGTCAATTGCTTTAGCCTGATCAATTTCAATTAAACCAAACGTGTCAAAATGATATCCTAAAATTTTATTACATTTTAAAAAGTCTGAGGCAATTATTGCGTCTTTGTAACCCATTGTAAAATTATCACCAATTGGAAGAATTGCAAGATCTAATTTATATTGAAGTGGGATAAGTTTCATATCATATGTAAGTGCAGTATCCCCTGCTATATATAATGACTTATTATTTGCAGAAATTATAAATCCTCCCGGTTGCCCTCCATTTGATCCATCAGGAAAAGTGGAAGTGTGAATTGCATTTACATACTTTACTTCGCCAAAATCAAAATCCCATTTTCCACCATGATTCATTGGGTGGCCTTTTAGACCTTTATTCTGGAAATGATTCACGATTTCAAAATTAGAAACTATAACTGAATCATTTTGCTTAGCAAGTTTTTCTACATCTAAAGTATGATCTTGATGTGCATGAGTGATCAGTATAAAGTCAGGTTTTAAATCATCTAAATTAATTTCTGATGCCATAGGATTTCCTGAGATAAATGGATCAACAATAATTGAGTATTCATTAATTTTTATCTCTAATGTAGCATGGCCTAAAAAAGTTATTTTCATAATTATTTATTAATTCTTTCCGGATAGTCAGTAATTATCGCATCAACTCCCATTGATTTCATCCTCTTTATATTCATAGGATCATTAATTGTGTAGGGATGAACTTGGATATTATTAGACTTAATTTTTTTTACTATTTGCTTTGTTAAAAACTTATTATTTGGGTTTAAAGCAAGAGCATTAATTTTTCTAGCTAATTTAATTGCAGCATCAATTTTATATAATGAATCTACTAATATTGCAATTGGCACATCTTGATTAGCATTTCTAAACTTTATTAACTCATCCCATCTAAAGCTTGATATTATAAATTTTGAGGGAGGAAGACTAAACTTACTTATGTGTTCAATTATAATTTTATTGGTCTCAAGTGCAGTATTTTTTCCTTTGAGCTCAATATTTAAAAATATATTTTTAGGAATTATATCTATTACCTCATTTAGAGTTGGTATGGATAATCCTCCTACTAATTTTACTTTTTTAATTGAGTCTAAAGAAATTTCCTCAATAAATGCATTTGAATTTGATAATCGAGTTAAAAATGGATCATGGTAAACTACCAACTCTCCAGTTTTTGATTTGAATACATCAATTTCGATTCCATCAACATTTAACTCAATTGCTTTTTTGACTGACTCAACAGTATTTTCTAAAGCATGTCCCATAGCACCTCTGTGCCCTACTACTATTACATCCTTATTAGAAAGGCAAGATCCTAAAAAAGTAATAAATATTAGTAATAATATATTTCTGTGCACTATTTTCTATTTAATACTGTAGATGATGCCTGAGATTTTGCAAGGACTGTCAAGTCACTTATGTTAACATTATCTGGACAGTTTACAATAAATGATATGACCTTAGCAATATCATTTCCGATCAAAGGGTTTAATCCTTCATATACCGATTTAGATCTATTTTTATCATTTTTAAATCTAACCATTGAGAAGTTAGTCTCAACAAGACCAGGGTTTACCTGTGAAACTTTAATATTATATTTATTTAAGTCAATTCGCATGCCCTGGGATATAGCATCTACAGCAAATTTTGAAGCACAGTAAATATTTCCTTTTGGGTATACTTCTTTTCCAGCAATTGAGCCTATATTAATTATGTGTCCATTATTATTTTTGATCATTGAATCTAAAACATACTTTGTAACATATAGCAACCCTTTTACATTAGTATCTATCATCATATCCCAATCCTCAATATCTCCTTCATAAATAAAATCAAGTCCATGTGCATTACCAGCATTATTGATAAGAAGTTCAATTTTCTTCCATGAATTATCTAGTGATGAAATTTTTTCAGAAACTTCTTGATGGTTTCTTACATCAAATTCGAGTGTTATGACTTTTGTTTTTGATGATAGATTCTCCTCTAATTCATCAAGTTTTTCTTTATTTCTTCCACATAGAATCAATGAATATTTATTGGCTAATTCATATGCAGTTGATTCCCCAATTCCTGAGGTTGCTCCAGTTATTAGTGCTATCTTTTTATTGTCTTCCATCTAACTAAAATATACATATAACAAGCCAGCAGCAACAGCACCTGATGAAGGACCTAAAACAGGGACCCAACTATAAGTCCAATCTGAAATTTTATTTTTTCTGGGTATTAACTGATATACAATTCTTGGTCCTAAATCCCTTGCTGGATTAATTGCATAACCAGTAGTACCACCTAAACTTAAACCTATAACCCAAACTAATATACCAACGGGAAGCGCACCTAGTGATCCAATACCAAAATTAGCATCTAATCCTTCAACTATTATATTTGGTTCAACTATATATAGTATCCCAAATATTAGCATAAATGTTGCAAGAAACTCACTAAAAAAATTATTCTTAAAATTTCTTATTGCTGGAGAAGTACAGAATGAGCCCATTACAGCAGCTTCATTTTTTGTAGCTCTATAATGGTCGATGTAAAATATATAAGTTAGCCAACTACCCAGCATAGCACCTAGTATCTGAGCTATAATATATCCAAGAGCTAATTCAGATGAAAATTTACCAGCAACTAAAAGACCAATAGTTACAGCTGGATTAAGATGAGCCCCACTAAATTGTCCTGTAATGTAAGCTGCGACAAATACTGCAAAACCCCATGCTGTAGTAATTGTGATTAAGGGTGTTTGATCAAAACCTTTAGTTTTTGAGAGGCTGACATTTGCTACAATTCCAGACCCTAAAAGAATTAAAATTGCAGTTCCAACAAACTCAGCAATGTAAGGACTTATCATGTCATGTAATTTTTAATTAATTTATTAAAATTTTTTAACTCTTCGTCAATCCACTCTTGATCCTTCTCTAGAACCTTAGCCATTTTTTTAGCGACCTGTGGAGCAATTTTTTTAGACTCTTTTGCATCAAGAAATATACACCTTGTTCTACGTGCTAAAACATCTTCAATTTTTAGAGCCATCTCATGTATAATTGACCACTCAATAATATTATTTGTTATATGAAACTTATTTGATAATGATTTATTATCATTTACTCCTCCAAGGGATTCAACTTTTTTCTTTTGAGAACCATAAACATGCATTGGATCATTCCAATTAACTATTTTCTTGTATCCAGCTAATTTTAACTTTTCTGTTTTACATTTCTTATTTTTCAATCTATTGATTGAAATTGCCGCATTAATTGCATCCTCTGCAATTTTCCTATAGGTAGTCCACTTTCCACCCAATACACTAATTAATCCTGAAGGAGCAATATCTATTTTATGACTTCTTGAGACTTCCTTTGTAGATTTCTTATTTGATGTTGCAGCTAATGGTCTTAATCCCGCAAAAGCACTTTTTATATCAGATTTTTTTGGTTTTAATGTCATATATCTACTAGCATTATCTAAAATAAAATCAATTTCTTCATTAAGAGGTTTGGGCTCATCAGTGGCGTTCTTGATTTGAGTATCTGTAGTCCCTACTACAACATAGTCCTTCCATGGAACTGCAAATAAAACTCTACCATCTGATGTTTGAGGAATTAAAATTGCATGCTTACTTTTTAAAAATTTTTTTTCTAAAACTATGTGAACTCCCTGACTTGGTTGAATCATTTTATCTATATATGGCTGATCCATCCTGATTATCTCTTCTGCAAATACTCCTGTAGCATTTATGACAACTTTACTTTTGACCTTATATTTTTTTGAGCTTATAGTATCTTTGAATTCGACACCAATTACTTCATCTTTATCCTTTATAAGTTTTTCAACACTACAGTGATTTAATAAAGCAGTCTTTTTAGAGTCTGCAGATAAAGCTAAAGTAATAGCCATTCTAGAATCATCAAATTGGCCGTCATGGTATATTACCCCTCCCTTTAATCCTTTTTTATTAACATTTGGTATAAGTTTTATAGTCTCTTCCTTTGAAATTATTATCGATTTTCCTAAACCTAAATTTCCAGCCATCATATCATAAACTTTCATTCCTATGCCATAAAAAGGACTAGACCACCAATCATATGATGGAATTACAAAGCTTAAGTCTCGAACTAGATGAGGTGCGTTCCTCTTTAATATTCCTCTCTCTTTTAATGATTCAATTACAAGAGTTATATCACCATTTTGAAGATATCTAACACCTCCATGAATAAGCTTTGTGCTTCTAGATGAGGTGCCTTTTCCAAAATCATACTTTTCTAAAAGTAAAGTTCTATATCCCCTTTTTGATGCATCAACAGCTATTCCTAGACCAGAGGCGCCTCCTCCAATTATAATTATATCCCATTGACTAACTTTATTTAACTTATCTAGAGAATCAGATCTATTCATTAACTTTCAGTAGTTTATTAATTCTATCTTGCCAAAGCTCTATAATATCATTTGAATTAAAATTTGAATCTGGATTAAAAGACATGTCCTCAATCCATAATTTTTTTAAATCTGATATATCCTTCCAAAAACCTGTGGCTAATCCTGCAAGAAAAGCAACTCCCAATGCAGTAGTTTCAGTTGTTTTTGGTCTAACAACATTTGTACTTAATAAATTTGCTTGGATTTGCATTAATAGATTATTATTACTTGCACCACCGTCAACTTTTAAATCTTTAAATTTTATTCCAGCATCTTTTTCCATTTCAATAACTATATCTCTAGTTCTTAGTGCAATTGATTCTAAAGCTGCTCTAGCTATATGACCATTTTCAGTACCTCTTGTTATTCCAAAAATTGTTCCTTGAACATATGGATCCCAATATGGAGCAGCCAGACCAGATAATGCTGGAACAAATGTTAAACCTCCATTGTCAATAACTGTTTTAGCCAACTCCTCAACCTCAGGGGATGATTTTATAATTCCTAGTTGATCTCGTAGCCATTGAATCAAGGCTCCAGCAACGAAAACACTACCCTCAAGTGCATAAGTAATTTCTCCATTAATTCTCCATGCAATTGTTGAAAGCATTTTGTTTTTCGACATTACAAAATTTTCTCCTGTGTTCATCATACAAAAGCAACCTGTACCATAGGTGTTTTTGATGTCACCTTCATTTATACATAATTGACCAAATAATGCTGCCTGTTGATCACCAGCAATTCCTGAAATTGTAATTTCTACACCAAGAATTTCTTTATCAATATTAGTAGATACTGAAGATGAATCAACAACATTTGGTAGAATATTTTCTGGAACATCAAATAAATCAAGTAAGTCTTTATCCCATTTATCATCTTTTATATTGTAGAGCAATGTCCTACTGGCATTTGAAGGATCAGTAATATGGGACTTCCCATTTGTCAGATTCCAAATTAACCATGTATCTACAGTTCCAAATAACAATTTATTATCATTTGCTTTCTCTCTTAACTCTTGATTACTATCAAGTATCCATTTAATCTTTGTTCCTGAAAAATAGGCATCTATAACAAGACCTGTTTTTTGTTGAATCAAAGAGGTTTTATTCTTTTCAATTAGTTCATCACAAAAACTTGCGGTTCTTCTATCCTGCCAAACAATTGCATTATAAACTGGTTTTCCTGTTTGCTTATCCCAAATTATTGTTGTCTCTCTTTGATTTGTAATACCAATTGAATCTATTTGATTGGGGTCAATTTTTGATTTATTTACTACATCTTTTATAGCCTTTAGTTGTGTATTCCATATTTCAACTGCATCGTGCTCTACCCATCCTTCCTTTGGAAAAAATTGATTGAACTCATACTGGGCAATTTCAATAACTTCAGCATTTTTATTAAAAATAATTGCTCTTGAGCTTGTTGTTCCTGCATCAATAGCTAAAATATATTTATCCATAAATTCTTTATTGCAATTTAATAAAAAACCCTCCATCGGAGGGTTTAATATTTTAATATACTAATAGTTAACTATTAATTCCAAGTTTTAACTGGAACTGTAGTTCTTGAACCATTATAATCAGATATTGACATTGTCTTCGAGAAAAATTTCTCAAATGCCTGAGCTTCTGCCTCAGTTTTAGGACCAAAGCCTAGCATTGCAGCTTGATCTTTATACATCATATATATATAATGAGTCTCTCCTTTTTCTCCATGAGTATATGCACCAAGTGAGACATAACCCGTCGGCTTAAATACTTCCATTAACTCAAGGAATGCAGCACCAAATTTACCTTGATCTTTTACATTGAAAGACCATTCTTGAGCTCCATAAACTTCCTCATCTGATCCAGGGAACCTTGCCAGTGTTTGCCCTGCTTTAATAGATTGAATTGTAGCAAATTTTTCTACACCTGAATTATAAGCATCGTAAGCTTCTCCTGATCTTAGAGCTCTTAACTCAACAAGTCCTTCGATTGGTCCAATAAAATTAATAATATGTGTTGGACTTCCCTTTGGACTATGATAAATTGCCTCAAGAGATACTGATGTACCTTCTGGCATGTCAATACTTGAATAAAAATTATCCATTAAGTTTAATACATATGGAGCGTTTCCTGAATCAACGCTCAAAGCGACCTCTTCCCAAGCAACATTATTCTGTGCATTTGAGAAACTAAAACTCAAAATAATAGTTAACAGTAATAAATAGAATTTTTTCATTTTAATTAATTTATAGTTTAGACACTAATATAAAAAAAAGCCCTTATAAAAGGGCTTTCATTACAATTAGAACTTAAAGTTAATTGTATCTTTTTATAATTCTGGCTCCAAAACCAAAGACAAATTCAAATGAATCACCTGCGTCTGAAATTAATTGTCCTGCAGCACCTGAATTTATAAAATCAGATCTACCATTTAAAAATGTAGATACATTTGCAGACCTTGCAACCCAGTAATGAGTTACATCTTTCTCTGCTCCAAGGACTGCATCGTGTAATTCAAAAGATCCATCATCAAAATCTAATGAATTCATCATCTTACCGAAAGCAGATCCAAATTTTTGAACATCAGATACGTTTATTGCAAAAACAGCAGCAAAATCAGAATCTAAATTAGATGGATCAAAAATCATCGGTTGTCCTAATACTATTTGCTCAACCTCAACGTAATCTTGAAATGCTGAGAAAAACAATACACCCTCAACACTTGGTGGAGGACCACTAATTCCCCATGAAGCAAAGGATTCAGCAGATTGACCTAAAAAACATAACTGATGAGAAAAGTCAACATCACTACTACCAAATTGAACCTCATTTAGTGTAACAGTATATGGGTTTTGTTCAAGAGATTCCATAAAGTTGTCTAAGGATTCAACAAAGTCAGCTTGACCACTTTGATCTACAGTAACATTCATACATACCCAAGTAGGGGTCTGAGCATTTAAATTTAAACTTGCAAAAAATACAAGTATTAATAGAATAAATTTTTTCATTTTATATATTGATTTAAGATTATGCTTAAATATAGCCATTAGATAGATAAATTAAAATTAAGTAATAAATTATCTTAAGAAACTTCCACCATTAACATCTATTGTTGAACCAGTTGAATGATCCATCTGGCCAGAAACTATCAGTGATACTAATGGTGATATATCCTTTGGCTCTGTTAGCCTATCTAGAGTAATGCCTTGTCTCACAACATCCTCTCCATGCTTTTCAATAAAGCTTTGAGCCATTTCAGTTCTAACAAATCCAGGAGCAATACTAATTGCAACAATGTTATCAGTTTCTCCAAATGATCTTGACATAGTTTTAGTAAGTGAAATCATTCCTCCCTTTGAACAAGCGTAAGAAATATAATCCTCTTGCTCACCCCTGAATGCAGCTCTTGAAGCAATATTAATAAATCTCAATCTGGATTTAATTTTATTTGCTCTTTTATACTTTATTAACTCTTTAAAAATAAGTGAAGGAGCTTTAAGATTAACATCAATTGTTCTATCAAATAAATCATTCCATTTCTCAAAGTCTATTGATATATCAGCAGATTCTGCAATTCCTGCATTATTAATAATACAGTCAGGAAATGATAACTTATCAATTGTACTGTTAACTAGATCTTTAATTTGATTTAAATCAGATAAATCTGACTGTATTGTAAAAGAATTTGTTTTAGAATCTTTAATTAAAGTATCTAATGATGATTTATTTTTATTATAATGAAGGGCAATTTCATGGCCTTCATTAATTAAAGTCTTAGCAATACTAAATCCAATTCCCTTAGATGACCCTGTTAATAAAATTTTCAAAATTTACTCTTTAGAGTTAATGTAATAAAAATTAAAGAATTAATAAATTAAATATTAAACAGGAAGTGGGCGCTGAGGGATTCGAACCCCCGACCCCTTGGGTGTAAACCAAGTGCTCTAAACCAACTGAGCTAAGCGCCCTATTAATAGGAAGCAAATATAGTTTATTTTAGATTTCTTATCATATACTTTTTTAATTTAGTTAAATGGAAAATAGTATCAAACTTTTAGATGGAAGTATGTCCTACCCATTAGAGTTAGATGGTTATAATCTTAATAATCGGCTTTGGACTGGAGACGCTTTAATCAATAATCCTGAACTTATCAAAAAAATTCATAAAGGTTACATAAATTCAGGAGCAGATTATTTATTGACTTCTACATATCAAATTAGTTATGACATATTAAGAGAAAAGGGAATTAATTCAGAAAAAATAAAAGAAGTATTTCAAAAATCTTTAGATCTGGCTAAAAATGCCATAATGGAGTCTAAAACAAAAAAAGTTATTAAAATAGTAGCGAGCTTAGGTCCTTATGCATCCTACAAGAAAAATGCTTCAGAGTATGTTGGCATTTATGACTCTACTGATGATGAAATATATAATTTCCATTTTAATAATCTAAATGTAATTAAAGAAATCGACTATGAGATTGTTTTATATGAAACTATACCTTGTTTAAGAGAAATCAAAATACTTTCAAAAATATTTGATAAGTTAAAAAAAGAAATATGGGTTTCTATGACATGTAATGAAAATATTGATTTTAGAGATGGTTCATCAATTTCAGAAGCTTGTAATATACTATCTAAGTTTAATCATATTACTACAATCGGCCTTAATTGTTTTTCTCCACTTTATGTTAAAGAGGCATGTGAAATGTTAAAGAATAATACCAAAAAGAAAATTATTATTTATCCTAACTCAGGGGAAATTTATAATCCAGAAGAAAAAATTTGGACTGGAAATAAATTATATGACGACAAAATGATCAAAAAATGGTTAAGTTTATCACCTGATATTATTGGTGGATGTTGTAGAGTAGGTTATGATAATATTAAAAAAATGAGACAAGAAATTGACAAGTATGAAAAATAGTCTATTAAATTATATAATATCCTTTGTTGCTGTTTTGATATCAGTATCGCTTGGAATTTTGACAGGAATAGATGAGGTAAGGAATGGAATAATATTATCTTTTATTATTCATTGGTTATTATTTATTCCTGCTTATGTCTTTAAAACAGAGAAATTTTATGACTTAACTGGGACTATTTCATACATATCAATAGTATTATTCGTTCTCTTATCATCAACTGATGGTATTATTAACCTTGGAAACATGATTGTCTCTTCTTTAATTATTATATGGACTTTAAGATTAGGGATGTTTTTATTTACAAGAATAAAAAAAGCAGGTGAGGATAAGAGATTTAGAGAAATTAAAAAATCATTTAGTTGGTTTTTTATGGCATTTACTATTTCAGGGATGTGGGTATCCATATGTACGATTTGTGCATTAACTGGTATCTCAAATGGAATAGAACTAACAGGTGTAACTTACATTGGTGTAATAATATTTATTATTGGATTTGCATTAGAGATAATTTCAGATAATCAAAAGACAAATTTTAGAAAAATTGAGTATAATAAAGATAAGTTCATAACAACAGGATTATGGAAGTACTCAAGACATCCTAATTATTTGGGTGAAATAGTACTTTGGACTGGGGTTGCAATAATAAGCTACTCTTCTTTAGAGGTATATCAAATGTTCACCTTAGTATCTCCGATATTCACGTATTTACTTCTTGTTAATGTCAGTGGAATTAATTTATTGGAAAAAAGTGGAGAAAAAAAATGGGGTCATCTTGATAGCTATAAGAGTTATAAAGAAAATACACCTAGATTGATAGGATTTCTTTAATCTGGTTTAGTCTATATTAATACTAATTCCTCCAGAAATAAAAAACATTTCGTTATTTATTCCCTTACCTATAGATAGATCAAGTTGTTTTTTATTGTCTAAAAGGTATGTAATTCCTGAATCAAAATTAATGTTAGAACTATTTTTAGAATCATCCCCAAAGATTTCAAAAAATATTCCAAAAGAATCTAAGCTCCTTTCGTAAACAATTGTATATATAAATTGTCCATCCATTTTTTTGAATTTATTATAGCCTAAATTATAGCCAATTTGAGATTCATTATTTAGGTCATGTGAAACATTTAATCTACTCAGAATACCATAGACATTATTAGAAAATACTTCAATTGCAGTAGGGATAGAGAGGTGGGACAGAAAAGCAACTTTTGTATTATTTGAAGTTTTATCAAAGATTCTAAACTTAGCTCCTACCTCAAAATCGCTAAATGATGATTTTTTCATAAACGATAATTCATCATTTATTAAATAATTACTATTAATTCTTATCTCAATTCCTTCAATTATACCAATCCTAAAAAGAGTATTAATATTAGATTGGGAATTTTCAATTGAAATTCCAGATTCAACCTGAATTTGACCTGTGGATAAAACAACTGCAGATTCAGTTTGATCTGGTCTATCGGTTGTAATTTGAGAAAAAACCAATGAATAGTTAAACAAGAGAAATAAAAAAATTAAAAATCTTTTTTTCATGAAAAAATTTCTTTCGCAAGATAATTACTTCCAGTTATTATGATCAAATCATTAGATGAAGCACTACTTAATATATTACTGTATATCTTTTTTGGATTATTGTTAAAATTAATATTTTCTCCAATACTTTCTTCAATTTCAAAATGATTCATAGACCTAGATATATTAGAGGAAGTAAAATAGATTAAAGATTTATCTGGAAGATAACTAATTAATTTTTTAACATTTTTTCCTTTAACAAAACTTAAAATAAAAAAAAGCTTATCATATTCTAATACACTTAATTGTTTAGACAAATGAATAAAACCTGACTCATTATGAGCAGAATCGAAAATAATCTTTGGGGAATTATTTAAAACTGTCCACCTTCCATAAAAATCAGTATTTATATCAACATTTAAAATACCTTTTTCTATACTATTATCATTTATTTTTTCATCATTTAGATTTTTACAAATTTGAACGACAGTTTTAATGTTTTTATTGAAATATTCTATATCTGAATTTTCAAATTTTGATTTATAATCAGATGCAAATATTATTTCAGAAAGGTTTTTATTTGCGATATCAATAAAAACATTTTCTGTGTATTTATCTCTTTCCCCTATTATTACTTTTGTGTTTTTTTTTATTATTCCAGCTTTTTCAAATGCAATTTTTTTTAATGTATTTCCTAATATTTCTGTATGATCATATGAAATATTTGTAATTACAGATAGAATTGGATTAATAATATTTGTAGCATCTAATCTTCCTCCTAAACCAACTTCAATTATTGCATAGTCTACATTTTTTTCAATATAATAGGATAGTGACATTCCGAATGAAAGCTCAAAAAAAGTAAGCTCCAATTTTTCAATTATATCACGATTAGTTGAAATAAACTTTGAAACAAAACCTTTTTCGATTTTATTATTATTCACTTTAATTCTCTCTCTGTAATCAAAAAAATGAGGTGATGTGAATGTGCCTACCTTATATCCTGACTCTTGAATTATTGATGATAAATATGCACATGTACTTCCTTTTCCATTTGTTCCACCAACATGAATGAGCTTAATATCTTGAATATTAATATTGAGATGGTCAACAAAAGATCTTATGTTATCAAGACCAGGTTTATATGCTTTTGAACCTTGAGATTGATAAAATGGTAAACGATTTAAGATCCACTTCTCAGTTTGCTTATAATTCAATATTAGTGATTAAAGAATATATGCCTCAAATAACACAAATGTTATAAATCCAGCAAGAAATCCTAGGAATGCTAACCATCCTATTTTTTTTAGATACCAAAAAAACTCAATTTTCTCCATCCCCATTGCTACAACTCCAGCCGCAGAGCCAATTACAAGTACACTACCTCCCGTACCTGCTGCATATGCAATTAAGTGCCATAAAGAATCGTCAACTGGTTGAGAAAACATACCTATTGATGCAGCTACTAAAGGTACATTATCAATTACTGCTGATCCAAGACCTAAGAAACCTGCAACAATTCTAATATCAGGAATAACAGTTTCTAAATATTGAGCAAATTCAAATAGATATCCTATTGATTCTAGAGCTGCTACTGCCATCAAGATTCCTAGAAAGAATAAAATACTGGGAAGCTCAATCTTAGTTAATGCAGAATGTACAGGGCTTTTACTATGCATAATACTATCTTCATTAGGGGTACTAATATTAAATTTAGTACCGCTGTATATTTCTGCAAATGTTGCAACTATAGCAAGAGAAAGCATCATACCTACATATGGTTGAAGGCCTGTAAAAACCTTAAAAAATGGCACAAAAAGAATAGCCGATAATCCTAACCAAAGCATTCTTGTACCTATCTTTGTTATACTACTTTCATCATTATCCATTTTATCTAAATCTCCTTTAAAAGGTTTAAGAAATGATGCAATATATACTGGTACTATCATACATACCACAGAAGGAATAAACACATAATATAATAACATTGGGACGGTAACTTTATCAGCTATCCATAACATTGTTGTTGTTACATCTCCAATTGGAGACCAGGCTCCTCCTGCATTTGCTGCAATTACAATTAAACCGGCAAACCATAATCTTAAGTTTTTATCTCTAATAATTTTCTGAAGAATTGTAATTAGAACAATAGTAGCAGTCAAATTGTCAATTATGGCAGATAAAATAAATGCTAATATTGAAAATATCCACAATAATTTCTTTTTTGATTTGGTTCTAATAAATGATTTAATTTTTTCAAAACCATTATAGTAATCAATAATCTCAACAATAGTCATTGCTCCTAAAAGAAAGATTAATATCTCTGAAGTATGAGATAAATGATATGCCATTATCTTCTTTATTTTTGTTGGAATCAGTTCCCGTAACTCAGTATCAACTTCAAATACCGGTATATGAAATATTGCAATCAATGCCCATAAAAAAGCCATCATTGCTAAAGCAGGTATAAGCTTATCAATTTTTAAACTATGCTCTAGTGTTATTGCTAAATAACCTAGAATAAATATTCCTAATAATATTGTTTCCATTTAATTAAATTTATTCCCATGATTGAAGCATAACCCTTGTTATACTCCTAGTATATTCCTCATCTTTTGTATCTTCTATCCATTTGTTAATTGCATCAGCTTGATTATTATTTTGGGCATTCCCAAAATCCAAAGCAGCAATTAAATCAGGGTAAGTTACGTATATATAATGAGTTTCACCATTTTCAACTCCATGAGTAGTCTGACCAACAGAAACATATCCAGAATAATCATTAAAGGCTGACATTAAATTAGCAAAAGCAGTTAAAAATTTAATTGGATTTTTTATTTTCCATTGATGTGATTGAGCAATCGGCTGTTGCCATTTATCTAGATTATATCTAACAAGAGTAACACCTGCAGTAACAGAATATCCATCTCGACTAGTTAAAGAATTTAATTTTGACACATAAGCATCCCATTCTGAAGTTAATTTTCTTGATTCAAATTCAGTAATTGCCTCTTTTGAGCCAGCAAAATTTAAAACATGGGTAGCCTTTTCACTTGATCCTTTATACTCAATACTCCAGAGAGAAACTCTAACACCTTCAGGTATTTGAATATTAGAATAGAATCCATCAATTAGATTATATACAGAATCTGTATTTTCGAATGGAACATTTATATTAACATTCTGCCACGTAATATTTTGTGCACTTATATTTAAAGAGATTAGAGATAAGATAAGTAGATATGTTTTTTTCATAAGTATGATTTATGGTAAACAACTAATTTAATAAAAAATTTTTCCAGAACAATGATCTTTTGATGCACCTGTTACTGAAGAATAGCAATTATTGATATTTAGATATCTCAAGACTCCTAAAAATGCAAAAATTAAAGCCTCTTTAAATTCAATTATATTTTTCGATGGAATTATAATTTCAGAAGCTGTTTTTGATCTAATTATATCAATTAAATAATCATTATAGGCTCCACCACCTGTAATTAAAACTTTATCTATATTTTTCAAATTATATGAAATTTGATTTGCAATGTGATTTGATAAGGTATTTAATAAATCTTCTATTGGATAATCAAAATATTTATTAATCAATGGAAATATATTTGCATGTACCCATTCAATTCCTAATGACTTAGGTGGACTTGATTTATAATATTCCAATTTTTCCAATTCCTTATAAAGGTTTAAAATAAGTTTTCCTGACGAAGCAATAGATCCCTTATCATCAAAGTCTTTCCCAATTTTTTTTGATAGGTTATTTAGTACTATATTAACTGGACATATATCATAGGCAATCAAACTTTCCTGTAAATGATTTGAAATATTGGCAAACCCACCTAAATTAATAAATGAATCATATTCATTAAATAAATATTTTTCACCAACCGGAACAAGAGGAGCTCCTTGTCCTCCTAGCTCTATGTCTTGAACTCTAAAATCACAAATTACATTATAATTAGTTTCCTTAGATAAGATAGGTAAATTTCCAATTTGATATGTAAATGAATTAGAAGGATCATGAATTGCAGTGTGTCCATGAGAACTAACAAAATCAATTTTATTAATGGAAAATTCATCTATGAATTGGTTAATATATATTGCCAACTTCTTAGAATATTCAATATCAATTTTTTTAATCTCCTCAATACCCTTTTTAGATATATCGATCAGAAATTCAGTTATTGAGTCTTCATATTTATATGTTTTTGAGTTGATAATTTTAAAATTCCAAGTATCATTTTGAGTAAACTTGACGTAAACAAAATCTACACCATCTATTGAAGTTCCTGACATTACCCCTATTACATAAAAATTTCTCATTTTTATTTTATTGGAAGAAATTCCAAACTAAACCAAATCTAACAGACATATCTCTGTATGGTGTAAATGGGTCTGAATAGAAATCATATCCACTTAAAGAACTATTTAAGTGTTCAACTTTTACAAAAACTCTTGTCTGCTGTATTTTAGCATTAAAGAATAAATCAAATCTTGGGAACTCACCTATTTCCTTATAATTCTGAACTACAAACTCAGAGATGAGCGGATTATAATAATTAGCCCAAAATTTTGTAAAATAATTAAATGTAACTCCAGTCTGTATATCAAGAGATCTATTAAATAATTTAGAGGAATACATAATTGTATTTCTTGTTATCCACTCTGGAACATTAATTGCAGATAGCTCATCAAATTCAACAATCTGATCTTTTTTCTGATATTGAACAGTGTTGACTATTGAAAACTTTCCAATTGGAATATTACTATATAGCTTAACCTTATAATATTTAATTTCATTTATTGATTGATTAGGTACAGCTTTTCTAAAAAGATCAAATTCTCCTAAAAAAGGGTTGGCTGATTCTCTAAAGAAAGTAAAGTTCTCGATTATATTATACTCACCAATTAAATTGACATAATTTTTATAAGAAATGTCAAGAGATACCTTAGATACGTTTTCGTCACTTAGGTCGGGGTTGTACCAATTATAACTTTCATATTGACTTCTAAATAAAACAAAATTGAAGTTTGGAGATCTTTCAAATTGTGAACCAGAAATAGCAAATTTGAAATTTTTTAAAAAATTTCCTTCAATTCCTAGTTCAATTTTATTTGATTTAAAAGAGTCTTTTAGTGAATTATCAATATCAAAGTACAAACTGAAATTTGATATATTCTTTTTCCAATTAATTGAAATTTTTGATTGCTTAGGATTTAATATGTCAATTAAATCTATATCACTTTCAATTTGATATATGTTTTTCCATTTAATTTGTTTGAATTGTAGATGGATTATACCAAGTTTATTCAAATTAGATTTTAGATAAAATATATTTTCATCTAGAATAAATCTAGACAAGTCATTAATCGATTTATCTTGAGTGTCAACAGAAAAAAAATCACCAAAGAATTTGATAGATCTAGTTTCTTTAAAATTGAGTTTTTTATACTCATGAATATATTGATAACCAAGGATTAAAGATGTGTTTTTATCAACTTTATTTATAATTAATCTTGAAATGTCGGTAAAAAATCTTTTTGAGTATAAGCTCCCAGATGCAATTAAATTTGGACCAAGTCTGGATCTGTCGAGATAACCATCATAATATATCATTTCATATGTTCCGTCATCATTTTGAATTTGATTCCCATATTCATCTAAAACAAAATAATCTGGTGCTTGTTCGAAAAAATAAATACTATCGGGTTCAAGTCCACCATTTTCATCATTAAAAAGATTTTGAGAAGTGAAATGAAGCTTAACATTGGTTAAATTGTTATTTGAATTAAATATTGAGGAAAGTCTTAATTGGTTTCCTCTTGATTTAATTGATTGGTACTTTCCAAGAGATTTATATCCTTTATGGGCAAGAGTAATATTATAATTTGGATTAAAATTAATTGAAATTAATGCATCTAAAATTTGTCCTTGTTCAAAGGTAGATTTAGCAAATAATTCAGTGAATGGAGTTGGAACTTCGTAATAACCAATATCATCTTTTTCAAAATAATTAAAGTGTTTTCCCAACGCACCCATCAGAGGGTAATCATAATGACTAAAATTATATCCTAAATTATTATATGTATGGCCAACATTTGACATTTTAATTAATTCAAAGTTGTCCTTTCTTGTAAAGTTAAATTTGTAGTCTTTTGTTATAGAAAGTGATGTATCGACAGTTTCTATCCTTCCATCTATGTAATAAATTTTATAATATTCAGTGGTTAGACTGTCTGTTTTTTTATTTGCTTCCTCCTCTATTTTTTTTTGTTCTTCCTGAGCTTTTAATTTACCCTCAATCTCATCAGTCTGAGCAATTAAAGTTATTGGGATTAAAAAAAAGGTTGTTACCAGAAAAAACTTCTGCATCTATTTTGTAATTTCATACTAAGGTAAGATTTCTTTTAAAATTTGATTTTATTAAAATGTTAATGAATAAGTTTTCAAAATTTAAGTATGAAGCAGGAATTGACGAAGCAGGTAGAGGAAGTCTAGCAGGCCCTGTAACAGCTGCAGCTGTAATACTAGAAAAAGATTTTAAAAATAAAGATCTTAACGATTCAAAAAAACTGTCCCCAAAAAAAAGGCTAAAACTTAAAAAATATATTGAAAAAAATGCATTAGCATACTCAGTTGCATTTGTCAACTCATCACACATTGATAAAAATAATATTTTAAACTCTACTTTTAAGGCAATGCATATGTCTTTAGAAAGCTTAGATATTGAACCTGATTTCATTCTAGTTGATGGAAACTTATTTAAGCCATACAGGGATTTAAAATATAAATGTATTGTTAAAGGTGATCAACAATATAAGAATATTGCTGCAGCTTCCATATTAGCAAAAACATACAGAGATGAATATATGTCTAATTTACATCTAAAGTTTCCCGAATATGATTGGATAAATAATAAAGGATATGGAACAAAATATCATATAGATATGATTAAGAAATTTGGCAGAACAAAATATCACAGAAAATCATTTCAAATTAAGTCTAATCAACAAATTCTTAAACTCAACTAATGAAATTTCTTATAAGAATAATATTATTTCTTTTCTTATTAATAACTGCATCATGTAGTAAAATTGAAAATTCTAATATTTCCGAATTAGATTTTATTCCTTTAGAGTCAGAAAAAATTATCAACATAAATGATTTAAGTATCACAAAAAATATTCTTGAAAAAAATCAGCTAATTTCAAATCTTTATCCAAATTCTAAAGTAGTTTATAATAATTTGAATTTACTTTCAAATAGTTTTACTAAAAAAGGAGTTTTAACTTTATCCCGTTTTAGTAAAGATGAAACAGCCTATACGTTTATTAGCAGAGTTGAATTAAGTGACTCAATATTTAATAATGATGAATTCAATAGAACTTATCAAGACTTTGATATATATACAAAGGATAATATTAACAAGACAATTTATAAGACAATCATTGGTGATTTTTATATAAGTTCAGATAATGATATAGTCCTCGAAAACATTATAAGAGATCATAAAACAAATAACAAGAAAATAAATCCTGACTTATTAAAAATTTCAAAAACAATAGACAAAAATGATCCATTTAATTTTTTTATTAAATCAAATGGTTCAAATTCTGGTAATTACAGATCATATAATCTACCCTTATTACCTAGAGTTAAAACATCATGGATTGGATATGATTTTGTAAACTCAACTGATATTATTGAACTTTCAGGTGTTACTAAATTAGGAGACTCACTTAGTTCCAAAATTTCAATTTTAAAAAATATTTCCTCTAAAGAGATTATATCTGATAATGTTATTCCTAACACATTTAGATCACTTTTTTCTTTTAGTTTAGGAGATTCTGAGAGGTTCATATACAATCTTAAAAATTACTTTAAATCAAATAATATTGCTGCTGATGATTATAGTTTTAAATCTATCAATCTTATCAATGATATAAGTATAGTTGATGATCAAGAAAAATTTTTAGTTGTTAGTTTAAAAAATATAGATCAAATTGAAGAATATTTTAATTTTCAAGAAAGTAACTACACAGATATAAATTTTATAAACCTTGATGAAGGCTTAAAATTATTGTTACAATCTTTTAGTTATGATTCAAAAACTAACTATTCAACTTTAATTAATAATTTTTTAATTATTGGTAAATCTGTTTCTCAACTAAGAAATATAATTAATTCAAATAAAATCAATGATGTTTTAGGTTCTAATTCTATTTACACAAGTTATAAGAAGAATATATCTTCTAATAATAATTTCAACTGGGTTTTAAATACAAAGAATAAAATGAATTCAAGTATTGTGAGTTCTTTAGATTCAGATTCATATCCTTTTATTTCATTTGGTGTTAAATTTAGTCAAGATATAGCACTTTTAAATTTTGATTTTAAAAAAATAAATACTTTCTCTCAGGAAGGTGAAGCTTATACAGAATTTCTTGTTTCATCTGATAGTGAAATAATTTTGGATCCAATCTGGATAAAAAATCATACTACTAATGAATATGACTTTGTATTTCAAGACATTGAAAACGTATTATATTATTATTCAAATAAGGGTAATCTTATTTGGAGAAGAAATTTATCTAGCAGAATCATCGGAGATATAAAACAAATTGATGCATATAAAAATGGCAGACTCCAAATGCTATTTAGAACAGAAGATAGATTATATCTTTTTGATAGAAACGGAAATCAGGTTAACGATTTAAGTTTTGATTTAGAATTAGCAAATAACATAAACCCAATTTCTGTTTTTGATTATGAAAAGAATAGAAATTATAGAATAGTTATAACATACGATAATCAAATTATAATGTATGATACAAAGGGAAAAATTGTAAATGGTTTTAGCCCTGATAATTTTTCATCAGATATTATAAAAAGTCCAGTTCATATTAGAATTGATGGTAAAGATTATATTGTTATTCAACAAAAAAATGGTGATTTAAAAATTCTTAATAGAAGAGGTGAAGATAGAATAGTTGTTGAGAATAAAATTCAGTATAATGATAATACTGTATATTCATATTTAGGTTCATTTACTACTTCTGATAACCAAGGAAATTTAATTCAGATTGACACTAACGGAAATTTTAACAGAAATAATCTAAATCTATCCGAGAACAGTATGATTAATATATACGATGATAAACTCATATATATAAGCGAGGATATTTTATCAATTAAAGGTATTAATGTAAAGCTTCCAATTGGCAGATATTCTAAACCTAAAATTTTCAATATATCTGGAAATTTCTATGTTGGAACTACCGATCTTAATGATGATAATATATATCTATATAATGACAGTGGAGAGTTAATTGAAGGATTCCCACTAAAAGGAAGTTCATCTTATGATTTGATTGATTCAGATATCGATGGTAGGCTTGAGATAATTTCTAAAATCGACAATTTATCAATTGTATCTTATGAAATAAACTAATTATCATAAACTAGATTTGCATCAAAATTTTTCTCAAAATTTTCAATAATCTTCTTCTTTAATTCTTCTATGTCTACTTCTTGATTTAAGATATCTTTAATTGAAGTAACACCTTTATCCTTTATCCCACAAGGTATAATATTATTAAAATAAGTTAAGTCAGAATTTCCATTCAATGAGAATCCGTGCATAGTTACCCATCTACTTGCTCTTATGCCAAATGCACATATTTTTTTAAATTCATTTTGATTTTTCACCCAAACACCAGTTTCTCCTTTAATTGTAAATCCTGAAATGTCGTAAAAACTTAGAGTATCTATAATAGTATTTTCAAGAGACCTTAAATAAAGATTTATATCAGTAAAAAAATTATCTAAGTCAATTATTGGGTAACCCATAATTTGACCTGGACCGTGGAATGTTATATCCCCCCCTCTATTAATTTTAAAAAATTCAATTTGTTTTTCTTTTAATTGATTCTCATTTAAAAGAAGATTTGACATTTCACCACTTTTTCCAATAGTATAAACTGGGTTATGCTCTGTGAAAATTAAATAATTGTTGGTTTCTATTTTTTTTTCTAGAGTCCTATTTTGAACTTTTTGATCAATTATTTTTTGAAAAATATCTTCTTGAAATTTCCAGGCATCAGAAAATGAAGTCCTCCCTATATCTTTAACTATTATTTTTTTATTTTTCATTAATCATTCAAATATAGAAATTTGTACATCAATGATTATTTTATAAAACCTATCTTTGTTTAAACAATATAAAGTGACCGAGCAAGAAAAAATAAGGAGAGAAAAACTTGAAGAGCTAAAAAAGCTTGGAATTGATCCTTATCCAGCTGAACTTTATCCAGTAACAAATTATTCAAAAGATTTAATCTCTAAATATGAGGATAAAAAACAAGTAGTAATTGCTGGTAGAATTATGTCTAGACGAATTCAAGGAAACGCTTCTTTTGCAGAAATTTTGGATAGTAAAGGTAGAATTCAAGTATATTTTAATAGAGATGAGATTTGTGAGGGAGATGATAAAAGTAAATATAACTTAGTTTATAAAAGGTTACTTGACATTGGGGATATAATTGGTATAAATGGTGAATTATTTAAGACCAAAGTTGGAGAAATCACAGTCTTAGTAAAAGATTTCAAAATTCTTAATAAATCACTAAGACCACTTCCATTACCAAAAGTTGATTCTCAAGGAAAGGAATATGATAGTTTTACTGATTTAGAACAGAGATACAGACAAAGATATGTTGACCTTATTGTAAACCAAAGTGTAAAGGAAACATTTGTAAAGAGAACAAAAATTATTAATTCGATAAGAAATTTTTTAAATAATAAAGATTATCTCGAGGTAGAGACTCCCATATTACAATCAATTCCAGGTGGAGCAACAGCTAGACCATTTATAACTCATCACAATGCATTAGATATACCTCTTTATCTAAGAATTTCAGATGAATTGTTTTTAAAAAAATTGATTGTTGGTGGTTTTGAGGCTGTTTATGAATTCTCTAGAGATTTTAGAAATGAAGGAATGGATAGAAATCATAATCCTGAATTTACAATACTTGAACTTTATGTTGCTTATAAAGATTATTTCTGGATGATGGAGCTTACTGAGTCATTGATTGAAAAAGTATGTTTAGAGATTCATGGTAAAACTAAACTTGAATTTGATTCGAAGAAAATAGATTTTAAGGCTCCATATGAGAGGATATCAATTACTGAAGCTATTATTAAATTTACTGGTTATGACATCTCAGGTAAAAATGAAAACGATTTAAGATCCATTTGTAAAGATCTAAATATTGATATAGACGATAGTATGGGAGAAGGAAAGTTGATAGATGCAATTTTCAGTAATAAATGTGAAAAAAACTTTATCAATCCTACATTTATAACTGATTATCCTAAATCAATGAGTCCCTTAACAAAAGAGCACAGATCAAATCCTAATCTCACAGAAAGATTTGAATTAATTGTAAATGGAATGGAAATTGCAAATGCATATTCAGAGCTTAATGACCCAACTGACCAATTAAAAAGATTTGAGGATCAATTAGAATTAAGTAAGAAAGGTGATGATGAAGCAATGTTTATTGATATGGACTTTATTAAATCTTTAGAGTATGGAATGCCACCTACATCAGGAATTGGAATTGGAATTGATAGATTAGTTATGCTTATGACTGATAAAACATCAATTCAAGAAGTTTTATTCTTCCCTCAAATGAAACCAATAAAAAAGGAATCCGATATTTCCGAAGATGCAAAGGTTATTTTTAATAGACTCAAAAATATTGAGGAAATTCTTTTAGCTGACTTTAAATCAGAATTTGATTTATCAAATAAGAAATGGGATAAAGTTTTAAAAGAGCTTAGGGGAAATGATTTAATAGATATTTTTAAGTCTGATGATGGAAGTTTATTCATCAAACCTGTTTAATCTAAACCTTTCAATTAAACTTATTAATTTATCTGCATATTTTGGATCAGTGGCGTAACCAGCAGCTTTAAGCCCAATTGCCCATGACTTATAATCTTTTCTATTTAACTTAAATAATGAACTGTATCTGTCCCTTTCAACTAGAAATAAAGAATGGTCTTTATAAGATCTTAAAGGGTTTTTATATGACCTAAAACATTCATCTTTTGCATCATCATCATGTAAAATTGATTTTCCTTTCCATCCTTTGTGACACTTAATACCAAAATGATTATTTGCTTTTTTTGCCAGAGTGCTTTGACCATGACCCGATTCCAGAATTCCTTGAGCTAACGTTATACTAGCAGGTATTTTGTAGAATCTCATGTTTTTAGTTGCAGCCGGAGCATATTTCTTGATATATAAGTTTATCTGATCATCAACAGACAAATTACTTTCTGATAAAGGCCTAAACGATGAACATGAAGAAAGAAATATTAATATAAAAAACAGTAATAATTTTTTCATAACTTTAGAATAATGGAAATTATAAAAAAATTATACTCTCAAAAAATAATATTATTCACATTAGCTCTAATAATTAAATCATGTGGAGTTTATGTTCAATTTGATTATGACTCTGATGTTAATTTTAAAAATTACAACTCATATTCATTCTATGAGCCAGATATTGAAAAGGTTGAAATCTCTGATCTTGATAAAAAGAGAATCTTAAAATCATTAGATATAGGCTTAAAATCAAAAGGGCTGAAAAGGTCAAATGATCCTGATATTTTGGTAACATTTGAGACTCACTCTATTGAAAGGGTTTACATGAATAATTATTTTTCATATGGATGGAACCCATTTTTCTATAGATATCCATATTCATCTGCTTACTCATCAGTTCAAGGTACACTTTATATTAATTTTATTGATAGTAAAAACCAACAACTTGTTTGGCAAGGTAAGGGTGTAGGAGTGTTAAATGAATACTCAAAAGATAGAGATAAGATGATTGGCAATTTTGTTGAAAGGATACTTGAAAAATTCCCTCCTACAGCTGACTAATTATTTTTTCAGACTCAGCTAAGGCTTTATCTATAGCATTAATATTTTTTCCACCTCCAGTAGCAAAGAAAGGCTGACCTCCACCGCTACCATCAATTATAGGAGCTAACTGTTTTATAATATTTGAAGCATTAAAATTCCTTTCAGCTATTAAATTCTTTGAAATAAAACACGAAATAAATACTTTTTTATCAATACTAGACAAAACAATCATAAATAGATTATCTATTTCATTAGAGAGTGAGAAGCATAATTCTTTGATTGATTTATTGTCTAATTCTAATTTCCCCGTGAATGAATTTAATCCATTAACTTCTTTTATCTCATTAATAATTAATTCTTTTATTGATTGAATTTTTAACTTGTTTTGAGAATCTATTTCTTTTTGAAGTAGTTTATTTGCTTTTTCACTTTCAGCTTTTTCTTTAATTGCTTGATCTTTTAACTGTTCTTCCTTAATTCTAGTTTTATTACTAGATGCTGTAATTCTTCTAATACCAAATGCCTGAGAACCCTCAGAAATTATTTTAAAATCTTCAATCTCTTTTGTATTATCTACATGAGTACCTCCACATAGTTCATAAGATTCACCAAACTTTATTGTTCTTACAACATCCCCATATTTTTCTGAAAATAGACCAATAGCTCCTGCATTAATTGCATCATCATAATTTGCTTCCCTATCTTCGACACACTTAATTTCATCTTTGATTAAGCCTTTAACAAGTTCTTCAACATCATTTAATTCTTTGTCTGATAGTTTAGATTGATGTGAAAAATCAAATCTAAAAATATCTTCGGTAAGCATAGAACCTCTCTGCTCTATATGGTTTCCTAATATTTTTTTTAGTGCAAATTGAAGAAGGTGTGTTGAAGTATGATTTTTCTGAATAGATACCCTTCTATCTTTATTAATTTTCATTAGTAAAGATTCATCTAGTTTATCTGGTAGATCATCTACGAGATGAATTATGTCCTCAGCTTCTCTAAAAGTATTTTTTACAGCTATAGTTACTGAGTTCGAAATAATTTCTCCAGTATCACCAATTTGTCCACCTCCCTCAGGATAGAAAGGGGTTTCATTTGTAACAAGATGGTATTTAGTTTCTCCCTCACTAGTTATACACTCTCGATACTTGAAAACTTTTGATTCAAGTTCATAATCATCGTAGCCTTTAAATACATTTATAGATGAACTCTCATTTACAATAACCCATTCTTTAACCTCTTCATTACTTGTTGACTTTGATCTGCTTTTTTGAACTTTCATATGTTCATTAAATCCATCTATATCAACTTGAAAATCATTTTCACTTGCAATTAATGACGTAAGATCAATGGGAAATCCATATGTATCGTAAAGCTTGAAAGTATCTTCACCGCTAATTTTCATATCATTGGGATTAGACTCAATAATTTGATTTATAAGGGAGAGACCCTGATTTAATGTTTTGAGGAAACCTTTTTCTTCCTCATTAATTAATGAGGTAATGTATTCACTCTGATTTTTTAAGTCAGGATAAATAGTCAGATATTGTGAGATTACTACATCAACAAGTTCATAGATGAATGGAGTTTTTATATTTAGATTTGTATATCCATATCTTATAGCTCTTCTTAGAATTCTCCTGATAACATATCCAGGTCCATTATTGCTTGGTATTTGACCATCTGAAATTGTGAATACTAAGGCTCTAATATGATCAGAGATGACTCTTACAGCAATATCAATATTTTCATCACCTGACAAATATTTTTTATTTGAAATATCTTCAATTTTCTTAATAATATCTTCAAATAAATCCGTGTCATAAGTAGACTCTTTTTTCTGTAGTGCCATACAGAGTCTTTCAAGTCCCATTCCAGTATCTACATATTGTTTATCAAGTTTTATTAAGGATCCATCTTTCTTTCTGTTGTATTGAATAAATACTAAATTCCAGATTTCAACAACTTGTGGATGATCTTTATTTACAAGATCAGCTCCTTTAATTTTTTTCTTTTCTGATTCTGGTCTTAAATCAATGTGAATTTCAGAACATGGTCCACAAGGTCCTACATCTCCCATCTCCCAAAAATTATCTTTTTTGTTACCACTTATGATCCTTTCTTCGCTAAAAAACTTTTTCCATTCATCAAAAGCTTCTTTATCAAATTCTAGGTTATCCTCTTTTGATCCTTTAAATACAGATACATATATATCCTCTTTTTTAATTCCATATATATTAGTGATTAGATCAAATGACCAATCGATTATCTCTTTTTTGAAATAATCATCGAAACTCCAATTACCTAACATTTCAAAAAAAGTATGGTGGTAGGTATCAACTCCAACCTCTTCTAGGTCATTATGTTTTCCAGAAACCCTAAGACACTTTTGAGAGTTTGCAACTCTGGAAAATTTGGACTCTTGATTACCTAAAAAAATGTTTCTAAACTGATTCATTCCAGCATTAGTAAACATTAAATTTTTATCTGATTCGTTAATTACAGAGGCTGAGGGAATAATGTTGTGTCCTTTGTCTTTGAAGTATTGAAAAAATTTTTCTCTAACAACGGATGAATTCATTTTTTTTATATTTGTAAAGGTTTACAGCCATTAAAAGGTTGAAATTACAATAAATTGGTCTATGTCCAAAACTAAATACTACTTTGATTCTGATAATCTGGAGTTTGTCCCAATTAAAAGGACATTTATTGAACGTATCTACAGGCTGTCTTTGTTTTTGATTAGTTCAGTAATTATTGGTGCCTTTATTACAGTTTTACTTTTGAATACTGATTTTATCGATACGCCCAAAGAAATTGTTCAAGCTAGAGAAATAGATAATTACGAGCTTCAACTTAAAGTGTTGAATAAGAAGTTAGAGCAAGTTGAATCAACCCTAGCTAATATTGAAAAAAGAGACAATAACCTTTACAGAGTTTATTTTGAAGCAAGTCCAATTCCTGAAGATCAAAGAAGAGCAGGATTTGGTGGTGTAAATAGATACGATTATCTAGAAGGATTCGAGAGTTCTGATGTAATTGTTAATACAACTAAGAGATTAGATATTCTAACAAAGGAATTAGTAATTCAATCTAAATCACTAGATGAAATTGAGTTATTAGCTAAGAATAATGAATCCCTTTTGACTTCAATTCCAGCAATTCAACCTGTAAGCAGTTCTGACCTTAAAAGAATGGCCTCCGGGTATGGTTACAGAATTGATCCATTTACTAAGAAGAGAACCATGCACTGGGGTATGGATTTTTCAGCAAAGACCGGAACACCGATTTATGCTACAGGTGATGGAAGAATAGCCAGAGCTGATGCTAGAGCTGTAGGTTTTGGTAACCATGTTAGAATTGATCATGGTTTTGGATATGTCAGTATATATGCTCATATGGATAAAATTGTTGTTCGAAGGGGTAACAAGGTAAAAAGAGGAGATCTAATAGGTTATGTTGGTAATACTGGTAGATCTGTTGCACCTCATCTTCACTATGAGATTGTAAAAGATGGTAGAAAAATCAATCCAATAAATTTCTATTCAGGCAGTCTATCCCCTATTGAATTTGAAGAGCTTGTAAATCAAGCTTCTCAGGAGAATCAATCTCTTGACTAAAATGTTTAGTAATCTTCCAGAAAAAAAATACTATAGTATAAGTGAAGTAGCAACTCACTTTGACGTAAATACTTCTTTATTAAGATTTTGGGAAAAAGAATTTAAAGAGATTAACCCTATGATAAAATCATCTGGAATAAGAAAATATACAAAAGAAAATATTGAGTCTATAAGATTAATATATACTCTTCTAAAAAAAGATGGACTAACAATTCAAGGGGCAAAAAAAAAGTTAAAATCCAAAGATATCTCAGAAGATGAAAATCTAGCAATCTTGAAAAAGCTTAACAAAATTAAAGAGGAACTAAAATCTCTAAAAAAAACTTTATGATTATTTTTTTCTTAGAAAAATATCAATGGGAACTCCTGAAAAATTGAAATTTTTTCTCAATTGGTTTTCTAGAAAACGTTTATAAGGATCTTTTATATACTGCGGTAGATTACAGTAAAATGCAAACTGAGGATACTTTGTAGGAAGTTGTCTGCAAAACTTAATTTTTATGTATTTACCTTTAGTACTAGGTGGAGGTTTTTGTTCAATGATTGGTAGAATAAAATCATTTAACTTTTTAGTTGGTATTTTATATTCCCTTCTTTGATTTACCTCCATTGCAATTTTAATTGCATCAAAGATTCTTTGTTTTGTTAAAGCCGAAATAAACACAATTGGTATATCGGTAAACGGCGATGTTTTTGAAATAATTTCTTCTTCAATTGACTTAGTAGTCATATGATCTTTTTCGGCAGTATCCCACTTGTTAACAAGAATTACAATACCTTTTTTATTTCTAGCTGCAAGCCAAAAAATATTTTGAACCTGAGAATCAAAACCTCTCTCTACATCAAACATTATTAAACATGTATCTGAATTTTCAATTGCTCGAACAGATCTTAAAATTGAGTAGAACTCAATATCTTCAGAAACTTTACTTTTTTTCCTAATACCAGCTGTATCAATTAGGTCAAATTCAAAACCAAATTGATTATATCGAGTGTATAAACTATCTCTGGTTGTTCCAGCAACATCAGTAACTATAAATCTATCTTTACCGATAAGGGAATTAATAAATGATGATTTTCCAGCATTAGGTCTTCCAACAACAGCAAACTTAGGGACATCAGAAATTATTAGGTCTTCTTTTGGAAGCTTATCAGATAATAAGTCTAAAAATTCACCTGTTCCAGATCCATTAATCGATGATAAACAAAATAGATTTTTAAAACCAAGAGAATAAAATTCATTAGAGTCTTCTATAAGTTTAGAATTATCAACTTTATTTACTAGGAGTAGAGTTTCTTTAGAGGATTTATGTAACATATCTGCAATAGATTTATCAACTCCAGTTAGACCATCTTTGACATCAACCAAGAATAAAATTACATCAGCTTCATCAATAGCTAATATTACTTGCTTATCAATCTCTTTTTGAAAAACATCATCACTTGAGGGAAGATATCCTCCTGT
>CACMVZ010000008.1 GCA_902617285.1 uncultured Bacteroidota bacterium | reverse complement strand
TAAATAATGGGGTTTGGGATAACAAAAGAATTATCTCGAAAGAGTGGATTGATAAATCCTTAAATCCTTCAACAACAAATCCTGAATATGGATTTATGTGGTGGTTAAATACACAATGGAATAATCTTCCTGATAACCTGTATTATGCTAGTGGTTTTGGCGGGAACTATATTGTAGTTATTCCCGATGAAAACATGGTTGTTGTTGGAAGATGGTTAGGAAGAAATACTATTAGTGATTTTATAGAAATGATTTTAAAATCTAAATAGATTAAAGCTTAGCTTTTAGAAATTCTTTATTCATCCTGGCAATGTTTTTAATGGATATTCCTTTTGGACATTCAACCTCGCATGCTCCAGTATTAGTACAATTACCAAAGCCTTCTTCATCCATTTGCTTTACCATATTAAGAACTCTATCTTTCGCTTCGACTTGTCCTTGAGGTAAATATGAGAACTGGGATACTTTTGCTGATACAAAAAGCATTGCTGAAGCATTTTTACAAGTTGCAACACAAGCTCCACAACCTATACATGTAGCTGCATCAAAGGCATTATCTGCATCTTCTTTTCTAATTGGAATTGTATTTGCATCTTGTGTATTACCTGAAGTATTTATACTAATATACCCACCTGCATGTTGAATCCTATCAAAAGACTTTCTGTCAACAACTAAATCTTTAATAACTGGAAATGAACTAGCTCTAAATGGCTCAATAACTATTGAGTCTCCGTCTTGAAACTTTCTCATATGCAGTTGACAAGTTGTGATTCCAGTATCAGGACCGTGTGCTCTCCCATTTATAAATAAAGAGCAACTTCCACAAATACCCTCTCTACAATCATGATCAAATGCAACAGGGTCAATTCCTTCCATAATTAATTTCTCGTTTAAAACATCCATCATTTCAAGGAAAGACATATCAGGAGTTATTTCATCAATTTCATAATTTTGAAAAGATCCATTTGAATCTGTGTTTGTTTGTCTCCATATTTTTAAGTATAACTTCATATAAATACTTTACTAGTTTATTATTTGTAAGATCTTGTTTTAATCTCTATATCTTCATACTCCAAGTCTTCTTTATGAAGTATTGGCTTTGAAGGATCATCATTATATTCCCAAGCTGAAACAAATTTAAATTTTTTATCATCTCTTATTGCCTCTCCATCATCTGTTTGAAACTCTTCTCTAAAGTGTCCTCCACAGGACTCATTTCTTTCAAGAGCATCAATTGCAAATAGTTCCCCAAGCTCTAGAAAATCAGAGACTCTTGTTGCTTTAGCAAGTTGCTCGTTAAATTCATTTAATCCACCAGGTATTTTTACATTTTTGTGAAAGTCTTCTCTTAACTCTTTGATCTCTTTTATAGCAGACTTTAAATCTTTTTCATTTCTTGACATACCACATTTATTCCACATTATTTTACCTAACTTTTTATGGTAAAAGTCTACTGATTTTTCACCTTTGTTTGATATTAGCTTTTTTAATTTTGCTGATATTTCTTTTTCACTTTTATCAAATTCCGGAAGATCTGTAGAAATTTCACCAGTACTAATTTCATTTGACAGATAATCTCCAATAGTATATGGTAATACAAAATAACCATCTGCTAATCCCTGCATTAATGCTGATGCTCCAAGTCTATTAGCACCGTGGTCTGAGAAGTTTGCCTCACCAATTGCAAAACATCCAGGGATAGATGTCATTAAGTTATAGTCAACCCATACACCTCCCATGGTATAATGAACAGCTGGATATATTTTCATTGGTAATTCATATGGATTCTCGTCAACTATTTTCTCATACATCTGGAATAAATTACCATATTTTTGTTTGACAATTTCCTTTCCTAGTTTAGACACTAACTTTGAGTCAGATGAATCAAGCCCGCTGACTTTTGCCTTCTCTTCACCATATCTTATAATAGCATGAGAGAAATCTAAGTATACTGCTTCACCAGTTTTATTAACTCCGTAGCCATTATCACACCTCTCTTTAGCAGCTCTCGAAGCGATATCTCTTGGTACAAGATTTCCAAAAGCAGGATATTTTCTCTCTAAATAATAATCTCTTTTATCTTCTGGAATATCAACAGGTGATAATTTTCCCTCCCTTATTAATTTTGCATCAGCTTTTTCTTTTGGCACCCATATTCTTCCATCATTTCTTAGTGATTCAGACATTAGGGTCAACTTTGACTGATAATCACCTGAAACAGGGATACATGTTGGATGTATTTGTGTAAAACAAGGGTTAGCAAAAAAAGCACCTTTTTTATGAATTTTCCAAGCTGCAGATACATTACTTCCCATAGCATTAGTAGAAAGAAAGAAAATGTTTCCATATCCACCAGATGCAATTACTACAGCATGTGCAGAGTGTCTTTCAATTTCACCATTAACTAGGTTTCTAGCAATAATACCTCGAGCTTTACCTTTTACAATAACAACATCCATCATTTCATGTCTACTATACATCTTAATTTTACCACGAGCAATTTGTCTATTCATTGCAGAGTAAGCACCAAGTAGAAGCTGTTGACCTGTTTGACCCTTAGCATAAAAAGTTCTTGAAACTTGCACGCCACCAAAGGATCTATTATCTAAAAGTCCACCATAGTCTCTAGCAAATGGCACTCCCTGTGCAACACATTGGTCAATTATATTTCCTGAGACTTCAGCAAGTCTATAAACATTTGCTTCTCTTGACCTGTAATCTCCACCTTTTATGGTATCATAAAAAAGTCTGTAAGTTGAATCCCCATCACCTTGATAGTTTTTTGCAGCATTTATTCCTCCCTGAGCAGCAATTGAATGAGCTCGTCTTGGTGAATCTTGAAAACAGAATGATTTAACATTATAACCGAGTTCAGCCAGAGTAGCAGACGCAGATGCACCAGCTAGTCCAGTCCCAACAACAATAACATCAATATTTCTTTTATTTGATGGGCTAACAAGGTTGATCTTTCCTTTGTGATTTGTCCATTTACCTGCTAAGGGGCCATTTGGTATTTTAGAATTTAATTTATTCATGCTGTAAGATTATGGAATATCGCTATAAATACGAAACCTGCAGGTATTATTACTGAAAATAGGAAAGTACCTTTTTGAATTAAATTATAATACTTGGAATCAACTCCAACTGTTTTAAAAGAAGAACTAAAACCATGTAACAGGTGTAATGCTAAAAAAATAAAAGAGAAAGAGTAAATAGCAGTTTTTAAAGGACTTTCAAATTTGTGAACTAACTCTTCAAAATATCTATTAGGATCCTCTGGTAGAGCTTCAACATATTTATAATTCATCTCAGGTATCCAAAAATCAATAAAATGAATTATTAAAAAAACCAGTATGACTCCGCCGCTAAAAATCATATTTCTCGAAATCCATGAAGAATTTGAACCACCAGAAAATTTTGAGTAATTATTTTTTCTTGACTTTGCATTTAAAATTTCAAGGTAAAATCCCATTACAAAATGGAAAATGACTCCAAATATCAATATTGGTTGAAGAACAAACTGTACTAAAGGATTAGTTCCCATAAAATGGGAGAGCTTATTGAATATATCCTCACTAAATACAGAAGTTACATTAATTAAAAAGTGTTGTGTTAAAAACACAACCAAGAAGAGGCCCGAAAGAGCCATTAATATTTTTCGTCCAATCGAAGAACTAAATAATTTCATCTACATTAATTCTACAACAAAATTAATGCATAAACGTTTAAATAACTACTGAATTTGGAATTCCTTTTCTAAATTATCGTTATCCGTAATAATTAAAACCTTATACAAACCTTTATCTAAATATTCATTATTATCCATTAAATCATAATTAACAAAGTTGAATCCCTTATCTAGTTTGCCTTCACTTTTGTATACATTATTTCCATTAGAGTCATTAATTGATATATTATAATTAGTTGACAAAGATGAAAATAGAGTAATATCAAGCTTTGGAGCATAAGCTTGGCTCCAAATACTTCTTTGAACACCCCAAGAGTCAGACTTTTTAATGTTATTCAATGGATATATGTATAATGAAGATTCAAGTATTTCGTCTGATAAATCTTGGATTTTTTTAATATCAGCTAGATAGATTGATCTTCCATGTGTTCCAACTAATAGATGTTGTTCATCAGTCTGAATAACTAAATCGTGCACAGCTGCAGATGTAAGACCTTTATTAAATGGCTCCCATGTTTTTCCTTGATTTAATGATATGTATACTCCATGGTCGTTTCCAACATATAAAATGTTTTTATTCAGATTGTCCTCTATCACAACATTTATAGGAGAATCTGGCAGATTTGAACTTATAGACTCCCATGTTTTTCCATAGTTGTTACTTTTAAAAAGATAAGGTGAGAAGTTATCCCATCTATAACCATCCAGAGAAACGTAAATAACTTTCTCATCATGATGTGAAGCATAAACATTACTAACCCATAAATCTTGTGGTAGGTTATCAGAGATATTCTTCCATGTTTTTCCTCCATTTTTTGTAACATGAATAATACCGTCATCACTTCCAACATATATTACTCCTTCTGTAATAGGGGATTCTGAAATTGTAGTAATTGTCCCATATGGCACATTCCCTTTTTTACCACCTTTAGTTAAATCTTCAGATATATTTTCCCAATCATCTCCTTGATTAATTGACTTATGTAAGAAATTTGAGCCAAGATAAAGTACATCTTGATTATGTGGTGATAATAAAATAGGAGTCTGCCAGTTAAATCTAAAAGGGGACTGACCTAGTTCATGTATTGGTTTAATAGACTTTCTTTTACCAGAATCTAGATCTAACCTTGCATAAAAACCAAATTGATATCCTGTAAAGACAATATTTGGATTTCTCTTATCAATTTGGATTTCCATTCCATCTCCACCTAGAATACCTTTCCATGGATATTGACCTGTCATGTTCCATCTTTTACTCTCCACTGAGTTATGAGGACCCATCCAGACCCCATTGTCTTGAAGTCCACCATAAACATTATATGGCTTTTGATAGTCTACATTTATTGCATAAAATTGCCCAACTTCAGTAGAATTATTTTTTATCCAATTTTCTCCATCATCGTAAGTAATGTTTACCCCTCCATCATTACCATTTATTAAATGCCCTGGTTTTTCTGGATTTATCCAGAGGTCATGATGATCAGCATGGACATTTTCCTTCCCTATTCTGTAAAAGGTTTTTCCTCCATCATCAGAAGATAAAATTGGAACCCCATAAGTGTATATTTTTTCACTATTATTTGGATCAACATGAATCTTACCGAAGTAATATCCATAGGTATTATAAACTCCATCTAGATATGTATTATGTGTTTTAACCCATTTTTTTCCTCCATCATTGCTCCTATATACTTCTGCTCCAATTATTGGAGTGTCAAATAATTCAGAGTTTGCATTTACTAAATATTTATACAAATCTTCAGGCTGAAGTTTTCTATCATTAATATCTTTTTTAATAGCTTTAGGTTTGTACTTAGATGGAAATCTATTAGATTTTAAAAAAGCTTTAAGATCATCAGTACTAATCTTATTAAAGTTTTCTATTGTCATGCCTATAAAAGATTCTTTGGTTAGACCTTTATTTTCTAGTTTTTTATTAGATTCTCTGAAGTTCTGATTGTCTACAACTGCATAAACTATATTTTTGTCAAAAACTGCTAATCCAATTCTTCCTATTCCAGGCCCAGTTGGAAAACCAGATTCATCATTAGATATTAAGCTCCAATTATCTCCTCCATCAATACTTTTATATATACCTGAACTATTCCCATCTTCGTCAAATCTCCAAGCTTTTCTATCTTTTTCCCAAGATGTTGCATACATTACATTGAAGTCTCCTGGAGTATCAGACATATCAATAATTCCACTTACATCATTTACATATAATGTCCTGTTCCAGTTTTGCCCACCATCTTTGGTTACATATACACCTCTATTAATATTATTTGAATATAAGTGCCCAGTAACTCCAATTACTACATGATCAGAATTTTCTGGATTTATTAAGATTTTTCCAATATGATGACTATCATGCAACCCAACATTTTTCCAGTTTGAACCATCAGCATTTGTCTTTAATATTCCTATACCAGAATATGAGGATCTTGAAGAATTATTTTCTCCTGTTCCAACCCATAATATTTCATTACCCCAATCCATTGCAATTTCTCCAATATTTTGAGTTGGCCATTCATCAGAAATAGATTGAAATGATGTTCCATTATTATCTGTATACCATACTCCCCCTGAAGCATATGCAACATAGAATTTTGTGGGATCTTGAGGATTAACCTCCAGTGCAACAACTCTTCCGCTCATAATTGTTGGCCCAATATTTTTAAATTCAATATTTTTAACTCTAGATGTTTGGGCTAAAATCTCTTTATCCTTGTAGGCTTTAATTATACTTTCAGCATCTGTTGGATTTGGTTGAGAAAACATAACAACAGTACTTATTAAGCTTAATGAAATTGACAAAAACTTTTTCATAATTTTTAATTTTACCTTTAATTTAAAAACATTATATTAAAAAAGAGTTAATTGATAAAAATAAAATGAGATATATTCCACTGAATAATTCAATATATAAAAGGAACAGAAGGAATTTCATGAATGAAATGAAGGGTAATTCCATGGCTGTTTTTAACTCTAATGATTTATATCCAATAAGTGCTGATTCCGAACTACCTTTTGAACAACATAGAGATATTTTTCATCTAACAGGTATTGATCAAGAAGAAACTATATTATTATTGTATCCTCCATCAAAAGATGATAGGACAAGAGAAATACTATTTATAAGAAAATCAGACAATCATACTAAAGTTTGGGAAGGTGAGAAATTAAGTAAAAAACAGGCAAATGAACTATCTGGCATTGATAGCATACACTATGTAGATGACTTTAAGGATATACTTAGTTCAATTGCAACTAAAGTTGATACTTTCTATATAAATAAAAATGAGCATTATAGGGCAAACTCTCCAGTTGAAACCAGAGAGGATAGATTTATTTCTTGGCTCTTAAAAAATTACCCTGCTCACAATGTTGCAAAAAGTAATCCAATTCTTCAAAGACAAAGATCTATTAAGCACCCTGATGAAATTGATCAAATAAAAAAAGCATGTGATATAACAAGAAAAGGATTCAACAGAGTCTTAAAATTTATTAAACCTGGTGTATGGGAATATGAAATTGAAGCAGAGTTTATTCATGAATTTATTAATAGCTCATCTAAAGGTTTTGCATATTCTCCCATTATTGCCAGTGGAATTGATAATAATGTCCTTCACTATATAAAAAACAATAAGCAATGTAAAAGTGGGGAATTAATTTTAATGGATGTGGGGGCAGAATACGGAAATTATTCTAGTGATATGACTAGAACTATTCCTGTATCAGGAAAATTCTCAAAAAGACAAAAGGAAATTTACAATGCTGTTTTAAGAGTTAAGAATGAAGCTACTAAATTGTTAACTGTTGGTAACAATTGGAAATTATTTCATGAGCAAGTAGGAGAAATTATGACAAAAGAGTTACTTGAAGTAGGACTCATTAATAAAAATGATATAAAAAATCAGACTAAGAAGAACCCAGCTTACAAAAAATATTTTATGCATGGTACTTCACATCACCTTGGACTAGATACTCATGATTATGGACTTCTTGAAGACCCATTCCAAGAGAATATGGTTTTTACTGTGGAACCTGGAATATATATTCCTGATGAAGGTTTTGGGATAAGGCTGGAAGATGACGTTGTGATTCAATCAAAAGGAGCGCCAAGAAATCTTATGAGTGATATTGTAATAGAAGCTGATGAGATTGAGGATTTAATGAATAAATAAAAATCAACATTTTTAAAATTCCTTCTTTAAAATATAAATGTCTTCTATAAGTCTTTCCATTGATTCAGAGTTTGTTCCATCATAAAAGCCTCTTATTCTTCTGTTAGGATCAACTAATACAAAATTTTCAGTATGAATCATATCATACTTAATATCACTTTCAATATCCTCTGCAACTAGATAAGACTTTCTGGCAAGATTATAGATTTGTTTTTTATCTCCAGTCACAAGATTCCATTTTGAATCAATAATTCCATTATCAATAGAATAATCTTTTAGAGTATCAACCGAATCAATTTCCGGTGTAACGGTATGAGAAAGAAGTAAAACTTGATCATCGTTAATAAACTCTTTTTGAATATCAACCATGTTGTCCTTCATAATTGGACAAATTCCTGGACATGTTGTAAAGAAAAAATCAGCTACATAAATTTTTCCATCATATATTTCATTTGTAACTGTATCGTTATTCTGATTAATTAATTTAAAGTCATCGATTTTATGAAATCTTTTTACATGTTGAATTGTACTATCAACTAATTGAAACTTTACCATACTAGGTTGATATATCGGTAATTTTTTTTCAGGCGTCAATACATTATAAAATGAAAACACTGTTATAAGAGAAATTATTATCATTGAAGTTGCAAAGAACCAGTACTTTTTTAACATATTTTTTCTAAATATTGGGAAACAAAGATAATTCAAGGAATTAAAAAAATATTAAATTTGCTGTTCAAAATTAATTTATGTTATCTCCTGAATTTTTAATTAAAGCTGCACAATTATTTCTGTCTTTATCAATCCTTATTATTCTTCATGAATTAGGACATTTTATTCCTGCAAAGTTTTTTGGAACAAGAGTAGAAAAGTTTTACTTATTTTTTGATGTTAAATATTCTCTTTTTAAGAAAAAAATTGGTGAAACAATTTATGGTATAGGTTGGCTTCCTCTTGGAGGATATGTAAAAATATCAGGCATGATTGATGAGAGTTTTGATAAAGAACAAATGAGCAAACCTCCTCAGCCATGGGAATTTAGGTCAAAGCCAGCTTGGCAAAGATTAATAATTATGCTTGGAGGTGTTACAGTAAATCTTATACTTGGATTTGTTATTTATATGATGGTTTTATTTGTATGGGGAAAAGAAACACTCCCACAAGAAAATATTCCCCTTGGAATGCAACCCTCTGAAATCATTCAAGAGATTGGATTTGAAAAAGGAGATAAAATTATTAATGTAGATGGTAAAGAGCTAGATAATGTCCTTGAGATAAATAGGATGTTATTATTTAGACCAATTGATTATATAACTGTTAAGAAGAATAGTGGTTTGACCTCTGTAATTGATATCCCAAATGATATAGGAAACGAAATTTTCCAAAGTGGCCAAATAAATAGTTTTAGTCCAATTTTTGCTGCTGAGATTGATAGTGTAATTCCAGATTCACCAGCCCTGAAGTCAGGATTAAAATCTGGTGACAGAATTTTAAGTGTTAATAATGAAATAGTTGAGGACTGGGCCTCCTTCTCAAACTGGATGGATACAAATGACGATGATATCATTGAATTAATAGTCGAAAGAAATAATTTAAATTATAATTTATCAATTGATAGAGATAGTGATGGTACAATTGGTATTTATCCTGCTTTCAATATTAGTACAATTAATAAATCTGTAGGATTAGTAGATAGTGTTGTTCAAGGATTTAATTATGGATATTGGACTTTATATGAATATGTAGCAGGGTTTCAATTTATTTTTACAAAAAAGGGGGCACAACAGCTTGGTGGTTTTGGAACTATTGGAAGCATATTTCCTGCAAAGTGGGATTGGAAAGGCTTTTGGTTAAGTACTGCACTTCTTTCAATTATTCTTGCATTCATGAATGTACTTCCAATTCCTGCTCTCGATGGAGGACATGTAATGTTTTTATTTTATGAAATGATTACTGGAAAGAAACTTAGTGATAAGTTTATGGAAACCGCAACAATGATTGGATTCTTTCTTTTAATTGCACTTGTTTTATATGCAAATGGTAATGATGTATATAGATTCCTAAATGGATAAAAAAAGGCTGGGATAACCCAGCCCTTAACAAATAACTTCAAATACAAAAAACTTTAGAAGTTATATTTTAAACCAACAGATATGTTTCTCCCCATCTCATGAATTCCTGCTGTTTTAAGTCTTGATAAATGATCATAGTATTCTTGATCAAAAACATTATCAATGCTCCAGAAAATATTTAAGTCATTTCCTAGAAATGATGTCATCCATGATCCAGATAAATTTAAAAGTGAATATCCACCAGTAATTTCTTCATACATTGCTGTTCTATTTTGTTGAGCCTTGGCTACAAAGTCAATTTCAAATGAATAATTACTAGAAAAACTAATGTTGAAAACTTGATTGAAAGTTAATGGTGATATATATGGTAATGCCATACCGTCTTGTGATTCACCAAATGTATATTCTAAAGAAGTATAATAGGATAGCCAATCAAAACTTGTATTTTTATTTAGGTGTATTTCCCCTCCATAAAGTGTTGCATCTTGCTGTAAATAATTATGAAGCCTTAAACCATCAATAGAAGTGTTTGTTGGCTGCAAGTATATGTAATCTCTAATATCATTATAAAATAAATCAAATGATAAGACTGAATTTTCACCATTAACTTGAAGTGATAAATCTGTTTGTAAACTATTTTCAGCTAATAAATTAGGATCCCCTTTTTTATACATGAATGTCCCATGATGTGATCCATCAGCATATAGTTCAACTAAGTTTGGTGATCTAAAACCAGTGCTTAAATTAAATCTTAAAGTTGAGTTAGAAAATTCTTTTTTCAAACCAAGTGATCCATTAAAATTTGAATAATCGGAAGAAGATGATCCAGATGAAATGGATCTATTGTCATATCTAACTCCAATTAGTGCATCAGAAGAATTGCTAAGTGTAAATTGACCAAGAGCATATAATCCAAAATCGTTCATCTCTGCATCTGGTATTAAAGTTTCATGACCAAAATTCTTATTCGTCTGACTTAATAGACTCGTACCAATAATTAGATTCAAATCTTCTGACTGAGGGAGTACTAAACTAATGTCTAATGTATTTGTTAATAGTTCCATGTCTAATTCAGCTTCACCTTCTTCATGTCCTTCATGATCATCATGATCATCGTGATCCATATGATCGTCGTGGTCCTCTTCACCATGTTCTTCATGATCATCATGATCATCATGATCATCATGTTCCTCCTCACCATGGCCACCAAATTCTTTTCTTTCGTTAAATTGTTGACCTAATGTGACATTAAGTACATGATTGTTTCCAAGATCAAACGAATTTTTCCATGTTAAGGTTGTATGCTTTAGTTCTTGGTAATGGTCGTCACCGTGTCCTTCATGATCGTCGTGGTCATCATGGTCCATATGATCGTCGTGGTCATCATGGTCCATATGATCGTCGTGGTCATCATGACCTTCATCCATATGAGGAATTCCAAGATCACTATCAACTCTACTAAATCTCAGCTCAGACGTAAATTTATCACTAGAGTATTGTAAATCTGCTTTAAGCTCATTTTGTTCAAACCATGTGTTTTCAATTTCACCATCTGGAGTAGAAAAATTATCATTGTCAATCATATCTGCTCTAAGATTAAAACTAAATTTTCCTGAAGAACCTTTAATTCCTAGATTGTTAGTAACCCCATTATAATTTGAATTGTAAACTCCTGTATAGTCAATTGCTAAACCATTACTTGTGTTGAATTTTTCAGGCTCAACATAAAGAACTCCTCCCATAGCGTCACTACCGTAGAGAACATATAATGGTCCCTTTATAACCTCTATAGACTCAATACCTGAAGATGAGATACCGATACCGTGCTCTTCACCCCATTGTTGATTTTCTAATCTCACGCCTTGATTATATACAACCACTCTATTGAAACTTAAACCTCTAACTGATGGCTTTGCAATATTAGGTCCTGTTGTTATTACAGATACTCCTGGTAACTTTGAGATTGATTTACTAATATATTGTTTTAGTATTGGGTTAATATCACCCATATTAATTTTATCAACTTTGATTACAGATTTACCTAGTGTTTGACTAAAAGGTATTGATAATACTATTTCATCTAACTCAAATGGGTCCGTAGCTACTTGTGATAAAACTGGTTTTGTTAAAAATAGCATAACTGCTATGATACTTATAATATGTTTTATTCTCATTTTATTAATTGTTTATTATTGTGAACTTCTTAATTATAGTTCTATAAACACCCCTTCTATTTAGAAGGGGTGTTTTACTTTTATCTGTTTGTAACAAATGCAATGTGGTCATGATCGTCATCGTGGTCATGGCCATCATGATCATCTTTTTCACATGATGCTAATGCAAGTGAAATAACAGAAAACATTAGTATGTATATATACTTATTCATAGTTAAAAATTTAAAATTTTAGAAAATGCTAGATCACATATTTGATCCAACAAAAAATTGAAATAATAGTTAAGCCAAATTAGGTGGTCCTCTTTTTTTGAGAGATATATAATCTGTTTTTATAAATAATTTATCATACTTATAAAAAGAATAACTAAAAATGTGAGGTGTAAATGATTCATAAATATCTTGTGAAAAAAAATCAGTCTCATCTTCTTGATTTGAAAACAAAGAAATCTGACATTTTAACTTGGAATCATTGATGTTTACACCTTCTGAAATAAAAGTGTCATGGGAATCATGCAAAACATGAAAAGCTTCAACTACTGTTGGAAACAATATAGAAACAAATAAAATAAAACTGTAAAGATTCCTCACTAAAACAAATATAATAATTAGATTGAATTTAAATACAAAAAATAATTTATATTTGCCGACTACAATCCTCCTTAGCTCAGTTGGTTAGAGCATCTGACTGTTAATCAGAGGGTCCTTGGTTCGAGTCCAAGAGGGGGAGCAAGCTAACCGCTACATTACACAAATTATTTAAACCCTTCACCTACTGGAGGGTTTTTTCTTTAGTCACAAGGTCCTTCTGTAAATGATTTAACTCCACTAAAAGTTGACGCATAACAATAGTTTGGATATGTTTTACCATCACATCCACATACTGGATCATATATTTCAATACAAGCAGATGTAATATCGATTAATGATTCATCAATACAATTTTCATTATTATTTTCCTTGTCCTTAGAGCAAGAAACTATTATTAGGATTAATAGAGATATCCATTTTTTCATAATTTTTTAAAAATTATTGTGAAGGTCCATCCCTATGAATATGAATGTCGTTTAAATCAACTCCTGTTTTATTCTTAAAGTCTTTTTTAAACTTTTCATTTCTTTTTTTTCTATCAATTAAGATTTTAATAAATCTTCTTATCATAAAATTATAGCTATCCTCCTCTTCCCACTTTTCTTACTCCTGAGGTGCCAGGGTTTTTAAAACCTTTATTTTGGACTTTACTTTTTGAATCTGAATTTGAAGAAACCTTATTCTTTGATTTTGACTTTCCACCCTTAAATAATCTTTTACCATTTGTCTCACGGTTATCATTTTTGTTTCCAAAAAACTTACTACCCATATTTAAATATTTAATCGTTTTTCTAAATTACTTAATTTTTATTACCAATCATCATTAATTTGAGGCTCTGGCAAAAAATGAATTACATAATTATCATAAATAGGGTCATAATAATGACCTGACTCTTTGTAATCATCGTTCCAAATTTTATTTCCACTTTCATCTGTCTTATATAAATAAGGTGAGAGTTTTAGCCTTTCTAAGTGCCATCGACCTTCCTTACCTGAGGGTATATCCTCTCCACTACCATATAACATTAGACCGCCCTCAGCAAATACTTCAAATCCTGGGTTTACATCATTATATTCATGACTAACATTAATTAATTTATGACCTAACTCGTGGGCGATTGTTTTTCTATATCTTTCCTCCGTTGAAAGGTTTGTTATGGTTATAACACCTCTAAGCTCTTTAGGAATTTGGTCAACATAGCTATATGAGGGAAATGATAACCCTCCTGTTCGAACTGTTTTCATCATCCAATTTCGACCTTCGGATAACGTCAAATATGGATAAAAAACATCTTGCAAAGCAATTAAGTATATCGTTCTTGAATTATTAATATCTTTTTCTACAATACTTCTAAAAGCATTAATTGCATGAGTTGTGGGGATTGATGGATGCCTTCTTGAATTTTCATATAGATTAACATATTCCGTATCAGGAATACCTGGAGTCTCGTTAGACTGAATTGATAAATAACTTGAATTTATATTACCTGTTTTAGCAAATAACAAGTTTAACTGTACATCAGTTGGCTTGAAGATTTCCTTTGCAAAAAGGAAGCTCTCTATCATCTTGTTAAATGTTACTTTAGTAAATGTTGAATCCAAATTTGAAGGAAAGTAAATTCCAATATCAACTGTAGGCTTACCATTGACGAGGTCACTATTTATTTCATCTATATCAATTGTATTAATATGGCTCCAATTAACATTAGGTTTTGAATCACTACTATAACCTGGGGTGTAAGATGAATTTGTACAACCAATCACCATTACAAATATTAAGAAAACCGGCATAGTTTTTTTAATTACCAAATTTCTGATACTCTTCATATGTCTAATTTATTCCTCCAACGTAAGATTTAATGATTGGATTCATAGCTTTTATTTTTTCTTTGAATGCATCATTTATTTCTCCTAGAACGGTAAGTTTTTCTACTTTAAATAATTCTCTAAATCTGAGATTTATTGGTGAACCAATAACTTTATTGCCAAGTTCTTCCCAAACGTTTGAATTCTCGAATTTTTCAATTAAAGTTGCTGTCTTATCTTCCTCATTTATAAACCACTCAAACCTAATGATTCCTTCATCTTTTAGGTTAAAAAAAACAGGACATTGCTCATCTCTTATATATTGATTTATAACATCAGTACTTTCAGTAAATGAAACATCAATAATTACAGTGACATTATTGTTTGGTGTATGTAGTTTTCTTTTCATATTATAAAAATTCAAAATATGTAATGCAGAATCCAATTATAAATCCAATGATAACAAAGATCACCCAGTATTTTTTTACAAAAGGCATATTCATTTTCTTTTTTTAATTTCCTTTATACTCCAATATAATGATAAAACAAATAATATTAATCTTAGGTAAAAGCCAAAACTAAAAATGCCTTCCATGGCAAGGAGAATTGCTCTGGTAGCAAAATATATAGGAAAAACTAAATATATAACTTTTCAAAATTTATTTTTTGATAATTCACTCAAAAAAATTGCTACAGAGTTAGCTACATTTAAACTATCAGGTTTAGATTTACCAGTTCTAAAATGCGGTATTGTTAACTCGCAATTTAAATTTTTTAAAATGTCTTTAGATATACCGCGAGATTCACTACCAAATATATAAGTGGCTTTCTTAACCAATGTATGTTCATAAATTGATTTGCCATTTAAGCTTGCGCCAAAAATTGGTTTTTTTAATGATTTTAAGTAATCTCCTAAATTATCTACATAGTGACATCTGACTCTTGCAATTGACCCCATAGAAGCTTGTATTACTTTTGGATTATAACAATCAACAGTTTCATTACTACACAATATTTGAGATAGTCCAAACCAATCACATAATCGAATGATTGTTCCTAAATTACCTGGATCACTAATTCCATCTATTGCAATTGTGGTTGACTCTGAAATAATTATTTTTGATTGAGGCAAATTAAAAACACCCAAAACTGGACTTGGAGTCTTAAAATGGGTAATTTGCTTCATCTGACTTAATTTTATTTGTTTTGCGTCTGGATAAAGATTTTTTTTAGTAGAGAATATCATTTCATATTTGCAACCATTGCTTATTAATTCCTCAATTGTTTTTTCACCTTCAGCTACAAAAAGTTTATTTAGGACTCGATACTTTTTTTTACTTAATTGAAATATTAGTTTGCGATCCTTGATTGATAACATATTGCCTTAGTTGTAAATATTCTAAACTTAATATAATTAATAATTCAATAAATTAAAATAATCAATAAAAACTGATAATAATCATTTTAATATTCTACATTTACACAAATTAAATTAATGAATCAAGGAACTGTAAAGTTCTTTAATGAAACAAAAGGATTTGGTTTTATTAAAGAGATTGATTCAGATGCCGAACATTTCGTTCATATTTCTGGAGTAATTGACAGGATAAAAGAAGGAGACAAAGTAGAATTTGAATTAATAGAAGGTAAAAAGGGGTTAAATGCAGTTAATGTAAAAATTGCCTCTGAAGACTAACTACAAAAACCCCCTAATAATTTAGGGGGTTTTTCATTAAAAATTAAACAGCTTCAGCCAACTCAATTTCTCTATTTTGAGTCTGAGCATGGTTTTGAAGTTCTTTTTTTAATGCTAAGGCGTGGCCTTGGTTTGGTTCCAAAGCTAACATAATCATATCATTCATAATCTTAAACTTTAAAGTTAAACTTATGTAACGATTCATTCGGGTGCGTTCTCTCCACCCGCGACTAAATTATTGAACCCAGTCCACACGGGTTATCGATAAGGAAAATCGACATTTAAATTTACAAAAAATAATTTACCTTTCATTCATCTTTCTTAACTCTGAAAGCAAAAAATTTGACCTCTGATTATATGTCAATGGAGTTCCAGGTTCATTGATTTTATCATAAAGTCTCCAATAATCATCAATACGATCAGAGGAAATATTTGAGTCCAATAAATACTTTTCAAACTCTTTTCTTGTCATTAAATTATATGTATTGATGTTATTCTTGTCTTGCAAACTTTAATGCATTATCTGTCCAATCTGGAATATCTCTTATAATATCAACAATGTTGTTAGTTTCATCAACAACATTCCACATTTTTAAATGCCTTTTATCCATAAAATTTTGGTCAACACATCTCTCCAACATTTGTAATAAAGGATTATAAAAGCCTTGGATATTAATAATGACTATTGGCTTTAAGAAGAGGCCTAACCTCTTTAATGTAATGGCTTCTATAAGTTCATCTAAAGTTCCACATCCACCTGGCAAAGCTATTACTGCATCAATGTTCTCTAAAAACTTAGATTTCCTCTCATGCATTGTATCAACAAGTTCTAATTTTTCTAGTCTTTTATGAGTCCATTCAATATCTTGCATAAACTTTGGACTAATACCTGTAATTTTTCCACCATTATCTATAATTACATCAGCAAGATGACCCATTAGTCCTCCTCCACCCCCTCCATAGACAACTTCAACATTTTCCTTTAGAAACTCTTTAGCTAGTTCTTTAGTGCAGTCAAAATATTTTTTTTCAATTTTTGAACTTGAAGAACAATAAACACAAATTTTCATCTCATCTAAATTATAAAAACTTAGTAAATAATATCGGATATTCAGTATTGAATAAAAATAATTTACCTTTGAATTCTAAAATAATTAATCATGAAAAAAATTTTAATATTATTTACTATTTTAACCACAAGTGTTGTGCTTTCTCAAAAAGAAGCTAATGGTAAGATCTACATTGAACATCCTGCAATTGAAATTGTTGATCAATTTACAAAGGCATATGTAGCTGGAGATCTCGAAAAAATAAAAGAACTTGTTACCGATGACGTTCAAGTAATTACCTTGAGAGACAGAACTCCAAGAAAGTTGAATTGGATTCTTGGAACATCAAATTACTTAAGTAAAAACTTTGTAAATTTTAACATCAAACATTATGGAGGGTCATACCCTGATGTATTAGAATATAAACAAGATAATGTTGTTGATGTTAAAACCTATGAGAGATTAACTGGATATGATAAGAATACAGGGTTAAGTCTTGATATGCCAAGATATTCAACATTTAGAATGAATGGTGATAAAATTGCAGGCATATGGATTAATGATGACCAGGTATTATGGCAAAAAAATTCTGAAGCTTATGGTACATCAAAAAATGGTGTAATCTATAAAGACCATCCTTTAGTTACAAAAGTCAGACTACTTTATCAGGATTATCTTACTATGGATGTAGAAAAAATCAAATCCAACTATACAGAAAACACGTTATTTTATAATGTAATGAACTCAGAAATAGACGAATTTAAGACTTTAGATGAAGAATTTTCTCAGTTTGATCAATATATGGAGATGTTTGAACTTGTTGGTTTAAGAGAAAGCGGATTTCCAGATTTACTAGACTATGATGGTGAGGGTGCAGTAGTTATTTCATGGATTGAAATGACATTTAAAAATAGAAAATCAGGTAATACTGCAACTATTTTACAACATATTCAACATTGGTTTAATGATGAGGGCGAAATAGTAAGAGAAGACTACTACTTTAATCCTGCTCAATTACCTCAATAAATATGAATTATTAACCCCCCTCATTTAAGATGGGGGTTTTTATTTTTTAAGAGCAGATAATTCTCTTATTCTCGATTTATTAAGTATACTGTCTTTTAATTCTCTCTTTCTTTCAAACTCATTGTCAGTAACATTGATTTTCATTCTCTCTCTATTTACAGTATAAATATCATAATTAAACATTGCAAGATTAAGAAATTCAAGAGCTTTGATTTCATTATCTACACCACCTAAATTTTCGTCAAGGGCAATTGCTTTAGAATAAACTGAAATAATTTCATCTGCAATAATACCATAAGCTTCAACTGATGCGTCGTCAAGAGTTGAGGAATTCAACTGTTTGGTTTCATATGAAGGTTCACCTAAGTCAGAATAATTGTAACTATCTAAATAATAAATTTCATTACCGCATCCAATCATTAATAGCGATATAAAAAAAATCTTTCTCATATTTAAATTTAAAAAAAAACTATAACAATTATTATTGTAAATTCGGAAAATACTTTAAATGATAAGTGATTTTACCAGTAAGCTATACAATCAACCTTGAGTTTGACAAGACTAAAGTTTGGTCTATTCTTTCAAAAAGAGAACATCTAAATCTTTTCCATCCTTTTTGCAAAAAAAATATTGCCTATTCATGGAATAAAAAATCAAGAGAGGACTCTTTGGAGTATCTCAATGGAGTTAAACTGCATAGAAATTTTTTTGAATGGAATGAAGGTTCTGGCTTTAAATTAATTATTGGTAGAAAAGATGGCAAAAAATCCAAAGTAATATGGGAAGTAAAAGGAGAAAAAAATACTACGGTTAAAATAACAGTATACCCACATATACTTAGTGGTAAAAACAAACTAATTTATCTATTTGCATACATATTTGTTATTAGACCAGGTCTAAAAAAATATTTGAAATCTGTTTTACTTGGCCTAGAGTGGTATCTTAAAAATCAAAAGCCAATTCCTAACAATCAATTCGGCTCTCACAAATGGTTTTCTCTAGCTGACTAATTGGATTATCATGATTCATCATACTATGATCCATCATATTGTGATCCATGTGTTTTTTACCAATGTTAAATATTGGAGTCATTATACCTATTGTTTTCATTGACTCAGACTTATTATAGAATATTTTAAGTTTTTTATTTTTAAACAACTTATAGGCTATTCCAACATATGGCTCGTTATGATTTTCACTTGAGCTGTGCATTGAGCCCATGTGCATTCCCATGTGATCGTCTGACATTTCGTGGAACATATATCCAGCTGCAATGTCAAATCTTCCTATGTTATATTTAACATTTAACATTATTTCATAATCATCATCCACATCAAATGGCGTAATCATAAGGCTTCCTCCTAATGTTACTTTAGGCGTTAACATATAGTTTATACCAACTCCTAGTTTTGAATATTCACTTTCAAGATCATAAGCAGCACTAGTGCCAATATGAAATTGAGAGTAAACAGCTGAGGAAAAAAGTATTAATAATGTAATAATTAGACTTTTCATAAATGTTTATTTTGGTAAAGAACCATGACGGTCATAATAGTCTTTATCGTAGTTTATTTTTTCTTTATTAGATAAAATTAGTGAAATCAATACAAGTATAGTTACTAAAACTCCAAAAACAAATATTGATGTAGTTAAGTCTCCTAATAGTAAGTCTCGAATTTGACCGTATCTATTCATACAACAAACTTATTCATATAGACAAAAATAAATACTTCATAAGATATAATTAACAAATATTTTGGATTTTGTTATTAAACTAAAATCTACATTTGCATTGTGTTTAAGTATAAAAAAATTCCCAAGCAGTATTATCCAGAAATCCTATTTATGATATTTCTAATAGTTATGTTTGCTAAGGTATACTTCATGGTTCAATTAGCTAACACTTGATCCCTAATTATCAATTTCAGGTACTATTTCATTTAAAATTGAAGAATCCTTATTGAGCTCCCAGTGAAATAATGTCATTGGTATGTTACCTATATCAATTAGTTTTTTAAAAAAATTTTTAAGATTAGAATTTGGATCTTTTTCATTTATTCTTGAATATTCTGCAAGAGCATTTTCAAATAGATATTTACCAGTAATATAACTAGTTCCATATCCTGGTTGTCTAAGATATAAATGTTGCTCAAATATTAGTAGTTCTTTTTCAGTTTTCATCCAACCTCTAGGAGTATATTCTGAATGAATCTTTCCAGCCTCTTCCATTGTCATAAGATTTGCATGTGCATACAATGAACCGAGTCCTCTAGCAGCTCTTTGTGCAATTAAAATGTACACAATTTCCTTAGACCTTGGATTAGACTCATATAATCCGGCTTGCATAAACATCTCTTCAACAGATGTAGCAACTCCTTCATTTCGACTATCAAAAATGTTATACAATACCGCATCTTTTCTTATAATATTTTCATGAGGGTTTAAGTCCATTTCAGCTAATTCAAACCAATGGAAAAAATGAGAATAAAGTGGTTTTGGGTCTAAATGTGCAGTTATCCAGAAAAAATTTCTTGTATCCTTGGGAATAAATTTACCCAATCTTTCATCAAGAGCATCTTTATAATAATCTTTAACATTTATTACTTCTTGTTCATCAAGAAATTCTATTAGATCTTTTGATGCATCCTGAGCTTTCTTTAGATATTCTTCCTGATTTGATGCTGAAGTAAGTTCGGGTAAATTTCTGTTTTTATGTTCTTCTAACTTAAGAGAAGACCATGCTCTTGCAAGCTCTCTCTTTAGTAACATAACCTCATCATCCCATGAAAGAGGAACAAGATGAACATTCTTTTGGTACCATGTATAGTTATCTTTTCCAATACCTGATGGACCTGTTTTATTTTTTGATTCATCCTTTAACCACATAGATAAGCTTTTAGTTGATCTGATACTCTCATCTATAATTTGAATAAGATTTTTTTGCTTTTTCACACCAGGAAAGTTCTTTAATAATTCAAGATTTGAGACTTGAGTCTCTATATCTCTTATTCCTGCAATCCATAAATCCCTAGCATTCCCTATTAAATTTTTTTTTGCTTGTTCATTAAACGATGGTATTATACTAAGTTCATTAGTTAACTTTTTTAATTGTTGCTTTGACAGTGGAAAATCATATTGCCATACCTCTACAACCATATGATGAGTTGGCCCCTCATGTGCTGGGACATCACTTCTGTTCATCCATAAAGATTTATAAAAAGCAGGATCTCTTTCCCAGGGCTTAAGTATTTTATAGTTAAATTCAAAACCATTCATCTCAGCCCATATTAAGGTCCAATCTACTTGACTTTTAACATCTAGATTTTCTCTATCAACTCGATTAAGTCTATTTCTAAGATTGTTAAATTCTTCGATTCTTAAATCGAAAGTATTTGATCTATAATCAGGTGCCCCATTAAATAATGGTGGTTTTTCAAATTCACGCCAATCTGTAAACAAATTCTCTAGAGATTCTCTCATATCCCCTTGAGAGTATGTTGACATTAAAAGAAACAAGTTGATAAGCGAAAAAAATAATATCTTCTTTTTCACTGTCTTTGATTTACTTCAATCCAATTGCCCTCAGGATCAGTTAAATAAATTTGAAGTGCATTATCATGAGGTCTAATATTATATTGGAGTTTTTTACTATCCCAACTTTCAAAGTAAATGTCATTAGTTTTTAAATACTCCATAAAAATTTCAAGATTATTTACAGTAACTGCAAAATGATTTGCTTTGATTTTTTTATGATTTGCTTCTTTGTTTTCACCTAGATGAATTTCAAAGCCATCTCCAATATCAAACCATCTTAATGAAGGGTTATCTATTTTAATTTCTTTAAACTTAAAAATATTTAAAAAAAAGTCTCCTACTTTATTTAAATCTCTAACCTCATATGCAACATGGTCAGTTTTACTAATTATAAATTCCTGAGAATAAAGATTATTTATTTGAAAAAAAAGTAATATTAAAGTGACCTTATGAGTTATATTCATTTTTACAAGTTAATCAAAAAGTTTAAAATTGATTAAATTAGACTGATGTTATACTTGCTAAGGAGTTTTAAAGTACTTCTAATTTTTCTGATATTTATATCATGTGAATCTATTGATGATTCTAATGAATGGTTTAGTTTATTTGATGGAAAAAGTCTAAATGGCTGGGAAATGAAAATTTCTGGTTATGAATTAAATGATAATTATAAAAATACTTTTAGAGTTGGTGATGGCACTATCAAGGTGACATATGAAGATTATGATTTATTTGATGAAAATTTTGGACATATTTTTTATACTAATAAGAAATTTAAAAATTACCATTTAAAACTTGATTATAGATTTTATGGTGAACATGTCAATTCATTTACAAACGAAAATGATGCATGGAATTATAAAAACAGTGGTGTTATGCTACATTCTGAACATCCAAATCAGATGTTTTTAGATCAAGGATTTCCTGTAAGTATAGAGGGTCAATTTCTTGGAGGCTCTGGTGTAAATGATAGACCAACACTTAATATGTGTTCTCCTGGAACTGAGGTTGACATAAATGGAACTCAAGCTATGCAGCACTGTGTTAACTCTACCTCAAAAACAATTCATACTGAAGAATGGGTAAGTGTTGAGTTTCTTGTTTTTTCTGATTCAATTGTTCACCATATAGTTGATAAAGACACAGTAATGACATATTCTAATATTCGTTACGGAGGAACATACTTGTCTGAAAACTTCTCTGATAAAGTTGGCGAGCCCTTGAAAGAAGGCTATATATCTCTTCAATCTGAAGGTCATCCTATTGAATTTAAAAATATCAGAGTTAAAGAATTGGATTAATACTATAATATCTTACCCCAATCTCCTCCGGTATATATTTCAATTATAGACCAAGCTGAGAATAAACTAATTATTATTATAAAAATTATAGTATAGAAAATCCAAAATAATTTTTTTTTAATTAAATAAAATAAAGATCCAATTATAAAAGAAGGTACATTAAGAATTAAAACAAGCATTAAAGGATCAATTAAAATAAATGACTCAAAGTCAAAGTTGTGGATTAAGAAGAAAACTAATCCTAAAATGTAGCTCACAATTATATATGACTTTAACTTACTCATAAGAATTTATAAATTTATTAAAACTAAATAAAAGACAAATGAATATTAGAGAAGCAGAAACATCAGACTTAGATCAACTATCAAAACTTTTTGATTCATATAGAATGTTCTATGGAAAAGAATCAAATATTGATATTTCTAAAAAATTTCTTGAAAGTCGATTAAGTAATAAAGATTCTAAAGTATTTGTATGTGAAGTCAATAATATACTAACAGGTTTTGTACAATTATATCCCCTATTTTCATCTACAAGAGTCAGTAAATACTGGCTTTTAAATGATTTATTTATTGATAGTGAGTATAGAGGTAATGGATATTCAAAACTACTAATTGATAAAGCAAAAGAACTTGTTAAAGAGTCAAATGCATGCGGTATGATGCTTGAAACTGAAAAGTCAAATAAAATAGGTAATAATTTATATCCCGAAACAGGTTTTAAAAAAAATAATTTGTCTAATTTTTATGAGTGGGTTCCTAATTAAGGATTTAGTGGTAAATTGCACAATTAGGTCTAAAGCTTTTTAATTTTTATATTCCTAAATGAAAGATCATTACCATAATCTTGAAAGCCAATATATCCAGTCTTAAACTCACCATAATCTTTATTATCTCGCCACATTGAATTATTTTTCTTTTCATACCATTCATCTGACCAAGGTGTAAATGATAAAACTTTATTACCATTTAACCAATATTCAACATTTTCCTCAGTAAATATTATTTTTGAAGAATTCCACTGACCTACAGGATTTAAAATCTTCATTTTTGGATCTGCTGCATACATCCCATAATCAGAAGCTGTTTTTTGTAGTGGTGTTAATGAAATACCATGAATTGAATCATAATTAATATCGTCAATTATTTGATACTCCGGCGATCCTCCGCCAGATTCTTGTAAATGATAAAAAATACCACTATTGCCTCCTGGTGGAATCTTCCACTCTAAATAAAGCTCGAAATTGTCAAACATTTCAGCACCATAAATAATATCTATTTTTTTATCCTCTTCTGTACCTTCTTTCCTCAGAGTTAAGGTTCCATCAATTATTTTCCAACCAGAGTGTAATTCAGACCCATCTCTTGCTAACCAACTACTAGTAGATGAACCATCAAATAAGTTTATCCATTCAGACTCTGACTGAACATTAGAATTACATGAGAAAAGAAGGAAAGAAATCGAAAACAAAATTTTTTTTATCATAGTTCGAATTTAAAAAATTCTATATTTTGAACCTAGGAATTGATTAACTTCAGATTCTTCAAATCTAAAATTTTCTTTATCCCATTTAAGTAATCTGTTTGGAAATCGTCCGGCAATAACACCTAAAAGGACTACCTCTGTTAATCTTCCAGAATAAGAAAAAGGAGTAGAACAATCTGTCTTTCCTAAACATGCATCAACGAATTCATGATAATGTACTTTTGCATCTTCATTATAGTCTCCATAAGGTTTTCTTAATTTCAATGCTTCAGGATACTTAGATATATCAATTTTTTTATACTCACCTTTGACAATTAGCTTTGGCTCTTGCATAAAATGCGGTAAAAGTAATTTACCTTTTTCTCCAATAAACATTGACCCTTGAATTGGAAGTTTATCCTGTTGGGGTAAGATCAAATCTTCCTCCGTTAATGGAAATTGTCCATCTGTCCATACCAAAGTCATATTGTCAGTTGTATATGCTGTTCCTGGAAAATTATATGTTACAGTACTTTTTGTAGGAAAACTAAAACCATTAAATTCTCTGCATTCATTTTTAACAGTAATTGGAAAATCTAATTCCAAAGCATTGTAAGGGGTATCTAAAATATGTACTCCCATATCACCTAATGTTCCACAACCATAGTCAATTACTTTTCGCCATTGACTGGGATGGTAATAACCTTCTTTATATGGTCTTTCATTAGATGTTCCAAGCCATAAGTTCCAATCAAGTGACTCAGGGATAGGGTCATTTCCAATTGGGACTGTTCCGTCATAACCAGAGTTTCCATTAGTCCAGGCTCTAACTTTGTTTACTTTGCCTATGATCCCTTCTTTGATTAAAATAGTTGCTAGTTTGTAGTCATAAAAAGAGTGAACTTGGATTCCCATTTGAGTTATTAAATTTCTTTCTTGAGCAATTCTAATCATTGATCTTGCCTCTTTTGGATTATGTGTAAGTGGTTTTTGACAATAAACATGTTTATTTAAATTCATTGCCATGATAGCTGCAGGTGCATGAGTATGATCAGGAGTTGATATTTGGACTGCATCAATTTGATTCTCCATCTCCTTTAACATTATTCGATAATCAGAATATAATAATGCATTAGGGTATATTTTCTTTACATTATCTAATGCTAAAGAATCAACATCACATAATCCAACAATTTTAACTTGAGAATGTGAAGAAATAAAATTTAGATCCTGTGATCCCATTCCACCTACTCCAATTTGAGCGATTCTAATTTTTTTTCTATCTAATGACCAGACAGGTGAGGGTAAAAATGCAAGTGACGTTAAAGCTGCTGCTCTTTTTAAAAACTCTCTTTTTTTCACAATTAAAGAATCAAGGATTTATAGTCTTTCTAAGAACTTCGCCAGCCTTAAGGCCCATAAAGTTAAAATTATCTACAGCTAATTCACCATTTACTATTACATATTTAATTCCATCTGGATACTGATGAGGAGATGTGAAAGTAGCATTATCTTTTACCGTGTTTTTATCAAAAATCGTTATATCTGCTTTCATACCTTTTTTTATTAATCCCCTATCATTTATTCCAAAAGCGATTGCAGGGAGATGTGTCATTTTATAAATAGCTTCACTTAATTTTAGAACTTGATCTTCTCTTACGTACTTCCCTAAAACTCTGGGGAAAGTTCCATAAGCTCTAGGATGTGGATGTCCAACTCCCGGCTCAGATAATCTTCCATCTGAAGCAATCATAGTATGAGGATACTTCATTATATTTTTAACATCTGATTCATCCATAGCATGAAAAATACAACCTGCTCCTCCATTTAACTCAGCTTCAATTACAAGTTTAGCTCCATTTTCTACAGTCGGTTCTAAACCTTTAATTAATGCCCAATCTTTAAGAGTACTTCCTTCAAGATCTGGATTCCAGCTTACTCTTGAAAATTGAACTCTATCTAAATCATTCCCCCCTCTATCATTTAAAATATTAAAGACTATTTCTTCCTCAATTTTTTTTCTTGTTTCTTCATCAGATACTCTATTTTTAAATTCATTACTACCACCAGCTCTGGCCCATGTAGGAATTAATACATTTATGCCTGTATGACTCGCACTATATGGATACTGATCTGTCATAATCTTAATCCCTTTTTGTCTTGCTGAATCTACTAGGGAAAGTGTCATTTCACTTTTCCCCCACATTGGCTTTCCAATTACCTTGTGATGTGTAAGAACCACATTTATATCAGCCTCTTTTGAAATTTTAATTGCTTCATTTACAGCATCAATTATTTTTAATCCTTCATCTCTAAGGTGAGTAGTGTATATTCCTCCCTTCTTAGATATTTCTTTAGAAATTTCAATCACTTCTTCAACTTTAGAAAAATTTCCAGGTAGATATTTTAGTCCAGTTGAAATACCAAATGCACCTTCCTCCATAGCTTTACTTGCAAGCATCCTCATTTCATTCAATTCATCTTCAGTTGGGTCACGATTTTCTAGGTTCATTACTACTCTTCTAATTTTATTATGACCAGTTAAAAATCCAACATTCATACCAACACCAACTTTTTCAATTGAGTCTAAGAATTCTTTAAAACCATATTTCAATGGCACCCCTCTTCCATCCGGACCTCCAAAACTTGTAGTAACACCTTGCCTTACATGACTTTCACCGTCAGATAGATTTATGAAATTATCCATTGGATCAAGGTGAGCGTGTGTATCAATAAAACCAGGTGAAACTACCAAACCTGAAGCATCAATTATTTTTAAGGCATTATTTGATTCGATATTTCCAATCCTAACTATCTCATCTCCAATAATTCCAATATCTTGAATTTTAGAGTCACTTCCTGAGCCATCATATACTTCTCCATTAATAATTACGATGTCATAATCTAAAGGACCAATAACTCTTTTAGTTATGGATATCAAAGCAATAATGGCAATTAAAAAGTATATATATGATAATATTCTCTGAGATGAAGAAGTCATTTTTTATATTTATTTAAATTTTGTTTTTAGAAGGTAAATAATCTTTTAATTTTAACCAAGTTTCATTTAAACCCCAATAAATAAAATATGTCACTAGATAAAAGGGAATTTGATATTATAATTTGGGGAGCTTCAGGATTTACAGGTAGGCTTGTAGCAGAGTATTTATTTCAAAAATATAATTCCAAAGATTTAAAATGGGCAATAGCAGGAAGAGATAAAGCCAAATTAACATCTGTGAGAGATATTTATCTGGATAGAAGTATACCCATTTTTATTGCAGATAGTTTTGATGAAGTATCACTAAAGAAAATTACTACAAGAACAAAAGTTATTTGTTCAACTGTTGGACCATATTCAAAATATGGATCTTTAATTGTAAAGTCATGTGTAGAATCATGTACTGATTATTGTGATTTAGCTGGAGAATCTCAATGGATTAGAAAAATGATAGATTTCTACCATAAGAAAGCAGAATCAAATAAAGTAAAAATTGTAAATAGCTGTGGGTTTGATTCAATACCGTCAGATATGGGAGTTTACTTTATCTATAAGGATATTTTAAAGAAAAACTTACAAATTAGTATGAGAGTAGCTGGAGCAAAAGGAGGATATAGTGGGGGTACTTATGCAAGTATAAATAATATAATTAGCGAAGCTTCAAAAAATAAAGAAATTAGGAAGGATTTAATCAACCCATATGGTTTAAATCCAGAAGGAGAAAAAAATGGACCTGATCAAAGAGACTTGAACTCTGTAATTTTTGATAAAAAAATAAAAAAATGGATTGCCCCATTTTTAATGGCTGGGATTAATACAAAAATTGTTAGGAGATCTAACGCTTTATCAAATTATACTTATGGAAGAAATTTTAGATATGACGAAGCAGTAATGACTGGTAACGGATTTATGGGCAGATTAAGGGGAATCATGGTGTCAATACCATTAATTTTTTTAGCTGCTAAACCGGGATCAATTATGAAGAGTATTTTTAATATTCTTTCACCTGATCCTGGCCAAGGTCCAAACAAAAGAGAAAGAGAAGCTGGCTACTTTAATATAAGATTCTATGTGTTTGGGGAATCAGTTACTTCAATTTATAAAGTAACTGGAGATAGAGATCCTGGATACGGTTCAACTTCTAAAATGCTTGCTGAAAGTGCTGTTTGTTTAGCGAAAGATTCCTTGAATGATTCTTATGGAGTTCTTACACCTTCAACTTCAATGGGTGATGAAATTTTGAAAAGGCTTGAGTTGAATGCAGGGTTGAAATTTTCTAAAATTAAATAAAGGTTAAACTAAAATTTAAAAATTGTTATTTTTCTAAAAACATAGATAATTAGTTCTAAATATCGATGAAAATTTATGGGAAAATTAGTACTTTTGCACAAAATTTAAACCCATTTAAAAACCATGAAAAATTTCATTATTTCTTTAACTCTTTTTATAAGTTCTTTATCATATTCAGCTAGTGAAAATCCTTCTAATATTTACGGATATTGGCTAAATAATGAAAGTGAAATATTATTAATTCAACTAGATAATTCTTTTACAAGAAGTAATAAATTCTCAGTACTTGCTCAGGGGAATGTAGAATTTATTGATGATAAAATTTTAGTCTACAGAACAGATACTAATGAAGAATATGCTTTAGAATACTTTCTAGGGAAAGAGACACTTGTTGTAATGAAACCAAATTCTCAAGAAGCTTGGCTGTTTTCAAGAATTGGTGACTAACTTATTTATTATAATTGAAAACATATTATTCAATTATAGCTTCTGCTTCAATTTCTACAAGATAATCTTCGCCTACAAGATTAGCTTGAACTAATGTATTAGCAGGATTAATTTCTTTAAATCTTTTACCATGAGTTTCTGCAACATCTTTCCAATCATCCATATTTTTTACAAAAACTCTAGTTCTAACAATATCACTTAGACTTCCACCTAATGAAGAGACTGCTGCCTCTATCTTATCAATAATGAAGTTTGTTTGAGCGATTGGATCATTTTTACCAATAACCTTTTCGTCATGAGTAGCAGTAGTTCCTGAGACAATTATTCTGTTACCATATTTAACTGCCCTTGAATAACTAGCCATTTCTTCCCAACTGGTATTACTTGAAATATTTTCTCTTTTTTTTGTCACTTTAGAAATTTCATAAACTTTTGGCATTGAACTTAAGTGATGACTTAAATCACCAGATGCAGTAAGAAATGGAGGTTTTCTATACTCATCACCACAATCTCCTGGAACTACATTTAATAAATTTAGTGATTTAGATAATAGTTTCTTATCCTCTTCACTAAAATTAACATCGTATATTTTTTTGTTGTCATTGATATAATCGCTCTCTCCTAATCTTGCTCCAATTATAACTGCTGCAACGTTTGGATCTTCAAGAATATATCTACTTGAAATATTTGAAATTGAAGTATTATTTTTTATTGCTAATCCATTCAAAGTGTCAAGGAGGTTTTGAAATTTTTTCCATCCTCCTGTTACATCAATAAATCTCTTATATTTCATTTGAGACCAGTTTAGATCATCACTAATTTTAGGTTCTTTTTTACCTAACCATTTTTTTGATAGAAATCCTCCAGCTAGAGTCCCAAATGCAAATAATTTAACACCAAATTCTTGACAAATTTCTGACATTTCTCCACTTGCTCTTCTATCAAGCAATGAATAGCATATTTGATTTGAAACTAATTTTATTCCACTAGATAATGCAATTCTTAGATGAGCAGAATCAAAATTTGTTACCCCAATATTTTTAATTAGTCCTTCACGTCTTAATTCATCAAGATAAAATAGAGCATCAATCCAGCTTGGGTCAGAATATTGCCAAGCATGAAATTGCATAAGATCAATTTGAGATTGATTCATCCTACTTAAAGATTTTAATACAGCATCCTTTGTTAATTTTCTATCTATTTTTCCAGGGGTAGGCACCCATTTAGTAAAAAGATTTATATCAGAATGATTTTTGTAGTTATTTTTAAAAACTCCTGCAATTATTTCACTAGATCCATAGTGATCTGCCATATCAAAACAAGTAAATCCATTTTCAGCATATAAGTTCATGTACTTTGAAGTAACATTGGGATCTAATGTTTTACCATCTTTTTCCATATCTGCTATCTGCCATAGACCTATTAAAACTCTTGGAACTGAAAGCTTATCTGATATTTTAATTATTTCTTGCATTACTCAGATGGTAAAGATTTAAAAATATGTTTATTGTTTCTTTTAATTTTTATCCATCGTGTAAGAAAATATATTGATGCTAAAGTCATTACAATTAGATAGATGAATGTAGAATGGAAGTACCAAGCATCAACTTCTGATGTCAAATCTTTATAGGTGTGAATTACTAAAAAGATAACTATTACAAATGAGCCTATATATCCAATGATCTTTTGAAGTGATCTGTTTTTCAATATTTTGATTTCTTGATATAGTTTTGGGTTAACCTTGACTATTGTAATTACAGTAATACACATTAGTAAAAAATTTATCATCATTGAGGTTACCATTATATCAATACCAAGAAAAAAATCACCTGCGAAGTGAGAACCTATTGAACCAATACTTGCTACAACTCCAACAATTATTATAGATATATATGGAGTACTATACTTTTTATGAATACTTGAAACTTTATCTGGAAAAATTTTGTCTTTGGACCAAGCAAACATCAACCTTGATACAGATAAAATCATTGCAGGTAAGTCATTTATAAGTGCTATTGTTGCTCCCAGAATTATTAATATTCCCCAAAATGGTGGCAAAACGTAACTTAATAGCCCTGGTGCAGTAATATCCTTAATTAATGATTCATCAGCCACAAAATTCCATGGGACAATATTATATACAGATATAGTAAAAAGTATATAATAAATTGAAACTATAAATATTGCCAGTAATATTGCTCTGGGAATATTTTTAGTTGGATTTTTTGCCTCATTTCCAGTTTGAGCAATTGCATCGAAACCAATAAAACTTGAGAAAAGCAGAGTAGATGCAGTTAGAAAAACCCTCCAATCAAACTGTTTATATTGAATTGAAGTTATTTCCCTTTTATCAATTTCAAATACTGCTGTAATAAAATCATTTTGATTAAATAATAATCCCGATACAATAACTATACTCCCAAGTGCAAACATTATAAATAACATTGGAATTAATGTGTTTCTGTAGAGCTTTCCGCCAATAATATTTATATATATAAATACCCAAATTAAAATCAATGATATTGATAATCTTACATATCCTACTTCTAGAAAATCTGAAATACTTCTTAACCCTAAATTATAAAATACATCTCTTATAAAGGGTACAATAATATATGCAATAACTCCTATAACTATTGACAATCCAAACCATTGGGAAAAACTTGCTATAAACCCAAGATATGGATTAAGTCCTCTACTTGCATATAGATAGCTTCCACCTGCTCTCGGCATAGAAGAGGATAAAATTGCATAAGAGTATGCAGCAAATATTGCAGGTATTGCAGCAAATAAAAATGCTGGAACTACATATGGGCCAATTCCTGGAACGTTCTTTTGAATCATAAATGGTATTACATTTATCGAGGCACCCATCATTGAGCATATACCTGTTGCAGTTACAAGCATAAGTCCCATTTGTCTAAGAAGTTTTTTTTGGCTCACTTAAATATTTTTTAAGAATCGCAAATTACATATATTTTATAACTAGTTTTTGTAAATTTAAATATGTCAACAAAATCTCATTGGGATAAAATTTACAAAGAAAAGAGTCCTAATGAAGTATCATGGACACAAGAATTACCAGTTACATCAATTAAGTTTTTTGAGAAATTTAATATAGATAAGTCGTCACCTATAATTGATATTGGTGGGGGTGAGAGTAGATTTGTTGACTATCTAATCCAGAACGAATACAAAAATATATCTGTACTTGATATTTCTATAAATGCTATCAATAGAGTAAAAGATAGACTTGGAAAAGATTCTGATAGTGTAAATTGGATTGTTAGTGATATAAATGATTTTAATCCAGAAACTCAATACTATTTTTGGCATGATCGAGCTGTATTTCATTTTTTAACTGAAAAAAAAGAAATCAAGAGATATGTCAAACTAGTTAATGAATTTTCCAAAAATTTTGTTGTTGGTACTTTTTCAAAATCAGGGCCCTTAAAATGTAGTGGTTTAAATATTTCTCAGTATGATAAAGACTCTCTTGAAAAATTATTTTGTGATGGAGAACTATCGATTAATGATTATGAGTATATTAATCATACAACTCCTTTTGAAACGACTCAAAATTTTATATTTTGCGGATTCTCGTCAAAATAAAATAATTAATATAAGTAATGGAATACAACAAACTACCTGGTACAAATATTGAAGTAAGTAAAATATGTCTTGGTACTATGACATGGGGTAGACAAAATTCTGAGTCTGAGGCTTTTGAACAAATGGATTATAGTTTAGATCAAGGAGTAAACTTTTTTGATACTGCTGAATTATATCCGGTTCCTGCTACTCCTGAAAGATATGCTGATACTGAAAGAATAATTGGGAATTGGTTATCTCAAAGAAATAATAGAGAAAAAATCATATTAGCTTCAAAAATTGCTGGACCCGGAGACTACACAGCTCATATTAGAAAAACAGGGTTTAAAGGAGACTCAATTGAAGATGCAGTAAATGGAAGCTTAAAAAGACTTAAAACTGATTACTTGGATTTATATCAACTTCACTGGCCAGAAAGAATGACAAACTTTTTTGGAAAAAGAGGATTTACATATGCTAATGATGGATGGGAGGATAACTTTCAAGAGATTTTGGAGAAACTAAAAAAAATAGTTGATGAGGGAAAAGTAAGATATGTTGGTTTATCAAATGAAAATCCTTGGGGATTCATGAAGTTTATTGAATACTCTAAAATTGGGTTACCTAAAATGATAACTATCCAAAATCCTTATTCACTTTTAAATAGACTTTTTGAAGTTGGTAATGCAGAAATATGTAAAAGAGAGAACGTTGGATTGTTGGCATATTCACCTCTTGGGTTTGGTGTGCTTTCTGGAAAATACAGGAATGGTGAGATGCCTGAAAATAGTAGGCTTAAACTATTTCCCAATTTATCAAGATTTAGTAATAATAATTGTGCAAGGGCAATTGATATGTATTTTGAAATTTCACAAAAGCATAATATGACATTAACAGAGATGTCGCTTGCATTTGTTAATGATAGACCATTTGTAACTAGTAATATAATTGGGGCTACATCAATGAATCAGTTGAAAGAAAATATTAATAGTATTTATATTAAATTATCTGATGAAATTATCTCAGAAATTAATTTAGTTAATGAGAAAATACCAAATCCAGCTCCATAATTTTTAAAATTTAGAAATCCCTGTTTTCAAAATTATCATTCTTTGGATTTGGTCCAAATTGATTTTCGCCTTGTTCTCCTTCAGTGGCAAAAAGAATTATAAGCCATATTGCTCCAATTAGTGGAATTAATACAAGTAAGTAGTACCATCCTGATTTGCCTACATCGTGGAGTCTTCTAATAGCTACAGATAAACTTGGGACAAATACTGCTAGACCATATCCTATGTAAATAGGTCCGTATCCAATTGCCCATGTAGTTCCAAACATATTATCTAAGAGTAGACAGAAAATTGAAATAAGAGAATTGATAAAAACAAACATCCAATACTCCATTCTTCTGGATCTTCCGTTAAAATCAAAATAAGAATTGATTACTTTTAAATACCATTCCATTTGATTAATTTACAAAATAATTTCCTCATGTCTAATGAGCTTTGATAAATCTAAAATATCATTAAAAGAAGCCGCAAAAATTTTAAAATCTATATATAATTTAGATGGAGAAATCTCAATTCTTGATGGAGAGATTGACTTTAACTTCAAAGTAATATCAAATAATTCTAAAAAATATTTATTGAAAATATCTAGATCAAGTTTTGATCAAGAGTACATTGACTATCAAATCCTATTGTTAGAACATCTAAACAAAAACTCTAAAATCAAACTGCCTAAAATAGTTCTCTCAAGTGATAATAAAAAATCATCTATTATTCAAGATAGTTATGGATTTAATAGGTCTGTAAGATTAATGAGCTGGATAGATGGTAGGTTATGGAGCTCCGTTAATCCAATAACAAAATCATTACGATATGAGTTAGGATATTCATGTTCTGAATTATCAAAATCTCTGCAAGGTTTTAAACATTCATATGCTCACAGGGAAATTGAGTGGGATGTTGCAAAATCACTATGGGTAGAAAGCCATATAGATAAATTTGATACTAAGAAACTGAAGATCTTAAAAAAATTTATAAAAAATTTCAAAGAGAATCTTCATCTATACAATAAGCTTGAAAAATCAATTATTCACAACGATATTAATGATAATAACATTATTGTTACTAATGATTTTTTAAATCCAACTGTTAAATCAGTAATTGATTTTGGTGACTCGGTATTTTCTCAAACTATTAATGATCTTGCAATCACTTGTTCATATGGTATAATGAATCTAAATGACCCTCTCTCTGGATGTATAGATATATTAAAAGGATATAATAAGAATAGAAAGGTTAAAGACAATGAACTAAAGCTATTATATAATTTAATTGCTATGAGGCTGGTCATTTCTGTAACAAAATCATCTATTAATAGATATAAAGAACCCGATAACAAATATCTTTTAATTAGTGAGAAATCTGCATGGGATCTTCTTTATAAATGGAGTGAAATTGATTCAGAGTTTGCATATTATTCATTTAGAAAAGCATGCTCACTAGATGCTCATCCTGATAAAAATAAATTTTATAAGTGGGCTAAAAATAGTAGCTTCTCAATTAAAGATCTGTTACCAGAAATAAATAAAACAAAATTTTATAATCTAGATTTAAGTATAGGTAGCAACTGGTTAGGTACTAGAAATGAAATTGAAGATTTAGATTTTTTTCAATTTAAAATTGAAAAACTACAAAAGAGTATACCAGATCATATTATTTCTGGTGGATATCTTGAACCAAGATCAATCTATTCTTCAAATTCATATGAGAAAGTTGGAAATGAGGGTGAGGAAAACAGAACTATTCATTTAGGTTTAGACTTTTGGGTTCCAGTAGGCACAAAAGTCAGTAGCATACATGATGGAGAAATAGTCGCTGCGTTGAATGATGAAGGTAATAAAGAATATGGAGGATTAGTAATCATAAAACATAATGTTGAGGACCTTGAATTTTTTACTCTATATGGCCATAACTCAGTTGATAGCGTATTAAAAAATAAGATAGGCTCAAAAGTAAAGAGGGGAGAAATAATTGCTGAGGTAGCAAATTACCCTGAGAATGGAAATTGGGCACCTCATCTTCATTTCCAAATTATGCTCTCTATGTTAAATTTTAAAGTTGATTATCCAGGTGTATGTTATTCAAAACAAGAAGATGTTTGGAGAGATATATGTCCAGATCCTAACACCCTATTTAAAAATAAAGGATTGATCTCATTAAAGAATAAGACTAATAGTGAAATAATAGATTATAGAAAAAAACATATTGGAAAGAGTCTTAAACTTCATTACGATATACCAATTAAGATAGTTCGCGGAGAAGGAGTTTATCTAATTGATCATAAGGGCAAGAAATATTTAGATACTGTAAATAATGTTGCTCATGTTGGACATGAAAATGAAGAAGTAGTAAGTGTAGGAAAAAGTCAAATGTCAGTTCTTAATACTAACTCTAGGTATTTACATGAAAATATTAACCACCTTACAAAAGAAATACTTAACACCTTACCCGATGAGTTAAATGTTGTTCATTATGTTAACTCAGGGAGTGAAGCTAATGAACTAGCAATAAGGATGATGAAAGCTCATACCGGTAATATCGATATAATAGTATCTCAGCATGGTTATCATGGAAACACTAATATATGTGTTGACATTTCATCATACAAATTTGATGGAAAAGGGGGTAGTGGAGCACCAAAAAATACTCATGTGATTCCTATTCCAAACAATTTTAAGGGAAAATATGAAGGAGATAAAAAAGACGAAAAATATGTTGATGAGGTTAAAGAACTAATAAAAAAAATTAAAAGTAAGAATAAAGGGCTTGGAGGGTTTATTATAGAACCTATTATAAGTTGCGGAGGTCAGGTTGAATTACCTAATGGATTTTTAAAAAAAGCTTACAAAGAAGTTAGGAAAAACGGAGGTGTCTGTATATCAGATGAAGTTCAGGTAGGATGTGGAAGAATGGGTAAAACATTCTGGGGTTTTCAAATGCACAACGTTATCCCTGATATTATTACAATAGGAAAACCCATTGGAAATGGCCACCCAGTTGGAGTTGTTGTCTGCACTAAAGAAATTGCAGAGAGTTTTGCAAATGGAATGGAATTTTTTAACACATTTGGGGGGAATCCAGTTTCATGTTCAATCGCCCTAGAAGTTCTCAAAACTGTTAAGAAAAATAATCTTCAAAAAAACTCTAAAGTTGTTGGGAATTATTTTAAAAAAGAACTAAAAAAACTGGCAAAAGAAAACAGAATTATTGCAGATGTAAGAGGTCAAGGACTCTTCTTAGGTATTGAATTTCTTGATGATAATGATAGACCATTAAATGAGGAAGCCCAATATATTATAAACAGGTTAAAGGACTTTGGAATTCTTTCTAGCATTGACGGGCCGTTTAATAATGTAATTAAGATTAAACCTCCTATGGTATTTAGCAAATCTAATTGTGATTTATTTATAAAATATTTTCGAGAAATTTTGAAGGAGGACTTTATTGCAAAATATTAATTAACGTAGCCGGGAAGAAATGGTTGTTAAGAATATCCTAAACCAGATTCAATTGGTTTTTTATGACCTATGACTATTTATATTTGTTATATGATTAATACAATACCTAAATTTAATTTTTTAATTGCAATTATTTTTTTAAACTCATCAATGGTTTTTTCACAGAAATATGAAACACAGGAGTATCAAGTAGTAGAACAAATTGATAATGCTGAAATAAGATTTTATCCTAGTGCTGCTATGGTCAAGATATCTGCTGATCAGAATAGAAATAACAATTTTGGTAAACTCTTTAGATATATTGCTGGTAACAATCAAGAGAATGAAGAAATTGCTATGACTACTCCTGTATATATGTCTGATCAAAATAAAACTATGGAGTTTGTTCTTCCAAAAAAATATTTAACAGAAGACCTTCCTATTCCAAATGATAAAGACCTTGAAGCCTATATTTCTAATCCAAGATATTTTGCAGCAATTAGATATTCAGGATACTCAAATCCTAATAAAATTCTGAAACATAGAAATGAACTCAAATCTATTCTTGAAAATAATGGACTTGAGATAATTAGTGACTTCTATGTACTTTCATACGATGCTCCAACGAAGTTCTACAACAGAAGAAACGAAATATTATTTGAAATTAGTTATAAAGATTAAATCTTAATTTTTATAAAATTCCAAAAAAAGAACTGCTCAAATTTAATTTTTCTAAATATTTCTTATTGTAAAATATTATTTTAATAAAAATGGAATCTTTTCAAAAAAAATAAGTTTTTATAATAGTGGTATAATATAGATTTGATTTTTTAATCAAAAATATAATTATGAAACTATTTAAATTAAACTTTTCTAATACAATAAGAACTGGAATTTTAACTACGATTGCAATATTATCCAGCAATATTTCATTTTCTCAAGATTTTGGAGCAGATGTAGTAAGTTCTTACGTTTGGAGAGGTACTCAGTTTGGATCAGGAGCTCACATTCAACCATATATGACTCTTGGTTCTGGAAATTTAGAAGCTGGTGTTTGGGGAAGTTTCCCTACTACAGCTAACGGTGGTGGTAATGAATTAGATGCTTACTTAAGCTATGATTTTGGACCATTTGCACTTACAGTTACTAACTATACTTTCCCAGGTGAAGGTGGTCTATATGATAGCGATGGTTATGGTTTTTTTGAAGGAGACTATACAGAAATTAGTGGATCAACATCTATTGGTGGTGTAGATTTACTCGCAGGATACTTTACTGATGTAGAAGCTTTATATGTGGAGCTAGCTTTTGGAGCTGGTCCAGTTGATATTGCAATTGGTTATGGTGATGATCAAGGAGATGCATGGTATGCTAATGGAGGAAGTGGAATTGTAAATATGTCTTTTAGTGGATCTAAAGAAATACAAATTTCTGACTCATTTGCACTTCCTGTGTTTGGATCATTCATCCTGAATCCTGATGCTGAAGCAGCATTTTTAGTATTTGGAGTTAGTCTTTAAACTCAAACCGTTATGAAAAAAATAGAAGCAATTATTAGAAAGTCAAAATTTGACGAGGTAGTTAAAGCTTTGCATGATGCAGAGGTTTATTTTTTCAGCTATTGGGATGTAACCGGAGTTGGAAATGAGAAGATAGGAAAAGTATACAGAGGTATTACTTATAGCACTAAAGATATCCAAAGAAGATATTTATCAATTGTTGTGTCCGATACATTCGTTGATGCTACAGTTGATGCTATAATTAAATCGGGAGCTACAGGTAATGTTGGTGATGGTAAGATCTTCATACTTCCATGTGAAGAATCTTACAGAATAAGAACGGGTGAAAAAGGAAATAAATCATTTAATTAAAAATTATGGAACTATTAACAACAAATAATGTTTGGATGATGCTGTGTGCAGCATTAGTATTTTTTATGCATCTTGGGTTCTCTTTTTTAGAAATTGGACTTACAAGACAAAAAAACACAATAAATATTTTATTCAAAAACTTCTTTATAATAACTATGGGGCTGATATCTTATTGTTTTATTGGCTTTAATTTAATGTACCCTGGAGATTTTAATATTATAGGAGCATTTGGTGGTGTACTTGGATTTGCTGGGGCTGGTTTAGATGCAGTTGCAGCTGCAGATCTTTCATATAGTGAAGGTTATACTTATTGGACTGACTTCTTATTTCAAGGAATGTTTGCAGCAACAGCCGGAACAATAATTTCCGGAGCAGTTGCGGAGAGAATAAAAATTAATTCGTTTATGCTAATTGTATTATTATATGTCACCATTGTTTATCCAATTGTAGGATCATGGCAGTGGGGATCTGGCTTTCTTTCTTCTTTTACAGATGAAGTAGGATTTTATGATTTTGCTGGATCAACATTGGTTCATTCTGTTGGTGGATGGGGAGCATTAGTCATTATATATCTTTTAGGAGCGAGAAAAGGAAAATTTGATAGTAATGGAAAAGCATTAGCTATTCCAGGTTCTAATATACCATTATCAGCAGCTGGAGTTCTTATACTTTGGTTGGGATGGTTTGGATTTAACGGAGGATCGGTATTATCTGCTGATCCAGCAAATACCTCTCTTGTTCTTGTAACAACATGCCTTGCAGCAGCAGCTGGAGGACTTGGTGCAGTATTATTTTCTGGATTTTTATATAAAAATCTTGATTTGACAATGTTTATGAACGGTGTACTTGGAGGTTTAGTTGGAATAACAGCTGGTGCAGACCAGATGGGACCAACTGAAGCAATAATAATTGGAGCAATTGGAGGTATGATTGTAGTTCTAGGTGTTGCATTATTAGATAAATGTAAGCTTGATGACCCAGTAGGTGCAATACCTGTCCACTTATTCGCTGGAATCTGGGGAACTTTAGCTGTAGGTATATTTGGAGCATCTGCTAGTTTCGATCAATTTATGGTTCAACTTGCAAGTGTTGGAATTGTAGGAGCTTTTTGTGTAATCTGTACTGCTATAATTGCTCTTGCAGTAAAAGCAATAATGGGACTTAGAGTTTCAGATGAGGAGGAGACACAAGGTTTAGATATAGCAGAACATGGTACTGGTGCCTATGCAGATTTTTCAATGAGATAATAACTTCTATTATTTTCATTTCTAAAAGGAGATCATTTGATCTCCTTTTTTGATTTATATAAATATTAAATAAACCATTTATAATATATTAGATTATAATTATGAAGAAAGTAGTTATTATTGGTAGTGGAATTAATGGACTAGTTGCTGCAAATTATCTTGCAAAAAATGGATACCAAGTTGAGATTATTGAAAAAAAGACATTTACTGGAGGGGCATGTATAAAAGATACTGTCTCAATAGATAATAAAAAAGTTGATTTTGCATACGGAGCAACTGTTTTAGGTATGATGCCTGATTTTATATTTAATGAAACTGGTCTTAGCAAAAAAATTCATGCTTACTACCCAAAAAATCCAAAGCTTGTATATTTTAACGGTGAGGAAACTTCTACAAAAATATATCAAGATAATGACAGACTTGAAAAAGAACTTAAACATAAATGGGGAGAGACCGGCAAGGTTAATGAATTTAGAAATGATGAAAATAAAGTAGTTGAGTTTATTCAAAAATTATATAGAAACGCAACAAGCCCCTCAATCGAGTTAGCAAATCAATTTTTAGGAAAAGAGCTTACTAGTCTATGGATTAGTGGTACAGCTAAAGATCTTTTAGATCATTACTTTTCTTCTGAAAAAGCAAAACTTTATATGGGTATGACAGTGATTGAAAGTGGGCCTGCTTCAATTTATGACCCAGGAACAGCATTTACAATTCCTTTGATGGATTCAGGATCAATATTTGATGGATACTGGGGATTTGTAAAGACAGGGATATGGAAGATAACTGAGAACTTAACTGAAATAAATAAAGAACTTGGGGTTAAATTTTATTTAGAATCAAACATTAAAGAAGTTGATAGTTCTAAGCAATCTATTTTATTTTCTAAAAACAATAAAGACACTAAATTAAATTACGATCATCTAATTTTTGCAACGGATCCTATAACTCCTTCAAAACTTATTAAAGACTTTGAAAATCAGAATAGTTTGGATTTAATCGGAACTAGCGGAAAAGTAACAGCTTTTTTTAAAAATCCTGTAAGATGGAAAGATGCAAATAATTACTCTGATTCTTTTAGATTTATTTTTTCAGTTGACTCACTTGAAGATTTTGAAAATGCGAGTCAAAAAGCTTTAAAAAATAATGGTGATTACTTTCCTGGATTTATTCAAATTTATCCTGAGGGAAGTGCTCAAAGAAATATGGATAATCATGAAGATTATGATAAATTAATTTTCTTTACTAAAAATCTAAGTTTTGATAAAAAAGCAGATAATGTATCTGATATAAAAGATAGAATTATTTCAAAAGTAATTCCTCATATAGAAAATCCTGAAGATATTGTTTTTTCAAAATTTTTGACTCCTATGGACTTGAATGAAACTTTTCTTTTTCCAGAAGGAAATATTGATCACATAACATTAACTGGAAATCAGAATTATGAAAAAAGAACTTTTAGTAATAATAAAGATAATTTTTACTCATATCATGAATATGATAATATTTTTTATTGTGGTGCAGGAAGTTTCCCATGTGGAAGTGTTGCAGGAACTCCTGGTTATATGTGCTCAAAACAGTTAATGAGGAGCATAACAAAAAAATGAAGATAAAACCATATTTCGCCTTACTGATTATTTCAATTTTAAGTGGTTTATTTTTAAAAATTGATTTTTCTGAGACTCTATACCTAACATTCGTGGGTTTTAAAAACATAATACTCTCAATTGGACCTATTATAATTATAGGGACTATCTTAGGAAAGTTTCTTCAAGAAACAGGTGCAACTAATAAAATGGTTACAACTTTCATTTCAATATTTGGATTATCAAAGATTCCTCTAACATTTAACATTCTTGGATTCATTATATCCATACCTGTATTTTGTGATGCAGCATTTATACTAATGTCCTCAATTATTAAAGAAATTTCTAGAGTATCAGGAAGAAAAATGATCATTCTGACCGTATGTCTAGCAACAGGTTTATACTCAGCTCATGTTTTTGTTCCCCCTACCCCTGGTCCTCTTGCAGCCTCAGCCTTAATAGGTGCTAATGTTGGTTTACTATTATTATTAGGATTGATTATTGGAATAGCAGTATCCATGTCAGGATATATATGGATGAGAGTTTTATTAAAAAAAGACTTTAAATTAAGTAGTGATAATAAAGCTTCTAATAGTCTAAATCATGAAAAAAAAATTTCTGCTTTTCTTCCAATCATTATTCCAATTATTTTAATATCAATTTCAACATTATTGAAATACCCATCTTTCAATATTATTGAAAACCAGCTAACAAATTTTATTGGCTTTATTGGTAAACCTGAAATTGCACTACTTATTGGACTTATTATCTCAATAGTATTTATTAAAAGAGATGATTCCAAAAATATCTCAAAATGGATTGGAAATTCTCTAAAAAACTCGTTAGATATACTACTTATAACTGGTGCAGGTGGAGCATTAGGATTTATAATTAGAACATCAGGAGTAATTGAATCTCTGGGGATAGTAAATTTCAATGGTATATATGGGCTGGTATCTGTTTTTTTAATTGCTGCTTTAATTAAGACAGTTCAGGGCTCATCAACAGTTGCAATTATTACTACATGTGCCTTAGTATCACCTCTAATTGATCAAATCGGAATTATTGGTGAAATTGAAAAAGTACTTTTAATAACTTCTATTGGTTCTGGAGCTATGACAGTTTCTCACGTAAATGATAGCTACTTTTGGGTTGTAACAAAATATTCAAATTTGAATATAAAAGAGGTTATAAAGTTTTTTACAACTGCTACTCTAATTCAAGGTCTTACTGGACTATCATTTTCAATAATTTGTTTTCTTTTATTAACTTAAACACCATAATTAAATTAACTAATAAAAATATTTAGTTAATTATTATTTTTAAATTGTAAAAAAACATTGCTATGAAAAAACTTTACACCTTATTCTTCCTCTCAATAATATCAATAGGATTTTCACAAAATGCAGAATGGACATATTTGTTTGATGGTAAGTCATTGGACGGATGGCATCAATACAATAGTGATAAAATGTCTGATGCTTGGAGTATAGAAAATGGAGAGTTAGTTTTAGATTCTAATGATGATAATGCAAGTATGGGTAATGATATTGTAACTGAAAAATCATATACAAATTTTGAGTTATCACTTGAATGGAAAATTCCAAAAGGTGGTAATAGCGGTGTTTTCTTTATGGTGGTTGAGATTCCTGAAGTTGATTTTCCATGGAAGACAGGTCCAGAAATCCAAGTATTAGATAATGAAAATTTTGATGGACCAAGTACACTATATCATCAAGCACCTGCTTTATATGATATGAAACCTATTGGTAATGTTAAGTACAACTCTTATGGAAAATGGAACCATTTACTTTTAAAAGTTGACCATAATAATAACTTAGGTTCAATAACTTTTAATGGTGAATTTGTATACTCCTTTCCTCTATCTGGTCCAGAGTGGGATGAAATGGTTTCGAGATCAAAATTTAGCGCTGATAAATATTATGAAAATTTAGTTCCTGATCATCCGTATTTTACATACGCTCCTTTTTTTGGTAAATTTAAAACAGGTAAAATTGGTCTTCAAGATCATGGATGGGACGTTAGGTATCGAAATATTAAAATTAGAGAACTTTAATGAGGTACTTGCATCTTCTGATTTTTATATTAATTATTGGCTGTAATGATGTGAATGAAGGTAAATTGAAAATTGTTTTTTTAGGTGATTCTATTACAGAGGCTGGAGTCTATGATAAAGAAGTTGGAATTGAAAATAATGGTGAGTTAGTTTATCCAGATTATACTGGATTTATAACATTTTTATCACAAAGCGTTCCAGAGAAAACAGAGCTAGTTGGTAGGGGAATTAGCGGAGATAAAGTTTCAGATCTTCTTACACGATATAAAAAGGATGTAATAGATTTAGATCCTGATATTGTTTTTATTTACATTGGTATAAATGATGTTTGGCATAAATATGATTTTGGCACAGGGTCAGACATAGATCTATATGAAAATGGTTTAAGACAAATAATTTCTGAGATTCAGAAAATAGGGGCAAAGGTTGTTTTATGTACCCCAACAGTTATTGGGGAAAACTATGGAGACTTTACTTTAGCAAATCAATATATTGAACAGTACAGGGATGCTCAAACAATGGAAAGTATGAATAAAGATCTTGATGCATTTTCTAATGTTATTCGAAAATTATCTTCTGAGTATAGTACTGATTTAATTGACTTAAGAAAAATTTTTATAGATTACATATCTGAGAATAATCCTAAAAATTATCCTTCAGGGATACTTACTTATGATGGTGTTCACTTGAATGATCAGGGTAATAAATTGATTGCTGATCAGATGATAAACTTCATAAACTAAATTTAACAATTCCTTAAATAAGTTTTAAATTATTAAAGCTTAGTATTGCAGAGTTTATGCAATGCTTTAGGACCTTATTTATCATTTCATTAATCCTTATATTAGTTTCGTGTTCAAAGGATGATTATGGTTCTAGTGAGGTTAATCTTGGATCATCGAATTCATCGTTTTCTAACTATGGTAATACATCATCATCAACTTCAACTGTTACTCAATACACTCTGACTGTTTCGGCTGGTGTTGGTGGGTCCGTTTCTACTTCAGGTGGAACATATGATGATGGAACCATTGTAACTATAACCGCATCACCAAATGATGGATATGAGTTTGTGGGATGGAATGGTTCAGATTCTTCAAACTCAACTATTAGCATTACAATAAATTCTAATACTACTTTAGAAGCATTGTTTAGTGAAGTTCAAACAACTTCAACAACTTCAAGTACATATAGTATTGATGTTACTGCTCAAGGTTCATCCAATTACATTTTATCTGGATCTGACCAGAACGGTAATGTCTCAGGGAATGATCCTTCAATTTCAGCTAAAGTTGGAGATACTTTCACTTTTAATGTTAATTCACCTGGACATCCTTTTTATTTAATTATAGTATCCAATGGTGGTATAGATTCAAATAATTTAATTAATGGTGTCACAAATAATGGTTCTTCAAGCGGAACTATTTCATGGTCACCGACTGAGGCTGGAACTTACTATTATATATGTGAGTATCATCCCTCAATGCTTGGAACTATTATTATAACTGAATAATTAAACTAATCTCTGTAACTTTCTAGCTTAGAACTTGACGGAAGATATAGTGGATGCTTTGGAGTTCCATTAAAATTTTTGCCAAAACATTTAGGGTTTGAAATCAACTCTTTTAAAATTTTAGGCTCTTCAACACTATTACCCCATGCATAAACTATCTGATCAACTTTGTTAATTAATTTTAAAAGCTCCTCAAAATTTTTATTTGTAATTCCTCTTGATTTATCAACCTCTTTTGGATTTGGAGTGATTTTTGTAAAAATATTACCGACCAAAAATCCACCATAGTTAAACTTCTTTGTAAAATTTATCAAACGACGAATTGTCGGATCATCATTTGTATCATCAGCCATAGAAGGGTTTAACATAATATATAGAAGTAATCCTTTAGATCTATCCCATTGCCTTTTTAAAAAGTATCTATTTTTCTTAGTCTCACAGAATTTAGCTTCTCGAATCACTATGAATAATTATTTGTATTTTTTGACACGTTTATCATTAATAACTCCTTTCCAATTCATTCCATAAGCAAAATCATATTCATTTCCTTTTGAATCAATATAAGGAATCATGTCACGTGGAATATCTTCTTTTTGAAGTTCTACAGTTTTCATATCAATAGGCATTTGGAAGGGAAGCAATCCTGATGGTTCGAATTTACCTGATAATAAATCCAACATTGATCTTGACTCTACACCAAAGTCAATTAAAATTGATGAGGCATATGGTTCAATCTCAGAAAAAACCAACGGGTTATAAACCCTTACAATTAAAATTAATGGTTTACCATTCATCAATTTATAAGTCTCATGAACAAGCTTCATATCAGACTCATTTTTTGTTTTAATACTTTTATTGTTATAAGATCTGTTGTTGAAGTCTTCAAAAATACTGCCTCCCGAAATACTTTCATCTCTAGCAAACTTAGCAGTGTAAGGGCTATATTGAAGGCTAATTGGGAAATATCCGTTACCTCCTGACTCTACGTCTTTTTTATCATATCCATAACCGCTGTTAGGGCTCTCGATACTGACTATAGCAAAATCAGCTTCATTGGGATCATCAACAACCTCGTAATACTCCAATAAGTCCAAAATATTTAATTTATGTTCCATACTCTCAGGGATTTCTTGTCCAAAAAAATTGATGCTTTTCGGTACTTTTCTCATTGGCATGTAAACTTTCTTTCTTGTATTTATAGGTAAGGAGTTTTGATCATTTTTTAGCATTACTATTGACTTCTTTTGTGCTTCTTTACCCATTTTATCAAATTCTTCTGAAGCAATTATAGTACTTGATTTGTCATAATCTAAATAAGGATTTTCAAAAAGTCCAACATTAAAAATATTTTTTAATAACCTAACAGCAGACTTTTCAAATCTATTTCTCATGAAATCTTCACCATACTCTTCAACTCCTATTTTAAATGCTTCAAGTACTGGGATCATATCATTGTTACCTCCAAATTGATCCATTCCTGACATTAGAGCTTTATAGTGTCTTTCTGCAACTGTTAGATTCTCAACACCAAAACTCTTTCCTGAGAAAAACACATCAACTGCAAAGGCATCTCCTGTTATTCCCCAATCAGTACATAATACTCCATCATATTGATATTTATCTCTAAGAATATTATTAATCAAATAGTTATTGTAAGCTGATCCAACTTCTTCTCCATTACCTAAAGCAATTGTGTAATAGGGCATAATAGCTGAAGCACTTAATGTATTTCCTCTTAGATTTAATGCCCCTTCTGTAAATATTTTCATTTGTTCTTCAATGTTATCTCCAGGATATACTGCATAAGAGCCAAAGCCATAATGACCATCTCTACCTCCCTCACCTGTTCCACCACCTGGCCAATGTTTAATCATGGTATTTACACTGTTGACTCCCCAACCCTTTGTATTGGTAGATTGAAATCCATCCACATATGATCTAGCCAAATCCGTCACTAAATTTGGATCTTCACCCATTGTTCCTTCAAATCTTCCCCATCTCGGATCTGATGCAAGATCAATTTGAGGAGATAGTGCTGTTGCAATCCCTAAGGATCTATATTCAATAGAAGCAACTCTTCCAAATTCTTTCATAAGATGTGGATCAAAGCTTGCTGATAGTCCAAGAGAACTTGGCCAGGAAGACACTCTTCCGCCTTGACCAGATGTAAATTCTGCATATGAGTCATTTCCATGTCTTGGATCTGAGCTAATATTTACTGGAATTCCAAATCCAATTGATTCTGAAAGAGATTGAATATTATTATTCCATTTAGCTGCTACAGTTGAGCTCTTAACATTTGTTATTAAAACATGTCTAAGGTTATCTTCTTCAATAAATTTTATTTGCTCATCAGATAAATCACTGGGTTCTGCTCCACTCTCATAAAATGTTTGTCCACCATATTTTGCAGAACGCCACCCCTGGTGAGCTCCTGGAATTGATTGATGAGAGCTGTAAAGCATTAATCCTGCGATATCCTCTACTGTTAATTTTCCAGCTAGGTCTTCAGCTCTATCTTCAACAGGTAATCTCCAATCCTCATAGTCATCTAATTCATTGTTTTTATTTAAGTCTTTGAAGGCAAGATTATCAACGATTAAAATTTTTACTCCAGATTGAGGATCATATCCTAATGTTTTACCCCCCCGGTTTTTAATAGTGATAAAATCTTGATTTTCAATAATTGAAACCCTATCAGAACATGAAAGAAGTAAAAAAAATAGTAAGAAAATGAATCGATTCATGTCTATAATTTATTAAATTAGAAATAAGTTATCTAGTAAAGTTTAATTATTTTTTACAATCTCTTCTTAAATCTCTCTCTACTACTTTAAGATATTTTTGTCTTTTTTTGTCTGAGACAAATGGAACTGACCAAAACTGTTTTGTATTACTCCAATTTCCACCCCAACCAAAAACAAATGTAAATACACCAAGAACAAGTCTTAATTTAACTGAATTTAAATATATTGTTTTAACTGGTAAAGATGGGGCACCATGTGTAAGGTAGCATCTAATTTTTTTCTTTTTAAGAAATGATCTAGGATATGCATATGTTTTGGTGATATTGACAAATTCATAAGCAAACCCTGGGGTAAAAACTTCATCAAAAAAAATTTCCATCTTTGGAGTAAGTCTAAACCACCAGACAGGAGAAATAAAATATATCCTATCTGACCATGTGACCATTTTTTTATAATTTTCAATTAAGTCTTTTTTATCTCTATGAAGTTTATCTTCATATAAATCTATAGTTTTTATATCTTGACTGGGATGATCACTTAGAATCTTTTGAATTTTATTAAAGATTCCACTGTGGCAAAAAGAATTTTTATCTGGATGCCCAACAATTACTAAATTATTCAATGATAGAAGTTAAAATTAGTAAACAAAATTAAATAAATTTGTTCATTCTTGTATTATGAAAGACCTAATAATTATTGGTGCTGGCCCTATTGGACTTGCTTGTGGTATTGAAGCAAAAAAAAATAATTTAGATTATTTAATAGTTGATAAGGGAATGCTTGTTAATTCAATATATAATTATCCAGTAAACACAACTTTTTTTTCTACATCAGATAAACTTGAAATCGGTGAAATCCCATTTATTTCTCATAATGTTAAGCCAACAAGGACTGAGGCTCTAGAATATTATAGGAGAGTATGTGATTCTTGGAATCTCAACTTGGATTTATATAATGAAGTTTTAGAAATAGAGAAAAAAGAATCACTTTTTATTCTAAATACCAGAAATGGTATAAAGAAATCAAAAAATATAATTATATGTACAGGGTTTTATGATATACCTTATCTGTTAAATATTCCAGGTGAAGAACTTGACAAAGTATTACATTATTATAATGAGTCTCATCCATATTATAAAATGGATATAGCAATTGTAGGTGCAGGAAACTCAGCAGTTGATGTAGCTCTCGACACATATAGAAAAGGTGCTAAAAGTGTTACAATGATTATAAGAGAAAAGGAGATTGGAGGAAATATTAAATATTGGGTAAAGCCTGATATTGTAAATAGAATTGAAAGTGGTGAAATAAAAGCATTCTATGAATCAGAGATTCTTGAAATCAAGGAGAATACGATATTGATTAAAACTCCCACTGGAGTGGAAAAAATAAATAATGATTTTGTATTAGCAATGACTGGATATCTTCCAAATTACGAAATACTTAAAAAGCTTGGAGTTAAAATAAATGACGATGAATTTAAAACCCCATTATACAATGAGGAAACCATGGAAACTAATATTAATGGAGTATTTCTTGCTGGAGTTATCTGTGGAGGATTAAAGACAAATAAATGGTTTATTGAAAATTCTCGAGATCATTCTCAAAAAATTCTTTCCACAATTATTAAAAGATAATATTAACTATTTAAAGA
>CACMVZ010000007.1 GCA_902617285.1 uncultured Bacteroidota bacterium | reverse complement strand
AGATTCTTCTAATTTTTTCTTTCTATATTCTTCTTCTCTTTCTCTTGCTTCTTTTTTATTTGATTCAAGCGCTGCATTAGCATCTTCAATTTTCTTTTGAATTTTTGCGCTCTTTTCTTTCATCCACTTATCAAATCTTTTCTTTGCTTCAGCTTCTGTGAAAGCACCTTTCTTTACACCTTCATCGAGATGTTTTTTTAGAAGAACACCAGAGTAAGATAATATCGCCTTAGCAGTATTTGTAGGTTGTGCACCTTTTCCTAACCAAGAAATTGCAGAATCAAAATTCAAGTCAATTGTTGCTGGGGATGTATTAGGGTCATAAGTACCTATTTTTTCTAAGTATTTACCATCTCTTTTAGATCTAGCATCTGCTGCTACTATCCAATAAAAAGGTTTACCCTTTTTTCCGTGTCTTTGTAATCTAATTTTTACTGCCATAATTTTAATGTTTTGGGTTCACGACCCAGGTTACTAATTTTAGAAAGCAAATTTAGCAAAATATATTATACCTTATAATCTTTAATAAAGTTCCATAAGTATTTATCGATTGTCAATAAGGTAAATAATTGGTATATTTTTTTATTTAGATGTGTATTTGATTAATTTTGAGTTTAAAATTTATTAGATGGATTATTCAAAAGAATTTAAGAAATATGCTACAAAACATCATGGTGTTAGCTCTACTTATTATGATAAGATTATAAGCAGTATGACTCCGTATATTATTGAAGAGAGACAATTAAATGTAGCACAGATGGATGTTTTTTCAAGATTAATGATGGATAGAATTATGTTTTTAGGAACTGCTATTACAGATAGCGTTGCTAACGTCATTCAGGCTCAATTACTTTTTTTGCAGAGTACAGATTCATCAAGAGATATTCAAATGTATATCAACTCTCCTGGTGGTGGAGTTTATGCTGGCCTTGGAATATATGATACAATGCAATACATAAAGCCAGATGTTGCTACAATTTGTACCGGATGTGCTGCATCTATGGCTGCAGTTCTTCTATGCGCAGGAAAGAAGGGAAAAAGATCTGCACTAAAACACTCAAGAGTTATGATACACCAGCCTTTAGGTGGAGTTTCTGGTCAAGCAGCTGATATTGAAATTACAGCAAGGGAAATTCTCAAGCTTAAAGACGAACTATATAAGATTATTTCAAAACATACTGGCCAAACTTTCAAAAAGGTAAATGCAGATAGTGATAGAGATTATTGGATGAAAGCAGATGAAGCTCATAAATATGGTATGGTTGATGAAGTATTAAACAAATAACATGAGTGAAGAAGAAATCTTATGTTCTTTTTGTGGTAGATCAAAATCTCAAACAAAATTATTAATAGCTGGTTTAGATGCTCATATTTGTGATATATGTATATCTCAAGCAGATATGATTCTTAAAGATGATGAATCTAGTAAAGATTCATCTGATTTTGCTGTTGAGCTAAAACCTCCTGTGGAAATTAAAAACTTCCTGGATCTTCACGTAATTGGTCAAGAAGACGCAAAAAAAACCTTATCAGTAGCAGTTTATAACCATTATAAGAGAATTAATCAAAAAAATTTACAAGAAGAAATTGAAATACAAAAAAGTAATTTAATTCTGGTTGGACCCACAGGTACTGGTAAGACTCTATTAGCTCAAACTATTTCAAAATTTTTAAATGTACCTATTGCAATTGTTGATGCTACAGTTCTTACTGAAGCTGGCTATGTTGGTGAAGATGTTGAAAGTATTTTAAGTAAACTTCTTCAGGCTGCTGATTTTGATGTAGACAAAGCTCAAAATGGAATTGTTTTTATAGACGAAATCGATAAGATTGCAAGAAAAAGTGATAATCCCTCTATCACTAGAGATGTCTCAGGTGAAGGAGTTCAACAGGCTTTACTTAAATTACTTGAAGGAACCATTGTAAATGTTCCACCTAAAGGAGGAAGAAAACATCCAGATCAAAAATTTATAGAGATTGACACGTCTAACATTCTTTTTATTGCAGGAGGCGCTTTTGATGGAATTGAAAATATAATTAGAACTAGATTAAATCTTCAATCTATTGGATTTAAACCTGCAAATGAAAAAGTTATTAATGAAAATGAAGAGAATGTTTTAAGATATATAAATCCACATGATATAAGATCATATGGACTAATTCCTGAAATCATTGGAAGATTACCTGTTATGTGTCACTTAAACCCCTTAACCAAAGATGCTTTAAGAGATATTATGACAGTTCCAAAAAATGCCTTGATAAAGCAATATACTAGGCTTTTTGAAATGGATGATATTAACTTTTCAATTACTCCAGGTGCAATTGAATACATTGTAGAGAAGGCATATGAGTTTAAGTTAGGTGCTAGAGGATTAAGAACGCTATGTGAAGCAATTTTAAATGATGCTATGTTTAATTTACCAAGTTCCGGAGAGAATGAATTAAAAATCACAAAGCTGTATGCAGATGAAAAGCTTCAAAAAATTGATCTATCCTACTTAAAAGCAGTTTCCTAATTCATTGAAATTAATTCTTCAATAAACTCTCTTGAATTTGATAACCTTGGAATTTTATTCTGTCCTCCAAGCTTATTCTTACTTGAAAGCCAATCATAAAATAGATTCTTTCTTGCAACAATTAGTTTTGGTAGCTCAAGTGTTAAACTTTTATATCTCTTTGCTTCATAATCAGAATTCAGGCTTTGAAGATTTAGATCAAGTATTTCCATAAATTTATTTAGGTCATCAGGTTGTTTATCAAACTCAATTAACCACTCGTGAGAGCCTTTAGTTTTACTACCCATAAAAATTGGGCCTACTGTGTAGTCAGATATTGAAGATTTTGTCAACTCAGAAGTTAGTGATAAGGCATTTTCTGCATTCTCAATAACAAGCTCTTCACCAAAAACATTTATAAAATGTTTTGTCCTTCCTGTTATCTTAATCCTGTATGGATTCAAGCAAGTGAACTTTACTGTATCACCTATTTTATACCTCCAAAGACCAGAATTTGTTGTTATTACCATTGCATAATTTACATTCAGCTTAACATCAGCTAATGAAACAATTTCTTGCTCTGACCCGTTAGCTGGATAAAATTCGTAGAAAATACCGTAGTCTAACATAAGTAGTAATTCACTTGATTCATTCTGATCTTGAATAGCAAAAAATCCTTCAGAGGCATTATAAATTTCAAAATATTTGAAATTTTTTGATGGAAATAATTTTTTGTAGAGGTTTTTGTATGGCTCGAAACTTACTCCCCCATGGAAATAAACTTCACAATCATTCCAAATATCAATAACGTTGTTTCTTCCAGTTTTTTCAATTACTTTTTGAAGTAACGACAACATCCAAGAAGGAACACCTGCAAAGCTTGTCACTTTTTGACTTAGAGATTCATTTATTATTGCTTCAACTTTTTGTTCCCACTCTGGAATTAATGAAACTTTTGAACTAGGCGTACTGCTTAGTTCAGCCCAAAAGGGTAAATTATCAATTATAATAGCAGATAGATCACCATAATAGCTACTATTATTTTCATAGATATCCTTTGATCCTCCTAGTCTTAGACATTTTCCTGCTAGTAATTGTGAATTTATATTATTATTAAAGTATAATGATAACATATCTTTTCCAGCTTTGTAATGACAATCCTCCAAAGACTCAAAACTTATTGGGATAAATTTACTTTTAGCGTTAGTAGTTCCACTAGATTTTGCAAACCATTTTATAGAAGTTCTCCAAAATATGTTTTGCTCACCTTTTCTATTCCTCTCAATATCAGCGTATATATCTTCATATGATACAATTGGAACTCTTTTTTTAAAATCATCATAAGATGCTATTGTTTTAAAATCATTTTTTTTTCCAATTTCAGTATCAATAGAGTAAACAACAAGTTTTCTTAAAACCTCCTGTTGTACTTCTATCGGATAGTCTTTAAATAATTCTATTTGACTTATCCTTCTTTTTAAAAAAAAGGATGCAACAGAATTAAAAATTGGAATTGGCATGGATTACATATATTTAGCATAAAAATAGTAAACAAAAAATTATGTTTTCAGGAGTAATAAAAAAAATGATTTCAATACATGATGATCCTATCAGATATATCCTAGATTTCGAAAATGATCTTTTATTTCTTAATCAGTTCATAGGTAAAAATATCAATTTAAAAAAGACAGGTTATTGTTGTCTGTCGTGCTCTGAAAATATTCAAATTTTTGCAAATGGTTTTTGTAAAAAATGCTTTTTTGAGTCTCCAATGTCTGGTGATTGGGTAATGAAACCTGAGTTAAGCAAAGCTCACTTGGAAATTGAAGATAGAGACCTTGAATATGAAAAAAAAATTCAAATTCAAGATCATATTGTTTACCTCTCAAAAACAAGTGAAATAAAAGTTGGTGTTACGCGATCAAATAATAAAACTACAAGATGGATTGATCAAGGAGCTATTGAAGCTATCGAATTAATTAAAGTTCCTAATCGATATTTGGCAGGGATAGCTGAGGTAAAACTAAAACAAAAATTTTCTGATAAAACAAATTGGCGTAAAATGCTTACAAGTCAAATTAATGATTCAAATTTAAAAAATGAAAAAGATGAGGCGCTTGAATTCCTAGGCGATGATTTTAAAGATTACTTTATGACAGATTCTGAGGTAATTAAATTTAACTATCAAATAGATATTCTAGTTGACTCAGTAAAATCAGTAAGCCTAAAAAAGTCTGATGAAATAAATGGAAAATTAATCGGAATTAAGGGACAATATTTAATTTTTGAGGATTCAAGTGTATTTAACGTTAGATCTAATGAAGGGTTTTTAATTGATCTAACTATTGATTAAATAACTGTTTCACTTCTTCTTCATTTAAATTTCTATACTCCCCAACATTAATATCTAAATGAATATTCATAATCCTAATCCTTTTTAATTTAGTTACTCTGTAACCTAAAACCTCACACATCCTTCTGATTTGCCTATTCATCCCCTGAGTTAAAACAATTTTAAATCTATTATCATTAATCCTCTTTACAAAACACCTCTTTGTCATTTTACCCATGATCCTTACACCTTTTCTCATCTTTTCAATAAAATCTTGTGTTATATTTTTATTTACCCATACCATATATTCTTTCTCCTTTTTATTTTCTGCTCTTAAAACATTATTTACTATGTCACCATTATTTGTTAGCAGAATAAGACCTTCACTTTGTTTATCTATTCTTCCAATTGTAAAAAGCCGCTCTTTGTGATTAATAAAATCAATAATATTATCCTTCACTTTTGGGTTTCCGGTACATTCAATTCCAACAGGCTTATTGAATGCTATATAGACTCTTTTTTTATTAGTATTCTGAATTATTTCACCATCAACTTTAATCTCATCATTCATATTTACCTTAGATCCTAACTCAGCAACTTTTCCATTGATATAAACTCTGCCTAGAGAAATATACTCATCAGCTTTTCTTCTCGAGCAGAATCCAACTTCACTTAGGTACTTATTAATCCTTTTTGATTCCAACCTAATTAAGTTTAATTTCTTCGCCGACCTTTAAATTGAATTTCTTTCTAAAAATCCATACAAAAAGATATAGAAGAGGTGTATCTAATAATGCAACAATTACTTTAAATAAAAATCCTGAAATAATTAGAACTAAAAATTTATCCTCTGGAAGAATTCCAAAAATAATAAGTAGCGATACAATTGTAAATGTATCTACAAATTGTGACGTAAAAGTTGAAAAGTTGTTTCTTAACCAAAGGTGTTTACCCTTGGTAAGTTTTTTCCAAAAATGGTATATCCTTATATCAATAAATTGAGCAAATAAGTATGTTAACATAGATGCTAACACTGCTAGTGGAGCATTAAGAAAAACACTGTTAAAAGTTGCATCATCAATTGGTGATGCTTCTATAGCAGGTACCTGGCTAGATATAAATATCAGAATAACAGAAAAAATTGAAGCAAATATTCCAGTTATTACAACTTGGTCTGCTTTCTTTCTTCCATAAATCTCAGATATTAAGTCTGTAATAAGAAATGTAAGAGGATAGGGTAAAATACCAACTGATAACTCAAAAAGTTTTACACCTAATAAATTTATATCGAATGGATACCAATAAAATATTTTAGTAAATATTAAATTTGATGCAACTAGTGAAGTAATAAATAATCCCGCAAGAATTAAATATATATTATTTGCTAGAGTAATTTTTTTGGAATTCATATAAGAATTATGAGTAAAGTTTATTTATCAATAGGTTCAAACAAAGGTAATCGTTCTGTATTAATAAATAAAGCAATAGATGAAATTGAAAAAAAGATTGGAATAATAATTTCTAGATCAAGTATATATCAATCAAAATCTTGGGGTTTTAATTCCAATGATTTTTATAATCTATGTTTACTTATTGAAACAGATATTGAGCCTAAATCTTTATTAATAGATTTAAAAAAGATTGAAAAAATAATGGGTAGAGAAGATATTGATGGTACTTATTCTGATAGGTTTATAGATATTGATATTCTCTTTTTTGATAACATTATATTAGATTTAAAGGACTTAAAAATCCCTCATCCAAAAATTGAAATCAGAAAATTTGTTTTAGTCCCAATGTTAGAATTAGCACATGATTTTGTACATCCAATTTTGAATAAAACAATTAAGCAACTAGATAATGACTGTAATGATCAGGATATTCCTTTAAAAATAATTTAGATTTCGGTTTTTTGATAAAAGTCCCATAAAATAATTCCTGCTGCTACTGAAACATTTAAAGAATGTTTAGTCCCGACTTGAGGTATTTCAAGAACTTGATCAGATTCTAGAATTATTTCATCTGAAACACCATCAACTTCATTACCAAAAACAAAAGCGTATTTTATTCCTTGTTCAGGAATAAATTTTTCAATTTTTAATGATTTATCTGCTTGCTCAACTGAGATAACTCTGATTCTCTTATTCTTTAGATTTTGAATTGTGTCTATTATATCCTCTGTGTATTCCCAATCAACAGAATCAGATGAACCAAGTGCTGTTTTTTCCATCTTGGGGTTTTCAGGAGTAGCAGTATATCCTGAGATAATAATTTTTTCAATCAAGAAAGAATCAGAAGTCCTAAAAATTGAACCAACATTATGAATACTTCTGATATTATCTAAAATCACAATTGCTGATGTTTTCTTGGATTTTTTAAACTCCTCAATAGTCTTTCTATTTAACTCAGTATTTCTTAGTTTTCGCATTAGAGTAAAAATAAAAATATTTACATTAGCATAAATACAAAACAGTGACTAAAACGAGTAAAATCACACCTTTGATGAAACAGTATAATGATATTAAATCTAAATATCCTGATACTATACTACTGTTTAGAGTAGGTGATTTTTATGAAACTTTTGGTGAAGATGCAATATTATCATCAAAGATTTTAGGTATAGTTTTGACTAAAAGAGGAGCCGGTTCAAGTAGTGAGGTTGAGCTAGCTGGATTTCCCCATCACTCAATTGAAAACTATCTTCCTAAACTAGTTAAGGCAGGAAATAGAGTTGCAGTTTGCGATCAACTGGAAGACCCAAAGCTTACAAAAAAAATTGTCAAAAGAGGAGTCACGGAAATAGTTACTCCAGGAATAGCAATTAATGATGGAGTCCTTGATCAGAAGAAAAATAATTATTTAGCTTCTGTCCACATAGAAAAAAATGAATTTGGAATTTCATTTATTGATGTATCTACTGGTGACTTCTACGTATCACAAGGTGATCTAAAATTAATTGATCAGCTAATTTCAAACTTTTCTCCTAATGAAATATTGGTTTCAAAACCATCAAAAAATAAATTTTTTGAGTTACTTGGAAACTCATACAATGTATATCCATTAGATGATTGGGTTTACGATAACTCTTATTCAGAAAATAAGTTGCTTGATCATTTTAATACAAATAGTTTGAAAGGTTTTGGTGTCGAGGATATAAAGCTTGGTGTTGTAGCTGCAGGTTCAATAATTCATTATTTAGATGATACAGAGCATAATAATCTTACTCATATCTCAAGTCTTCAAAGGATATTTCCAGAGTCGTATGTATGGATGGACAGATTTACCATGAAAAATCTTGAATTGTTTAATTCAAATTCTATAAATGGTTTTAACCTTTCTGATACAATTGATGAGACAATAACTAGCATGGGTTCAAGAAAACTTAAAAGTTGGATTGCTTTTCCATTAATTGATAAAAAAGAGATAAAGAAAAGACAAGAAATTGTTCAATCAATAATGAGTGATGATGAAATAAGTAGGCTGCTTGATATCAACCTAAATAATATTTCAGATATAGAAAGGTTAATGTCAAAAATTGCTACATATAAAGTTTCACCCAGAGAGCTTGTTAATTTAAAAAGTTCATTAGAAAACGTAGACTTAATAAAAGACTCTCTTTTAGTTTACAGTGGTGTTTTAAAAAATTATGGTAAATCATTACCCAATTCTAAAAGCATAATAAAAGAAATATCTAAGACCTTAAAGGATGATTCTCCGGTTTCAATATTGAAAGGAGATTTTATTAAAGATGGTTTCTCAAAAGAACTTAATGGTCTTAGGGAGATAAGATCTTCAGGTAAAGAATATCTAAATCAAATCCTTGAAAGGGAGACAAAAAAAACTAATATTCCGTCATTAAAGATCTCATTTAATAATGTTTTTGGATATTACATTGAGGTAAGAAATACTCATAAAGATAAAGTTCCTGAAGACTGGATAAGAAAGCAAACTCTTGTTAATGCTGAAAGATATATAACACAGGAATTAAAAGAGTATGAAGAGAAAATAATAAATGCAGATGAAAAAATTAAAGATCTTGAGCTTAAGTTATTTTTAAAATTGTTAGATAATCTTCAAGATAGCCTTTCAACATTAAAATTAGTTTCAGATAAAATTTCTATAATTGATATTTTAAATTCTTTCTCAAAAAGAGCAGTTAGATATAAATATTGTTGCCCCAAAATAACAAGTACAAAAAAAATTGAAATTATTGCAGGAAGACACCCTGTGATTGAAGCAAATCTTCCTCCTGGAGAAAGATATATTCCTAACGATATATTTCTTGATACCGATCAGCAAATTATAATGATTACTGGCCCAAATATGTCTGGTAAATCTGCAATTTTAAGACAAACAGCTTTGATTACTATACTAGCTCAAATAGGTAGTTTTGTCCCTGCACAAGAGATGACATTTTCCTTAATTGATAGAATTTTTACAAGAGTCGGTGCAAGTGATAATATCTCTATGGGTGAATCAACCTTTATGGTTGAAATGAATGAAACAGCATCAATTTTGAATAATCTAACAGGAAATAGTTTAATTCTACTTGATGAAATTGGAAGAGGTACAAGTACCTACGACGGTATCTCTATAGCTTGGGCAATAGCTGAGTTTTTACATGAAAATAAATTAAAACCTCATGTTCTTTTTGCAACTCATTACCATGATTTAAATGAAATGGAGTCAATATATAAGGGAATAAGAAATTTTAATGTTAGTGTAAAAGAGACAAAAGATGATGTTATCTTTTTAAGAAAACTAGTTAAAGGAGGCAGTAATCATAGTTTTGGAATACATGTTGCTAAGATGGCTGGAATGCCAAGACTTGTGTTAAGCTCAGCTGAAAATAAGTTAAAACTTATGGAAACTAGCAGGCCTAAGAATTTAAAAGAAGATAAAATCGATGATAACCTTCAGCTAAGTTTTTTTGATATAGAAGATCCCAAAATGCAAGAGATAAGAAAAATTATTGAAGACTTGGATATTGATAATTTAAGTCCTGTTGAGGCGCTTTTGAAATTAAACCAGATAAAAAAAGAAATAAAAGATGGAGATTGATTTACACGGAAAAACACATCCGGAGGGACTTGAATTAATTGAGGAGTACATGCTTTTAAATTCAACTAAGGGTAGTGTGAGTCTAACAGTGATAACAGGGAATTCACCAGTGATGCAAAATAAAATAATTGATCAAATATGTAATAAGTATGGGTTCTCTTATTATATTCCACCTCATAATCCAGGAGAAATGATAATACAATATGAAAAATTATAAACTTCTAATTTTAATATTTTTTATAATTATTAATTCATGTTCAAAAGAAGATGAGATAAATCAGCTTAATCAAACTATACTTGATCTTCAAGCAAATATCTCCAGGCTAAACTCTCAAATTAATGATTATTCATTTCAAATTAATCAACTTACCTATCAAAATAATCTTTTATCAAGTCAAATTGAAAATCTAAATAATCAGCTAAATGGTTTTCAAGGTCAAATTGAATATTATTTAAATCAAATAGAATTGCTATCAGATGAAAATTTAATTCTTGACTCTGAAAACAATAATCTAACAGTTCAGCTTTCTGAGCTTCAAGATCAGCTTTATCTAATTCAAGCCCAAGGGGCAGAGGATGGAGTATATATTTTTAATCAAATTGAAATATCTGATCCTCCATTTTCTGGTACTATTTGGGATCTTCCAGACTTAATTAAATCTTCTGATTATACTGTCTATTCATCATCCACTTACCAAGGAATTTTGGATAGGATGTTTTACGATAAATCTATTTCTGATTTTATAACTTATCCTGCTCATGTATATGAGGTAATCTTTGGTGATGGCCTTTCTGTTGATTTTGAAATATATTCTGAGTTTACTCAAGAAGAAGCATTAAACATGGAACAAAAATATGCACCTTTAATGGGGCAACTTGGAAAAGAATTAAGAAAAAATATTAATTCAATTGAATTTTTAAAAGGTGAGGAAGTTGCATCTGCACAAAGAAATGAGGACTTATCTTATGCGAATATTACATTTCATACTGATTGGTTGAACAATATTGTAGAGACAAGGCCAGATGGTGACAGGACAGAAGAATTGTTTATCCATGAAGCGACACACTTATCTATTGATCCCTATGTTTATGGTCAGAGAGGCTGGAATGATGCTGTTTACCTAGATGGAAATTATCTATCAACTTATGCTAAAGATAATCCAGAATCAGAAGATATAGCGGAGACCTTTCAAGCATATATTGCTGTTAAATATTTTCCTGAAAGAATAACAAGTTCATTAAGAGATACAATTCTTTCAATATGTTTAAATAGGTTTAAATATTTCGACTCGTTAAACTTAGATTTATCTATATATGAATAAACTTTTATATTTTTAGGTATGACCAAAACAATCAATACATTTAAATCATTTCTTAGAAATAATGTAGTCCAAGCAATTGTAATTATTCTAAGTGTACTATTATCATTTTATCTTGAACAAAGAAGACAAGTTAATATTACTAAACAGGAAAAAAACTATTTGCTAACTGATCTAACTAAAACATTGGAAGGTGATATCAACCAAATAGAAATCATCCTTGAAGGTTTGGATAAATCAGACAAGAACTTGATTAAACTTTTAGACGATATAAATAATAATCACACACTACTTACTGATCGTGAGGTAGCAGAAGTACTTCTTCAAATTCAAATTGGAACTTCTTTTTTTCCTCAAGATGGTATTTTTAATCAGTTAATTTCAAATGGTACATTTAACCTCATAGAGAATGAGGAGTTAAAGTCACTTCTTTTGAATATGTATACTCATAAAAAGAAAAGAAACTATGCAACTTCAACAGAGATAGATAACTTTAATTTGCTTTGGAGACGACAAATCATGGGAAATTTCAGAATACAATTTAATTATAACTCCTACGATGGTGAAATCTATGGCCAGCAAGAACTAACTAGATTTAGATTCAATAGACAGTATTATCTTTCAAATGAATTATATGGAGCATTATCTCAGTCTAGAATATATGTGGGGATGTATACTAGATTCCTAAATGATCAAAAGAATGAGTATCAAACTGCGCTTGCACTTTCAAAGACAGAAATTGGTAAAGATTAATTTATTTATACTTCTCATATAAGTTAAATTATTATAAATTTGCATTCTCTGCGAAAGTAGCTCAGCTGGTAGAGCATCACCTTGCCAAGGTGAGGGTCGCGGGTTCGAATCCCGTCTTTCGCTCAATGCTCGAGTGGTGGAATTGGTAGACACGTTGGACTTAAAATCCAATGAGCAGTAATGTTCGTGCGGGTTCAAGTCCCGCCTCGAGTACAGAAAAGCCTCCTCTAAGGGGGCTTTTTTATTTGACTCTTTTCCCTTTTTGTTTAATGTTCTTCTTAGCCATTTTAATATGCTCAATATGATGCTTAGTGTGCCATGCATACATTCCAACATGCTCATGAAGAATTATATTTTTATCTCTGGATGAGTGATAGTAAGTTTTTTTGAAATCTTCCTCAGATAATGTCTTTAATAGGCTAACCCATTTAGCATGAATTCCGTCAATTACATTTAAACTATCTTTTACGTCTAATACATTTGAATCAGGAGTAGTCAAAAACTCAGCTACTTCATACATTTTAACGCTAGGATTTTCCTCTAATAATGTATGTTTTGTTCTTAAGAACGCATATGTGTGTGTATCACAAAAATGGTGAATAATTTGAGCAATATTCATTCCCCCATCTCTATAAGATTTTTTAAAATCAGTCTTGTCAAGACCTTTTACGCACTCTCTAAGATCACCATAAAATGACTCTAGTGTTTTAATGTCTTCAACTGTTCTTGAGAAATTAAAATCAAGTATCGCTTTATATTTTCCAATAGGAAACTTTAAATTATCTAGTTCATTTTCCATGGTAGGTTTTGTTTAAGTTTGAGTAGTCATTTATAATTGTATCAATTATTTTTTTGGATTCATCTTTATATTTTATTTCTATCACTTTTGGTGACTTAATCCAATTAGAAATAATGTCTATGTTTTTTTTTGAAAACCTATCAATTACTGTTACTCCTTCTTTCTTTAAAGCCGCAGCATTAAACTGCTGTTCTATTTGACCTTCTACAGGAACAACAATCATAGGTTTACCTAGAAATATTGCCTCTGAAGTTGTAGCAAAACCACCAGCACATACAATTCCATAACAAGAAGCAAATTTCCTTAAAAATAAATCTTCAGAAAGAGGTTCAACATTTACTCCAGATATTATTTCTTTTTTATCATTATCAAGAGAAAAAATAGTCCATGTTTTCTTAATAGGTAATTGATTAATAATCTCTATTAAATTTGAAGGAGAATAGGTGGGTAAATAGACAATTATTTCATCACTAGTTGTTACTTTCAGATCCCTAATTTTATTTCTAATTATTGGATAAAAAATTCTATCTGTGTATTTTTTATAATGATATCCATATCCAAGTTTAGTAGGTATTATAAAATTTATTGCCCATAATACAAGCCTGTTATAATTCTTTGGTCTAGGAGTGTTTTTAAGACTCATGGAATATTGGTTAGTTAATTCAAAACACTTAACATTATTAAATTTTGCAGACCATGCAGAAACTGGTTCAAAATCATTTATTATTAAATCATATTTGTTTACAGGGCATGATAAAATCTCTTTTAATAATCTAAAATAATTATTTAGAAAAACAGTTTTCAGCCAATTAACTGATCCATTATCGGTGTAAAAAAAAGTAACACCAGTAAAATGCTTGATAGGTTTTTCTTCTAGTAAAAAGTCATTTTTAGGTCCACTTGTGATTATTTCAAGTTCAGCTACTTCTTTGATTTTTGGAATAATGTTTTGAGCTCTAGCCAAATGACCATTACCTGTAGTCTGAATTGCATATAGAATTTTCATTTATCCTGAAGGATTTTAAACTCTTCAATCATGTCCTTATAAAGCTCCTTAGTTGTCATTTCAATTTTAGATTCCTCATCATTATTGAAATCAGCCTCAGTTCGAGTGTGATTATATATGGACCATTTATTGTCTACATATTCTAAAGATGATAAACTTTCTAACCAGTCTCCTGAATTCATGTAAATAATTTCATCACCATCTACATCAAAGGATTCAATTTTTGGAGTATGAATATGTCCCAAGACCACATATTTATATCCATTTTTATGAGCTGTTTCAGCAGCTACTCTCTCAAAATTGCTAAAATACTGGACAGCAGTTTTTACATTGGCTTTAATAGCTTTTGAGAAATTTAATCTTCTTCCTCCTAGAGGTTTCATTATTTTTTTATTAAGCCAACTATTGAACATTATCATATAATCATAAACAAATCCTGCAAATTTAGTTATCCATTGTGTTTGAATAGAAAAATCAAAAACATCACCATGAAAAATCCAAACTTTTCCTTCATCAGTATCTAAAACTACTTGATTGACAATTTGAAAGTTTTGAATTTTAAAATTTAAAAACTTTCTCAATAGTTCGTCGTGATTACCAACTACATAATGGATTTCTTTACCTTGAGATATTAGATCTAGAAAGTATTTTACAACTTTCATATGAGAGTTTGGCCAATACTTTTTATTGAATAATAAAATATCCACAAAGTCTCCATTGATTACAATTTTCTTTGCCTCAATTGTTTTTAAATAAGACAAAACTTCATCAGCTTCAGAGCCATAGGTCCCAAGATGTAAATCAGAGATAACTAGTATGTCTATATTACGTTTCACTAGTTTGCAAATTTACTTAAAGATTATAATTTGAGATAATTAATACTAAAGCTTATCGACATAGTCTTTAAACGTAATACCATGTATGCGCTTAAAATTATTATCAAACTCTTGTTTTGATTTAAAACCACATAACGCCCAGATTTTGTTTATATAGGCTGGGTCCTTTGAAGTTAAGGACTTAGCCAAAGTAATAGCATAGCTAACTTTGGAACGGTTTATCTTTAGGTTAATTTTTTCGAACACTGGTTTAATAGTCAATTAAATGTATGAAAAAAATTAAATCAGTTTACAAAATTCTAAAAAAAGGTTTTTACATAAAAGCCTGAAGCTTCATTGCAAGTCCCTGATCACCCTTAATTTTGAGTTTTCCACTCATAACTGCCATCATTGGGTTAACCTTACCATTTTTGAGATCCTCCATTAAAGAACCTGCCATAGTAATAGTACAATCAGCCTCCATATCTTCTAATAAAATTTTATTTTCAGATCCAGTCCCATCGATACAGATAGTATTACCGTCAATCTCAAACTTAATAACACCTCCTATTGGAGCTGCGTTTTTTGCCTTTGATTGAAAATTTGAAAGTATGTTTTCTTTGTCCATAGTTATATCTTAATGTTGTAAAGTTAGTAATTAAAATAATTTATTTAGATTAGCAAATATTATAAAAAAATGAACTTTAAAGTTAAAAAAGCCGCTGTTCTTGGATCTGGTGTTATGGGTTCTGGAATTGCTTGTCATCTTGCAAATGTTGGGATAGATGTTTTAATGCTCGACATTCAGCCTAAAGACAAATCAATAAAAAATAGAAATATAATTGCTGATGATGCATTAAATAATGCAATTAAGTCCAAGCCTAATCCACTTTACAAAAAAGAATATGCATCAAGAATAACTACAGGTAATTTCGATGATGATTTTGAAAAAATAAATGATGCAGATTGGATTATTGAAGTTGTTGTTGAAAATTTAGAAATTAAAAAAACAATTTTTGAAAAGGTTGAAAAATATAAGTCTGACGGTGCTTTTGTAACTTCTAATACTTCTAGTATTCCAATATCTCTTTTATGTGAGGGAAGATCAGATAGCTTTAAATCATTGTTTTGTGGAACTCATTTTTTTAATCCTCCAAGGTATTTAAGACTATTCGAAGTTATTCCTCAAACTAAAACTGATCCTAAGTTAGTTTCATTTTTGATGGAATTTGGTGATGTTATACTTGGAAAGCAAACAGTACTCTGTAAAGATACTCCTGGATTCATAGGAAACAGAATTGGTGTAATGTGTGGTATCAAATCATCTCAATTAACAGAAAAATACAATTTTAAAATTGAAGAAGTAGATTTGATGACAGGTAGTGTTATAGGTCTTCCTAATTCTGGAACATTCAGATTACAAGATTTGGTTGGACTAGATACAAGCGATAATGTAACTAACTTTTTAGTAAACAATGTAAATGATGATACATTTTACAGCAAACTAAAAGATCAGCCTGAAAATAAATCTTTCAAATTTTTAATTGAAAATAAGTTTTTCGGAAATAAATCTGGTAAAGGGTACTATGAAAAAACTAAGGAAAAAGATGAAAATGGAAGGTCAGTCATTAATTCTCTGGATCTTGAAACAAATGAATATAGAAAATCAATTAAACCTAATTTACCTGAGATTAAAGAAGCAAAATCTATAGAGCTGTTTGATAGAAGAATAAAGTTTTTAGTCGAGGGTGATTCAAACGTTAGTAAGTTTTATAAAGAATATTTTTCATGTATACTGTCATATTCTGCTATGAGTATTCCAGAGATTGCAGATGACTATTATCAAATAGATGATGCAATAAGAACTGGATATGCATGGAGCTATGGTCCATTTGAAATATGGGATAATCTTGGAATTGAAACTGGAATTGAAATGATAAAAAGTTGTGGTGAAGAAATTCCAAATTGGATCGCAGATATGTCTGCCTCTGGAGTAGAATCATTCTACAAATTTGAAGATGGGAAAAAGAAATTTTATGATGTTAATTCTAAGAAATATATAAATGTTCCAAGCTCTGAAGATCATTACATACTCGATGCATTTAGAGAAAACAAACAGATTCTAAGAAATCCAGAGTGTACCGTTCATGATATAGGAGATGGTGTTATGTGTATTGAATTTCAGACAAAAGGAAACTCGATAGGAGAAGGAATAGCTAAAGGAATCAATGAGGCAATTGATATTGCTGAGAGAGATGGTTGGAATGGAATAGTAATAGGTAATAATGACAAACAGTTTTCTGTTGGAGCTAATCTTATGAATATGGGGATGATGGCTATGCAGAAAAACTTTGATGAAATAGAAAAGTTTCTAGTTGGATTCCAAAAGATACTGATGAGGATGAGGACATGTAATGTACCTGTTGTTTCTGCAACTCATGGATTTGTTATGGGTGGAGGACTTGAGGTTTCAATACATTGTGATGCTGGTATTCATGCCTCTGAGGCATACATTGGTCTTGTTGAGGCTGGAGTTGGTCTTATACCTGGTGGAGGTGGAACAAAAGAAATGGCAATGAGAGCATCTGATTCCTTTAACTCAGGAGATGTAAAAATGCCATCATTAATTGATCATTTTAAATCAATCGCAATGGGTTCTGTATCCATGTCAGCTCATGAGGCTTTTGATCTTCACTATCTTCTCCCAGATAGAGATTTTATTTGTATGAATCGAATGAGAAATATTAGTATGGCAAAAGATAAAGTATTAAGTCTAAAAACAGGCTATATACCTCCTTCATCAAGACAAGACATTGAAGTTTTAGGAAGATCAGGATTATCAACATTATACTCTGCTATAAATGAATTCAGACTTGGTAATTACATGTCTGATTATGATGTAGAAGTATCAAGAAAAATAGCATATGTTATGTGTGGAGGTGATTTAACATATTCTCAGAACGTAAGTGAAGAATACCTTCTTGATCTTGAAAGAGAAAACTTCATGAGTTTACTAGGAAATCAAAAAACATTAGATAGAATTCAGCATATGCTGATGACAAAAAAACCATTAAGAAATTAATTATGGAAGCATACATTGTAGCTGGTTATAGATCAGCAGTTGGAAAAGCAAAAAGAGGTGGCTTTAAAAATTATAGAACCGATGATCTTGCTGTAGATGTTATAAAACATCTTACATCTCAAGTTCCAGAACTTGATACTACAAAAGTTGACGATGTTATAGTAGGATGTGCTAATCCTGAGGGTGAACAAGGTCTTCAAGTGGCAAGATTAATATCTGCAAGAGCTCTTGGTAAAGAAGTGCCTGGTGTAACAATTAATAGGTATTGTGCTTCAGGTCTAGAAGCTATTTCTATGGCCGTTAGTAAAGTAAGAGCTGGATTTGGACATATTTTTGTTGCTGGAGGGATTGAAAGTATGAGTCTAATTCCAATGACTGGGTATAAATTATCTCCTAGCTACAAAGCAAATATGGAGAATATGAATTATCATATTGGAATGGGACATACAGCTGAAGCTGTTGCTGAAAAATATAAAATATCAAGAGAAGCTTCAGATCAATTTTCATATGAGTCTCACCAAAAGGCAGCAAATGCAATTGAAAAGGGATTGTTTAAAGATGAGATTGTTCCAGTTACTGTTGAAGAAGTATTTGTCCATGATGGAAAGAAAGTATCTAAATCTCATACGGTTGATATGGATGAGGGAGTTAGAAGGGAAACAACAGTTGAAGCTTTAGCTAAATTAAGACCTGCTTTCAAACTTGGAGGTATAGTTACTGCTGGTAGCTCATCTCAAATGTCTGACGGTGCAGCTTTTGTTTTAGTTATGTCTGAGGAGATGGTTAAACAATTAGGAGTTAAACCAATTGCAAGGATGGTAACTTGTACTTCAGGAGGAGTAGATCCTTTATACATGGGAATAGGACCTGTTGAAGCAATTCCAAAAGCTTTAAGTCAGGCAGGATTAAAATTATCTGATATAGAACAGACAGAACTAAATGAAGCTTTTGCTTGCCAAGCTCTAGCTGTAATCCAGGAGAGTGGTTTAAATCCGGATAATGTAAATGTTAATGGTGGAGCAATTGCTCTTGGTCATCCTTTAGGATGTACTGGTGCAAAACTTTCAATACAATTGCTTAATGAAATGAAAAGAAGAAATCAAAAGTATGGAATGGTTACTGCTTGTGTTGGAGGAGGTCAAGGAATTGCTGGTATTTACGAGAGACTCTAAATTTTTTTAATAACGTAAGTTACTATTCCCCATACTATAAATTCATTTTCGTCTGTAACCTTTATTGGCTCATACTTATCATTTTCTGGTACTAAGTATATATGATCCTTATCAATCTTTACTCTTTTTACCGTGAATTCTCCATTAAGATAACAGACAGCAATTTTATTATTTTTTAATTCTTCGCTTCTATCAATTACAAGAATATCTCCATCATCAAGCCCTGCATTTTTCATTGATTCACCTGAAACTTTAGCATAAAAAGTTGACTCTTTATTTTTTACTACAACTTTTTCAATACTAATTCTTGACTCCTCGAAATCACTAGCGGGCGACGGAAATCCAGCTGAAATTCCATCTTCAATAAATATATTTTTAATGGACTCTTTATCAGTAGGTTTAAATATTCTAATATTATTCTCTTTATTCATTCTACTTTACAATTAATATTTCGTCAATTTCAGTAGTATAGTTTCTAGAAAGCTTTTGTCTTTTCATTTTCCAAATTCTTTTTTGATCTTGACTGGCAAGCCTTACCTTATACAGTCCATATTTGTTGTCAATTGTATCAATACTTTCCATGAGCTTTTTCTGTTTTTCAATATCTCTATCAAATAAACTAAACTGATGATTTGATTCTGGAGATAACCCCATCAATATTATACCTGCTTTTTTATATGATTTGTTTTTGGAGTAAATCTTTTTTAGAAGTTTTACTGCAAATTTACTAATCTCAATACTTGAATTAGTAGAAAATGGTAGTGATCCTGTTAGGCTATAATGATATCTTTCATTATTATTTTTAAATGGATTGCTCCTAATAAAAACACAAATCATATTACATTCACTCTTTTGATTTCTTAGTTTTTTAGAAGCAACAACTGAATATGTTGTGATTCTTTCAATTAAATCTTCAAGTGATGAAATATAGGACTCAAAGCTTCGAGTTGTTGCAATAGATTTTTTCTCAATTTTTGTTTCTTCAATATCAAGTGTAGGAGAACCTTCAAGCTCTTTTTTTAGTTTTAGTCCAATTATACTCATATTTTTTTTAACCCATTGGTCAGGAAGATTTATAAAGTCAATTCCAGACTTGATATTTATGTTTGATAACTTCTTTTCATTTTGTAATCCAATACCCCAAATATCACCAGTAGATATTTTTCCCAAAGCTTCTAGACGTTTTTTATTATTATTAATTGAATAAAACCCCTTGGTAATATCAGGGCTTTTTTTAGCAATTCTATTTGCAATTTTAGCAAGCGATTTAGTCGGAGCTAATCCGATTGAGACAGGAATACCAGTCCACTTCCATACAGTACTTATAATCTCTTTACATTTCTTATCAGCTTCATCCTCAGTAAAACCATTGAATCTTAGAAATGCTTCATCAATACTATAAATTTCTACATCCGGAACAAAACGGGATATTATAGACATAACCCTATTGCTCATATCCCCATATAGTGTAAAATTTGATGAGAATATCTCAACTTTATTTTTTTGAAAGACTTCTTTGAATTTAAATGCAGGAGCTCCCATAGGAATCCCTAAATCTTTAGCTTCATTACTTCTAGCTATTACACAACCATCATTATTTGAAAGAATGACGATTGGTTTTTCATTTAAGTGTGGTTGAAAAACTCTTTCACATGAGGCATAAAAATTATTACAATCTATTAGGGCAAACATGATACAAAAATCTAAAAATTATTAAGAAACATAAAAAACAAGTTGTAATTTTATTAACTATATAAAACTTAATGGACAAATTTTCATTTCTTAACTCAGCTCACACAAGTTTATTCGCAGAAATGTATGATCAGTACTTGCAATCACCAGATACTCTGGAGCCAAGTTGGAAAGCGTTTTTTCAAGGTTTTGACTTTGGAATGGAGAGTGCAAATATTACAGTTGAGGAGAGAAAATTTGAAGTTCCAGAAAATATTAAAAAGGAATTTCAGGTAATAAATTTAATAGATGCATACAGAAAAAGAGGACATCTATTTACAGTTACAAATCCGGTTAGGGAGAGAAGAAAATACTTACCAACTTTAGATATTGAAAATTTTGGTCTAGAAGCTGCAGATCTTGAGTTAGTTTTTAGTGCAGGTGAGGTTGTCGGAATAGGACCTGATAAATTAAAAAACATAATTGATCATTTAAAGAGAATCTATTGTGACTCAATAGGTATTGAGTATATGTATATTAGAGACCCTAATAAGGTTAAATGGATTCAAAATCATATCAATGTTAATGGTAATCATCCTAATTTTTCTAAAGATGAAAAATTGAAAATATTAGATAGTCTGAATAAGGCCTATACTTTTGAAAATTTTCTTCAAAAAAAATATGTTGGACAAAAAAGGTTTTCGCTTGAAGGTGGAGAATCTTTAATTCCAGCTATAGACTTTTTAATTAATATAGCTGCAGATAAAGGAGTTGAGGATGTTGTCATGGGGATGTCTCACAGAGGCAGACTAAATACATTGGTGAACATTTTTGGTAAATCTAGTAAGGATATATTTGGTGAATTTGATGGTAAAGACTACGAAGAGGACATCTTCGATGGAGATGTTAAATATCATTTAGGTTGGACATCAGAAAGGTTTACCAAGTCAGGAAATAAAATTACAATGAATTTAGCCCCAAACCCATCTCACCTTGAGTCAGTTGACCCTGTTGTTCAAGGAATAGCAAGAGCTAAATTGGAAAATGACCTAAATAATAAGACAAATAAAATTTTACCCATTTTAGTTCATGGTGATGCAGCAATTGCTGGACAGGGAGTAGTTTATGAAGTAATTCAAATGTCAAGACTTAAAGGTTACAGTACAGGTGGGACTATTCATTTAATTGTAAATAATCAAGTTGGATTCACTACGAACTATTTAGATGCAAGATCCAGTACTTATTGTTCAGATGTTGGTAAAGTAACCCTCTCACCGGTTCTACATGTAAACTCTGATGATGTTGAGGCAGTTATACATGCAGTTACCTTTGCTTTTGAATATAGGAATCAGTTTAATAGAGATGTTTTTATTGACTTACTTGGTTACAGAAAATATGGTCACAATGAAGGAGATGAGCCAAGATTTACTCAACCAAAGCTATATAAGTTTATTTCTTCACACCCAAATCCAAGAGATATATATGCAGGTAAATTAATTGAACAGGGAATAATTAATAAGGGCTACATCTCTAAAATTGAATCAGATTATTTTGAATCTTTGGAAGAGGAGCTAGACGACTCAAAGAAAAAGGATAAAACAAAAATTACCCCTTTTATGCAAGAAGTCTGGGAAGGTTTTAAACGTGTTGATGAAAATAAAATGCTAAAAGAATATGACACTAATTCTAATGAAGAAGCTATTTTAAACGTAGGTAGATCTATAACAAAACTTCCTAATAAACAATTTTTAAGAAAAGTAATTAAGCTATTTGATGCAAGAGAAAAAATGCTTTTTGAATCAAAAAAAGTTGATTGGGCATTAGCTGAACAACTAGCTTATGGTACATTAATGCTTGAAGGATTCAATGTTAGAATATCTGGTCAAGATGTAGAAAGGGGTACATTCTCTCACCGTCATGCAGTTTTAAAGTCTGAAGATTTTGAAGAAGAATACTTGCCTCTTAACAGTATTGATTCTAATAAAAAAGGAGTATTAAAAATTTATAACTCTCTTCTTTCAGAATATGGTGTCCTTGGTTTTGATTATGGGTATGCATTAGCAAGCCCCAACAGTTTGACAATTTGGGAAGCTCAATTTGGTGATTTTTCAAATGGAGCTCAAATAATTATTGACCAGTATATATCATCTGCTGAGGATAAATGGAAGCTACAAAACGGTATTGTATTATACCTCCCTCATGGATATGAAGGACAAGGAGCAGAGCACTCTTCAGCTAGAATGGAAAGATATCTTCAATTGTGTGCAAAGGATAATATGTATGCTGCAAATTGTACAACCCCAGCAAATCTTTTTCACCTTCTAAGAAGACAAATGATTACAAACTTTAGGAAACCATTAATATTATTTACACCCAAAAGTCTCTTAAGGCATCCTAAGGTTATTTCAGATATTGATGAATTAACTTCATCTAAGTTTATGCCTGTAATTTCTGATAATGAAATTGAGCCAGATAAAGCTGAGTCATTGGTGTTTTGTTCTGGAAAATTCTATTTTGATTTAATTGATTATAGAGAAAATAACAATATTAAAAATGTTGCAATTGTAAGGATAGAACAGCTCTTTCCACTGCCTGTTAAATTGATTATTTCTCAAATTAAAAAATTCTCAAATGCAAAGGATATAGTCTGGGCCCAAGAAGAACCAAGAAATATGGGAGCTTGGAACCATATCCAAACATATCATCCAATTGCTAAGAATATGAGGCCAGCTACAAGAAGATTTTATGGATCAACTGCATCTGGAAGTTATGTTAGATTTGAGAGAAGACATAATCAAGTTATTGAATATGTTTTCGATAAGACTAAAAATAATTTTAAGAAATAATTTCTATATTCAATCTTTTATTTGAGCTATGAAAGATATGTTAGTCAAGCTTTATAATCTTCCAAAAAATTGTAAAGAACTCGAGGAGCTTTCAAAAACGATCTCATTTAGACGTCCACTTGCTGCTGAAAAGTCTATAGTTAACAATTGGGTTAAGAATGAATTTGGGGATGGTTGGGAAAGTGAAGTAGATGTCTCATTCTCAAGAAAACCTATAACAACTTTCATAGCAATTCAAAATGATCAGATACTTGGTTTTGCTACCTATGATGCAGCTTATTTAAATTTTCTAGGTCCTATGGGAGTCAAAAAAAGTAATAGAAAAAAGGGGCTGGGAAAAGCATTACTTTTTTTAGCTTTAAATTCCATGAAAGAAATGGGTTATGCATATGCAATAATAGGTGGTGTTGGACCTGCTGAATTCTACGAAAAAACATTTGACGCAAAAATAATAGAGGGATCTGACCCAGGAATCTATAAAGGAATATTAAGTCATGTCCCAGTCTAAAGTTGATAATGATTCTAAACTTCTCGCAAAATTTGGATATAAGCAGGATCTAAATAGATCGATGAAAGGCTTTTCATCTTTTGCAATATCATTTTCTTTAATATCTATTTTAACAGGAATCTTTGCAAACTTTCATTTTGGATACTCTGAAGTAGGCCCTTGGATATCGTTATCATGGTTAATAGTTCTTGTGGGACAATTTTTTGTTGCCTTGATTATGGCTGAACTATCAGTAAGATTTCCAATTTCTGGGTATGGATATCAATGGTCGTCAAGGCTTGTAAATTCTAGATTAGGATTTGCAACGGGTTGGTTATTATTAATGCAGTTTCTTACTGGATTTCCAGGAATTTGTAAAACTCTAGGTATAGTTTTGAGTGATTTTTTATCTCAAGTATTTTCTCTTGAGGTAAATGATATTTTCATTTCAATAATTATAATTTGGATAATTACTTTTATCCATAAAAATGGAATTAAAATGGTTTCCTATATCAATAACATAGGAGTTATAACAGAAATTATAGGAGTAATTCTTTTGATATTGGCTCTTGGTTTCTTTGTAACTAACGGGATTGATGATTTTTCAATTTCAAAAATGACCAATAATTTTAAAATTTCAGATATAGGATTTGAATCTTTTGCATTATCAATTTTATTAGGGGCATGGTGTCTAACTGGTTTTGAGGCAGCTGCTGACATGTCTGAAGAAACTAAAAACCCAACAAAGATTGTTCCTAAGTCAATAATTAATTCTCTATTAACATCTGGTTTTTTTGGAATAGTTATAATAATATTTTCTGTCATTTTATTGCAAAAGGATATTTATATGAATGGTTCTGAAAATTTTTTGACGGATTTACTACGAAATGAATTTGGGGTTTTGCTATACTCAGTAATTCTTTTATTTGTAATTGCTGCAATTTTTGCATGTGGAGTTGCTTGTATGGCTACTGCTTCAAGGCTAATTTTCTCAATGTCTAGAGATTCTGTTCTTCCTAATTCAAATTGGCTTAAGTCAATTGATAAAAATAAATCTCCTGGTAATTCACTAATTGTTATCGGAATATTAGCAACACTTTTTATAATTATCTTTAATAAAATTGAGGTAATAACAAGTGTATCTGCTATTGCTGGCTATATTGGATATTGTGGAATTATCTTTTCATCATTTTATCTTAATTATGATAACAAAGATGGAATTAGAACTCCCAAATATGTTAAGTTTTTTACACTCCTTTGGTGTGTATTTGTAGTATTATGCTTAATTATACCAGGACAATCAATTGATGGCTTTGATACTGAATATATTCCTGCTATTTCCACTGGAATATTTATAATAATAGGACTAATAATCTTCATAATTAAAAACAAGAATAAAAATGCAATACTTTAGTTTAAATACAAATGTCAAACAATTAAGGATTGGAAGAGGTGTCTCCAAGGGAATAGGTAAAGAACTTGGAAAATATGTTGTTGCTACAATGGAGATTCCATGGAATATTATTAAAAATGAAATGGGCAAATCACCTGAAAAAGTTATTGATGTAACTTCTGTAGAGAAACAATGGATTGAAGATCAGATCACAAATCTTCCTGAATTTGACACAATTGTTGGTATTGGTGGAGGAATGGCTATTGATGTAGCTAAATACATTTCATGGAAATTAAATAAGAATTTAGTCTCAATTCCAACAATATTAAGTGTAGATGCTTTCACTACTCCTGCTGCTGGAGTTAGAGTAAATCATGATGTAGAATATCTTGGAATTGCATCTCCAAATCCGTTAATCATTGATTATGACCTATTAAGGTCTGCTCCGAAAGAACTTAATATTGCTGGTGTTGGAGATTTATTCTCAATCCACACTGCCTCATTTGATTGGCAATATGCACATTCAAAAGGAAAATCTGAGTATCCTTTTAGTCAAGATGCTATTGATAATGGAAAAAAAATCCTTGATTTCATTTATAATAACATAGGAAATATTAAAGCAAATAATGACAATGGTTTAAGGTCCATTGTTGAGGCATATATCTCATTAAATACAATCTGTCTGCCTATTGATCATTTTAGAATTGAAGAAGGATCAGAACACTATCTTTTTTATGAACTTGAAGAAAGACTTAAACGTCCATTTATCCATGGAAATATAATTGGTCTTGGAATATACTTGTTGAGTAGACTTCAAGAAAACGACTCTAAATTCATTACTGAAATGATGGATGAATCAGGCTTAGTTTATCATCCAAATTCTATGGATATTAAAAGAGATGATTTAAAAGACTCTTTACTTGCACTGAAAAACTATGTTAAATCTAAAGATAAACTTTGGTACACAGTAATAGATGAAAGCGATATTAATGAAGACTGGATAAATGAAAATTTAGTTGATTTAAAGTTCTAATCTATCTCTAACATTTAGTTTACAGAATATTTAAATAGTAATTTTTTATCATTAATTTTGATTGATTAACTAGCTATATATTTAAGATGGTCTTAGAAATGAAAATTCCTTCCCCAGGAGAGTCAATTACTGAAGTAGAGATTTCCCAGTGGCTTGTAAAAGATGGAGATATTGTGAGAAAAGACCAGACTATTGCTGAGTTGGACTCTGATAAAGCTACACTTGATCTTCCAGCGGAAGCATCTGGAAAAATTACTCTTAAAGCACATGAGGGAGACTCAATGTCTGTTGGTGATGTAGTTTGTTTAATTGATACATCAGAATCTATAACAGAAATAGAAACCGATGAAACTGAATCAAATATAGAATCTATTAAAGAAGAGAAGGCTCAAACAACTCAAAGTGAAAATATAAGTGTTACTCCACTTGCTAGAAATATTGCCTCTGATAAGGGTATAGATCTTAATGAGATTAAAACTGAGGGTCAAAAAATCACAAAAGATGATGTTCTAAAGGCAGTACCTGCAATGGGTACATCCATTGATGATTCAAGAAGTGAAATAAAAGAAAAACTTTCTATGCTTAGGAGAAAAGTTTCGGAGAGACTGGTTTCAGTAAAAAACGAAACTGCAATGTTAACAACATTTAATGAAGCAGACCTTTCTAATATATTTGAAATTAGAAAAAAATATAAAGAAGCTTTTTTACAGAGACATGGAGTTAGTCTCGGATTTATGAGCTTTTTCACTCTTTCTGTTACAAGAGCATTGGAGCTTTACCCTGATGTTAATTCAATGATAGATGGTGACGAGAAAATATCGTATAATTATAGTGATATAAGTATAGCAGTCTCAGGACCAAAAGGGCTAATGACACCTGTACTTAGGAATGCACAAAAATTATCATTTTCGTCTGTAGAACAGGAAATAAAAAGATTGGCTGACAGCGTTAGAAATAAAACCATAACAGTTGATGATTTAACAGGCGGAACATTTACTATTTCAAATGGAGGTGTTTTTGGTTCAATGCTTTCAACACCTATTATAAACCCTCCTCAATCAGGAATTCTTGGTATGCATAATATAATTCAAAGACCAGTTGCTGTAGATGGTAAAGTTGAAATTAGACCAATGATGTATCTAGCCTTATCATATGATCATAGAATTATTGACGGAAATCAATCTGTTGGTTTTTTAATCGCTGTTAAGGAAGGTGTTGAAGATCCTGAAAATATCTTAATGGATGGTAAAATAGAGAAATCACTAGGACTTACTTAATTTGATTGATACTCATACTCATTTATACTTAGAACAATTTAGTGAAGATATTACTGATGTGGTTAATAGAGCCCTTGACGTAGGTATTACTAGATGTTATCTTCCCTCAATTAGTTCAAAACATAATCACAGTATGCTTGAATTAGAAAAAAAGTTTCCAGGGTTTTTTTACTCAATGATTGGATTACACCCATGTTATGTAAATAAGAATTACGATTTAGAATTAAAATTTGTAAAAGATAATATTCTTAAACATGACTATAAAGCTATAGGTGAAATAGGTATTGATCTTTACCATGAAAAAAAATATTTTGAGCAGCAAGTATATGTTTTTGAAGAACAAATTAAACTGGCTTTAGAAAATAATCTTCCAATTGTAATTCACTCAAGAGATTCCTTTAATGAAATATATGAAGTTTTGAAAAAATTTAAATCTGAAAACCTGAGAGGAATTTTTCATTGTTTTACTGGAGATAAAGAACAAGCAAAAAAAATTATTGATCTTAACTTTCATCTTGGTATAGGAGGTGTAGTAACTTTTAAAAATGGAAAAATATCTGATTTTTTAAGTTCTATTCCTATTGAAAGAATTGTTTTAGAGACAGATTCACCATATTTGGCACCTACTCCGTATAGAGGAAAAAGAAATGAAAGTTCATACATAAAAATAATTGCAGAGAAAATTGCAGATTTGTATAAAATTGATTTAGATGAGGTTTCAAATATTACACAAAAAAACTCTTTAGACATTTTTGGCAATTAATAATTTAAATAAATTTATAAAATAGAGAGGTGGCCGAGCGGTTTAAGGCGCACGCTTGGAAAGCGTGTATTCTAGAAATGGAATCGTGGGTTCGAATCCCATCCTCTCTGCTAAGTTGTTTTTTGGTGTATAAATTGAAAAATAGAATAACATTATAAGAGACCTATGAAAAAATATGATGAAGAAAATTCTTTCCATAGAAAGTATACTAAAACTTTAATGATAATAAGTGCTATATTTTTAGTTTTTAATGGATTTGTACTTTCTTTTTTCCCTAAAGAAATTTCTGTTTTACTAACCAACGATGATAATCATATTTTTATATTAATTCTACAGATTTTAGGGGCTCTATATTTGGGTTTTAGCTATATAAATTGGATGTCAAAAAATAGTTTAATAGGTGGAATTTATAACAAACCTTTACTTATAGGAAATACACTTCATTTCTTAACTGCTTCAATAGCAATGATAAAATTAGTCTTAAAATTTGAGAATAATCTTCAGCTAATAATACCTCACATTATAATTTATTTTCTTTTTGCATTATTTTTTGGATATGTTTTTTTTTCTGATCCATTTAAGAAACCACAGCGAGATATTACTAAGACACCTTAATAAGCTTACTTTGATTTTTAGACTCTATACTATTAACTATATATTTGTAAACCATTGATATCACAAAGTTTCTTTTATATAGGAGGATAGAGCTTTGTGCTAATTAAGTTTTTGGTTTATGACTATAGTTTGATAGATTAATCCACTTAAATTTATAGTTACTATCCTTGTTTAATTATTGGATTTATATAGTGTCAGTAGAAAAGATATTGTTTGGATTTATTTCTCCAACCAGATTGATTCTTATACTTTACAAAAAACACCTTTAAATCACTTTGATTGGGGTAATCCACAAAGTATATTTTCTTATCACTTTGATTGGGGTAATCTACAAAGTACCATAAACCCTTATTCCCATCCACTTGGTTTGGATAATCTACTTTAAATACTTTCAAATCAGATTGATTTGCATAATCAACTACATAAACCTTTACATCAGATTGATTTGCATACTTAACAGAGTATACCTTTTGAGAGTTAGATGAAAGAGGTATAATCAATAAAAGAATTAATATTTTTTTCATAAAGTTCACTTTAATATAAATTCATTTTTATAGATCAAAATCTTAGTCTTTGCTAAATTCTTTCATTCTTATTTTTAATTAACTATTTGAAGGGGGTTAGTACTTACCCATCTACCTCTAGTAAAATCAGGAAATTTTTGAGGCATCCCTCCTTCAGCAACTGAGGCCTCACTTAAAGGTGAAACAGCACTCCAATAACATCCCTCATATACATTTTGATCTAAGGGTAATCCATTTCTTAAACACTCAACCATTCTGTATCTCATCATAAAATCCATTCCTCCATGACCTCCCATTTTTTTTGCAATAGCACCTAACCTTTTATACAAGGGATGTTCATGCTCTTGAAAAAATTCCTCTAATTGTTCCTTCTCTGCCCAACTATTAGAATCCTTTGTAACTCCTTTAACACCTTCATTTAATGCAATCCTAGTTGGATAACCTGCAAGTGTGCCTTTTGTTCCTTGAATAAGATTTAATCTTGAATATGGTCTGGGACTAGTTTCATCCCACTGAACCATTATTGTCCTACCTAAATTAGTTTTAATAATCGATGTATTTAGGTCTCCACCTCTAAAATCTATGTTATTCCATAGGTTTTCGTTCGAGAAATTTTCTTTAGCATATTTATTCCTTCCAATTGCTGGAGTAGAGTAAGATATAATAGTATTGAATTGGTCATCAGTTCTAGACAGATTCATATATTGAGCTACAGGACCAAGTCCATGAGTAGGATATAAGTTTCCATTTCTTTTTGCAAGGTGATATGGACGCCATACACCCTCTCCAGTTTTTTCATTTTTCATTTGATAGCGAAGATCATGAATATAAGCTGCTTCTCCATGAAGTAAATCACCAATAATTCCTTTTCTACATAGATTAAGATAAAGTAGTTCTTCTCTTCCATAATTTACATTCTCCATCATCATACAATGCTTTCGGGTTTGCTCTGAAGTATCAACAATTTCCCACATTTCTTTTAGTGTAACTGCGATAGGTACTTCTACAAAAGTGTGTGCACCATTTTTCATTGATTCAACAGCCATTTTAGCATGATTATTCCAGTTAGTAGCAACAATAACTACATCAGGCTTAACCTCTTTTAACATTTTTTTCCATTTATTCTCATCTCCAAAATATCTAGCAATATTCTGGTGTCTCTCCTTAGCAATTTTAATACAAGACGAAACTGAACGATCAACTAGTTCTTCATGTAGATCTGAGATTGCAACAATCTCGGTTCCATCTATTGAAGCAAGTTGTAAGGTGTGGCCATGACCTCTTCCCCCAACTCCTATAATTGCAATACGAACTTTTTCAAGTTTAGGGGCTGCAAAATCACCCATGTATGAAGAATTTGAAGGAATACCATAATTATTATTTTCATTTTCAATAAACCCGGTTGAAATCGAAATTGCAGCTGAGGATAGAGCTGTTGTTGACAAAAACTTTCTTCTATTAAATTTTTTCATACCTAAATTTATGTAAAGATTTTGAGATACTTTTTAATTTTTGTGATTTTTGAGTATGAACAAATTCTTATATTTACTTCGAACAAAATTAAATTAATCAACAAGAATCATAATGCATTATTTAAGATCCAGAGCCACCTTAATATTAACTTTTTTATTAGCTTCAAAACTTTTTTTAGGCTGTGATAATATAAATTCTAATAACATATGGACTAGTATTGAACCTTTACCTCTAGATCAAGATATTGAAAAACAAATTGATGAAATACTTCCTAAGCTAACCTTAGAGCAAAAAGTAGGTCAAGTAATTCAGGGTGACAGTGAACATGTTACACCAGAAGATGTTAAAAAGTACAGGCTTGGTTCTGTTCTTAGTGGAGGAAATTCTGCTCCTGGGCCTTTGCCATATGCTGAAACAGGATCTTGGCTTGAAATGGCTGATAAATATTTTAGTGCATCAATTGAAGATGATGATGTTGAAATAGCTATACCAATTATTTGGGGAATAGATGCTGTCCATGGACATGCAAATTTAAAGGGGGCTATTATTTTTCCTCATAATATTGGTTTAGGTGCAACTAATAATCCTGAACTCATAGAAAAAATAGCAAATATAACTGCTCATGAACTAACTGTTTCGGGTCATGATTGGACATTTGCCCCAACACTTGCAGTTCCAAAAGATGTAAGGTGGGGTAGAAGCTATGAAGGTTTTTCCGAAGATCCTAAAATTGTCAGATCATATGGAGATAGAATCGTAATTGGTCTACAAGGTCTTTTTGGCTCTAATAAATTTATGGGAGACGGTAAAGTAATTTCTAGTGCTAAACATTTCCTTGCCGATGGAGCAACTGTTAATGGTGTTGACCAAGGTGATGCAATAATTAGTGAAAAAGAATTAGGTAAAGTTCATGCTGCCGGATATTACAGTTCAATTCCGGCTGGTGTTCAAACTGTAATGGCTTCTTTCTCTAGTTGGAAGGGCAGAAAATTACATGGAGATAAAGAGCTTTTAACTGATGTTTTAAAAGGAAAGATGGGTTTCAATGGTTTTATAGTTGGAGATTGGAATGGACATGGCCAAGTGCCAGGTTGTATAAACACAGATTGTCCACAGTCTCTAAATGCTGGTTTAGATATGTATATGGCTCCAGATAGCTGGAAAGGATTATATGAAAGTACTTTACAGCATGTGAAAGACGGTACTATATCCATGGAGAGATTGAATGATGCTGTTAGGCGAATTTTAAGAGTTAAACTTGCATCTGGAATTTTTGAAAAAGGCCTACCAAGTTCAAGAGTTAATGCAGGTGATGAAACTCAATTAGCTCTTCCTGAAAATAGAGAAATTGCTAGACAAGCTGTAAGAGAATCTATGGTTCTTCTTAAAAATAATAATCAAACCTTACCAATAGATCCTTCAAAAACTATTTTAGTAATTGGAGATGGAGCTAAAAGAATTTCAAAGGCAACCGGAGGTTGGACTCTATCATGGCAAGGTAATAATCACACAAATGAAGAATTTCCTAATGCTACATCAATTTTTGAAGGAATAGAAGAGGTTATTAGTAAATCAGGTGGAAACTTATTCTTCAGTGAAGATGGGTACTTTAATAAAGATGTTGATATCGTTATAGCTGTATATGGAGAAGACCCTTATGCAGAGTTTCAAGGCGATAGAGAAAATCTTGATTTTGTTTCCAATGGATTCGATACTAATATTTTAGAAAATTATAAAAATCGTGAAATTCCGGTCGTTTCAGTTTTTCTCTCTGGACGACCAATGTGGACCAACCATGAAATAAATAGTTCAGATGCATTTATAGCTGCGTGGCTTCCAGGAAGTGAAGGCGGCGGAATTTCAGATTTACTATTTAGAGTAGACCAATCATATGATTTTACAGGTAGATTATCTTTTAGCTGGCCTGCTAAAGCTAAAGTTTCTAATAATAGTGAAAAACTGTTTGATTTGGGTTATGGATTAAGTTATGAAAGTAAATCTCAAATTGATTTGCTAGCATTAGACTCTGGACTTGAAAATTCAGAACTTGCATCAACTGGACAATTTTACAATAAAGGAGCTGTAGTTGCTCCATGGAAATTATTTTTGATTTCAGGAGACCTTGAAAAGCAAATTGCAAGTTTTCCTACATCTGTTGGAGGCCTAATTATAAGTAAGACTGATCACTTAGCTCAAGAAGATGCATTAAGAATTCATTGGACATTAGGAGATGAGACAAGATATTCACCTGCTGAAGATGGTGATTATTTTCGAATTTCTACAGATCAACCAGATAATATGACACGCCAATCCAATGGAGCGATGAAGCTTGCTTTCAATGCAAAATCGTTTTCAGCTTCTAATGAAAAAATTCAAATTGGACAATGTGACATTAACTTAGATTGTAATCAAACACTTGAAATTGAAATTAATAATGAATGGACAGAATACATGATTAGCCTAAAAGATTTTGAAAATCTTGGTATTGACATGTCTAGTATAACATCTTCAATTTTAATTAAAGCTAAACTTGGGGTTGAAATAGGAATAAGCAATATACGTCTTGAATAATTAGAATTTAAATTTTCCAAAATAAAATTTATTAACTTGACAAAAAACCTTACAAATGTATAACTCAAGAATTTCGGGGCTTGGAATGTATGTTCCAGAAAATATTGTTACAAATGATGATCTTTCTAAAATTATGGATACCTCCAATGAATGGATAATTGAAAGAACAGGAATAAAAGAAAGAAGACATATTAAAAAAGGTGATGGTAATTCAACTGTCGTTATGGGGGTTAAAGCTGCTAAAATTGCAATAGAAAGAGCAGGCATTGATAAAGATGATATTGACTTAATACTATTTGCTACTTTAAGTCCAGACTATTATTTTCCTGGAAGCGGAGTTCTTGCTCAAGAAGAGCTTGATATTCCTACTTGTCCTGCCATGGATATAAGAAATCAGTGTTCAGGGTTCATTTATGCCATTTCAACTGCTGATCAATTTATCAAATCTGGTATGTATAAAAACATCCTTGTGATTGGTTCAGAAAATCATTCAGGAGGACTAGATTTTACAACAAGAGGAAGAGGTGTAAGTGTAATTTTTGGTGATGGGGCAGGTGCTGCTGTTGTTACTAGGGAAGAAGATCTTTCAAAAGGGATTCTTTCATCTCACCTTCATTCAGAAGGAAAGCATGCAGAAGAACTGTCATTAATAGGTCCTAGTACAAACAGATGGGTTCCAGAAATTTTAAAAGCAAATGATCCTGATGATATATCTTACTACCCATATATGAATGGTCAGTTAGTATTTAAAAATGCAGTGGTTAGATTTTCGGAGGTCATAATGGAGGGGTTAAATAATAATGGCCTTAAGCCTGATCAAATAGATATGCTAATTCCTCATCAGGCAAACCTTAGAATATCTCAATTTGTTCAAAAAAAGTTTGGTTTATCAGATGATCAAGTATATAATAATATTCAAAAATATGGCAATACTACTGCTGGATCAATTCCTATTGCATTAACAGAGGCATTTCAGGAAGGTAAAATAAAATCAGGCGATATAGTTGTTCTTGCAGCTTTTGGAAGTGGTTTTACATGGGGAAGTACAATTATTAAATGGTAGTAAAATTAAAATTATAAAAAATGTCATTAAAAAAAATATTTATAGTCTTCACAATTGTAGCAACATACTTCATACTTAATTATACATTTTTATCTAATGAGGGTTATATATCTATGGAAGAATATATTGAGTCAACAAAAGATGAATTTAGCTATGAAATTGAAGAAATAATATACAAAGATGAATGGACTGGTTATCATATTAAAATGATATCTGGTGAGTGGTTAGATTCAAAAAAAGTTGATCAAGTTGAATGGTGGCATTATGTTGATATTATAATTCCTAAAAACACTCAAACCTCTACAGGTATAATGTTTATAGATGGGGGTGTTAAAGAAGAGGATTTTTTTAGGTTAGATTCTAAATCTGCTGAATATGCAATTGAAACCAAGTCAGTAATTGTAAATGTTAGTAATGTGCCTTTTCAGCCTATTAATTTCTTGGATTCAGATCAAGAAAATTTTGTTGAAGATGATCTAATTGCATTTGCTTGGAGTCAGTTTTTAGAGAGAGGTGCTAATAAAAAAAATATTGAGTGGTTGCCTAGATTGCCAATGACAAGAGCTGTGGTTAGATCGATGGATTTAGCTCAAGAAATTGTTGCACAGAACAATAAAAAATTAACGGAATTTGTAGTCTCGGGTGCATCTAAAAGGGGATGGACTGCATGGACAACCGCTGCATTTGATGAAAGAGTTGTTGGAGTTGTTCCAATGGTAATAGACATGCTTAATTTAGTTCCTTCTTTTGAGAATCACTTCCGAAGCTATGGAGAATTTTCACTTGCAGTTCAGGAATATGTAAACTATAATATTCAAGACTGGATGGAAACGGAAGAATTTAAGGTGCTTATGAGCTATATTGAACCATATTCATTTAAAGATCAATTTACTATGCCTAAATATATTATTAATGCAGGCTCAGATGAGTTCTTCTCAACTGACTCTTGGAAATTCTATTATGATGAATTGCCTGGTAATAAAATTTTAAGATATGTTCCAAATGCTAATCACTCTTTAAATGGAAGATACCTCAATAATGATCTTGTAGGTTATTTTTACAGAATTGTAAATAATATTGAGATTCCATCATTAAAATGGAAATTAGATAAAGATAAAAATTTTATAGAGGCAATATTAAATTATAGTGGTGAATATGATGTCTCTTTATGGACTGCTAGGAACGAAGAAGGAAGAGATTTTAGATTATGGGAAGAAGGCGAGTTATGGACCCAATCTATAATTCAAAAAACAGATAATAATAGATATATTGTTGATTTAGGTCAAGATACTATAGGTTACAAGGCAATAATGGTAGAGTTTGTAATTGATCCAGATTCTGATTTTCCTTTAATAATTTCAACTGGACCATATGTTCTACCAGAAACATATCCATATGAAAAATATCAAGTAAAATATTAGGTTATTTTTTAGTTAAAAAAAGAAAATTATCGATTCAAAAAAAATTTGAATCATATAATAATTTTTATATCTTTCGATTCTCAATTATTGAAAATATTAGAAAAATGAAAAAAATATTATTTGCATTAATCCTATCTGTTTTTGTTGGTACTTCGTTCACAAATAACGTTTATGCAACTACAACAGTAAATAGTGTAATCACTATCCAGGATTCACAAGACGAACCTATGATGGAAGCTACTTCGGGTGAAGCTTCTGCTGGCTTTACTCAAGAATTAAAAAAGCGTTTTATTGAAGGTGGTCCAAGCTTTATGGGGATTGTACTTATATGTCTTATACTTGGTTTAGCTATCTCAATTGAAAGAATTATATATCTTAATTTATCAACTACTAATACAGAAAAGTTAACTGGTGATGTTGAAGACGCTCTTAAATCAGGTGGTGTTGACGCTGCAAAGGAAGTATGTAGAAATACAAAAGGACCTGTAGCATCAATCTTTTATCAAGGTTTAGATAGAGCAAAGGATGGAGTTGATTCTGCAGAGAAAGCTGTAATTTCTTATGGTGGTGTACAAATGGGACAGCTAGAAAAAAATGTTTCATGGATATCATTATTTATTGCACTTGCACCTATGCTTGGATTTATGGGAACTGTGATTGGAATGATTACTGCTTTTGATAGAATTGAGGCTGCTGGTGATATGCAACCATCACTTGTTGCTGGTGGTATTAAAGTTGCACTTTTAACTACAGTATTTGGTCTTATTGTTGCCATTATACTTCAAGTATTCTATAACTATATAGTTGCAAAAATTGATTCAATTGTAAATGATATGGAAGATGCATCAATTACTTTAATTGATATTCTTTCAGCTCAAAAAAAATAGTTTAATATGAATCTTCAAAAAATTACAAAAATAGGGTGCATAACTCTAGGTGTGTTAGGTATTATATTTCTTTTCTTAGTTTTTGGAACAGGAGATGATACTATTAAAATGTCTGCTGCCTCTGGAAACTTTGGAGTTATTACTCCAATTATACTTCTAAGTCAATTAATACTTTTTATTGCCGTAATTGTAACCCTAATATTTTCCTTAAGAGGTTTAGCAAAAGATAAGGCTAAGATGAAAAGTGCGTTAACTTCTGTTGGATTATTTCTAGGTGTAGTAGTTATTGCATTTGTTCTATCAAGTGGTGTTGAAACCCCATTGAGAGATGGTAAAGTTTTGTCAGCTATTGGTTCAAGACTTGTAGGTACTGGTATTAGAGTATTTTACATTTTAGTTATTGTTGCAGTTGGACTAATGATTTTTTCAGGAGGTAAAAAATTTATAAAAAAGTAAATTATGGCTAGAAGAAAGTCACCAGAAGTTAATGCAGGGTCGATGGCTGATATTGCCTTTCTACTTTTGATTTTCTTTCTTGTTACTACAACAATTGAGACTGATAGTGGTATTAATAGAAAGTTGCCTCCTATGGAGGAACAAATTGATCCACCAATAATCAGACAAAAAAATATTTTCACAGTTGTAGTAAATAAAAATAATCAGCTGTTAGTTGAAGAAGAATTAACTGATATTAAAGATCTAAGAAATCTCGCAGTAGATTTTCTTGACAACGGAGGAGGTTCTGGAGAAGAAGCGTGTGATTATTGTCAAGGTAATAGGGACCCAAGGTCATCAGATAACCCTGATAAAGCAATTATATCTCTAAAAAATGATAGAGAGACTGAATATAAAGTTTATATAGCAGTTCAAAACGAGTTAGTTGCAGCATACAATGTTCTCAGAAATAGAGAATTTGCTAGATTATATCCTAATGAGGCTTTAACTTATGTTGAGGCTGATCTTAGGTATAGTGACCCTAGAACTTCTCTTGATGACAAGTCTAGTCTGAAAGAAAAACTAGATGTTATAAAAGCATTGTACCCGCAAAAGTTATCTGAGGCTGAACCAAGTAAAGTAAATTAATATGGCAAAATTTAAAAAAAATAAAAGTGGAGATCTACCTGCAATATCTACTGCATCTCTTCCAGATATAGTTTTTATGTTGTTATTCTTTTTTATGGTGGCAACTGTTATGAGAGATAGTACTCTTATGGTACAAAATACTTTACCTGCTGCCGATCAAGTTCAAAAGCTAGATAAAAAGGATAGAGTAATTTATATTTATGCTGGTAAACCATCTAGCAGATATATTGATACTTATGGTACCTCAGCCAAAATTCAACTTAATGACAAGTTTGGGACTGTTGAGGAGGTTGGCGCATTTGTTCTTGCTGAAAGAGCTGCAAAACGTCAAGAGCTTCAAAATGTTCTAACAACTGCACTAAAAGTTGATAGTGACACTAAAATGGGAATCATAAGTGATATCAAACAAGAGTTACGTAAGGTTAACGCACTAAAACTAAATTATACTACTAGAGTTGGAGATTATACTCAAAATTTCAACTAGTAAAAAGTTAACAATTTTACTCTTTTTTATAAGTTCAACATATAGCTTAATTGCTCAAGATATTAATAGAGAAGATTTCTACAGAGAAGATCAATTTTACTTTGGCTCAAGTTATTTTATTCAGACTGAGCAAGTACCTGATTTCAAACAAAATGGATTCTCTGGTAATTTTCAAATTGGTTTTATAAGAGATATCCCCTTAAATAAAACTTCTAACAATGCTTTAGGAATTGGTCTAGGATTTGAGAGAAACTTATTTACATCTAATATTCAACCAGTAGAAGTTAATGGTGAAATAAATTATGATATTATAATAAGTAGGTTTCTTGAATCCAAGAATAAAATATCATTTTCATCAATAGCTATTCCTATCGAATTTAGGTGGCGAAATTCTTCTTTGGATGTTTACAGGTTTTGGAGAATATATTCTGGCTTTAAGATTAAAAAGAATTTTTCATTATATTCAAATCCATCTTATGGAAAAGAATTAAAAATTAAAGATATTCAAGATTGGACTTCATCTATATATCTTAACGCTGGATACAATACATGGAATATTTCCCTAGAATATGATTTAAATCCTTTAATAAAAAATCAAAAAACATTAGATGGAAATATTCTAAATGTAGGTTTTTTTAGACTTGGACTTATTTTTTATTTGTTATAATTCTTTTCTTAATCTTGCAACTGGAATATCTAATTGCTCTCTATATTTGGCAACTGTTCTTCTTGCAACTTTAAACCCTTTAGTAGACAATTTACTGGATAAATCAAAATCAGATAATGGCTTTATTTTATCTTCAGATTCTACAATCTCTTTTAAGATTCTTTTTATCTCAATTGTTGATATATCATCTCCGTCACTATTTTTCATTCCCTCAGAGAAGTAGCTTTTTAAAAGCCGAATTCCATACGGTGAATCCATATACTTACTATTTGCAACTCTTGAAACAGTAGAAATATCTAGATTAATTTTTTCAGCAATGTCTTTTAAAATCATAGGTTTAAGGTTACGTTCTTCTCCTGTTAAAAAATAATCTTTCTGAAAGTTAACAATTGCATTTACTGTTTGAAAAAGAGTTTGATGTCTTTGCTCTATTGCTTCAATAAACCATTTTGCTGAATCAAGTTTTTGCTTTAAAAATTGAATTGCTTGATTTTGTGATTTTGTTTTATTTGGATCTTTTTTATATCCTTCTAATATATTTTTATATGAATTAGAAAGTCTTAATTCTGGAGAATTTCTTTTATTTAATTCTACAATTAAATCTCCATCCTCAATTGTTAATATAAAGTCTGGAGTAATTGCATTATTAGCAAAATCACTAGTTATTGAACCTCCTGGTTTAGGATTCAATTTTGAAATTTCCTCAATAGCTTCTTTTAATTTTTGTTCGTTTAAGTTTAGTTTCTCTGATAATTTAGAGAACTTTTTCTTAGAAAATGAGTCAAAATCATTTTCAATGATTTTAATAGAATTATCAATTGACTCTTTTGAGTTTTTTCTTCTTAATTGAATTAATAGACATTCTTTTAGAGATCTTGCACCAACTCCTGGTGGATCCAGTTCTTGAATTTTCTTTAATACTGATAATATTTCTTCTTTTGAAGTTACTATATTCTGTGTAAATGCTAAATCATCAATTATATCTTCTATCTCTCTTCTTAAATAACCACTTTCATCAATACTTCCGATTAAAAAATCACAAATAGGCTTATATTTTTCATCAAGAATTAAATTTTTTGATTGATTATCCAGATATTGATGAAAGCTATATGAAGCTTTTGTTTGAAAGCTAGTATTTTCCTCATCACCTGAATAATAATTTTGATTATGGTCATAATCTTCAGACATATCTGTTAAGAAATCATCCACATTGACATCCTCATTTTTATCAACTTCAAACTCATCATTTTCAATATCTGCATCAGTTTTTTCACTACCCATCTCTAAAGCAGGATTCTCCTCAATTTCATTTTTAATTTTTTGTTCTAATTCTGCTGTAGTAAGCTGAATTAGTTTCATTAATTGAATCTGTTGTGGTGATAGCTTTTGAGAAAGCTTTAACTGTAATTTCTGATTAAGCATATTAATAATACTTAAACAAAATTAAGAAAAGAATTAATTTCAATTAAAAAGATGCATTTTTTGGTGTTCTTGGATAAGGAATTACATCTCTAATGTTTGACATACCTGTGCAAAACATTACCATTCTTTCAAAACCTAGTCCAAAACCACTATGAGGTACAGTCCCATATTTTCTAAGATCTATGTACCACCACAACTCCTTATCGTCAATACCCATGTCAGACATTCTCTTTTTGAGTATATCCAGTCTTTCCTCTCTTTGAGAACCTCCTATTATCTCACCAATACCTGGGAATAACACGTCCATCGCTCTAACTGTTTTATCATCTTCATTTAACCTCATATAAAATGCTTTAATGTCTGAAGGATAATCATAAATAATTACAGGAGATTTAAAATGCTTTTCAACTAGAAATCTCTCATGCTCACTTTGTAGATCGGAACCCCAACTGTCTAATAGGTATTTAAACTTTTTCTTTTTGTTATAATTGGAGCTTTTTAGTATTTCAAATGCCTCTGTATAAGAAACACGAGTAAATTCATTATTTACAGTAAACTTAATCTTCTCAATTAGACTCAAATTACTCCTCTCATTTTGTGGCTTTTGACTTTCCTCTTTCAAAAGTCTCTCTTCAAGAAATTTTAAATCTTCCTCACACTCTTTTAATATATATTTTAAAATATGCTTTACAAATGATTCAGCTAAATCCATATTATCATTGAGGTCATAAAAGGCCATTTCTGGCTCAATCATCCAAAATTCTGAGGCATGTCTTGAAGTATTAGAATTTTCTGCTCTAAAAGTTGGTCCAAATGTATAAACATTTCCTAAGCCAAGAGCATAGGTTTCTGCTTCAAGCTGGCCTGATACAGTAAGGCTAGTTTTTTTACCAAAAAAATCATCTGAATAGTCAATATCTTTTTTTGCCAGATCTTCTTTTCCTAATGTAGTCACTTTAAACATTTCTCCAGCTCCCTCAGCATCACTTGATGTTATAATTGGAGTATGAATATAATTGAAGCCATTTTTATTAAAATAATCATGAATACTAAAAGCCAATTTTGATCTTATTCTCATCACAGAACTAAATGTTGAAGTTCTTATTCTAAGATGAGCTTGCTCTCTTAAAAACTCAAAACTATGTTTCTTAGGTTGAATAGGATATTCTTCAGGATCTGAATCACCCAATAGCTTAATATTTGAAACATTAATCTCAAAACTTTGACCTTTACCAATGCTATTAACTAATATACCAGTAATTATTAATGAACATCCAACACTAATTCTTTTGATAATATCTTCACCTATGATACCATCATCAATCACACATTGAATATTTTTGATTGTAGATCCATCATTTAATTCGATAAATTTATTGGCTCTAAAAGCTCTAACCCAACCACCTAAATTGATCTCGCTGTCAATTAATGGAGAATCATAAATTTCTTTGACTTTTGATATATTCATTACTAGACAGTTAGAATATCTTTTTCTTTTGATTTGAACATTTCCTCTACCTTGTTTATATATTTATCAGTAAGGTCTTGAGAATCTACTTCTAGATTAGATTTCAAGTCATCAGAAATTTCTAGAGCTTTAATTTTATTATTTGCATCTTTTCTTGCATTTCGAATACTCACTTTTGCAGATTCAGATTCAGATTTTGCAAATTTTGTTAGTTCAATTCTTCTTTCTTCTGTTAAAGGAGGAATATTAATTAGAATAGACTCCCCATTATTAACAGGGTTAAATCCAAGATTAGAATCAATTATACTTTTTTCGATTTCATCAATTATTGACTTTTCCCATGGCTGAATACTTATCGTTTGAGCATTTGGTGTACTAACAGAAGCAACCTGATTTAAAGGAGTTAAATTACCATAATACTCAACTGAAATACCTTTTAACATTACAGGATTTGCTTTACCGGCTCTGATTTTTGCTAGTTCGGTTTCTAAATGACCAATAGCAGCCATCATATTTAATTCTGCATTTTCTATTATTTCTTGGTTGTTTTCCATAGTACCTAATTTAACTAGAAACTTTTGTGCCTATTTTTTCTCCCATAATAACTTTGGTCAAGTTACCTTTTGTGTTCATGTCAAAAACTATTATTGGAAGCTTATTCTCTTTACTTAATGTAAAAGCAGTAGTATCCATAATTTTTAACCCTTTACTTATTGAATCTTCAAAAGAAATATCATCAAATTTAATTGCTTCTTTATTCTTTTCAGGATCTTCATTATAAATACCATCAACTCTAGTCCCTTTTAATATAACATCAGCATTAATTTCAATTGCTCTAAGAACTGCTGCAGAGTCAGTTGTAAAATATGGATTACCTGTTCCGGATGCAAAAATTACAACTCTACCTTTCTCCAGATGTCTGGTTGCTTTTCTTTTTATAAAAGGTTCTGCTATAGATTCCATTTTTATTGCAGATTGAAGTCTTGTAGGAATATCTATATTCTCTAAAGCATTTTGAAGAGCTAATCCATTAATAACTGTTGCAAGCATTCCCATGTAATCTGCTTGAACTCTATCTATTCCATCTTTTGAACCACTTAATCCTCTAAAAATATTACCACCACCAATTACAATAGCAATCTCAACTCCTTGCTTATGAATTTCTTTGATTTCTTCTGCATAAATAACAAGCCTATCATTATCTATGCCGTAAGAATTTTTTCCTAATAGTGCTTCACCACTTAACTTTAGTAAAATTCGATTGTATTTCATCATTTAGGAATTAAGCAAATATAATTATAATGTTTCAAATTTATTTAAATCTTAAAGCGTCACTAATCGAAAAATTTCCAATACTAATTCTTTTTAACTCATGAAGATGTGATCCTGAGTTAAGTTTTTGTCCATAATCGTTAGCAATAGATCTAATATAAGTACCCTTAGAACATTCAACAACGAATTCAATATATGGTGTAGAGAAATTTAATATTTTAAAATCATAAATTTCAATATCTCTTGGTTTGATTTCAATTTCAATTTTTTCCCTGGCATACTTGTACATTCTTTTACCATCTTTTTTTAGAGCAGAATAAATTGGAGGGAATTGTTTCTGTTTACCTATAAAAGTTTTTGAAATTTTTAAAACTTTATTTTCGTCAATATGATTATAATTGTAGGTTCTATCTATCTCTGTCTCTCTGTCATATGAAGGAGTTGTCTCACCCAATTTAATTATACCAGTATATTTTTTTGAAAGGTCCTGATATTTAGAAATATTTTTTGTTTCTTTCCCAATACATACAATTAACAGACCAGTCGCTAGGGGGTCAAGTGTTCCAGCATGTCCAACCTTTATTCTTTTGACTTTTAGTCTTGTTTGTATACTCTTCCGAATATATTTAACAACATCGAATGAAGTCCATTCAATTGGTTTATCAATTAATATTATCTTACCATTTGTAATATCATCCAGTGTTAGAGACTCTATAAAGTCATTTAACATTGTAAATTAATTTTTAGATTTATTAAGAATTGTAAAAATGCAAAGAGTAAAGCCCATAATTACAATAAGGGGTGCCAGTCTAATCCTTCTAAAATTATATATTTCGTCACTAAATACTTCAGGGTCATTTGAAGCTCCTCCTGACATTAGAAGAAAACCAATACCAATAACTAAAATTGATAAGACTAATAGCCTATATCTATTCTTATTAAATAAAAAATTTTTCTTTTTCATCAATGCTATCTTGATATTTTTAATTTTAGATATTTCTGAGTAATAAAGTAAGAGCTAATATATGATGTAAATATTCCAAATAAAATTATAAATGAAGCTAAAATTATGATGTCCTGAATATTTGAAAAAAAATCAATTTCATCTAATTCAAAACTAGCCTGAGATAATGAAATAAATAGTAATATAAGTGAGATTATGGATGAGTAAAACCCTATCCTAACATAGCTTGCAATAAAAGGTCTTCTAATAAAACTTTTAGTAGCTCCAACAAGTTGCATTGTTTTTATTATATCTCTCTTGGAATATATTGAAATCTTAATAGAATTATTAATTAAAATAAAACTTGTAATAAAAAATAAAACACTTGTAATAACAATCAATACTCCAATTTTCTTAAAATTATTCACTAGAGATTCAACTAATGGTTTATCATATTCAATTTCCTCAATAAATTCAAAATTGTCAAGACTCTCTATAAACTCTTCAATATTATATATATCTATTTTTTCTCCAAAAAGCCTTACTGAAATTAAATCTAGTAGAGGATTATAACCTAAAAAACCGACAAATTCTTCACCAATTTCATTTATAAATAATTCCGCAGCATCTTCTTTTGATATAAACTCAATGGATTTTACATTCTCATTTAAATTTAAAAACTTATTAATTTGCTTGATATCACTATCTCTAGATGAATTTTTTAGATAAATACTAACTGTAACATTTTCTTTAAAATAGTTTTCTATCGAAGATGATTTCAAATAAGTAAGTATAGCTATTGATAGAAAAAATAATACTATAGTATTAATTACAAACAGTGATATGAGGTTATTTGTTGACTTTTTTCTTTGATAAGAGTTTTTAAAATCCATTTTAATTTTATAAAAGTACTAAACAATTAATAAATTAATTTTTATGTTATTTAAATAAGTTCTTCCTTTGTAAAAAATTTATTTTCAGTGAAATACAATTTTCTAGAAATAGAAAAAAAATGGCAGAAATACTGGAGAGACAACAAAACTTTTCAGGTAAGTATTTCTGAAAAACCAAAGTACTATGTTTTAGATATGTTCCCATATCCATCTGGTGCTGGTCTTCATGTAGGGCATCCTCTTGGATATATTGCCAGTGATATTTTTTCAAGATATAAGAGACATAAAGGTTTTAATGTACTTCATCCTCAAGGCTATGACTCATTTGGTTTGCCGGCAGAGCAATATGCAATAAAAACAGGCCAGCATCCTAAGAAAACAACTCAAGAAAATATTGATATGTATAGAAGGCAGCTGGACAGAATTGGTTTTTCATTTGATTGGTCAAGAGAAATAAGAACTTCTGAACCTAATTACTATAAATGGACACAGTGGATCTTTACTTTAATGTTTAATTCCTTCTATTGTAAGATTGAAAATAAGGCAAAGCACATTAGTGAATTGATTAATTCCTTTGAAAAAGATGGTGATAATGTATATAAAAATGAGCTAGAAAATCTAGACTATTCATTTACAAATGAAGAATGGAAAAATTTTAACGATAAAATTAAATCAGATATTTTGATGAATTTTAGATTAGCCTATATTACTGATGGAGAGGTTAATTGGTGTGATGAATTGGGAACTGTGTTGGCCAATGATGAGATTATTAATGGAGTAAGTGAAAGGGGTGGATATCCTGTAACAAAAAGAAAAGTTAAACATTGGTGTCTAAGAATAAGTAAATATTCAGATAGACTTTTAGAGGATTTAAATAAAATTGACTGGCCAGAACCTTTAAAAGAAATGCAAAGAAATTGGATTGGAAAATCAAAAGGTGTTTCATTAAAATTTGAAGTTGAAAACTCAGATAAAAAAATTGAGGTTTTTACAACTAGGCCTGACACTATTTTTGGAGTTTCATTTTTAACAGTTGCACCTGAGTATAGAGACTTGTATGATATTTCTTCCTCGAAAAACAGAAAAGAAATAGAAGATTATCTTAAAGAGGTGTCAGTAAAGTCTGAAAGAGATAGACTATCAGATGTTAAATCTGTATCCGGAGTATTTACTGGATCTTATGCAATCCATCCTTTTTCCGGTAAGAAAATTCCAATATGGATTTCAGATTATGTACTGGTAAGCTATGGAACTGGAGCAGTAATGGGAGTTCCTGCCGGTGATCAGAGAGATTTTGACTTTGCAAAAAAGTTTAAACTAGACATTCCAAATATTTTTGATCAGATTGATATTTCAAAATCTGCTTTTTCTGATAAGACAGGATTTAAATTAATGAACTCTGAATTTCTTAACGGTTATGATTATGAAACTTCACTAGAGATTATAATTAGCAGAATTGAAGATAAAAAAATTGGAAAATCCAAAATACAATATAAACTTAGAGATGCTATTTTTAGTAGGCAGCGATATTGGGGTGAGCCAATCCCTATTTATTATAAGAATGATATACCAAAAAATATTGATGCAATCCATCTTCCATTAAAACTTCCTGAGGTAGATAATTTTTTACCAACAAAAAATGGGGATTCCCCTCTAGGCAATTCTAATGAATGGGCATGGGACGAAAAAAATAAGAAAGTGACTCTTAATAGTAAGATTGATAATGTAAATGTTTTTCCAATAGAACTTAATACTATGCCTGGTTGGGCTGGAAGCTCATGGTATTTCTATAGATATATGGATTCTAAAAATGATAAAAAATTTATTTCTGACGAAACACAATCTTATTGGTCTGATGTTGATGTTTACTTTGGAGGAAGTGAACATGCTACTGGACATTTACTGTATTCTAGATTTTATCAAAAATTCTTATTTGATCTAAATTTTCTCCAAAAAGATGAATATGCTAAAAGACTTGTTAACCAAGGAATGATTCTTGGAAACTCTGCATTTATTTATCGTAAGTCTGGTACTTCAGAATATTTTTCTAAGAATTTAATTAATAATATAGAATTTGATAGAATAAGGATTGATATTAAATATGTAAATACAGAAAATGAAGTTGACATTGATCGTTTAAAAAAAGAAGATAAAGAATTTAACAATGCTTCTTTTCATTTTGATAATGAAAAATTTGAGTGTATTAGAGAGCAAGAAAAAATGTCCAAATCAAAATTTAATGTTGTGAATCCTGATGAAATATGTGATCAATATGGAGCTGATACATTAAGAATGTATGAAATGTTCTTAGGGCCAATTGAACAGTCCAAACCCTGGGATACAAGAGGTATCTCTGGAGTTTATTCTTTTTTGAAAAGGTTTTGGAGTCTTTTCTTTGAAGATGACAAATTAACTTTAACTGAAGATATACCTTCAGAAGAATCTTTAAAATCTCTACATAAGACAATAAAAAAAATTACTGAAGACATTGAAAAGCTTAGTCTAAACACATGTATAAGTTCATTTATGATTTGTGTAAATGAGCTTAGTGCATTAAAATGTAATAACAGAATAATACTTGAACAATTACTCGTTTTAATTTCTCCTTTTGCACCTCATTTTGCTGAGGAACTTTGGAGTCAAATTGGGAATAAAAAATCAATAATTGATGAAAAATATCCTGAATTTGACAAAAAATACTTAATTGAATCTGAAAAGAATTATCCAGTTTCTTTTAACGGTAAAACAAAATTTACCATAAACTTATCTCTAGAATTAGATGTTAACGAAATTGAGAAAATTGTCTTGTCTAATGAGAAAACAATATCAATCCTAAACAATGTAAAACCAAAGAAAGTTATTGTAGTCCCTGGTAAAATCATTAATATAGTCTTATGATAGATCCATTTAATGAATCAATTGGAATTATAGCTGCAATTCTTACAACTTCAGCATTTATCCCGCAAGTTTATAAAATATATAAAGAGAAGAAAGCTCAAGGTGTTTCTCTTACGATGTACTTGATAATGTTAGTTGGTGTTTTGCTATGGTTAGTATATGGAGTTTTAATAGGTAGCATTGCAATTATATTAGCTAACAGTGTTACTGCTGTTCTTCAACTCTTAGTTATTATTTTTAAGTTAAAAAATTGATAATTTTTTTTTCAATTAAACTGTTTAATTAATTTTATAAAAAATTATTTATGGACCTATTATATTATTCTGACCCAACTTATTTATACATTTTTGTACCGATAATGTTGCTAAGCTTCTTAATTCAAAATAAGTTAAAGTCAAAATTTAAAAAATTCTCTCAACAGACTTTATCAGCAAACTTATCTGGAAAAGAAATTGCTGAAAAAATGTTAAGTGATCATGGCATCTATGATGTTAAAGTTATATCTGTTAGAGGTCAGTTAACTGATCATTATAATCCTCAAAAGAAGACTGTTAACCTTAGTCAGAGTGTATATAATGAAAGAAATGCTGCTGCAGCGGCTGTTGCTGCTCATGAGTGTGGTCATGCTGTTCAGCATGCAAAAGGATATGAATGGTTGCAGATGAGGTCAATATTGGTTCCAATGGTTGGAGTAACTTCAAATCTTGGAATTTGGATTTTAATTGCAGGAGCTTTTATAACACAGACATCCCCAACTATAGGTAGCGGTCTTGTAAGTATAGGAATTTTGGGCTTTGCTTTTGGTACATTGTTTAGCTTAGTAACACTTCCTGTTGAATTCGATGCTAGTAAAAGAGCTATTTATTGGTTAGAAAGAAAAAGAATTGTTAATCAAAGAGAACTTGTCCAATCCAAAGAAGCCCTCAACTGGGCAGCTGGTACATATGTTGTTGCTGCTCTAGCATCAATTGCTAACCTAGTATATTTATGGATGAGGTTTGGTAGAAGAAGTTAACCTTTTATATACTTTTCAATTGCCATTGCCATTGAAGGCGACACTTCTGTGGGGGCCTTAATATCAATTCTAAGATTTTTTCCAATTGCAGCATCTTCAGTTGAATTCCCATAGACAGCTATGAGAGTTTTATTTTGTTTAAAATCAGGAAAATTTTCAAATAAAGATTCAATACCAAGTGGACTGAAAAAAACAAGTACATCATAGTAAACATCACTTAAGTCAGATAAATCTGAAACTACAGTTTTAAAAAGTTGTGCTCTCTGCCACGAAATATCAAATGAATCAAGAGTATTTGCTATATCTGGATTAAGACTACCAGAACTTGGAACTAAAAAATTTTCTTTGTGAAATTTAACAAATGTTGCTTCAAGATCTCTAAAACTATTATTACCTACATATATTTTACGTTTTCTATAAACTACATATTTTTGAAGATAATATGCTACTGCTTCAGATTGACAAAAATATTTTGTTTGATCTGGAACTTTAAATCTCATTTCTTCAGTAATTCTAAAAAAGTGATCTACTGCGTTTCTGCTAGTAAGAACAATATTATGAAATCTTGAAAAATCAATTTTTTGTGTTCTAACTTCCTTTGCAGTTAAACCTTCTACATGAATAAATGGCCTGTAATCAACTTTGATCTTAAACTTTCTATTTAGCCTAGAGTAAGGAGAATTACCATTAGTAGGTTCAGGTTGAGAAATAAGAATACTTTTAATACTCATATTTACTTATTTTAGAGAGGTAACAGAATATAACCATATCCAAGGGGCTAGTTTGAAGGCACAAAGATACAAAATAAAATACATTACTTCCTTAACCTCAAGTTTAACAAAATAACTTAAATAGTTCTTTGTTTGAAAGATAAAATGTAGAAGAAATAATACTAAAAATGTATTATATAAATGACTGATTTGGTAGAAGGGATTTAAACTATATATTACAAAATTAAGAAACATCAATAATCCAATAATAATGTTTATAATAAAGTTTTTATAAAATAAAAACTTAAGCTTCGAATTTATAAATAACTCTAAAACAAATCTGATTAATAGAAATCTTATTAAAATAGTAATTAATATGAGTGAATTAAGGTTAAAATAACTCAGAAATGATTCATAACTAATTTTGTCTGACTTTAAGTCTCCTGCTTCATGCCATGCACCGTAATAAGAAATAATTACACCATAAATAAGTAAAAAAAAGAATATATAGAAATAGTGAAAATAATTAATTACTGATGTTCCTGAGCCTGAAATACTGAGATCATCAGAATTGTATGGTAACAGAATATTACCAAAATGATAACCAAAACTTCTAAATAAATAAACTAATTTTACTCTTTGAAATATTTGGAATAAAGAAAAGATCAATAATACAAATAGAACAAAAAAACTGATGATATCTTGACTTTGAATCATATT
>CACMVZ010000006.1 GCA_902617285.1 uncultured Bacteroidota bacterium | reverse complement strand
AAGGCTTCCTTGGAAGGTTATTAGTGGAGGAAAAGGTGATGGGGTATATAAATCTGTTGATGGAGGAAATAGCTGGTTTAAAATTGAAAATGGTTTACCATCTGAGTTAGGTAAAATGGCTATATCAGTATCTAGAGCTAACTCTGATAAGGTATTTCTTCTAGCTGAAGGTAATTCAAACAAAAGGTCTGGAGGTTTATTTGTGTCCAATAATGCTGGTCAAAGCTGGGTTAAAGTTAGCTCTTATGCAGAACTAACTTCAAGGGCATGGTACTATATTGAAGTTTTTGCCGATCCTAATGATGAGGATACAGTTTATGTGTTAAGTGCTAGAGCGTTTAGATCAATAGATGGAGGTAAAACATGGAAAAGAATATATAGCGGTCATGGGGATTATCATGACCTTTGGATAAATCCGGATAATTCTAAAAATATGATAATTTCTGATGATGGAGGTGGTGAAATAACATTTGATAATGGAAGTACTTGGTCTAGTATATATAATATGCCGACTGCTCAATTTTATAGAGTCAATGTTGATAATTTATTTCCATATAACCTTTATGGTGGTCAACAAGATAATTCCACTGTTAAAATTTCAAGCATAGGATCTAGAGGAGGTATTTCTGAAAGAGATTGGTCAGCATCTGCTGGAGGAGAAAGTGCATTTCTTGCTTTCGACCCAGATAATCCAACTATTGTGATGGGTGGTAGTTATCTTGGGAGTGTTAACATATATGATACAAAAGCTAATGCTAGAAAAAAAGTTATGATTGAACCAATAAATTATATTGGAAGAGCTTCAAGAGACATGAAATACAGGTTCAATTGGAATGCACCTATTATTTGGTCTCAACATGAACCAAATACTTTTTATCATGCAGCTCAACATCTATTTAAGACAAATGATCAAGGAAAATCTTGGAAAGTAGTTTCTCCAGATTTGACAAGAGATGAAGATGAAAAACAAGGAAATGGTGGTGGTCCATATACAAACGAAGCTGTTGGTGCTGAGAATTATGGAACCATTAGTTATGTAGTTGAATCTCCTCATGAACCAAACACAATTTATGTTGGATCTGATGATGGATTAGTTCATATTACTCAAGATGGTGGTGAATCATGGATTGATATTACACCTAAAGGTCTTCCTGAAACAATAATTAATGCTATTGATGTTTCACCTCATGACAAAGCAACGGTATATATTGCAACGACTAGGTATAAGTTTAATGATAAGACACCTGGACTTTATAAGTCTACAAACTATGGTAAATCTTGGAAGGATATTACAGGTGATATTCCTTATGGTGCCTATACTAGAGTTGTTAGAGAGGATGATAAAAGAAAGGGACTTCTTGTTGCAGGAACTGAGTTAGGGGTTTATATATCATTTAATGATGGTAAAAAATGGGAATTATTTAATCTTAACATGCCAGTACTTGCAGTTACTGATCTAATGATTAAGCATGATGATTTAATCATAGCAACACATGGAAGGTCTTTTTGGATACTTGATGATATGGGACTTATAAGGCAGCTGGATGGTGATATTAATACAAAATTATATGATCCTGAGAATTCAACAATCGGAAACTGGTATAGTCAACTTAATTCAAATTATTCAGATGGTACTTCGTCATTTACTGGAGTTAATCCAGCTAATGGTGTTGTTATATATTATAACATTGGAAAAGAAGATAGTGGCAAAAAAGTTTCAATGAAGATTCATGATCAGAATAATAAACTTGTAAGGGAAATTACTAGTGAACCTGACAATAGTTTTATTTCATATAACGGAGGACCTTCAAGAGAACCTGTATTATCAAATAAATCTGGATTGAATAGATTTGTCTGGGATTCTAGACATTCCTCTTTAAGTGGAGTCCCTTATGCATATATTGAAGGTAGCTTTAGAGGACATAAGGCTATTCCGGGAAAATATACGTTAACATTAGAAGTTGGGGAAACATCATATAATTCTGAGTTTGAAATTTTAAAGAATCCCAATTTTAGTGTTTCAGATGAAGACTATTTAGATCTTGATAAATATGCTACTCATATGGAGAATAATTTTAACGAGATGGCTAAATATATAAATAGCAATAAAGAACTTATGGATAAGTTAGGTATTCTTGTTAAAGAATTAGATGAAAATTCAGAAGTTAAGGAAAATGGTAAAAAATTACTTGAGTTGATGGATAACTGGGATAAAAAAATGATGCAGAGAATGTCTAAAGCATATGATGATGTAGAGAATTTTCCTAATAAATTTTTAGCAGATTATCTTTTTATTCTTGATGAAATCAAAGGAGATATACCAAATGTAAGTGAAGGAATTCTTAAGTCACTTAAGTCTCATGATGAAAAGTGGGTTGAACTAAAAAAAGAAATAGATGAAATAAATCAAGTCAATATTCCTCAGTATAATAAGGAACTTTGGAGTATTGGCATTGGTGCTCTGAATTAATGGGCAGAAACATTGTTAAAGTTTTAGAGAAAAAATTTGCTGACATGAAGGCAGGAGATAGGATGTATATCTCCTCACCAGAGGAGATTAAAAGCTTTATTATTAATATTCCTAGAGGTACGTCAAAATCACTTAAGGAAATGAGGCTTGATATAGCAAATACTAAAGGTGCAGACAATACATGCCCTGTTACTACAGGAATTTTTTTGAGAATGGTAATTGAGGATAATATTGAAAACTTTCCTTACTGGAGAATTATTGATCAAAATCATTCTTTAGTCACTAAGCTAAATCTAAATAAAGAGTTTATAATTAACCAAAGGTCTTTGGAATCAATAGAATCAGATTAACAAAGAGATAAATTATTATTCAGCCTTATCTTCTGCAGCTGGCTCTTCAGCCTTCGCCTCTTCTACAGCTGGCTCTTCAGCCTTCGCTTCTGCAGCTGGCTCTTCAGCCTTCGCTTCTTCTGCAGCTGGCTCTTCAGCCTTCGCTTCTTCTGCAACTGGCTCTTCAGCCTTCGCTTCTTCTGCAGCTGGTTTTTCAGGTTTAGGTTGTTCTTTTACAATTGGCTTTCCAGCAAACCAATCATTAACTAGATCTTGAGGTAATATTTTTTCATCAAAGGAATATGAATCAGAACCATCTTTTTTAATCATTCTAATTGCTTTCGTAAGTTTTTTCGAGCCAGTTTGTAAACTAGCAACAGCTTTTTTTGCCATCTTATTTAATTTCTTTGTGAACAGTCATCTTCTTCAAAATAGGGTTGAATTTTTTAATTTCAAGTCTATCAGGAGAATTCTTTTTGTTTTTAGTAGTAATATATCTAGAAGTACCAGGCATCCCAGAATCTTTGTGTTCTGTACACTCTAAAATTACCTGAACTCTATTACCCTTTTTTGCCATGATTACTTAATTTTTCCTTGTTTTCTTGCCTCTTTCAAAACTTCAGAAATACCCTTCTTATTTATAGTCTTTAAAGCAGAAGCAGAGATTTTAAGTGTTATCCACTTATTCTCATCTGGAATAAAAAAACGTTTCTTAATAAGATTCACATCAAACCTTCTTTTAGTTCTGTTTAGAGACTTTGAAACATTGTTTCCAAACATAACTTTTTTTCCAGTAATTTCGCAAGTTTTAGACATGACGTACTAAATTTTATGACGTGCAAAATTAATGTATTTAACTTTAATAAAAAAATAATTATTGTATAATAATTTTATCATAGAACAGTTGAAATGAGATATTTTTAACTGCCTCAATAAAATCCTCTCTTGACTGATTTACATTGAATTTTTCACAGAAAATTTCATTTTCTGATGAAATAGCTATAAAACAATCACCAACATTTGATTTTTCACCATCAGTTGAAGGTCCAGCATTACCAGTAATAGAAATAGAGTAGTCAGATTTAAATTGTTTTTTTACATTCTCAGCCATAGTTATTGCAATTCTTTCACTTACAGGAGAGTATTTATCTAAATCCGATTTGTCAATATTTAATAATTTTTGTTTAGAATAAGTACTGTAACTAACTATTGAACCAAGAAAAACTTTAGATGCACCTGGTATCATTGTTAAAGAAGATGATAAGGCCCCACCAGTACAACTTTCTGCAAATGAAATTGTTTTATTTGTTTTATCTAAAAAATTAAAAATCTCATTAACCATTGTCATTTTATTTTTAGTGAAAACATTTTTTTGGAATTAATAAACCCTTCTAGAAAATCCCCACTTATCACTTTGGAGACTCCAGATGGCGTTCCAGTAAAGATCAAATCACCAATCTTTAATGTAAAATATTGAGAGACATATGAAATAATCTCATCTATTTTCCACAGCATATTAGAAGAATTACCTGATTGAACAATGCTACTGTTTTTTTTGAGCTCAAAATTTATGTTTGAGATATTTTCAATTTCTTCAACGTTAATAAAATCTCCTACCATACAAGAGTTATCAAAAGCCTTAGATTTTTCCCAAGGATGACCTTTCTCTTTTAATTTATTCTGTATATCTCTGGCAGTAAAATCTATTCCTAGACCAATTTGATTATAGTACTTATTTGAGAATGATTCATCTATATATTTACCAACTTTATTAATCTTTACAACTAATTCAACTTCATGATGTATCTCATCGGAAAACGCGGGTATTATAAAGTTTTGATTTTTAGCTATTATTGAGGAATCAGGTTTAATAAAAACAACAGGTTCTTTAGGTCTTTCATTAGATAATTCTTTTATATGATCGGAATAATTTCTTCCTATGCAAATTATTTTCACTTTATTTTGAATTTAATAAACTAAGTTTTATTTGTGTAAAAATTTTCTTTGTATACTCAGGGAAATCACCATTCATTATCCATGAATAATAACCTGTATCAGTTTTAAATACATCAATAACTTTTTGACCAGTATATTTACCAAAAGCAAATACTGCATCATTATCAGAGTCTACCCTTATTTTTCCAGCAAAATCTAAATTATCATTTCTCTTTGTGAACTCACTCAGAAAATCAATATTTGGCTTAAGATCATCATATTTTTCTAATTGAGCTTTAAAAACTTCATATGTTGCTATTGTGTCATCCATTGCAGAATGTGCATTTTCTAGATCTTTATCACAATAAAATTTTAAAGCTGCTGTAAGATTTCTTGGCTCCTTCTTGTGATATATTACTTGACTATCAATTAATTTAATTTTTGTAAAATCAAATTCTATTTCTGCCCTGATTAGCTCCTCTACAAGTATTGGAACATCAAATTTTATTGAATTAAATCCAGCTAAATCACATCCCTTGATAAACTCATAAATTTCTTTTGCGTAATACTTAAAGTTTGGCTCATCCTTAACCATTTCATTTGTTATACCGTGAACATTAGTAGCCTGGAATGAAATCTCCATTTCAGGATTTATTCTCCAAACCTTCTGTGACTCGGATTTATCAACATCTACTTTAAGAATCGCTATTTCGACAATTCTATCTTTACCAACTTTAGCACCAGTTGTTTCAAGATCAAAAAAACAAATTGGTCTATCTAGGTTTATTTTCATTTTAGATTGTTTGATTCATATCCCATTCTTCAAGATATTCAGCAACTCTTTTCACAAAGCTCCCTCCTATTGATCCATTAATAATTCTATGGTCATACGTATGCGAGAGTATTAGTTTTTTTCTAATTCCAACAAAATCTCCTTTATCAGTTTCTATTACAGATGGAAGCTTTCTTATTACTCCTATTGCTATTATACCAACTTGTGGCTGATTTATAATCGGTGTACCCATTATTGATCCAAAATTACCAACATTTGTAACGGTATATGTGCCATCTGAAATTTCTTCAGGTTTTAATGAATTTGACCTAGCCCTTTTTGAAAGATCATTAACGGCTATTGCAAGTCCTTTTAAGTTCAGATGATCTGCATTTTTTATAACCGGGACAATTAAATTACCATTATCCACAGCAGTTGCCATTCCGATATTTATTGATCTTTTAATAACAATTTTATCATCAACTACAGAACTGTTTAAAATTGGAAAATCCTTTAATGACTTGACTACTGCGCTAATGAATATAGGAGTGAATGTAAGCTTTTGTCCTTCATTTTCTTGAAATGATCTTTTATATTTTTCTCTCCAGTCCCAAACGTTTGATACATCAACCTCAACAAATGACTGGACATGAGCAGAAATTTTCTTAGAATCTGACATATGGTTGAAAATAATCTTACCCATCCTGTCTAGTTCTACAATCTGATCACCAACTGAGGTTTGTGTTGGCGCATAACTATCATTAGTAATTCCAGATTTTATATCACCTTTTATATAATTTAATATATCCTGTTTGGTTACTCTACCATCTTTTCCTGACCCAGATATCTGATCTAGTTCCTTTAAACTTATATTTTCCTTTTTAGCGATACTTTTTACTAATGGTGAATAAAATCTATCACTTTTACTTATTTTATTTTCAGATTCAATTTTTTTCGAATCGTCAAGCAGTTTAATTGAAGGTATTTCCAATTCAGGAATATTAGACTCTACTTCTTCAACATTCTCGTTTTCAACTAAAATATCTTCTTGTTTTTTTGGAGAATTATCTATCACTTCATCGTCATTGTCAATTGAATCGGTTTCTATCTCTGCTATTGTATCACCAACTTTCACAATATCATTAACCTCAAAATTCTTCTTAATTAACTTTCCTTTAAATTCAGAAGGGACATCTGAATCTACTTTATCTGTGGCAATCTCAACAATTGATTCGTCAACTTCAACTATATCTCCAACCTCTTTCAACCATTTAGTTATAGTAGCCTCAGCAATACTCTCTCCCATTTTTGGGAGTTTTAATAGATATTTTCCCATTACTTAAGTATTTGCAAATTTACAATATTAATGATTAATGATTTGAAAGATTACTTTCATAAGGGCGTCTATTCTGAATACTTCTTGCCAATGTAACTTCGTCAGTATATTCAAGTTGGTCACCAACAGGGATTCCTCTGGCAAGAACAGATACTTTAACATCAAGGTTTTTCAAAGTTTTAAAAATATAAAAGCTCGTTGTATCTGCCTCAATAGTAGCACTAAGTGCAAAAATGACCTCAACTATATTTTTTTCAGATATTTTTTTTTCGAGAGTTGAAATGTTAAGATCCTCAGGGCCTATTCCCTCAATTGGAGAAATCACACCACCAAGTACATGGTAAACTCCCTTATAAAGGTTAGTGTTTTCTATTGCAATTACGTCTCTAATATCTTCAACTATGCAAACTAGTGACTGATCTCTTGAAGGATTTAGACAGATATCACAAACATCTTTATCAGATATATTATGACACTGTGAACAAAATTTAATTTGAGTTTTAAAATCATAAATACTCTCTGAAAGATCTCTCGAATATTCTTTTGGTTTTCTTAAAATTTCAAGAGCAATTCTTAAAGCTGACCTTTTTCCAATTCCAGATAATTGGGAAATATTATACACTAAATCCTCAAGAAGTTTAGAAGGAAATTCCATTGAACAAATTTAGAAATATTCATGTAAGTTCTTTTGTATATTTACAAAATGTTATCTCCACAAATAATTTTAATTGCAATTATATCCTACTTTGTGGTCCTAACTGTCATTTCTTACTTTACAGGAAAAGAAGATAATAATGAAGTTTTTTTCAATGCAAAAAGAAGCTCTAATTGGGCAGTAGTTGCGTTTGGGATGGTTGGGGCATCTCTTTCTGGAGTAACATTTATATCAGTCCCAGGATGGGTTGGCGACTCTCAATTTACTTATTTTCAAGTAGTTATTGGTTATTTAATTGGATACCTAATTATAGCTAATATTTTATTACCATTATATTACAAGCTTGGATTAACATCTATATATGAGTATTTACTATCAAGATTTGGTAAAAATTCCCATTATGTAGGTTCTATTTCATTTTTGATTTCAAGAATATTAGGTGCTTCTTTTAGATTATTTCTCGTTGCAATTGTTCTTCAAGAATTTGTTTTTAATGATCTTGGAATTCCATTTGAAATTACTGTTATCATATCAATTCTACTAATTTGGCTATACACTAGAAGAGGTGGCATAAAGACAATTGTCTGGACTGATACAATTCAAACTACGTTGATGATACTGGCTGTAATACTATCAATATATTATATAAATAACAATCTAGGCTGGAGCTTAAATGAGCTTTTATCATCCACAGAATTTAATGAATACAGTAAAATCTTTGTTACTGATAGCTTCATGGATCGTAGTTATTTCCTAAAATCAATAATTGGCGGGGCTTTCATAACCATATGTATGACTGGATTAGATCAGGACATGATGCAGAAGAACTTGACCTGTAAGAACATTAATGAGGCAAAAAAGAATATGATAGTATTTAGCTTTATCCTTACAGCAGTTACGTTCTTATTTATTGTTTTAGGTGCATTATTATTTATTTATGCGAATCAAAACGGAGTTAGCATTCCTTTACTTGATAACTCACCAAGGACAGATTTATTATTTCCAGAAATTGCTTTAAGGTCAGGATTAGGTGAATTTTTAGGAATTGTATTTATTTTAGGACTTATTGCTGCTGCATATAGTAGTGCAGATAGTGCTTTAACATCCTTAACTACTTCATTCTGTATTGATATATTAAAAATCGATAGCTCTAAAGAATCATCTAAAAAAACTAGAAAAATTATTCATGTATTGATGAGCATTCTCTTAATTATAGTTGTCATAATCTACAGATATGTATTGGATAAAAATGTAATTGATTCTCTATTAACAGTTGCTCAATATACGTATGGGCCTCTTCTAGGTCTTTTTGCTTTTGGAATATTTACTAAATATAAAATAGATGACAAAAAGGTATTTATTGTCGTAATTATCAATATTATTTTAATTATAGTAATTGGAAATCTTCCTAGGGAAATGCTTGGAGGTTATTCCATAGGATATGAGCTTTTACCTTTCAATGGTCTCCTTAATTTTGTTGGACTTTACTTAATTAGAAAATAATGCCAAAATGTCATAAAAAAACATTGGTATTTTTTTTGATAAATATTAATTAAAAAAATTATGGCAAAAGGAAAAATTAATGTTTCAGTTGAGAATATATTCCCACTTATAAAAAAGTTTCTATACAGTGATCAAGAAATATTTTTAAGAGAGCTTATTTCAAATGCAACAGATGCATTAACTAAAATTCAACATTTATCAAGTATTGGAGAAGTTAAAGGTGAGATTGGTGATCTTGGTGTTGAATTAAAAATTGACAAAAAGGCAAAAAAACTTCACATTATCGACAACGGTGTAGGAATGACTTCAGATGAGGTTAAAAAATACATAAACGATGTGGCTTTTTCAGGAGCTGAAGAATTTCTTGAAAAATATAAAGAAACTTCAAAAGACACAGGTATAATCGGACATTTTGGACTTGGCTTTTACTCCTCGTTCATGGTCTCAGATAAAGTTGAAATTATTACAAAATCATATAAGGATGAGCCAGCTGCTCACTGGATATGTGATGGGTCACCTGAATATACCATAAAGAAATCTGAGAAAAAAGAAAGAGGTACAGAGATAATTTTACATATATCCAAGGATTCCAAGGATTATCTTGAGGAAAGTAAGATTTCAGAGTTACTTAATAAGTATAATAAGTTTATGCCTCACCCAATTAAATTTGGCACAAAAGAAGAGACTATTCCTGGAAAAGAAGCTGAAAAAGAAGAAAAGGTAACTGTAGATAATATAATAAATAATCCTAATCCTGCGTGGACTAAACCTCCTGCTGATCTCAAAGATGAAGACTACAAGCAATTTTACAGAGAGCTTTACCCTTATCAATTTGATGAGCCATTATTTCATATTCATTTAAATGTAGATTATCCTTTTAACCTTACAGGTATTTTATATTTTCCTAAAATATCAAATGATCTTAATCTACAAAAAGACAGAATTCAACTTTACCAAAATCAAGTATTTGTAACCGATAACGTTGAAGGTATTGTACCTGAATTTTTAGGACTTCTCAAGGGTGTTATAGATTCTCCTGATATACCACTTAATGTATCAAGAAGCTATCTGCAGTCTGATGCGTCTGTAAAAAAGATTACTAATTATATCACTAGAAAAGTTGCAGATAAATTAAACTCAATATTTAAAAATGAAAGAGAGAATTTAGAAAGTAAATGGAATGATATAAAAGTTGTAATTGAATATGGTATGCTCACTGAAGATAAGTTTTATGATAAAGCCGAATCATTTAACCTATATCCAACAGTAGATGATAAATATTTTACTTACGAAGAATTAGAGAAAAAAATTAAAAAGCTTCAAACAGATAAAGATGGGAATTTAATTATTCTTTATGCTCAAAATAAAGATGAGCAGTATACTTACATTGAATCTGCAAAAGAAAAAGGTTACGAAGTTCTTCTCTTAGACTCTCCCATAATTCCTCATTTAATGCAGAAGCTTGAATCAAAGAAAGAAAAAATTAAATTTTCTAGAGTTGATTCTGATACTTTAGAGAACTTGATAAAGAAGGATGAAGAGGTAATTTCAAAATTGACTGATGAAGAAAAAGAAAAGTTAAAACCAATGATTGAGAATGCAGTTGAAAATGAAAAATATACTGTTCAGTTAGAGGCCTTAGATAGTAATAGCATGCCTTTTATGCTTGCTCAACCTGAATTTATGAGAAGAATGAAGGAAATGCAACAAACTGGTGGTGGAGCAATGGGTAACTTGCCAGACATGTATTCATTGATTGTAAATACAAATCATGAATTAGTTGGTAAAATTTTGAATACAAGAACTGAAAAAAAGAGAAATAGTTTAATAAAACAGTCAATTGATTTAGCAAAACTTTCTAAGAATAATCTTACTGGAAAGGATCTTACTGAATTTATAAACAGAAGTATAGATTTAATCAAATAGGTAATTAAGAACTGCTGCTAGCCTTAAGCCACCCTTAAGGATTAGATCTTTTACAGTTGGAAAGTTCTTATATTGGTATTCGTATCCCAAATTGTCTCCATTTGAAACATCTTTATATATATTTCGAGTATAAGAGTGAATGTCATTAACCCAATCAATTAGATCATCTCGTTCAAATTCAATTTCAAGTTTTTCAGGAGCAGGTAAATTTTTAGCAAATTCACTGTAACTCATTCCATAGCTGTTAATCATGTCTGAATCCCATAGTCTATGAAGATTAGTATTTCTTCCAAACCATTTAACATTAACTCTATTTCCACCCCTATCGTCATATCTTCCAATATGCATAGGCTGGTGTATATCTCCAACAAAGTGAATAAGTAATTTTAGATAAAATGATTTATCTGAGTCTGAAGTAGATTCACTCTCTAACATATCTATACATGTATTGATTGCCATAAAGACATCACCTTTTTCAGATGGGACTATATCTTTATAATTTTCATCTAATTCCATATTTACAAAATGCCAACTATAATATTGATCATATCTACTATCTGATTTAATATCATCTGCATACGTAGATGCGGTAACAATTGTTTCACCATTCAGGATTTCATTTATTTTTTTCTTTGCATTTTCAGTTAAATAAAATGATGCAACCTCAGCCAAAGCCCTGTGACCAGTGGATCCCCAATTTAAAAATGAAAGAGCTCCAATTAAAAATATTATGATAAGTCTCATAAACACATTAAAAATTAATCAAATATAATATTATGTAAAGTATTATTTATTTAGTTTTGAAATATTACTCTTAAAAAAGCCTTTTTTTGAAAAATAAATTAATTCTAATTGTTATTTTTTTTTCCTTAAAATATTCATTTTCTCAAGATTATTTTATAAAATATATAAATAGAGAAATAGAAATTGATGGAGTTGAAGATAAATTATGGTCTGAAGTAAGTAAAAGTTCTGATTATTGGCAATGGAGGCCTAGTGACTCAGTAAAAGCTAAAAATCAAACTAATTTTAAAGCTTTTTACGATGATAAGAACCTATACTTTTTAATTAAATCAAATATAAGTGGCAATAAGTTCACTGTTTACTCTTTAAAAAGAGATTTCGAAACCGCAAGTGCCGATTATGTCCAATTAATTTTTGATACGTTTAGTGATGCTACAAATGCATTCCAATTTCAAACTAATCATATTGGCTTGAAAGGTGATCTTTTGGTATCTAATGGTAATAGAGATCCAAGGCTCGATAGGAATAAGTCCTGGGATGCAATCTGGTATGTTGAGTCTAAATTATATGATGATTTCTTTTTAACAGAGTTAAAGATTCCTTTAGATCAATTGTATTATGGTAATAACTCTAAAAAATGGAGATTTAATATGTACAGAAGTGATACTAATGGTCAAGAACATTCAGTTTGGTCTAGAGTACCTCAAAATCAAAGCATTGGAAATCTGGCATTTATGGGTAATATAATTTTTGAAGAACCTTTGGGTAAACAAAAGAAACCCTTTGCATTAATTCCATATATAAATATTTTAAATGGTAAAGAATTTACACCTAACAACAAAGTGAAAAGAAATCAAGTTGGAATTGATGTTAAGATACCAATTGCAAATTCACTTAATTTAGATTTTACATTAAATCCTGATTTTTCTCAAGTTGAGGTTGATGACAGAATTGTAAATACATCTCAATGGGAAGTTAAACTTCCCGAAAAGAGGCAGTTTTTTACACAAAATTCAGATCTATTTTCTGACTTTGGTACAAGTAGAGACGCTCAACCTTTTTTCTCTAGAAGGATTGGTATTTCATCAAATAAAGATGGAGAACTAATTGAGAATAAAATTATATATGGTATTAAATTAAGTGGAAAGATAAATGATAAGACACGAATAGGATTGCTTAATATTCTTACTGATGATGATCTGGAAAATGAAATAGCACAAAATAATAATACACTTTTGACTTTTAGAAAGAATGTTTTTAATGGATCAAATTTTTCATTTTTTTTCTTAAACAGAGAGTCTGTTAAAGAATATTCATATTTGAATAATAAAGAAAAATATAATAGAGTATTGGGTGGGGAATATAATTTAGCCTCTGGAGATGGAAAGTGGTTTGGTAAAGCTTTTGTTCATAAATCTTTTAGACCCTCAGAAATTAATAATAAACAAAACATATCATCGGGTATAATGATTACTAGAAATACCAAAAAAAGTCTAATTATGTTTTATTCCGCATACGTCGGTGATGATTTTAGATCAGACTTAGGTTATTATAGAAGATATGGTATGTATAAGTTTGAACCGAATTATAGGTTTCGTATTTATCCAAATAACCCAAAAATTCAAGAGATTGAATTATCTCATTATGCCGCATGGGTTTTCAGGACAGAATTAGAGAATAAATATGAGGGAAATATTCATTATTCTCAGATTCAATTAAAATATTTAAGTACAAGTAGATTGAGTTTTCAACGAAGGCAATCAAAGACATATTTATATTACGATTTTGATCCAACAAGATCCTTAAGTGGGAAGCCTTTACCCAAGAATAATTTTTATGATTATGTCGATTATATTTTTTCATATAAATCTTCCTCAAGAAATATTTTTAATATTGATTCAAGTATTTCGTATGGTGGGTTTTTTAATGGTAATAAATTTTCATTTTATAATGAATTAGCTTTCAGAAGACAACCAATATTTAATACATCATTAAAATTTAATTTTGACTCTATAAAACTACCAAGTCCATATTCTTCAAAAGACATATGGTTAATTAGTCCAAAGTTTGAATTTACATTTTCAAAAAAGACTTTTTGGACAACTTATATTCAATATTCTTCACAATCAGAAGACCTTGGGATAAATTCTAGACTTCAATTTAGATTTGCACCTTTATCTGACTTATATTTGGTTTATAATGATAATTACTACGCTTCAAACTCAATTATGCCTAGATTTAGATCTATTAATTTAAAGCTAACATACTGGTTTAACATTTAAAAAATGAAAAAAGAATTTTTAATATTTAACATTTTGATTTTAACTTTTAGTTGTTCAACTAATGAAACAAAGATGATTGTGTCAGGAAATATCGATGGACTTAAAAAGGGTACTATATATCTTCAAAAACAACAAGATTCCGTTATCGTATCAATTGATTCAATTATTGTTGAAGGAAATAGTAATTTTAAGTTAGAAACTGAAGTTAATGAACCTGATATCTACTACTTATACCTTGATAAAAATGATGGCGATACGCTAAATGATATTATTACTTTTTTTGGTAATAATGGAAAAATTAATATAAAAACCAGTCTTAAAAATTTTGATTCAAGTTATGAAATTTCTGGATCAAAAAATACTGAGCTTCTTCAAGAATATTTTTCTATTATAAGGAAGTTTAATCTTCAAAATCTAGACTTACTTGAAATATTCTATAAAGCACAAATTGAAAATAATCAAACAAAAATTGACTCAGTTAACACGCAGATTGAAAATCTAATAAAAAGAAAGTACTTATATACTTTAAATTTTGCAACAAATAATTCAGAATTTGAGATATCTCCTTATTTAGCAGTCAGTCAAATTGCAGATGCGAATCAAGAGTTCCTCTTAAAACTTTATGATACTTTACCTGAAAAAATCAAAAAATCTAAATACGGTAATATTCTACAGAAATTAACACTAGATTAACCGCTATACTCTACGAAATTTCTTGGAGTCTCGTATAAAGTAATTTTTAACTTGTATGAGTTATCAAAATATTTTATTAATCTATTATAGATTAATACAGCTATGTTTTCTGCAGACGGGTTTAAATTCTTAAAATCATCGATATCTAAATTAAGATTTTTATGATCTAAGTAATCTTCAACTTCAGATTTTATTATACCCTTTAGCTTTCCGAGATCATAGACATAGCCAGTTTCCTTATTAATTTCTCCAGTAAGACTAACAATTAACTCATAATTATGACCATGAAAGTTTTTATTAGCACATTTTCCAAAAACTTCATCGTTCTTCTGATCTGTCCAATCAGGTCTATATAATTTATGAGCTGCATTAAAATGAGCTCTTCTACTTACTGTAACTTTCATTTTTTTAAATAATTATAAAAATAGTCAAAAGCTATTTTAAACCATACAGTATATTGATCTGGATTGTTATCAATATCTTTTTTGAGTGTTTCCATGTCAATCCACTTAAAGTCATCAGCTTCTTCCTTATTTAAAACTGGATCACTGTCATAGATACCATAAAACACATGATCAAACTCATGTTCAATTAAACTATTACCAACCTTTGCTTTATATATGAAATCGTAAACTTTTCTTAAACTTGTTTTTATTCCCATTTCTTCATCGAGTCTCCTAATAGCAGCACTTAATGTGTCTTCACCTTCTTTAGGATGACTACAACAAGTATTTGTCCATAATCCGCCTGAATGGTACTTGGAAACAGCTCGTTTTTGAAGTAAAAGTTGATATTTGTTATTAAAAATAAAAATAGAGAATGCTCTGTGAAGAAGACCCTTTTCATGAGCCTCAAGCTTTGGCATTATACCAACTTGATTATCTTTTTCATCAACAAGAATTACATTCTCTTTTGACATATTGCCAATTAAAAGTTTAATTCCTCTTCCTTATTTATAAGCAAACTATTATACTCATCTTTAGGACCAACAATAATATCATCATATTCTCTAGTTCCTGTTCCAGCAGGAATTTTATGACCTACGATAACGTTTTCTTTAAGGCCTCCAAGATGATCATTCTTTGCATTAACTGCTGCTTCATTTAAAACTTTAGTGGTTTCTTGGAAAGACGCAGCTGAAATGAATGATTTAGTTTGAAGAGATGCTCTAGTAATACCTTGTAGCTGTGTGGAAGCAGTTGCAGGTTTAGCATCTCTAGCTTCAACCAGATTTTTATCATCCCTTTTAAGAATTGAATTTTCATCGCGAAGCTGTCTTGCTGAAACAAGTTGTCCAACTTTTAAATTCTCGCTGTCACCTGCCTCTTCGATGACTTTCATTCCATAAAGCTTATCATTTTCATAAATAAAGTCATCTTTATAAGTTAATTGATCTTCAAGGAATAATGTATCACCTGGATCAATAACTTTGACTTTTCTCATCATTTGTCTTACTACAACTTCAAAATGCTTGTCATTAATTTTAACACCCTGGAGTCTATAAACCTCTTGAACTTCATTAACCAAATACTGCTGAACAGCAGATGGTCCCTTAATATTTAGGATATCATTTGGTGTGATAGAACCATCTGATAAAGGCATTCCAGCTTTTATAAAATCATTCTCTTGAACAAGAATTTGATTAGAAAGTTTTACGAGATATTTTTTAATATCTCCAAATTTTGATTCAACAATAATTTCCCTATTACCTCTTTTAATTTTTCCAAAAGATACAACTCCGTCAATCTCTGATACTATAGCAGGGTTTGATGGATTTCTTGCTTCAAATAATTCAGTTACACGTGGAAGACCTCCTGTAATATCTCCTGATTTAGCAGATTTTCTAGGAATTTTTATTAAAATTTTACCTTTATCGATTGTCTCATTTTCTTCAACCATAATATGAGCTCCAACAGGTAAATTATAGGACCTTAGAGTAACTCCTTTTTTGTCTTGTATTAAAAGTGTTGGGATTAGTTTTTTATCTCTGGTGTCAGTTATTACTTTTTCTTTAAAACCAGTTTGTTCATCAATTTCAATCTTGTAAGTTTTACCAACTTCAATATTCTCATAAACAATTTTACCAGCAAATTCTGATACAATTACACCATTGAATGGATCCCATTGACATATAATATCACCTTTAGATACTTTTTGACCATTCTTAATATTTAAATAAGAACCATAAGGGATATTATTTGTACTTAAGACATTTTTAGTTTTGGAGTCAAGAATTTTAATTTCAGTAGTACGAGAAATAACTATATTAGAGCTGTTACCATCGCTATCTTTAGACTTAACTAGTTTTAAATCTTCAATTTCTGAAGTTCCGTCAAATTTGGCTATCAACGAGTTTTCCTCAGAAATATTTCCAGCAACACCACCAACATGAAATGTTCTTAATGTTAATTGAGTACCTGGCTCTCCTATGGACTGAGCGGCAACAACACCAACAGCCTCTCCAATTTGAACTGCTTTTCCAGTAGCAAGGTTTCTACCGTAACAATTTACACATATACCTTTTTTGGATTCACAAGTTAAAGGAGATCTTACTTCAACGGAGTTAATTAAAGTATTTTCAATCTTGGAAACAATCTCCTCATCAATTAGCTTTCCACCTTCTAGAATAAGTTCATTTGAAGATGGATCAATTATATCATTTAGAGCAACTCTACCTAAAATTCTTTCACCCAGAGTTTCAACAATTTCTTCATTTTTCTTTAGAGCAGTAACTTCGATACCTCTTAATGTTCCACAATCATGTTCATTTACAATTACATCTTGTGATACATCAACTAATCTCCTTGTAAGATATCCAGCATCTGCAGTTTTAAGTGCAGTATCAGCTAAACCTTTTCTTGCTCCATGAGTAGAAATGAAATATTCTAAAATTGAAAGACCTTCTTTGAAGTTTGAAAGTATAGGATTTTCAATAATTTCCCCGCCACCTACATTAGATTTTTTAGGTTTTGCCATCAAACCTCTCATACCAGTAAGCTGTCTAATCTGTTCTTTTGAACCTCTTGCTCCAGAGTCGAGCATCATGTAAACAGAGTTAAATCCTTGTTGATCTTCACTTATTTGCTTCATTGCAAGCTCTGTAAGAGTAGCATTTGCAGATGTCCATACATCAATTACCTGATTATACCTTTCATTATTTGTAATTAGCCCCATATTATAATTACTTATAATTCCATCAACTTGGTTGTTGGCATCATCAATTAAATTCTGCTTTTGTTGAGGAATAATAATATCACCTAAACTAAAAGACAATCCACCTTTGAAAGCAAATGAATATCCAAGGTCTTTTATTTTATCAAGGAATTCAGCAGTTTCAGGAACACTTGTGTTTTGAAGAATTTTACCAATAATTTCTCTCAGATTTTTCTTTGTAAGAACTTCATTAAAGTAACCAGCTTTGGAAGGTACTACTTCATTAAAAAATACTCTACCTGGGGTGGTTTCAATAATTTCATAGGAATTTTCTATATCAGAAGTTTTTACTTTACACTTAATTATAGCGTTTAGATCAACTTTTTTCTCATTGTAGGCCATGGTTACTTCTTCAGGAGAAAAGAAAATTGAGCCCTCTCCTTTAAGCTTTAAAGTATCCGATGATCTTCTTGATTTAGTCATATAATATAGTCCTAAAACCATGTCCTGAGATGGAACAGTAATTGGAGACCCATTAGCAGGGTTAAGAATATTATGCGATCCTAACATAAGTAGTTGAGCTTCCAATATAGCCTCAGGGCCTAATGGAAGGTGAACTGCCATCTGATCACCATCAAAATCTGCATTAAATGCAGTACATGTTAATGGATGAAGTTGTATTGCTTTACCTTCAATAAGCTTTGGTTGAAAAGATTGTATACCAAGCCTATGAAGAGTTGGTGCTCTGTTAAGAAGAACAGGATGACCTTTAAGCACATTTTCAAGTATATCCCAAACAACTGGCTCTCTCCTATCAATAATTTTTTTTGCTGACTTAACAGTTTTTACAATGCCTCGTTCAATAAGTTTTCTAATAATAAATGGTTTGTATAGTTCTGCGGCCATATCTTTTGGTAGTCCACATTCATACAATTTTAACTCTGGTCCAACAACTATTACTGATCTTGCAGAGTAATCAACCCTTTTACCAAGTAAGTTTTGTCTAAATCTACCTTGCTTACCCTTTAATGAGTCTGATAAAGATTTAAGAGGTCTATTAGATTCTGTCTTAACTGCAGAAGCTTTTCTTGTATTATCAAATAATGAATCAACAGATTCTTGAAGCATTCTTTTTTCATTTCTTAATATTACCTCAGGCGCTTTAATTTCAACTAACCTTTTTAGCCTATTATTTCTAATTATTACTCTTCTATACAAATCATTGAGATCAGAAGTAGCAAATCTACCCCCATCCAATGGAACTAGAGGTCTTAACTCAGGTGGTATAACGGGAATTACTTTAACAACCATCCACTCTGGCAAATTCTCTTTTCTCTCGTTCCCCTCTCTAAAGGACTCTACTACCTGAAGCCTTTTTAAAGCTTCTGTTTTTCTTTGTTTAGAGGTTTCATTATTGGCTTTATGTCTTAATTCATATGAAAGAGACTCTAAGTCAATTCGTGATAACAGTTCAATCAGACATTCAGCACCCATTTTAGCAATAAATTTTCTCTCATCACTGTCTTCAAGAAATTGATTATCAGCAGGAAGTGATTCCATGATAGACAAATATTCTTCCTCAGTCAAAAAGTCCATTTTATTTAATGCTTCTCCTTCTTGACTCTTAGCTTCACCAGGTTGAATAACTACATATCTTTCATAGTAGATAATCATGTCAAGTTTTTTTGATGGTAAACCCAAAAGATATCCAATCTTATTTGGAAGAGACTTAAAATACCAAATATGGGCAACTGGAACAACTAGGTTTATATGTCCTACTCTGTCTCTTCTTACCTTTTTTTCAGTTACCTCAACTCCACATCTATCACATACTATACCTTTATACCTAATCCTTTTATATTTACCACAAGCACACTCATAGTCTTTTACAGGGCCAAAAATTCTTTCACAAAACAATCCATCCCTCTCTGGTTTATGAGTTCTATAATTAATAGTTTCAGGTTTAAGAACTTCACCTCTAGAGTTCCCAAGTATAACCTCTGGAGATGCTAGTCCAATTGAAATAGTATTAAATTTTTTTTGAGTAATTAATTCGTTATTTTTTGACATCTTTATATTTAATTTTATTTTTCTTCTAATCTAATATCTAATCCAAGTCCTTTAAGTTCATGCATTAAAACATTAAATGACTCTGGAAGGCCAGCTTCAGGGAGATTTTCTCCCTTAACAATAGATTCGTATGCCTTGGCTCTACCAATAACATCATCTGATTTAATTGTTAAAATTTCTTGGAGTGCGCTAGATGCTCCGTAAGCTTCTAAAGCCCAGACTTCCATTTCCCCAAATCTTTGACCACCAAACTGAGCTTTACCACCCAATGGTTGCTGAGTAATTAAGCTGTAAGGTCCAATTGATCTGGAGTGCATCTTGTCATCAACCATATGCCCAAGCTTAAGCATATAAATTACACCAACAGTAGCTGGTTGATCAAATTTTTCTCCAGTTCCACCATCGTATAAATAAGTATGACCAAATCTTGGAACATTTGCCTCATCAGTTAATTTATTAATTTCATCTAATGTTGCTCCATCAAAAATTGGAGTTGAAAATTTTCTACCAAGATTCATACCTGCCCAGCCTAATACTGTTTCATATATTTGGCCAATATTCATTCTAGAAGGTACCCCTAATGGATTTAAAACAATATCAACTGGTGTTCCATCTTCAAGAAATGGCATGTCTTCTTGTCTAACAATTCGTGCAACAATACCCTTATTACCATGTCTACCAGCCATTTTATCACCAACCTTAAGTTTTCTTTTCTTAGCTATGTAAACTTTTGCCAATTTTTTTATACCTGGCGGCAATTCATCACCTACACTAATTGTGAACTTTTCTCTTCTTAATGCTCCCTGAATATCATTTTCTTTAATTCTGTAATTGTGAAGAAGAGAGCTAATTAGGTTATTAGTAATATCAGATGTAGTCCAAACTCCTTTAGTAAGGTGAGTATAATCCTCAACATTAGCTAACATTTTTGTAGAGAACTTTTTACCTTTTGGTAATACTTCATCTCCAAGATCATTAAATACACCTTGACAAGTCTTACCATTAACAATTGATGAAAGTTTATCAACAAGTTTTAATCTGTGATCATCAAGAATCTGATCATACTTAGTTTCTAAAATTTCAAGATCAACTTTATCTTGTGATCTTCTTCTTTTGTCCTTAAATGATCTTACAAATAATTTTTTATCAATTACAATTCCATTAAGAGAAGGAGGTGCTTTCAGGGACGCATCTTTTACATCTCCTGCTTTGTCACCAAATATTGCTCGTAAAAGTTTTTCTTCAGGAGTAGGATCAGATTCACCCTTAGGTGTGATTTTTCCAATTAATATATCACCTGGTTTAACATCTGCACCAACTCTTATCATTCCATTTTCATCCAATTCTTTTGTTGCTTCCTCGCTAACATTTGGAATATCATCAGTAAGCTCCTCTGAACCTAGTTTAGTGTCTCTTACATCTATGGCATATTCATCAATATGAATTGATGTAAAAACATCATCTCTTACAACTTTCTCAGAAATCACAATTGCATCTTCAAAATTGTAACCTTTCCAAGGCATAAATGCAACTTTAAGATTCCTTCCTAATGCAAGCTCACCATTTTGAGTTGCATAACCTTCGCATAGTACTTGACCCTTTGTAACTTGGTCACCTTTTTTAACAATTGGCTTAAGGTTTATACATGTCCCTTGATTTGTTTTCTGAAACTTTATAAGGTTATATGTTTTTCTATCTTCATCAAAACTTAAAAGTTTTTCTTCTTTTGAAAAACTATATTTAATAATGATTTTCTTTGAATCAACGTAATCAACAACACCATCTCTTTCTGCATTTAGTAAAACTCTTGAGTCAGAAGCAACTGATTTTTCTAAGCCAGTACCTACTATAGGTGAATCTGGTCTCAAAAGTGGTACAGCTTGACGCATCATATTTGAACCCATTAATGCACGGTTAGCATCATCATGTTCAAGGAAAGGTATTAAAGATGCTGATATTGATGCTATTTGATTAGGAGCAACGTCAGTATAATTTATAGTATCAGGAGTTACAACTGGAAAATCTGCCTGGTCTCTAGCAATAACCTTTTCTGATGTTATCTTTCCAGTTTTATCATAGTCAATGTTTGCCTGAGCTATTAGTTTATTTTCTTCTTCCTCTGCAGTTAAGTATGTTACTTTATTTAAGTTGATTTTACCATCTTTAACTTCTCTATAAGGAGTCTCTATAAAACCAAGATTATTTACTCTTGCGTATACAGACAATGAGGATATTAGACCAATATTTGGACCTTCAGGTGTCTCAATTGGGCAAAGTCTTCCATAGTGAGTGTAATGAACATCTCTTACCTCGAAACCAGCTCTTTCTCTTGAAAGACCTCCTGGCCCTAATGCAGATAAACGTCTTTTGTGAGTTAACTCTGCAAGGGGATTAGTTTGATCCATAAACTGAGATAATTGATTTGTACCAAAAAAAGTGTTTATAACGGAAGATAATGTTTTGGCATTGATCAGATCAATTGGAGTAAATACTTCATTATCCCTAACGTTCATTCTTTCCCTAATTGTTCTGGCCATTCGTGCTAAACCAACTCCAAACTGAGAGGATAACTGTTCTCCAACTGTTCTAACTCTTCTATTAGATAAATGGTCAATATCATCTATCTCTGCTTTGGAATTAATAAGTTCAATAAGATACTTGATAATTGTAGTAATATCATGACGAGTTAGTGTCCTCTCATCCATGTCAACTTCTAAATTTAGCTTCTTATTCATTCTATATCTTCCAACTTCACCTAGGTTGTATCTTTGATCAGAGAAAAATAATTTATCAATAATACCTCTAGCAGTTTCTTCATCTGGTGGCTCGGCATTTCTTAGTTGTCTATATATATACTCAACGGCCTCTTTTTCAGTATTTGTTTGATCTTTTTGAAGTGTATTGTAGATGATTGCATAATCAGAATTTTGAGAATCTTGCTTATGAAGCAATACAGTTTTGACATCTGAATCTAATATCTGTTGAATATGTTCCTCTTCAATTTCAGTATCTCTATCAAGAACAATCTCATTTCTTTCAATAGAAATAACTTCACCTGTATCTTCATCAACAAAATCTTCATGCCATGTTCTAAGAACTCTTGCTGCTAATTTTCTATTTAAAATCTTTTTAAGACCAGCTTTTGTAACTTTTATCTCTTCTGCAAGATCAAAAATTTCTAAAATTTCTTTATCACCCTGATAACCAATGGCTCTAAAAAGTGTAGTAACAGGTAACTTTTTCTTTCTGTCAATGTATGCATACATTACATTATTAATATCTGTTGCAAATTCAATCCAAGATCCTTTGAATGGAATTACTCTTGCGGAATATAATTTAGTTCCATTTGCATGAAAAGATTGTCCAAAAAATACTCCAGGAGATCTATGAAGCTGAGATACAACAACTCTTTCAGCACCATTAATAATAAATGTTCCACTTGGAGTCATATATGGAATAGAGCCAAGAAAAACATCCTGAACTATGGTTTCAAAATCCTCATGTTCTACATCAGTACAATAAAGCTTTAATCTAGCTTTCAAGGGAACAGAATAACTGAGACCTCTTTGAATACACTCATGCATAGAATATCTAGGTGGATCAACAAAATAATCAAGAAATTCCAATACAAACTGATTTCTTGCATCAGTAATAGGAAAATTCTCCTTAAAAGTATTAAATAGCCCCTCTTCAACCCTTTCATCGGACTTAGTTTCAAGTTGAAAAAAATCTTGAAATGATTTTATTTGAATATCTAAAAAATCAGTTTCAATATTTGGATTTTTTGAATTTGAAAAATTTGTTCTCAATTTATTATTAGTCATAGTTTAGAGTTTAGTTCAAACAAGGATAGGCCTTTAGAATTTATCTAAAAGCCCAATAATGAGGTTGTTTTAATTTACTTAAGTTCAACCTCGGCTCCAGCTTCTTCAAGTGATTTCTTTAGTCCTTCAGCATCATCTTTAGATACTGCTTCTTTGATTGAGCTTGGAGTGTTATCAACAAGATCTTTGGCTTCTTTAAGACCAAGACCTGTTAACTCCTTAACCAATTTTACTACTGCAAGTTTTGAACCACCAGCTGATTTTAATACAACATCAAATTCTGATTTTGCATCACCTGAATCATCCCCACCAGCAGCAGGACCTGATGCTACCGCTACTGCTGCTGCTGCTGCTGCAGGTTCGATACCATATTCATCTTTTAGAATATCAGCAAGTTCGTTAACTTCCTTAACTGTTAAACCGACTAACTGTTCTGCGACTTTTTTTAGATCTGCCATTATTAGAGTTTTAAATTATTAATTATACTTAACTTTTATTTAGACTCATCGTTAGATTCGTCTTCAGAGGTTTGTTCCTCTGATTTATTATCTTCTTCTGCAGGCTTCTCCGCCTTAACTTCTTCTTCTGCAGGCTCTTCCACCTTCACGCCATCCGTAGGATTTTCACTTAATGTTTTTACAAGACCCGCAATTTTACCACTACTTGACTTAAGAGCAGAAATAACATTTTTAGCAGGTGACTGAAGAAGAGCAATAATCTCACCTATAACTTCTTCTTTTGATTTAAGCTTAAATAGAGCTTCAATTTGATCATCACCAATATAAATGGCCTCATCAACAAATGCACCTTTTAATATAGGTTTTTCTCCATCTTTTCTAAATTTCTTGATAACCTTTGCTGGACTATTTCCAGATTCAGATAGCATTATAGTTGTATTACCTTTCAGCAAGTCCTTTAACTCTCCAAAATCCGTTTCAGATTCAGACATTGCTCTTTCTAAAAAAGTATTCTTTACAACAGAAAGTTTTACGTTTGAGTTAAAGCACTCTCTTCTAAGTTTAGAGGTCTGCATAGCATCAAGTCCGGCTATATCAGTTAAATAGATTGATTTATAACCATTTAACTGGCCCTTAAGTTCTTCAACAACTTTAACTTTTTCTTCTTTATTCATTATTATTCAAATTTAGAATCAATCGCAATCCCTGGGCTCATAGTGCTAGACATTGAAATACTTTTTATATATGTTCCTTTTGCAGATGATGGTTTGAGTTTAACAATTGTCTTTATTAACTCATTTGCATTATCTTTTATTTTATCCGCCGTGAAAGAAACCTTACCAACAGAGGCATGAACAATACCGGTTTTATCAACTTTAAAGTCAATCTTACCACCTTTTATATCAGAGACAGCCTTGGCAATATCCATTGTAACAGTTCCAGTTTTAGGGTTAGGCATAAGTCCTCTTGGACCTAAAACTTTACCTAGAGGTCCTAGTTTACCCATAACACTTGGCATAGTTACAATTACATCAACATCAACCCATCCCTTTTTAATTTTTTCAATGTAGTCATCAAGACCAACTAAATCAGCACCAGCCTTCTTAGCTTCATCTTCTTTATCAGGTGTTACTAAGGCTAATAATTTTAATGATTTACCTGTACCATGAGGAAGAGATACAACTCCTCTTACCATTTCATTAGCTTTTCTTGGATCAACACCAAGTCTAATCGCAAGATCAACTGAAGAATCAAATTTAGTTGTTGTAATTTCTTTTACTAGAGAAGAGGCCTCTTCTAAGCTATATGACTTATCCGAGTCTACCTTCTCTATTGAAATTTTTCTATTTTTAGTAAGCTTTGCCATAATTATTCTGTTGGAGGTTCACCTCCATTAACTTTAATACCCATTGATCTTGCTGTTCCTGCTACCATCTTCATAGCTGAGTTAACTGTAAATGCGTTCAAATCTACCATTTTATCCTCAGCGATTTTTTTTACTTGATCCCATGATACTGTTGCAACCTTTTCTCTGTTTGGTTCACCAGAACCTTTTTTTGCTTTTGATGCTTCTAGAAGTTGAACAGCAGCAGGAGGAGTCTTGATGACAAACTCAAAACTCTTGTCTTTAAATACGTTAACGACAACAGGAAGAATCTTACCAGGTTTGTCTTGACTTCTAGAGTTGAATTGCTGACAGAAATCCATAATATTAACACCAGCTGCACCTAATGCAGGTCCAACAGGTGGAGATGGATTTGCTGCACCTCCTCTAATTTGTAATTTTAATACCTTATCTACTTCCTTTGCCATAATTATAATTTTTCAACTTGCATGTAACTTAATTCAAGAGGAGTCTTTCTTCCAAAAATCTTAACCATAACCTCTAACTTTCTTTTTTCTTCATTAACAACATCAATTGAACCTGTAAATCCATTAAATGGTCCATCTATAACTTTTACGCTTTCACCAACAGTAAATGGAATGTTAATTTGTTCTCCCGAAATTGCTAACTCATCTACCTTACCTAGCATTCTATTTACCTCAGACTGTCTTAAGGGAATTGGTTCACCTCCTTTTGTCTCACCAAGAAATCCTAGAACATTTGAAACAGACTTAATCACATGCAAAATCTCACCTGATATATCAGCTTTCATCATAATGTAACCTGGAAAATATGTTTTTTCTTTTGAAACTTTCTTTCCTTTTCTTATTTGTACAACTTTTTCAGTAGGCACTATCATATCTTCGATTTGTTTATCCAAGCCAACCCTTGTAACTTCTGTCAATATGTAGTCTTTTATCTTAACCTCTTGACCAGTTACCGCTCTTATAACATACCACTTTTTTTCAGCAACTTCCACCATTTATCCTATTAGATTAAAATATAATTTAACAACTCTTGATAATATTGAATCAGCGCCCCAAATAGCTAAAGAGAAGATCACTGAAAAAACTATCACCAAAGCAGATAGATTTAGCAACTCTGAACGGGGTGTCCATTTGACATTGTCCCTCAGTTCTGTTACAGATTCCATAATAAAGTTTATAATCGACGTCATCTTATTTGTGCACGGGTTGAGAGACTCGAACTCCCGACACCTGGTTTTGGAGACCAGTGCTCTACCAACTGAGCTAAACCCGTTTATATTTTACACAAAAGGTATCATGCTTAAAGCAAGACACCTTTAGAGTTAATTAAACTTTGTTTTATTAGTCTAAAAGTTCAGTCACCTGACCTGCACCGACGGTTCTACCACCTTCACGGATTGCAAATCTTAGACCAACATTTAGCGCAATAGGTGAAATTAACTCAACCTCAATAGTTAAGTTATCACCCGGCATCACCATCTCTACACCATCAGGAAGCACAATATTACCTGTAACATCTGTAGTTCTAACATAGAACTGAGGGCGATAATTGTTGTGGAATGGAGTATGACGACCACCTTCTTCTTTTTTCAAGATATACACCTCAGCCTTAAACTTAGAGTGAGGAGTAACAGAGCCTGGCTTACAAATAACCATACCTCTTGAAATATCAGTTTTTTCAATACCTCTTAAAAGGATACCGGCATTATCACCAGCTTCTCCTTTATCTAGTATTTTTCTAAACATCTCTATACCTGTTATTGTTGATTTAAGCTTTTCAGCTCCCATACCAATAATATCTACTTCATCACCGGAGTTTGCAATACCAGTTTCAATTCTACCAGTTGCAACAGTTCCTCTACCAGTTATTGAGAATACATCTTCTATAGGCATAAGAAAGTCTTTATCAACTTCTCTTTTTGGAAGCTCAATATAACTATCTACACCTTCCATAAGTTTTAAAACACTATCAACCCATTTTTGTTCACCATTTAAAGCACCAAGAGCAGAACCAAGTATTACGGGAGTATTATCTCCATCATAATCATAAAAAGATAGAAGATCTCTAACTTCCATTTCTACTAATTCTAAAAGTTCAGCATCATCTACCATATCTGCCTTATTTAAAAAGGCAACGATTCTAGGTATACCTACTTGTCTTCCTAATAATATGTGCTCTCTAGTCTGAGGCATTGGTCCATCAGTTGCAGCAACAACTAGTATAGCGCCATCCATTTGAGCAGCACCAGTAACCATGTTTTTAACATAATCAGCGTGACCTGGACAATCTACGTGAGCATAGTGACGGTTTGCTGTTTGATATTCAACATGTGATGTGTTAATTGTAATTCCACGTTCTTTTTCCTCTGGTGCATTATCAATTGAGTCAAAACTTCTAGCTTCAGACAAACCAGCGTCAGCTAAAACCTTTGTAATTGCAGCAGTAAGAGTAGTTTTTCCGTGATCAACGTGACCGATTGTACCAATGTTTAAGTGGGGTTTCGATCTATCAAAATTTTCTTTAGCCATAACAGTATATTTTTCTTGTTTTTTTTACGAGGTGCAAATTTATAATTTTTTTCTAAAAAAATAACCTATTTATCTTTTTTTTTTAATAATCTAAAAAAATTGCTATTTTAAGTGTTTACCACGTATTACGAAATATGAAGAGAAGAAAATTTTTAAATAGTTTATGCCTTGGAACTACAGCTATTAGTTCATTAAATTTTACTAATGTTTATAATCCCTTTTTAAAGGATTTTCCATACAAGCTTTCTCTAGCACAATTTTCATTATTTAGACTTGAGTTGATGAGAAAATCAGATCCAATGGACTTTGCCAAAATTGCAAAAGAACTTGGATTTGAAGGATTAGAATATTTACAAATGTCATACACCGGAGGACTTTTAAGAGAAAGAAAAAAAACATCTTTAAGTGGGATAAAAAAACTTGCAAAAGATTTAAATACTAGGGCTAATGATTATAATCAAAAAAATATTTTAATTATGATTGATATTGGACCTGATCTAGGGACTTTAGTGGATAATTTTGATGATTATCATACATGGATTGATTGTGCAAGTGAAATGAAATGTCATTCAGTGCGAGTAAATCTTAGAGGCTCAGATGACAATCTTTCTGAATGGTCGGAAAACTCAATTAATAATTTAAGTAAGCTTTGTAATTATGCAAAACCATTAGGAATAAATATTTTAGTTGAGAATCATGGGGAATTTTCTTCAAATGCTGATTATTTGGTTAATGTTGTTGAGAATGTAAACTATAACAACATTGGAACTCTTCCAGATTTTGGAAACTTTTGTTTAAAGCATGATGAAAAAAAATACGCTGAAACATTTAAATTTTTTATTCAAGGGGCTGAAAAGACTTCAGATAGACCTCCTACCCTTTACGATTCATGTATAGATAGATTTGACATGTATGACGGTATTGAAAAACTCATGAAATATGCAAAAGGTGTGAGTGCAAAAACTCATGGTTTTGATTCAGAAGGTAATGATGTAGATATAAATTATAAAAAAATGCTTCAAATTGTTAAGAAATCAAATTATTCTGGATTTATTGGAGTTGAAGCGCAAGCATTTACCATGGATCCAATTGAAGCAATAAAAGCATCAAAAAAATTATTATTAAATTCATATAGCTAAAAAAAGAAAATGAAAGTATTATCAAAAATTTTATCAGTAGTTGTTGGATTAACAGTCATCAATGTTTGGCTTTTTAGATCCAACAGGTCAACATCTTACAGAGGCGGTGATGCAGCTAGTCTTCTGGAAGAATTTCAAGTTTATGGACTTGAAGATTATTTTTTAATTATTGGAATTATAAAAGTTTCTCTTGCAATTATGCTTCTTTTGAGTCTATATTTTAAGAAACTGAGCTTTTTCGCCTCTTCAGGTATTGGCATTATGATGCTTGTTGCGGTTTATATGCATTTTAATGTAGGAGATGAACTCATTAAATCTATGCCCGCATCAGTAATGCTAGCCAGTTGTCTAATCATAGCATACTCTTCAAAAAAATCTGTTAAATGATTTTACAGCAATTGTGAGATATAATATATTTGGGCAAATCAATAAATTATAGAAAATGGAAATAAGAAGTATTCAAAAATTTAATTTAATTAACTCCATTGCACTTATCTCAATGTCAGCTTGGGGGTATATTGACACTAGTTCATTCACAGCTTTAATTCCCGCTTTTTTTGGAGTTATATTATTTCTTCTTGGAACAATGCTCACAAATGAGAAGCTTGTAAAATTATGTGCTCACTTAGTAGTCTTATTTACTTTATTAATTTTGCTGGCATTAATTATACAAGTCTTGCCAGGTGTTGTTGAAAGAGGAGGGGTTGGATTAATCAGAGTTATATTAATGATCTCAACTTCAGCAATTGCAATGATTGTTTTTATCAAAAGTTTTATTAATAATAGAAAATCTCGTTAAAACTAAAATTCAATTTTGTAAATTTTAAGAATGAAAAAAATTGATAAATCATACATTAAAAGAAAAATTAATAAGCTTAATAAAAAAATTCATAGAGCAGAGTCTCAAGACGAACAAAACAAGGTTTGGTGGAGAAAAATGAAGCTAGATAAACTAAGGGAGAAATTATTAAAAATTGATTAAATATGAAGAAGATACTTTTTATTCTAATTATTTTAACTACTTATTCATGTAGTTCAATCAGGTTTGATTATAGTTATTTAAGTTATTCAAGTTCTGAAATTGATAAAAAATTTAATGAATCTCAAAGAAATAATTGGCATAATCTCGATCTAAATTATGATTCCATTCCAGGAATGAGTGTAGAAAGAGCTTACAATGAATTGTTAAAAGGTAGAAAAGCCAAAAAAGTTATTGTTGCAGTAATTGATGCAGGTATAGATATTAATCATGAAGATATCAAAGATGTAGTATGGGTAAATAAAGATGAAATTCCAAATAATAATGTTGATGATGATGGCAATGGATTTATTGATGATATCAATGGTTGGAATTTTTTAGGAGAATCTTACAACGAAACTCTTGAGATGACAAGGTTAATTAGAGACAACTTGAATGAAAATCGAAGATATGATTCGGCTAAAAAAACAATCAAATCAAAATTAGATGACCGTAAGAAGAATATTGATTTTTACAATAATTTAATATCCCAAATTGAAAATGCATCTGAAATTATAAAAACATTTCTAGAAAAGGATTCTTTTTCAGATGAAGATCTTGAAAATCTTATCACAAACGATAGCATAATTCTAAATTCAAAAAAAATGATTCAATATTATAATTCAATTGATGTAGATGTCGATTATCTAAAAGAAGGAATTGAATACTTTTCTGATCAAATCAATTATCATTATAATGTTAATTTCAATGGTAGAGATATAGTTGGAGATGATATTTATGATATTAATGATACAAATTATGGAGATTCCAAAGTTTTACATTCTAAAAAATCTGAAAATCATGGTACTCATGTAGCTGGTATTATAGCTGGAATTAGAAATAATAATATTGGAAATAATGGAGTTAATAATAATATAGAAATAATGGCTTTGAGAGCTGTTCCTAACGGAGATGAATATGATAAGGACATTGCTCTAGCTATAAGATATGCTGTTGATAATGGAGCAAGAATAATTAATATGAGTTTTGGAAAGTCCTACTCTAGTAATCCTGAATGGGTTATCGATGCAATAAAATATGCTGATGAAAATGATGTACTTATAGTTCACGCTGCAGGAAATGATGCTGAAGACCTAGATGTTATTGAAAATGAAAATTATCCAAATGATCAGTATCTAGGAAAAGAAGAATTTTCAAATAATTTTATTACTGTTGGCGCAAGCACAATAAACTATAATAAAAATCTAATTGCAAACTTTTCTAATTACGGAGCAGATAATGTTGACATATTTGCACCAGGATATAATGTTTATTCACTTTTACCAGAAAATGATTACGAATCATTAAGTGGGACTTCTATGGCTGCGCCTGCTGTATCAGGAGTTGCATCTCTAATTCTTTCATATTTTCCGAGACTATCAGCCCAAAAATTAAAAAGTATTATTCTAGAAAGTGGTATAAAAGTGGATATTAAAATAAATCATGATGATAGAGAAAGCATTTATCTTGATTCTATTTCAAAAACAGGTAAAATAGTAAATGCTTATAATGCTTTGATTTTAGCCTCAAAAAGTAAAAGAAAATAAGTTACTTATTTGCTAACTGACCACATGCAGCATCAATATCTTTTCCTCTAGATCTTCTTACTGTAACTGTTATTCTGTTTTTTTCTAAAATGCTCTTGTATAAGCTTATCATATTATTACTGGCTGATTCAAATTGGTAGTCTCCAATTGAATTATACTCAATCAAATTAACCTTTGATGGTATAGATTTGCAATAATTTACTAATGCTTCAATATCCTTTATGCTGTCATTAATATTTTTCCATACAATATATTCAAATGTAATTTTTCTCTTTGTTTTTGTATACCAATATTCAAGTGACTCCTTAATGTCATCAAGTGGAAATTTTGATGAAAATGGCATAATCTTATTTCTAGTTACCTCAATTGCTGAGTGAAGTGATAATGCAAGATTTACCTTTAGATTTTCATCAGCTAGTTTTTTAATCATCTTAGGTATACCAGATGTTGAAACAACAATTCTTTTTTGTGAGATGTTTAATCCTTTGTCAGAAGAAATCATTTCGATAGATTTAACAAGATTGTTATAATTCATTAATGGTTCACCCATCCCCATAAATACAATATTTGATAGTGAACGATTAAAATATTGAAGACTTTGTTTATTAATTGTTACAACTTGATCATAAATCTCGTCAGGATTTAAATTTCTCATTCTTTTTAGCTTTGATGTTGCACAGAAATTACAATCAAGACTACATCCTACTTGAGAGGAAACACATGCAGTTGTTCTATCTTCAGTTGGTATTAAAACCGATTCAACTATATAATCATCAAATAGTTTAACTGCGTTTTTAATTGTTCCATCAGAGCTTTTTTGAATTTTATCAACTTCAATATGATTAATTACAAAATTTTCATTGAGCATAAGTCTTAGGTCTTTTGAAATATTTGTCATATTATCAAAAGTATGCGAGGACTTTTTCCAAATCCATTCATAAACTTGCTTGCCTCTGTAACTTTCAAAACCTTTATTTACAAAGAATTCACATAGCTTATCCTCACTAAGACTTCTTATATCAATTTTCATTTCGAGAGTAAAATTAAACTAATTAGTTAGATTTGCAGATATGAAAAATTCTTATGCTCTTATAACAGGTGCAACATCAGGAATAGGACTTGAGATTTCAAAAGATCTTGCTAAAAGAGGTTTTAATTTAATATTAGTTGCAAGAACAACAGAAAAACTAGTTCAAACATCAAATGATTTAAGTCAAGAATTTAATATAAAGTGTGATTATTTTTCCTCTGATTTAACATTGATTGATTCACCTGATGAAATTTATCAGTTTACGAGTCAAAAAAAATATGATGTAGAAATACTAGTCAACAATGCCGGATATGCATTGCCAAATGCTTTTCATAAAAATACAATGGAAGATGAAGAAAAATGTCTTAGAGTGCTAGGCACTTCTGTTATTGCACTCACAAAAAAATACATAAATGACATGATCTCAAATGGAGGCGGTAAGATTATGATTGTCTCATCAGTAGCTGCATTTGCACCAGCTTCATCTCTTCAATCTCTTTATGGACCTGTTAAAACTTTCATGAATAGATTTAGTGAATCTTTAAGCTTTTACAATAAATATGGAATCACTTCAACTGCAGTTTGCCCAGGATACACGGTAACAAATTTTCATACAGCAAGTGGTGTTCAAGCAGAAATGGACAGCGTTCCTAGTTTTCTTAAAAAAAGTGCAAAAAGGATTGCAGAAGAAGGAGTAGAAGCAATGATGAGGGGAATGAAAGTATATGTTCCAACAAAAACATGGAAAATAATTGTGTTCTTGTTAAAGGTCATACCTCATTCTGTTTTTAGATTAGTAAGCAGGTTGTTAGCTCCCGGAAGATATGATGATATTTAACAGGATTATATTATTTTAGATTATTAATCTTAAATCAAAAAAAATGAAATATATATATACAATTATGTTCAGTATACTCTTAATGAGTTGTAATGAGACAAATCATGCAGTTGTTAAAGTTGATGATGAACTAAGTTCGAATATCAAAGTACTTATTGAAAAATATGTAGAAAATGATTTTGATGTATCAGATTATTATACTGATGATGTAATTACTAGAATTAATAATCTAGAGATATCAGGTTATGATAATTTAATGCAAGGATTTCAGGCACATCATGATGTGTTATATGATAATATAACTATAGAAGACTTATATGTTCACACAAATTACTTTACAAGTGGTGATATATGGTCTAATGCATGGTTTACATGGAAGGGCACTGGTAAAACAACTGGTGAAGAGTACTCAAACAGAGGTCATTTTGATTATAAATGGGAAGATGGTAAGATAGCGATCTTACAGGCCTATTACAGTGAATATGCTGAACAAAATGAAGCTGCTGCTTATGCCGCTACTCAAAACTAAAATTAAAAACCCACTCTATGAGTGGGTTTTAATAAGATTTTAACAACCCTCCATCAATCGGTATTGAAGCTCCGTTGATATATGATGCATTATCTGAACTGAGAAATGAAATCAAATAGCCATATTCCTTGGGTTGACCAAGTCGTGAAGCAGGAACTAATGATTTCATTTTATTAAGGACTTCTTTTTCTGAAATATTTAATGACTTAGATTTTTCTTTATTTAATTCTTTAATTCTCTCAGTGTCAAAATAGCCTGTCAATATTGAATTAACAGTAATTCCATCAGAACCAAGATCTACTGACAAACTTTTTCCCCATGCAACAACTGCAGACCTTATACTATTTGATAGAACGAGATAGTTGAGAGGCTCCTTAACTGATACCGAAGTAACATTAATAATTCTTCCCCATTTATTTTTTTGCATATTTGGAATGACTAATGAAGTAGTATGAACAACACTTTTGAATAATAAATCAAATGCTTCTTGATAAGAATCAATATTCTTTGATAAGGAATTTCCTGCTGGAGGTCCCTGAGTATTATTAACTAAAATATCTACCTGATTATCCTTAGTATATTCTTCTATCTTAATTTTATATTCTTCAAATTTTGAAAAATCTACAACTAAATAACTATGATTACTTGAATTGGGAAGTTGATCAACAATTTGTTTTAATCTTGATTCATTTCTCGCCATTAAACAAACGCTTGCACCAGATTCTGCAAGCTGTTTAGCAATTCCAAGGCCAATTCCCTTACTACTTCCACCTACTAGCGCTTTTTTTCCACTTAAATCTATTTTCATCCTAAATCATCTCTTTTTGGACTGAACACGTCCATTAAAATACAATCTGTAATTGCTTTTCCAGAATGGGGAACATTTGATGGAATCAAAAATGTAGACCCCTTTTTACAAATATTTTTTTCTCCATGAATTGTAAATTCAAATTCACCCTCTAAAACATGCATCAGTTGTTCATTTATATGATTGTGTTCTTGAAGGCTTGCTCCTTTTTCTATCTCCCAGTAGACCCAAGTAAAATCTGAGCCATGAATTATTCTACCTTTAAATCCAGGCATTACTTCAATTGATTTAATTTTCTTTATATCCATTTTTTATAATTAATTCAATTTACAAAGTTTATTACTAAAAAATACCAAGCATAAAAAACATTAGCACCATAACTAAAATTATAATTATAAAGCTGAGTAATATCCTTTTAGCAACCTTAACAGCTATACTATTTTTACCTCTTTCCTTAATAATCTCTTATCGTATTATTTTTTAAATTAAACAAAAATTCTAATTTTATAGACATCTAAAAGAATCAACATCTCTTTTTAATAAACATTAAGTAAAAATTTATTTATGAGCGGAAATTTTGAATTAATAGACTATTTAATTTTTGGTCTATATGGTGTTACAATTTTATCTATAGGGCTTTGGGTTTCGAGAGATAAAAAAGGAAAACAAAAAAATGCTGAGGATTATTTTTTAGCTAGTAAGTCCCTGCCATGGTGGGCAGTAGGAGCTTCTTTAATTGCAGCAAACATATCTGCTGAGCAATTTATTGGAATGTCAGGATCAGGTTTTGCTCTAGGATTAGCAATAGCATCTTATGAATGGATGGCAGCAATTACACTATTAGTTGTTGGAAAGTATTTTCTACCAATTTTCATTGAAAAAGGGCTTTATACTATACCTGAGTTTATTGAAAAAAGATTTAGTACTAATTTAAAAACTATACTTGCTGTATTTTGGATTGCTCTTTTTGTCTTTGTAAACCTTACAACAGTTCTATTTCTTGGGGGTAAAGCGTTAGATACTATTGTTGGTGTTGGCGATGGGTCTATTATCTTAACTAGTATAATTGGATTAAGTTTATTTGCACTTGCATACTCTCTTTGGGGGGGGCTTGCTTCAGTAGCTTGGACAGATGTAATTCAAGTTGTAATATTAATTTTTGGTGGACTATTAATGACGTATTTTGCGCTTACTAATGTGACAGATTCAGGAGGAGTTATCGATGGATTAAAACACGTATTTGAAAAGGCACCTGAAAGATTTTCAATGATATTATCAAAAGGTGAGATAATAACTCCTAACGGAAGAGACGCATGGTTTGACCTTCCAGGCATTGCAGTTTTAATTGGTGGAATGTGGGTTGCAAACCTTTATTATTGGGGTTTTAACCAATATATAATTCAAAGAACTTTGGCTGCAAAGAGTTTAGCAGAAGGTCAAAAGGGTATTGCTTTTGCTGCATTTTTGAAGTTAATTATTCCTGTAATTGTTGTTCTACCAGGTATTATTGCATATGTAATGAATTTAGATGATACAGGTATGCTTACTGCAGCTTCAGTTGACTCAGGTTTTATATATTCAGACGGTAGTTTTGCAAATGATAATGCAGCTCCATGGTTAATTAAGAATTTTATTCCTGCTGGAGTTAAAGGTTTAATTCTTGCAGCTTTAGCTGCAGCTATCGTATCATCTTTAGCTTCAATGCTTAATTCAACTTCAACTATTTTCACAATGGATATATATAAATCTCATTTTAATAAAAACGCATCTGACGCTAAAATGGTATCTGTTGGTAGAATAACTGTTGTTGTTGCTTTAATAATTGCAATATTAATTGCACCTCAACTTGAAGGTTTAGGTCAAGTATTTATATTTATTCAAGAATACACAGGAGTTGTTAGTCCAGGTATTTTAGCAGTATTCTTAATGGGATTATTCTATAAAAAAGCTACTAATAATGCTGCTATATGGGGGGCAATTTTATCGATCCCTATTGCAATGTATTTTAAAGTTGCTCCAAAAGGATGGAGTGATGCATCTATTTTTATAGACCTTCCTTTTATGCACCAAATGGGTTATACTTGTATTGCTACACTTGCTGTTATTGCAATAATCAGTTATTTAGAAGGTAATAATAATGATCCTAAAGGAATTAATCTTACAAAAAAACTATTTTCAACAGACAGTACTTTTAACATTGCTGCATTTGGAGTTCTACTTATAACGGCCTTCTTATATGCCATGTTTTGGTAAGATTTTTTATGTTTAGGCTACAAGTATGAAAAAATCTTTATTACTTTTTATTTTAGTTTTATGTGTAAACTTTACATCATGTAACAAAGATGATCTTGAGGAAAGAAATGAGGAATTAATTATCCAAATTGCAAGTCTTCAAAAACAACTAAATGATCTATCAGAGGATTTTTCAGACCTTTTAACAGATAATGAGAATAAATCCACCCTAATTGAAATTCTTCAAAATAAAATTGATGAGCTTGATGAAGCGTTAAGTTTAATGACAGATGATTATGAGCGCTCAGAATTAGAAAACAATGATCTTTACGATGAATATTTAGGTATTGTAAATAGTAAAAATGAACTTCAAGCACAATTAGATAATCTTGTTAATGAAATCTCTAATTTATCTTGTCCTACGATTCAATTATCAGAATCAAATATGAGTAATGAACAATTATTCTGTACAGGTCAAAGGATTAGTCCATTAAAATTTCTTTATGATGAAGCAATTTACTCTCTTTCATTTATTCAAGATTCAATACCAAATGGTATTAGTGTAATAAATCAAAACGGGACTGTTTTAATTGATGGATTTGTTTTTTCTGATTTGAAAGATTTGATTGCATTTGATTTAAAATTTGAAAGTGATCGATGTGAAAAAATTGAGAGAATTGTACTTGCAAGAAGTCCTAATAGTCCTTCAATTGAGGTATCAGGTGATTTAAATAGGTCTGAAGTTACAGGAAATCAAATACAACCTATTGAAATATCCTATGGGGGATCTGCAGAGGGTTTAACTTTTTCTGGACTTCCAGAGGGTTTAACATATTCGATCAATGGAACTACTTACATAATTGAAGGTGTAATAAATGAAAGTGGTACTCAATCATTCACTGTATCCACAGTAAATCAAAGTGGGTGTGGAGAATTATCTGAGACTATCAACTTTGATGTAGAACAAGGTTCTCAAACATCAATTCCTAGTGGAGGTGGTTCTGGTAGTGGAGGTGGTTCTACAACACCAATTGCAGAATATCAATTAACTGTTAATACTGGAACAAATGGATCCGTTTCGCCTTCAGGTGGAACTTATAATGCTGGTACAAGTATCAGTATAACGGCAAGTCCTGACAATGGTTACGGATTTGTAAACTGGACTGATAGCTCTGGTAATGAACTCAGCACTAATCCTACCTACACATTTAATATAAATAGTGATACAACAATTACTGCAAACTACGAAGAACTCCTATTTTATTTGCATCCTAATGGTGTTACAATTTTATGTCCAAATGCTTCAGTTGGAGCAATTGGGACTGTAAATGGTGTTCAGTATACAAAAGTAGATAGAAATACTCTTATTGCTAAGAGAGATGCTGGTGAAAATTTGGGCTTAGTTTGTACATCTGGTATAACAAGTCTGAAAGATATGTTCAGAAAAAAGGGGCCTAGTGCAAATACTTTAGCCTCAGGTATTGGAAACTGGGATACTTCAAGTGTTACAAACATGTCAAGAATGTTTGCGAATAGTAACTTTAACCAAGATATAAGTAATTGGGATGTAAGTAGTGTAACAAATTTGGATCGTACATTTAATGGTGCACAAAGTTTTAATCAAGATCTAAGTTCATGGAATACAAGTAGTGTAAAAATTATGAAACAAACCTTTATTAAAGCTAGATCTTTTGTATCAAATATAAGTACATGGAATACAAGCAGTGTCACTGATATGAGGGAAACTTTTAGAGAAGCAGATGTCTTTAATACGGATCTAAGTGGATGGAGTGTTGACAATGTTACGCAGTGCGGGGGATTTATACTTAATGCCGATTTAATGTCAACTGACAAGATTCCTAACTTTACAAATTGTAATCCAGATTAATTATATATAATTTTTCTAGTAGTTACTTAGTGTTGTAAAATAATTTCCATAGCAAAACCTCCACCAGGAGCCATTCTAAATTCAAGGATGGAGTTTGAATCGATTTCCTGATTAGAAATTTGATATTCCATTGGATTATCTCTCCAGTGAGTATCTGAAGAATCACTAAATAGGTTTAGTTTATAGTTTTTGTTTTCATCCAGAAAACTAAAGTCAAAAGATAGAATTTTTTCATTTTCATTAGTTATTCCTCCTACATACCAATTTTCAGAGTATTTATCTCTTCTTGCAATTATCAAATGACTTCCAATTTCACTGTCGATTAGTTTTCTTTCAGACCAGTCTACAGGAACATTTTTTATGAATTCAAAAGCTTTTGGGTGAGCTAAATAATGATTAGGCAGATCAGCAGCCATTTGCATTGGGGAGTATAAGACCACATAAAGAGCTAATTCCTTAGTAATTGTAGATGGAACAATTGCATTTTTATCAATAACTCTATTATCAGGTGATACATATCTAAAGTTATTTAATTTAAATATACCAGGTGTGTAGTCCATTGGGCCGCTTAACATCCTAGTAAATGGAAGTATTGTTATATGATTAACTCCATTAGAAGAAAAGCCATTGAATTCTTGTCCCTTTGCCCCCTCTCTTGAAATAAAATTCGGATATTTTCTTCTTAAACCAGTATCCTTAATTGGCTCATGTTTAATAATGCTAATTTCATATTCAGCAGCTTTTTCTATTACTCTTTGCATATGATTAATCATGTATTGTCCATGATGCCACTCAAACACAGTTTCTCCATTTTCATCAATTCTCTTTATATTTTTACTAACATCATTTACATAACCTGTTTTAATAAATTTGATACCATGTTTTTGATATAGACTAAAAGCATCGTCTAGTTGATTTTCATAATTTTGAATTTGACCTCCGGTCTCATGATGACCAACAAGTCTAATACCTTTATCAAGAGCATATTCTGATAAATATGGTAGATTGAAATCTCTTTGAGTTTTAGTAAAACTAAATGGATTTCCATTACCTGAACAACACCACCCAGGATGCCAACCTTCATTCCAACCTTCAACTAAAAGTCCATCAAATCCATGCTCTGATGCAAAGTCAATATATTCAGTTACTTTTTTATTATTAGCACCATGATTTGCTGAGGGCCACCATGTTGATTCATTTGTTCCTATCATTTCCCACCAAACTCCCATATACTTTCCTGGTTTTACCCATGAAAAATCTATTTCCTCATCAGGATCATCATTTAGATTTAATATCATATTTGATAATAAAAGATCAGAGCTATTTTCTGCAATTTGGATTGTTCTCCATGGAGATGAAATATTAGAATTAAGTTTAACTTTAGTTCCGTCTGACCATGGATATAATTCTGCTTCTAGTAAACCATTTCCTTTAGGAGCTAATGTCATAGAAGAATAATTTACAAGATTAGCTTCATGAATAGTAACGTAGAATCCATTTTTCTTTTTTAAAGTAAAAGGAGTATGAGCAGCGTCTATACCTAGAGAATCATATGATATGTCTTCAACGTTTTTAGAGAAATATTTTTTGGAAATACTATCAACAGATGAGAATGCATGAAGAAACTCATATCTCCTGTAAGAAAAAGCTGGAATCCACCATGCTTTATCATCAGATGATAAATTAAACTCTGTTTTCTCATCAATTATATTATAGCTAATAATATTTTTTTGGTTTGGAACATCATATTTAAAAGCTACACCATCATTGAATATTTTAAATAAAAGCAGCATTTCTAAACTGTCTTTAGATAATAACACTTTCATTTGGTTATACTCATTTAAAATATTTTTTTCTTCACCAAAAGTCGGAGACCATTTAGATGAGTGAGACGAACTTGAAATACTTTTAATTTCTAGATCATTTGTAAAATCTAAATTATTTTTTAGCATAAGTCCTAACAGTGATTCATCGACAATAATCTTATTATTTTTTTTTATTGAATAGTATGGTCTTCCATCATTAACTTTAAAGCTCAACTCTACAGACGAATCAGGAGATTTAGTCACTACCTGATTATTCATTCCACACGATGTAAATAATATTAGTGTAAATACTATAAATATTTTTTTCATAATTAAGATTTTCTAATTCTGAGCTACTTCTTGACTATTTGATAAAGTAGTTAGATTTTCTGATATATAATCCCCAACTTTTTCTCCCTGCTCAACACCATATTCAATTGCCATTCTATAATGGATACCACCATAAAGTCTAGAGATAGCTGCCTCATCAGCAGCATGCATAAATGAATTAAATGACCTTACAGGCAAACCATATTTAACCTCTGTTGTGTCATCAAATGTAAAATTGTCTCCATATATTTTTGTTAAAACGACTGCTGAAGCTTTCGATATAACTGAGTGACCTGAGGTATACTCTGGAAATGGAGGTGTTTGTAGCTTAGGCAGCCATTCTTCATCAAGGTATTGATTTATTAAAGTTTCTGGTCTAACTACCAAAGTATTCCATTTTGTATCCCAGCATGAAATAAATCCTTCAAATAATGCTACAGAGACTTGCAAGTATGAATTAATTGCCTCATCAAAAGTGTCTTCTGCAATTTCAGTTGCAATTTTGGTAATTCCAATCCAATGACCTCCAGGAGTAATTTTTTTTGTAGCAAACATTGCATGACCTTTATGGTGAGAAACATAAGGATTGCAGTCCCAGAATGCTGCAATTTTAGCTTCCTCACTATCATTATTGTCTTCTGTAACCTGTTTACCCACCTCATACACTTCCATTAGCTCATTATAAAATTTACTATTTGGATCCATATCTATTTTTAAGGGTGGAGGAGGGTTAAAGATATTTGCAAAAGGAAGAACCATTGGTCTAATTTTATTCCAATGTGGTTCTATACCCTCCATGTAATCAGGTGGAGTCGGTTTCCAATATTTATCATCTTGCTGAATAGTATATTTGGGATATGTTCTAGTTTGTTTGTAAAAATCAGTATCTGCCCAATTTAAAATTTCTGCAGCTACTATTTCACCATATTCTATAGATTTCTCAAATTGTTTTTTTGGAAGTCCCAGATCTTTTAATTCTGCATATAGATTCTCTCTGTATTCGTCAATCTTGTTTTCAGAAAATATTAATGCTTTACCAACTAATAGAAAAGCATGAATTGCAGATAAGTTTGGAATAATATTTGGATCATTAATATCAGTTATACCAGGAAAATTGGTAAGCTGACCCTCTAGAGTTTTATACTTCTCAGGATATGTTTTTTGCATTATAGAATAAGCAGCAACAGTAGGATAAGCATATACTCTAGATGCAACAGGAGGTGAAAAAATATCATAAACAATTACATCTGTTAGCTGCTGCATTGAGTCGTTAAAAAGAGATGTTTCATTTAATCTTTCTAAGTATCTATTATCTTGCTGACAGCTATTCAATAAAAATAAGAGCGAAACAAGGTAAAATGCTTTTAAACAATATCTTAACATTTTACAAATTTATTATTTTTCGTCTAAATTTAATCTGTATGCTTGATTATTGTTTCCTATAATTAATAAGGTATTATTATTAAGCTTATCTATATGTCTTCCCTCATAGTTAATTGGAAGTCCCAAAGATTTATGTTCAATGAAACCATTACCATCGAAACCGATTAGTACACCACCAGAATTAGATAGAGAGGGACCAAGCTCTGAAACATATCCACTAAAATTACCTACATAATATATCTTATCATCATCTACAAAGAAATCTTCAATTGATGAAATCTGAAGTTGATTAGGAAGTGGCTGAGGAATGAATTTATTTTCTTGATCCTGAATATACAGCATTGATCTCATTTCATTAACAAGCTTAGTTTCAAAAATCTCTTTTCTATCTGTTAATGATACAATATCTCTAGCATCAACAAAATCATTGTATTTTAAAAACTTTTTCTTTAAATATGGGAGAGAGTTAACCAATTTATCTCTAGAGGCAAATGGAACAGGGTCTCCAAAAAAATTATAAAATATAATTGGATCTAAAGAAGAGTTATCATCAAAATCATCTAGATATACTTTTACAGGAAATTCTTGATTAGCTTTCCATTTATGATTTAAACCTGAATTACCTGCAATTATATCTAATTTACCATCTTTGTTTATATCGATAATCTCAACTGTATTCCAAAATCCAGATGATTTACCAAGATTATAATTAGTTGTTTGATTAGTAAATTTATTATCACCTTCACCTATTAGAATTGAAATTGGCATCCAATCACCAATTACAACCAGATCCATTATTCCATCATTATTTATGTCAGCATATTTACTATCAGTCACCATACCAAGAGTAGATTGAGCTACAACCTCAAAGTATGAGTCAGTATCAGGAGTACTTTTAACAATGATACTTACAGGTGACAATCCATAACCTCCTGGAATAGATCTACTACCAATAAATAAATCTGGATAACCATCATTATTGAAATCAGCTGATGAAATTGAACCTCCATTTGTGCTTGGTAAATTTGCTGGAAACTTGTTAAATACTGCATTTCCATTATTAATATAGAGTCTATCCATTAAGTTCGGGTCACCATCAACATACTCATTACCTCCACTCATAACATAGATATCCATGTCCCCATCTTGGTCAAAATCAAATGCAGCAGCATCTACATCTTCAAATTGAGAGTCTTGACTAAAAGCTAAATTATTGACCTCATTGAAGAGACCCTTTGATGTTTGAATAAATAATTTAGGCGACTGAAGTTTAGCTCCTCCAATAAAAATGTCTTTAACTCCATCTCCATTAAAATCTGAACTAACATATGCAGGGCCTTCTATAGATAATCTTTCAGGCATTAAAGGTTCTCTTTCATAATCTAAATAATTATTTTCCCTGTGTTTAAAATCAATTTCCTCAAGTTCAAATACATCTGAGTCTTTTTTAAAATCCGATGATAGGTTCGAATATTTAGGTGAAATATTATGGATTTGATTAACGTCTAAATCATAAAATTTGTTTGATGTACCGTCAAGCCATTTAACCTCTACAGAATCTACAATTTCAATATTTGAAAGACCGAAATGAACTATAGACGAGGATGTCGATGCAAAACCTCTTGAATTATTTATTTCTTTTTTAAGAGTCTTTTCGGCAGCATGAATAATAACTTTAGCTCCTAGTGATGGTGAACCATTATTGTTTTTAATATTCAATTTTATAAATGAATTATTTAAGTTATTTGATTGATTTTCTAAAATTTGAGCTTCTTCATTTATGTTATTAGAAACTAGATCTAGATCACCGTCATTATCTAAATCAGATACTGCAGAACCATTAGAATATGAAGGTGGGATACCAATAGATTCTCCTAACATTCTAAAATTAAACTCAGATTCTTGAAGAAATAAAGTATTTGAAAGTTTCAACATAGGCATCTGATCAATTAAGTCCTGCTCAAATTTGTCATCGTCACCATTATAATTTTCATAGAGAACATTACTTTGAAAGTTAATAAAGTCCAAATCATTTGGTCTCTTAAAAATGCCATTTGTAATAAAAATATCTCTATCTGTGTCATTATCAAAATCTTCTATTAGAACAGACCAACTCCAATCTGAAGCATAAGTATTTGTTATTAATGCAACATCCTTGAAAATTCCCTGTTTTGAACCTAATTGCATGTGATTCCTCGCAAACTGTTCATTATATCCATAGTCTTTCTTAATTTGAGACACCTTATCAGAATCCTCTCCACCAGATTTCATAAAAATATCAGATTTATATGGCATCATGTCAAGAGTAAATATATCCTGAATTAAATCACCATTAATATCAGCTATATCAACACCCATAGTAAATCTACTAGTATGAGAAAGTTTCTTATTAGAAAGCTCGGAAAAGGTTTTATCGCCGTTATTGATGTACAAATAGTCATTTTCATGAAAGTCATTACCAACATATATATCTATATATCCATCATTATTTATATCTACAGTTGATAAAGCTAAACCATATCCTAGAGAGCTTGAAAAAATTCCAGCTTTATCAGTAACCTCAATGAATTCAAGAGTACCCTCATTTAGTAAATTCTCATATAATCTATCTCCTGATTTTTCATCTCTAGTAATTCTTCTATCAGATCTACCATAATTTCTGGGAGTATGAATTGTGTGATTTAAAAGATAGACATCTAAATCTCCATCGTTATCATAGTCAAAAAAACTAGCATGAGTTCCAAATCCTTCAAAATCTAAACCTATTTTTTTTGATGATTCTGTAAATGTTAGATCTCCATTATTAATGTATAACCTATTATGTCCCTTTAAGTTTTTGTAATCACTAACTGTTGAAACATATATGTCAATAAAACCATCATTATTAACATCAGCCATACTTGCACCTGTGGACCAATTATTTTGATTAGCAATACCTGATGATTTAGAGATATTTTTAAATACCATATTTCCTTGATTTAAATAAAGCTGATCATTAACCTCATTTCCAGAAAAGAAAATATCATCTAATCCATCATTATTAATATCTCCAAGAGCTACTCCTCCACCATTATAGTAATATAAATACTCAATAATATTCAGATCAGTATTTGATTTAAGTCGATTATTGAAAGTTACTCCGGTAACATCTGAATCTAATGCTTTAAATTTTAAATCAATTTCACTCGATTTACTGATGTTAGAGGTACATCCAATAAAAAAAATAATAGCAGATATTTTAAAAAAAAGAAATTTATTCATTTAAATATTTAAAAATGGCTAAGCTATCTGAATTTCTACCTACAACTATGTTTGAATTTGAAAAGATTATAGATCTAACTTCACCCTTTAATTTAAAACCATAGCCACTATCTGCTGCTTCAAATTTACCGCTGCCGTCATTCTCTAAAAACAATCCAAAGCTGGCATCATATCTTCCAATTTCAGGCTTGGCATTGTACAAATTTCCACCTGCTATGATATCTAAATCTCCATCCAGGTCAAAATCTTTTAGAAATAAAGAATATATAGGTGAAAATTGAGCCTTTTGAGATAATTCATAAAAATCAAATTTACCATTTCCCTTGTTTATAAAAATAGAACTAGATAGGGTGTTTACTTCAACTTTAAGACTTTCATCTAACTGATCGGAACTAAACATATCTTCGATACTAGCTGTTCTAAATGATTTATAATCAGGAAAAACTTTTTTCAATGGTTTCATTTGATCAATTAAATTATGCCTTAAATCATAAGGATAGAATTTGCCATTTTCTCTTTTAAAAGTTAAAACTGGATCAAGTTGGTCATTTAAATCAAAATCATTTATGTAAAGTCTAATAGGAAATTCCTCACTTGCACTAAACCTTGAATTTAATCCATGATTTCCAACAACTAGATCCAATAATCCATCTCCATTGAAATCTCCTGCTTGAATTGATTGCCACCAACCCTTGTAATTTGATAATTCTGATTTAGATAATCTAAAAAAACCATTTTCATTAAGTAAAATATTAATACCCATAAACTCGCCAATGACAATTAAGTCTTCATCATTATCATTATCAATATCAACGAATAAGGCATCAGTTATCATTCCTATATCTTCAAGTTCTGGTGCATTAATAGAAGTTACATCTTTGAAAGATCCTTTTCCATTGTTCATTAAGATTACACCCGATCCAGGTATTCCATATGAATCAGATATTAATCTTTCTCCAACAAATAAATCAATATCACCATCTTTATCAATATCAGAAGCTTCTACTGTTGAAGAATTGAAAAAGTTTGAATTGGTTGGCAACTCTAATTCACTTTGAGTAAAATTACCATTACCATCATTGAAGTATAGATTATCAGCTAAGTAAGGTATAAATTTTGAAAATTCAATTCCTCCATTAGCAGTATATAAATCAAGATCACCGTCTGAGTCAGCATCAAAAAATAAAGATTCAATAGTTTCAGACTCAATGTCATTCATTAGTGTAAATTTATCATCTTGTATTAATGATTCCTCACTCCAATAAAATAATGTACTTTTTGAGTCCTTTGAACCTGGGACAAAAATTTCATCTAAACCATCACCATTTATATCACCATTAATTATTTTCGGACCAGGTGTACTTAACATGTGAGGCAACAACCTATTTCTATTAAAATCGATAAACAAATTCTCATTATGTATAAATGTTGAATTATTATCAAGTCTTTTGAATAATTCTTTTGAGTAAATAGGATTATTATCTGAAGGCTTAGTTTTTGGAGTATTACTTTGGCTGATTGAAAGTATTTGATTCACTTCAACATTTTCTAGAGAACTTATAGTTCCATCAGGCCAAGTTATTTCTATGTCAATATTCCTATTAGATGGAAGACCAAGATGTGGTCTTAAATCCATACTTGACTGAAAACCTCTAATTGGTTGGTGTTGTATGTAATAATTTCTATTTCCATCTTTAACCATAATTTGTGTTCCAATAGCCATTGTATTTTGACCAGACCCCCTTAAATCAAATTGAATATAATTTCCACTTTCTTTTTTATCAGTATGATTTTCATATACAAATGATGGCATATTTACGTTACTTACTACAAGGTCTAAATCTCCATCATTATCAAGATCTCCATATGCTGAACCATTAGAAAAGCTTGGCATTAAAAGACCTGTACTATCATCATTAGTAAATGTTAAATTTCCTTTATTGATGTATGCGTGATTCTTAACGGGTCTTGATGGAATTATCTCTACTAATTTTGCATAGTCTACTTCCTCACCAGACATAATAGACATTAAAACTTGTTCGCTTGAAACATATTGAAGATAGTCTTGATCTGTCAAATCTCTAAAAATTCCATTTGCAATATATAAATCACGTAAACCATCATTATTCATATCAAAAAAAAGAGCTCCCCAACTCCAATCTGATGCTTCTACTCCAGCAAGTCTACCAATTTCACTAAATGTGTTATCACCATTATTAAGTTGCAAAGTGTTTCTTGTAAATTGATGAAAATATCCATTATCAACATTATACATATACTTATCCCAATTTTCAAAAGTTGTAACTGATTTAAGTCTTTCATACTCAGAAGGCAACATTTCGGTAACAAAAATATCAGCAGAACCATCATTATCTATGTCTGCCATATCAGCTCCCATAGAAGCAGCACTGATAGAGGATATAGCATCAGTTAACTTTTCTGAAAATGTACCGTCCTTATTATTTATATATAAATAGTCTCTTTCAAAAAAATCATTGGATACATATATGTCTTCCCAACCATCTGAGTTAACATCACCTACAGTCACACCAAGGCCAAATCCAATTACTGAGCCATAGATACCAGCTTCTTCACTGACATCAACAAATTTTCCATTTTGATTTTCAAGTAGCTTATCTCCACCATCTTTGTCTCTTCTTGGCCTTTCATTTCTTCTAAGATCGAAACTTCCAATAGCTTGATAAGAATTATTGAGTAAATAGACATCTAAATCTCCATCTTTATCATAGTCAAAGAAACTTGCATGGGTTGAGTATCCAGGATCAGCAAGACCATATTTAGTTGCCTCCTCTGTGAATGTCATATCTCCTTGATTAATAAATAACTCATTTTGCTTATTATCTCCCTCTACATCTCCAGAATTACAAACGTAAATATCAAGAAATCCATCAGCATTGATATCTACCATTGTAACTCCTGTTGACCATGCTCTATTTCCACCAACACCAGAGATGTCCGTAATATCTTGAAATTTAAAATCCCCTTTATTTAGATATAATAAATTTTTAGATTGATTAGAGGTAAAGTAAATATCAGGTAATCCATCATTATTTATATCTCCAATAGAAACTCCACCTCCATTATAAAAGTTCCTGTAGGTATATACATTAAAATCTTGATCAAATATTAGACTGTTCTCAAATTCAATGTTTGTCTCAGAAGATGATTTTAATTCAAATAAAAAATCATTTTTTGACTGACAACTTAATGCTAGTAATGCAATAGATATAAATTTTATATTTTTTTTCACGTTATCTAATAAGGTTTGGATATTTATATCTCAAGTCCAACAATTGAGCCCTAACATTCTTTTCATCCAATATATGAATTACAATTTGCCTATTACCATCGATTTTTACAAAAAAATCATTTGTTAAATTTTCATTTTCAATCTGAATAAAATCGTTACCTGGATACCATTCCAACAATTTTTGCATAGCTATTGGTAAAACAGAATCTGATTGAAGTTTATCATTCCATGGAGCCCACCCCAAAAAATAGAATCTCATATCTAACCCTGTCATAATATTGTCTTCATTAAACGTGCCATAGAATAAATGATTCATCCTCTTACCTTCTGGCATATCTTCAAGTTCATACAAAATAAAGTCATTATTTGGTCCATGAGTTACTTTTCCTTCATTATTAAGCTCCCATGCTTTTATAAAAAAATCCTTTTTGGAATCACCTAATTTTAATCCAAACTGAATACTATCTTGATAACTCCCGTTTGCCATTTCATCTTTTACCCACTTGTCATAATTACTATTTGTTTGGCATGAGTATAAAAATACAATTGGTATAATTAATAATCTATTTAACATTTTTTGTTATAATTTTTGAATCAGAAATTCCTGCTATTAAAATTAATGAATCAGAAGATTTTAAATCTTTTACTATAGAAAAATCTCTAATTTGACCATATATATTTAATGGCTTAAAATTATCAAATAATTTATTTGAATATTTACTCCCATACATTATCCAACCCTTTGATGCATCATATGCTCCAAATTGTGGTTTTACTAAAAATTGATTCCCCCCAAGAATAAGATCTTTTTTACCATCCATATCTACATCTTCAATACTAATTGCATGTACACTTGAATATTGAATTTCATCGGGCATATAAATAATTTCATAGGATTGAGGACCTTTAGATAATAAGATTAAACTTTTTGTTTCATCTAAATATCTAGTGTATGATGATAACAGTAAATCTTTATCAAAAACATCATTGATTGTTTGAACTGAGTAGTCCTTGTAATAAAGAAGCTTCTTTTTTAATTCTGGTAATTGTTTAATCAATTCATCTCTATCATGAATTGGGTAATCATCACCATTAATTTTGTACGTATAAATTGTTTCTAACTTTCCGTTTTTATCAAAATCATTTAAGTAAAACTTCATATTAGGTTTATAAAAACCGTTTTGCCCCATATTTCCAACTACAAAATCTGGTATTCCATCATTATTAAAATCATCTGATTCAATACTCTGCCAGATTCCATTAGTATCTTTTAAACCTATTTTATCTGAAACTAGTTCCCATTTATTTTCACTATTCATATAAACACTAATCTGCATCCATTCTCCTACAACAATAATATCTTTCTTATTATCTGCGTTTATATCTGTAATAGAAATATCTGTAATCATTCCTATATTTTTTAATTCAGGAGGATAGGTAGTTTCAAACGTACCATCACCTCTATTTATTAAGACTGAAATAGATCCAGGAATTCCATAAGTATCAACGTCAAATCTTTCTCCAACAATTATATCAAGATATCCATCATTATTAATATCACCTACTTCAGCAGCGCCTGTACTAAAAAAATTTGAGAAACTTAATGCTGAAGAATCATACTTAAAAATCCCTTTCTCATTTCTGTATAATCTATCATTTAATGTTCTTGAAAGCTTTGAGAAAGCCTTACCCCCAGATGCTACATATAAATCTTGATCACCATCATTATCTGCATCAAAAAAAATAGATTGTACATCTTCAGAATCCTTATGAATTTCAAATGGAGTTGATATTTTTTCATGCCCAGATGATTTACTCATAAAAATATTAGAGGTTTGTCCCTTTGCTCCACCAATATAAAAGTCTTGTATACCATCATTATTTAAGTCATAATTTGAGATAGTGGGACCTTCATTTGAAAACATTTGAGGAAGTAATCTTTCAGTATCGAAATCAATATAATAGTTTTCTTTATGAGTGAAATCAATTAGATTATTGTCGTCTTTATTTTTAACAATAAAAGTTGGTTCAGGGTTAACTACTTTTGATTCAATTTGATTGAAATCAATTTCAAGCATCTGGTTGTAGCTAACATTTTTTAATATTGATCTTCTTCTGTTTGGCCAAAAAATCTCAACTGAGTCAATATTAACTTCTTTACCAAGCCCAAAATGAAGCCTATATGGGACTGAACTTTGAAATCCTCTAGATGGAAATTGTTCTGACATAATATTATTACCGTCAGATTTGTATAAAATTACTTTTGAACCTATTGCATTTATATTTTTGGGAAATCCCTTTAATCTAATTGAAAGAAAATTGTTATTATTTTTTGTTT
>CACMVZ010000005.1:57500-64319 GCA_902617285.1 uncultured Bacteroidota bacterium | reverse complement strand
TTCAGTATCAGTATCTAGAGACGAAAAGCAATCATCAAAAAGGTAAAGTGCTGAATCTTTAACAAAGGACCTTGCTATTGAAACTCTTTGGACCTGACCTCCTGATAATGTAACACCTCTTTCACCAAGGATTGTTTGATATCCATTTTCAAATTTGGTAATCTCAGAATCAATTTCAGATAGCTTTGCAGCTTTTTTAACTTCTCTTTCTGTTGCATTTGGATCTCCAAATTGAATGTTCTTAAATATACTCTCTGAAAACAAAAAACTATTTTGTGGAACATAGCTAAAAAGTTCTCTTAGGTTATTTATCTTAAATGATTTAATATCATTTTTATCATATGATATTGATCCCTCATTTGGATCATATACTCTGCAAATAAGATCTAATAATGTAGTCTTTCCAGAACCTACTTTTCCAACTACTCCAAGTGTTTTTCCTTTATCAATTTTTAAGTTAAATGAATCAAAAACTTTTATTCCCGTTTGAGGATATGTAAATGAAACATCCTTGAATTCAATATTTTTTGAATTTTTATCTTTTAAACTATAGCTACCATCGTTTAGAGATGATTTTGAGTCTAAAAATTCATTAATTCTTTTTTGAGATGCTTCTGCTTGTTTAACTATTGATGTAACCCATCCTACAAGAGTTACAGGCCATGTTAACATGTTTACATAAATTATGAACTCTGCTATTACTCCAATTTCTATATTCCCATTAATGAATTCACTACCTCCAATAAATATTACAATTAAATTACTAAGTCCAATTAGAAAAAGAATGATTGGAAAAAACCATGCTTGAATCTTAGCAAGGCTTAAATTATTTTTAAAACTCGTTAGTGCATATGCATCAAACTTATTGAAAATTATATCCTGAATATTAAATGACTTTAGTACTGATATTCCGCTAAAACTTTCTTGTGAATATGTAGATAGGTCAGATAAACTCTCTTGAACTTTTGTGCTTTTAATATTTATAAGATTACTGATTCTATATATAAAAACCGATAATATGGGAAGAGGTATTAGACTGTAAAGAGTAAGCTTAGGTGCAACGCTAAACATATAAGTAATAATTACAATAAAAAGAACTATTGCATTAGTTCCGTACATTATTACAGGCCCATAATACATTCTTACTTTACTTACATCTTCACTTATTCTATTCATTAAATCACCTGTCCTGTTTCTTTTGTAAAATGTTTGATCTAATGATTGGTAGTGGGCAAAAACTTCATTCTTTACGTCATATTCAATATATCTAGAGACATTAATAATTGTTTGTCTCATTAAAAAAGTAAAGAATCCTGATATTAAGGAAGCTCCTATGATAAAAATAATATTTGTCAAGAGAACCTCTCTAGTTTCAATCGGTGATATTATATCAAGATTAAGATAATTTTCTATTGTGGTCATAGAGTCACCAACTAGTCTTGGTGTAACAAGAGAAAATAGTCTTGCAATTACAGTAATAAATAATCCAATAAGTAGCCTACCTCTGTATTTAAATAAGAATTTATTTAATCTTTGAAGTTCTTTCATACAACCTAACAAATATAAACTTTATAACTTCTAAAAATTTTATTATACATCATAATTGTATAATTTTGCAATAGTTCTTTAAAAATGTTAAATAGAAGACACATCCGCACAATAGTTGTTCAGTCAATTTATTCAAACTCAATTGAATCAATTGAACCAAAGGAGTTAAAATATTATATAAATAAAAGCTCGTCTTCAAGCTTAGATTTGTTTTATTGTATAGTTGATTATTTAAAAGAAATAAACTTGTTTTTTAATAATCTTGAATCACAAAAATTTTCATGTCCTTTTATAAGTAGTAATCCATATTTCTTTTTTTTTACTAAGCTAAATGCTAAATCTTTCAAGAGAAAACAGATAATTGATTGGGATTTAAATCATAATTATATTATTGAGATTCAAGATCAAATAGTTGATTTAAATAAATCTTTTATGAATTCAAAAAAAAATAAAGATGAATCAAATTTATCATTCTTTGTTGAATGTTACTCAGATATAATTTTAAAATCAAATCTATTTTATGAATTTATTGAAGAACAAAATATAAATTGGGTAAATGATTTTCCCTATATAAATTCTTACATTTTAAAAAACATTCAAAAAGTTGATTTGCAAAACCCTAATTCATTTCAACTGCCCTCTCTTTATGATTTTCAAGATGAAATAAAATTTGGTCAGGAACTCTTTGATTATGTAATTGCAAATTATGATAATCTAAAATTAAAAATCGAAGGAAGAACTCCAAATTGGGACTCTGATAGAATTGCAAAAATTGATTATATTATTCTAATTACTGCAATTGCAGAGTTAATTTATTTTCCATCAATACCTACAAAGGTTTCAATCAATGAATTTATTGATATAGCTAAGGATTTTTCAACTCCAAGCTCAGGAAAATTTGTAAATGGTGTACTTGATAAAATTGTTAAAGATCTAATTGTACAAGGATTAATTGTTAAATCCGGTAGGGGGCTTATAACTTAAATTTGCTAATTTTGAATAAATAAAATTTATTATGGAGTCACAATTCCCCTATCTTCTATTAATAGCATTAGTCTTTTTATTTTTCATAATTATACCCTCAATTAGAAGGAATAGTAAAGAAAAAAAATTTTTAAACGACCTAAAAAGAGGTGATAGAATTATCACTAAATCTGGTGTTCATGCTAGAATAACCGAATTTGATTCTAAAAGTAACACTTGTATTGTTGAGACTATGGCTGGAAAACTTAAAATTGAAAAATCAGCTATTTCAGTAGAATTATCATCTAACATTAAAACTTAATGTATACTATATTAAGAAAAATTCTTTTCCTTTTTGATGCTGAACTAATACATGAATTTTCTGTCTACTCAATTAAAATTTTTAATAAAATACCATTAATTGGTCTTTTAATACAGAAGTGTTTTTGTATTAGCGATAAAAACCTGGAGAGAAATATTTTAGGTTTAAAATTTAAAAATCCTGTTGGTTTAGCTGCAGGATTTGATAAGAATGCTGAGTGTTACAATGAATTTTCAAATTTTGGATTTGGCTTTATCGAAATAGGAACAATTACCCCAATGCCTCAGCCGGGCAATCCCAAAAAAAGAATTTTTAGACTAGCTGAAGATAAATCTTTAATTAATAGACTTGGGTTTAATAACAAAGGATTATCGAAGGTAGTCGATAATTTAAAGAAAGAAAGAGATATAATTATTGGAGCAAATATTGGTAAAAATTATTTTACTCAAAATAACGATGCACATAGTGATTATTTAAAATGTCTATCAGAGCTCAATGAATTAGTTGACTATTTTGCAATTAATATTAGTTCTCCTAACACAAAAGGTTTAAGAGATTTACACGATAAAAGTCTTCTAAAACCATTCCTAGAAAAACTAGTTAAATTCAATAATAAACAGAGTAATAAAAGACCTTTACTCCTTAAAATTTCTCCTGATCTAAAAGAGAAGCAGATATCTGACATAGTTGTTTTAATTAAAGATTTAAAATTAGATGGCATTATTGCTACAAATACTACAGTTTCAAGAGATGGGGCTACTTCGAAACATAAAATCCAGGGAGGTGGAATGAGTGGTAAATTGCTAACACGCAAGAGTAATGCCATAATCAAATATTTACGAAAAAGCTTGGGAGACAATTTTCCAATTATTGGAGTTGGGGGTATAATGTGCGCAAATGATGCTATTGAAAGATTAAACTCTGGAGCAGATCTAATTCAGCTGTATACAGGCTTTATATATAAGGGACCTTCATTAATAAAAGAAATTAACAAGGCAATTATTAATCAAAGTAACTAAAGCTTTCATCAGCTTTAATATTCTTTAAAGTCTCGTAAATTAATTTAATAACGTTCTCAACATCATCTTTTTGAACCATTTCAACAGTAGTATGCATATATCTTAATGGTAATGATATAAGTGCTGAGGGAACTCCTCCATTACTGTATGCAAATGCATCTGTGTCTGTTCCTGTATATCTTGATGAAGCTGCTCTTTGAAATGGTATTTTATTTTTTTCCGCTGTATTTATAATTTTTTCTCTAAGATTATTTTGAACTGCAGGTGCATAAGAAATTACAGGTCCTTTACCAATTTTTACATCTCCTTGCTTCTTTGCTTCAATCATTGGAGTAGAGGTGTCATGAGTAACATCAGTTACTATTGCAACATTTGGTTTTAATGTATTTGTTATCATCTCTGCACCCCTTAAACCAATTTCCTCCTGAACAGAATTGGTAACATAAAGACAAAATGGAAGCTTATCTTTATTTTCTTTTAATAGTCTTGCGACTTCTGCTATCATAAACCCACCAGCCCTATTATCAATTGCTCTACAAATAAACTTATTCTTATTTATAATTTGAAATGAATCGGGATATGTTATAACACATCCAACATGGACTCCCATTTTTTCAACTTCTTTTTTGTCTTTTGCCCCTATATCAATAAAAATGTTATCAATTTTTGGAGGTGCTTCTTTTGTATAATCTCTAACATGAATAGCAGGCCATCCAAAAACTCCCTTTACAATTCCTTTTTTTGTATGAATATTAACCCATTTAGATGGAGCAATCTGATGGTCACTACCTCCATTTCTAATAACATATATTAGACCATTATCTGTTATATAGTTAACATACCATGAAATTTCGTCAGAATGTCCTTCAATAACAACTTTAAATTTCTTGTCTGGATTTATTACTCCGACTGCTGAACCATAGCTGTCAGTTATGAAATCGTCTACATATGGTTTTAAATATTTCATCCATATTTTTTGACCATTACTTTCATATCCGGTTGGTGAAGCATTGTTCAGATATTCTTCGAGAAACTTTAATGATTTTGGTTTAAGTACTTTCATAATTTTTAAAAAATCAAAATTAACAATTATTACTTAACATCTTACTAAATTTGCAAAATGAAATATTATTTATTTCTATTATTTATCTTATTTTCAAATAGTTTAATCTGTCAAGATGATATTGAAGAATTAGACTTTCTTTTTCCTGGAGACTCTATACCCACAAATACATTTATGCTTGATGAGGTAACAGTATTCCAGCCCTTAAAATTTAATAATGACGATGAAATTAAAAGATATGTAATATTAAGATATAGAGTTAAAAAAGTTTATCCATATGCAAAACTTGCATCTGAAAGAATGAATAGAATTGATTCTAGAGTTGATACAATCAATTCTAAAAGAAAGAAAAGACTTTATTTAAAAAAACTCGAAAAATTTGTTTATGACGAGTTTTCCGATGAACTAAGAAAATTATCAAGATCTCAAGGAAGAATTTTAGTTAAATTATTGAACCGTCAAACAGGGTTGACTGCACATAAAATTGTTTCTGAATATAGAAATAAGTTTAGAGCTCTTTTATATAATACTGCTGCATCTTTTTATTCTATTTCATTAAAGGATGAGTACGAGCCATTTGATGATTATGAAGACTATTTGATTGAGGACATACTTCAAAGGTCATTTTCTGATGGTTCATTAGAAAAACAAGATTATGCTCTAGATTTCGATTTGGATACTTTATATGAGTTTTGGAAAGAGAAAAAATAGTCTTAAAAAAGTGTTGATAAATAATATAAAACATTGACATTTAGCGCTTAAAGATTTTATAATTTTAGAATCCAAAAAAAAAGTAAAATAAAATCTGAAATATTGTTTAAAAACAATAAAAAAGGTTTTATATTTGCAGCCGCAAAAAGATTTATTGCTGACTGCAATAAATTTTTTTTGTTAGTTCATTGAAAATATTGAAAATGACAGCGCGTATCAATTTAGATACAAACTAGCAAACCAAACATTTTGAAACATAGTCAATTCAGAGTCGTATAATTTATTAAAAATACTACAACGAAGAGTTTGATCCTGGCTCAGGATGAACGCTAGCGGCAGGCTTCATACATGCAAGTCGAGGGGCAGCATAAATTACTTGTAATTTGATGGCGACCGGCGAACGGGTGCGTAACGCGTATGCAACTTACCTTTTACTAGAGAATAGCCAAGAGAAATTTTGATTAATGCTCTATGTTCTTGTTTACTCGCATGGGTAAATAAGCAAAGCTCCGGCGGTAAAAGATAGGCATGCGTCCTATTAGCTTGTAGGTGAGGTAATGGCTCACCTAAGCTCCGATAGGTAGGGGTCCTGAGAGGGAGATCCCCCACACTGGTACTGAGACACGGACCAGACTTCTACGGAAGGCAGCAGTAAGGAATATTGGACAATGGAGGCAACTCTGATCCAGCCATGCCGCGTGAAGGAAGACGGCCTTATGGGTTGTAAACTTCTTTTATACAGGAAGAAACCTTTCCACGTGTGGAAAGCTGACGGTACTGTAAGAATAAGGATCGGCTAACTCCGTGCCAGCAGCCGCGGTAATACGGAGGATCCAAGCGTTATCCGGAATTATTGGGTTTAAAGGGTCCGCAGGCTGTTTGTTAAGTCAGAGGTGAAATCCTACCGCTCAACGGTAGAACTGCCTTTGATACTGGCAAACTTGAGTTATTGTGAAGTAGTTAGAATGTGTAGTGTAGCGGTGAAATGCATAGATATTACACAGAATACCGATTGCGAAAGCAGATTACTAACAATATACTGACGCTGAGGGACGAAAGCGTGGGTAGCGAACAGGATTAGATACCCTGGTAGTCCACGCCGTAAACGATGGTCACTAGCTGTTCGATGTACATTGGTACGTTGAGTGGCTAAGCGAAAGTGATAAGTGACCCACCTGGGGAGTACGCTCGCA
>CACMVZ010000005.1:0-52500 GCA_902617285.1 uncultured Bacteroidota bacterium | reverse complement strand
CTAGTGTTTGGTTGTATTCAAATACATATTTTGTTATATCAGAATTTACCATCAAAGGAAATTTTAAATAATTACCATTAATTCCTTCAATAATTGAATCTATACCTATACCTCTAATACTTTCTAAAGAAATATCTTTAGGCCCTTTACTTTTATAATCGACAAAACCTAGAGTTATTCTACTAGTATTTTCAGACCCTTCAATACAAATATCATCTTTTTCACATCCAAGAAAAATTATTACTAATAAAAAAAGAAAACTACGATACCTCTTAATCATGAGATTAAATATTCTCAAAATTACTATATTTATAACAAATCAAAATTCTTTTAAATTGGTAGAGAAAACCTCAAAAGATTTATCACAATTTTACCTAAACCTTGAAAAAGAATTTGGTGCTCACGATTACCATCCTTTACCAGTTGTTTTAGAAAAAGGTGAGGGTGTATTTATGTGGGATGTAAATGGAAAAAAGTATTATGACTTTCTATCAGCTTATTCAGCTGTTAATCAAGGTCATTGCCATCCAGAATTAGTTAGTTTAATAAAAAATCAAGCAGAGACCCTAACATTAACATCAAGAGCTTTTCATAACAATAAGCTTGGTGAATATATGGAGTTTGCCACAAAGTTGTTTGGATTTGATCAGTTACTTCCAATGAATACAGGTGCTGAAGGTGTTGAGACTTCTATTAAACTTTCAAGAAAATGGGGGTACCTAAAAAAGAAAGTTGACGAGAACCAAGCAAAAATTGTTGTTTGTAACAATAATTTTCATGGAAGAACAACAACTGTAATTTCATTTTCCACTGATCCCGGATCTAAAGATTTTTTTGGCCCTCATACACCTGGATTTATTCATATACCTCATGGAGAAATTAGTGCCTTGGAAAATGAATTTAAAAAAGATAAAAATATAGTAGCATTTTTGGTTGAACCGATTCAAGGTGAAGCAGGTGTTAACGTGCCTGAACCTGAGTACTTAAAAAAAGTCAGAAGCTTATGTTCAGAGTATAATGTCTTGATGATTGCTGATGAAATTCAAACTGGTCTTGGTAGGACTGGATCCCTGCTTGCATCTTGTGGTAATTGTACATGTGAATCTTCTTGTGAACAGCAACCAACTTATGTCAGACCAGATATATTAATTCTTGCAAAAGCATTGAGCGGAGGGACTTACCCAATATCAGCTGTTCTTTGTGATTCTGAAATAATGGAAGTTATTCAGCCTGGCCAACATGGTAGTACTTTTGGCGGTAATCCTTTTGCAGCAAGTATTGCAAAGAAGTCTCTTGAAATAATAATTGATGAAAAACTAGCTCAAAATGCAAGAGTTCTTGGTGAAATATTTAGATCTGAAATGAATAAATATATCAAATCAAGTAAAATAGTTAAACTAGTTAGAGGTAAGGGGCTTTTAAATGCAATTTTAATAAACGATTCTCAAGACAGTCAAACTGCCTGGAATATATGTCTTAAGTTAAGAGACAATGGTTTACTCGCTAAGCCTACCCATGGGAATGTAATAAGGTTTGCACCTCCTCTTGTTATGACTGAAGATCAATTGTATGATTGTGTTAATATCATAATTTCCACTATTAAAGAATTTGAATAAAAGTATATGAAAGTATATTTTGACAATGCAGCAACTACAAAAGTTAGAGATGAGGTGGTTGACGAGATCTCAGATGTTTTAAAAAACTGTTTTGGAAATCCATCTTCTACACATTCATATGGAAGGTCAGCTAAATCATTTATTGAAACATCTAGAAAATCAATTGCTAAAATTTTAAACTGTGAACCAGGAGAAATCATTTTTAATTCAGGGGGTACTGAGTCTGACAACTCAATACTCAAATGTGCTGTTAAAGACCTTGGTGTTAAACATGTTATATCATCAAAAATTGAACACCATGCAATAACTCATACTCTTGAAGAAATTGAAAATAAGGATGTAAAAGTACATTATGTTGGCCTAAAGGATGAAGGAGAGGTCGACATAGAGGACCTTGAGAGACTATTAAGTTCAAATAATGAGCCTAAACTTGTATCGTTAATGTATATAAATAACGAGATTGGTAATATTCTTGACGTAAAATCAGTTTCAGAATTATGTAGAAAACATAATGCTTATTTTCATTCCGATGCAGTTCAAGCTGTTGGGCACTATCCAATTGATTTAAGTTCATTAAATATTGATTTTTTAACTTCTGCTGGTCATAAATTCCATGGTCCCAAAGGTGTTGGGTTTACATACATAAATAAATCAACAAAAATTAAATCTTTTATCTGTGGTGGTCCTCAAGAGAGGGGACTTAGAGCAGGTACTGAGTCTGTTCATAACATTGTTGGTATGACCAAAGCTCTAGAGATTTCTATTCTAAACTTAGATAAAGAAATTGAGCATGTTAAATCAATCAAAAGACATATGATTGAAAAACTTAATGGACTTTTTCCTGATATTCACTATAATGGGATGTCTGGAGATCTAGAAAAAAGTACATATACTGTATTAAATGTTTGCTTTCCTATATCTAATGATAAAGCTTCAATGCTCGATTTTCATCTTGATTTAAAAGGTATAGCATGCTCTAAAGGAAGTGCATGTCAATCAGGTAGTTCAAGTGGATCGCATGTTCTTAATGAAATACAAAATGAAAAGTTCAAGAACCTACCATCTATAAGATTTTCATTCTCTCATAATAATTCAATAGAAGAAGTTGATTATTTAATAGAAACCCTTCAAGAATTTATAAATAGCTAGTAATAAATTTTAGTATTGTAGGTCTGTTTATTACCCACACCATCCTCAAATTCAATTAATAAATCATTTTCTCCATCTTCAATAACTGAATCAGATAAATCATGGAAAATTAAATTTTGCTTAGGTTCATATTCAAACAATGCCCATTTTCCATTTATATAAGCTTTATAGTTTTTAATTCCAGATTTATCATCTTTTATCGTTAGTCTTAGTGTTTTATTGGACTTTACGTTTGATTTATTTTTAAAATTTATCGGTCTAATTTCTGGTAATATAGAATCTCTTGAGATAATATACCTTCCTAATGATGTAGTATTGGCTGTAATATATGAATCATTAATCTTAGAGCTTATATAATTAATCTTGTTGTTCACAGTTTTACCAATAAAAGTTTGACTTAACCTGAGTGAATCTATATTTTTATCAATAGGTATCTTTAATTTAATTGAAGATCGAAAAGGAGTTATTTCTTCACCTAAATCAATAGTATCATCCTTAGAAGTTATATTAAGAAGCACATCTTCATAGAACGTATTTTTATTAATTTCAACAACTGATTCTCCCTTATTAATTATGTATTTTTGATTGGTCAATATTTCAATTCCATTCAACGGTTTATTGGATTTTATTGAATCAGCGCTTATAATTTTAAATTTAAGATAAGATGAATTGTTGTTCCAATCTGTTACTTTAATATTTACTTTACTATCAGTAATCTCATTAGATTTAATAATACCATTAAATTTATTTGTTTTTAAAAATGACAAATTAGACCTAGGAGGTGTATAAACCTTTAATACCCTTCTATTATTTTTAACTAGAGATAAATAATCATACATAAGTTTTTTATAATGATTTTCACTAAACTTAATTCTATCCATACTATAAGAAAACTTCTGAATTGAATCAATTAGAAGTTCTACTTTGTACACACCATTTCTGTTAAATAAATTCTTATACTGTATGTCATAAATATCTATACCGAACCCTATATCTCCAGCAAATATTATATCATCAGCAACATAAGTTGAATCATTGGTTTTAGATATCCTGATTCTTTTAGGTAAATCTCTTATAAGAGTATTGTTTTCATTAATAGTATATAGGCCTCTAATTATTGGTCTTTCAAGATCTTCATACGTATAATTAAACATGAGTGGATTTAAAGCATCTTGAGAATCAGTATCTCGTATTTCAAAATGTAAATGAGCACCAAATGATCTTCCGGTATTTCCTGAGTAACCTAGTAATTCTCCTCTTTTAACTTGTATTTGATCTTTTTTTGGAAACTTTTTTACTGTGAAAGATTTAGATCTATATTGTTCAGATTTTATATATTTCTCAATGTCTGGGCTAAATCTACTTAAATGAGCATATACAGAGCTATAACCATTTGGATGAGTTATGTAGACTACCTTTCCATATGAGTAAGGACTCACTTCAATTCTGGAAATGTATCCATCTTCGATGCTAAAAATTTTAATTCCTTCACCACCCTTAAAATCAATACCAGTATGGAATCTAGATCTAAATTCTCCAAATGTTCCTGAAAGATTAAATGGAGCATCTATAGGTGGATGAAAGTCAACTTCTTGAGAGTGAATAACAATAGTTGAAAAAAGAACCAGTAACTTGGTTAATAATTTTTGAAAAAACCTCATTCCATTTCAAATTTAAATTAAGATTTTTATAAATTGAAATCATTAAAATAATATTTATCTAATATGCTAGTAAATAACTTAAACTCTTTAAATGAAAAACTCAATACATTATTAGCCAAACTAAATGAACTAAAAAAGTTAAATCAAGAACTTGAGAGTAAGAATGAATATCTGGTAAAATCAAATAAAGATCTAGAGAATAAAATAAAAGTTATACAAGCAAAAGAGAAACAGCTTAAGTTAGTCAGTGCTTTATCTGACGATAGTGAAAATAAACAATATTTTAAAAATAAAATTGATTATTTAATTCAAGAAATTGACTATTGCATTGACAGAATTTCAGTTTAAAATTTATGGAAAACGATACTATAAAAATAAAACTAAATATAGGTGATAGATTATATCCCCTTACAGTTGAAAGGTCTCAAGAATACTATTTTAGGGAAGCGGCAAAGCTTATTGAAAAAACTATTAAAAATCTTGAAGAAAACTATTCAGTTAGAGATAAACAGGATCTCTTAGCTATGAGTTGTATACAATTTGCTGCAAAAAGTCTTCAAAATAAATCCAAATCAAATGACTCAGATATTGAATTAGAAAAAATGGTATTAAAAATGATAAATAATATTGATAATTCAATTTAAACTTCATACATTTAACTTAACCTGTATGAGTGATTTTTGGTAAACTCAACGAGTATTAAATTAAGAAAGGTGAGTTTAAATGCTAAAGCAAGCTATCTTGAGTAGATCCTTGAATATTTAATTAGCCTTAATCCTGTTTTTTAGGAGTTTACACAATCGCACTCTCATACAGGTTTATTTATGTTAAGAGGTTTCCTTCCTCATCCCATTTTGCAGTTTCATTTCTTTTTGATTGGTCAACACACTTGGATATCCATTCTTCATCATATGATACTGAATGTTTTTTTAATACTTCATCAGGTACTCCATCCCAAACATTAGGAATGTTTCCCTTATAACCAAGGTCTTTCATTCCCACCTCTGATGTAAACCACCCTGTCACAACAAAGTGTCTGTATGTTGCAAAAAAGCTTGCAGCTTCTGAAAGTTCATCGCTAATATTATCTTGATAGGAAATTTTATCAAAAACTGTTTTAATCTCATCCTCCGAACATTCAAGAATGGTTTTTCCAAATTCCTTTTGAAATAATTCATCTAAAACAGTTAATCCTTTTCTTAAAACATTTTCGCCATAATTATTATGTGCTGGTGTACTCCAATCTTTAGCAATGAACTCAATCATCTCAACAACTCCCGCATCTTTAATGTCACCAAACTCATTGGGAGGAACAATAATATTTGCAATTTTTTCAATAGTATTTAACTCATTATCATTAAAAAATACTGAGTTCAAGAACTTCTCATCTCTACTTTTTTCATAAGCTGTCCTGCCATATTGGTATTCCCAAACTTTATTGGCTATATTTTCACCTTCAGGAGTTATACAGCTTTCTAGTGTTATAGAAGTTCCAATAGCTGAAAGTAAAATAGTTTTAATGCTGTCCCTTCTCTTCATTATATATTTTGTTTTTTTAGCTCTGAAATTATATGCTCAGAAGTTCTCCATGCTAGTGCCATGATTGTCCATGTTGGATTCTTGTCACCTTTAAAAACAAATGGCCCTGCATCTACAACATATACATTATCTACATCATGAAGACGCTCATACTTATTTACAACAGATGTGTTAGGATTGTCGCCCATTCGGGTTGTTCCAACCTCATGAATTATTGACCCAGGAGTAGAAATTCCAAAATTTTGATCTTTCCCAGGCTTATCTCCCAAAATAATACCTTCCATATTATACGCAAGTTCTTCATAAGTATCTTGAGCATGTTTTGCCTGTTTTAGTTCAGAATCAGACCAATTGTAGTTAAACTTTAATACAGGTATGCCAAACTTATCTTTCTTGTCATTATCTATTTCACAATAATTATTGATATTAGGCAAAGCACCACCTCTAGTTTCTAAAGAAATTGTTGACCCCCAATATTTTTTTACATCTTTTCTAATTTGATCTCCATATCCACCAACTCTTAACCCAAAAAACTTATTAAAATCATTTGGTATATATCCTTCAAATCCAAACTGAGGCATTCCTAGATTCCTGTAGGAAGTCTCAATATGATATCCCAGAGGAAAATCAAGTTTCTTGTCATGTAACCACCATGGAGTATATACATGAGCTCCACCAACACCATCTTCATTATATGTTTCCCTATTCATAAGTTCAGGGATAAATATTTGTTTTGAGGTGCCAACCGTATCTTGTAAATATTTCCCTATTAAACCACTACTATTTCCTAACCCATTTGGATGAGCATTACTTTTTGAATTTAATAAAATTCTTGCACTGCTACATGATGATGCTCCAAGGATTACTAGTTTAGATTCTAATTTATACTCTTTGCCATTTTTTTTGTTTACATATGATATTCCAGTTGCCCTACCATTTTTATCAGTGGTTATTTCTCTAACCATTGAATCAGTGTAAAGATCGACAAATCCGCCTTTCAGAGAAGGAATTACATAACATGAGCTAGCTGAAAAGTCACCATAGACAGAGCATGATCTTTCACATTGTCCACAGTAGAAACAAAGACCTCTTTCATTATTAATTCTTTTTGTAAGTACTGAGAGTCTTGAGGGAATTACATTTATTCCAGCTTTTTTAGCACCCTTGATATAATAAAGCTCATGTAGACGAGGTTTTGGAGGCGGGAGAAAAAAACCGTCTGGATCGTTTGGTAGATTTTCTTTTGTACCAAATACACCAATCAATTTATCTAATTTGTCATAATATGGTTTGATGTCTTCATATGAAATTGGCCAATTTTGATCAACACCATAATTATCCTTACACTTAAAATCTTTAGGTCCTAATCTAGATGCAATTCTTCCCCAATGATTTGTTCTACCTCCAAGCATTCTTGATCTCCACCACATAAAATTTGTATTTTCTTTCGATGAATATGGCTCACCATCAACTTTCCAATCTCCATATGACATATGAAAGTCCCCAAACCTCCTTGTAACAGAAGATCCTCTTCTTGGAGATTCCCATGTCCATTTTAATTGAGTCTGTTGTTTAGGATCTGCAGGATCAAAATATGGTCCAGCTTCAATTAGTGCAATGTTCAAACCAGCATCAGATAAGATTTTTGTTGCCATACCACCAGCAGCTCCTGAACCTACAATAATGGCATCATATTTCTTTTTTGTATTCAAAATCTCCATAAACCACTCGAAATTTAATTATTTTTAATTTAAACTCTTATGTAATAATTATAAAATATGATTATTGAAATATGTGCTACATCAATAGAGTCAATTCTAAATGCTCAAAATGCGGGAGCACATAGATTAGAATTATGTCAAAATTACAGCATAGGTGGATTAACTCCATCAGAACAATTTCTTCATGAGGCTGTAAAAGTTTCATCATTACCAATAAATGTTTTGATAAGACCAAAAGGAGGTGACTTTATTTTTAATGATCAAGAATATGGACTTATGATTAATAAAATCAACTTATTTAAAGCATATAATGTTAAAGGGTTTGTTATAGGATTTATGGAAAAAGATAGAAGTTTAAACTCTGATATTTTATCAGAGTTCAGAAAAATCACAAAGGGTTTCGAATTAACATTTCATAGGGCATTTGATTTCCTTGCTAATCAAGAAGAATCTCTTGAGTTATTAATAGAAAAAGATTTTAATAGAATACTATGTTCAGGTCATGAATTAAGTGCAGAAAAAGGTTTAGAAAATCTTATAAATTATAATAAAATTTCAAATGGTAAAATTACAATAATGCCAGGTGGTGGTATTAACTTGGATAATTTCCAAAAATTTAAAAATTCAAGCTTTAATGACATTCATCTATCTGCAATAAATCTTAATGATTCGCCTCATTCTAATTTTAACATTATTAAAGAAATTGTTGAGTTGAGTAAATAATAAAGTGTTATTTTTGAAAAAAAAATTATATGGCTTTTGATATTGATGTAATTAAGCAAGTATATTCTGAAATGTCAGTTAAAATTGATAAAGCTAGAAAGCTTCTAGGAAGACCCATGACATTATCAGAAAAAATTCTTTATTCGCATCTATGGGATGGAAATAATGAAAAAATTTTTGAAAGAGGATCAGATTATGTTGATTTTGGACCAGATAGAGTTACATGTCAAGACGCAACTGCTCAAATGGCTCTACTTCAATTTATGCAGGCTGGAAAAGAAAAAGTTGCTATTCCAACTACTGTTCATTGTGATCATCTAATTCTTGCACAATCTGGTGCTCAAAAAGATTTACAAAACGCTAATAAAGTTAGTTCTGAAGTTTTTAATTTTTTGGAATCTGTTTCAAGGAAATATGGAATAGGATTTTGGAAGCCAGGAGCTGGAATTATTCATCAAGTAATACTTGAAAACTATGCTTTTCCAGGAGGTATGATGATAGGTACTGATTCACATACAGTAAATGCAGGAGGACTTGGTATGGTAGCTATTGGAGTAGGTGGTGCCGATGCTGTAGATGTAATGGCTGGAATGCCTTGGGAATTAAAGTTTCCCAAATTGATAGGAGTAAAATTAACGGGTAACCTTAATGGTTGGACTTCAGCTAAGGATGTTATACTTAAAGTTGCAGGAATTTTAACTGTAAAAGGTGGAACAGGTTATATAATAGAGTATTTTGGAGATGGTGCTGAATCTCTCTCGTGTACTGGTAAAGGAACAATTTGTAATATGGGTGCTGAGGTTGGAGCTACAACATCCATTTTTGCCTATGATGATTCAATGGAAAGATATCTTATTTCAACAGACAGGCAAGATGTGGTTGAAGCTGCAAGTATTATCAAGCACGAATTAAGATCTGATGGTGAAGTCTACAAAAATCCAGAAAAATATTATGATCAAATCATTGAAATTGATTTAGATAAATTATCTCCTCACATAAATGGACCTTTTACTCCAGATCTAGCCACACCAGTTAGTGAGATGAAAGCTAAAGTTGAATCTGAAGGTTGGCCTAATGAAATTCAATGGGGTTTGATAGGATCTTGTACAAACTCATCCTATGAAGATTTATCAAGAGCTGCATCAATTGCAAAACAAGCTTTAAACAATAAAATAAAAATCAAATCTAAACTTGGAATCAATCCTGGATCTGAACAAGTAAGATTTACAGCTGAAAGAGATGGGATTATTGATATTTTTGAAAAACTTGAAAGTAAAATATTTACTAATGCATGTGGACCGTGTATTGGGCAATGGAATAGGGAAGGTGAAGACAAATCTGAAAAGAATTCTATAATACACTCTTTTAATAGAAACTTTGCAAAAAGGGCAGATGGTAACCCGAATACTCATGCATTTGTTTCATCTCCTGAAATGGTTATGGCAGTTGCTCTTTCGGGTAAACTTGACTTTAATCCTTTGACAGATAAGCTGATGAATGAAGATGGCGAAGAAATTATTCTTAGCCCACCAATTGGTGATGAGTTACCTTCTAAAGGTTTTGCATGTGAGGATAATGGGTATATAGATCCTCCACTTGATGGTAAAGACATAGAGATCATAATTGATCCTGAATCTCAAAGGCTTCAAAAACTTGAACCTTTTCTTCCTTGGGATGGAAAAAATATAATGAATGCAAGACTGCTTATTAAAGCTCACGGTAAGTGTACTACAGATCATATTTCTATGGCAGGCCCATGGTTAAGATTTAGAGGTCACCTTGATAATATATCAGATAACTGTTTAATTGGAGCAGTTAACCACTTTAATATGAAAACTAACAGTGTTAAGAATTTAATTACTGGTGATTATGGTCCTGTTCCAGAGACTCAAAGATTTTACAAGAAAAATGATATTAATACTATCGTTGTAGGTGATCATAATTATGGTGAAGGTTCATCGAGAGAGCATGCAGCAATGGAACCAAGACATCTCGGAATTAAGGCAGTCATTGTTAAGTCTTTTGCAAGAATACATGAGACTAATTTAAAAAAGCAGGGAATGCTTGCATTAACTTTTGATAATGAATCTGATTATGATAAAATAAAGGAAGATGATACCTTTAATTTTATTGATCTTGAGTCATTTTCTCCTGGTAGACAATTAAGTCTAGAATTAGTTCATAAAGATCAATCAAAAGAGATTATAAAAATTAATCATACCTTTAACTCTCAGCAAATAGAGTGGTATAGAAATGGTTCTGCACTAAATCTAATAAAAGCTAATAATTTCTGATGAAAGATTTGAAATATTTAATGTCTTATTCAATTGCCTTAATTGCATTTTTGGGTATTTCAATTGGAGGTTTCTATAATTATTTAGCTGTTATATATACTTTTATTTTTATACCTGTATTAGAAGTACTTGTTAAAAAAAGTGATGAAAAATATACAGAACAAGAAAAAGCAAACAGATTATTAGATCCTTTTTTTGATATTCTTTTATATTTAAATATTCCGATTGTTTTTGGAATTTTCTTTTTTTCTCTAAATAAGTTAATTCTGGTAACTTCAATTTCAGATGTTGTAGGTATAATTTTATCTGCAAGCATAGTTATGGCTACAAATGGAATTAATGTAGGTCACGAACTTGGTCACAGAAAATCATTATTTGCAAGAACTTGCTCAAAACTTCTATATCTTCCATGTCAATATATGCACTTTTACATTGAGCACAACTTTGGACATCATATAAATGTTGCAACCCCAGAAGACCCTGCTACAGCAAGATATAAGCAAAACCTTTATAGTTTTTGGATAACATCAGTTGTTAGGACATATATAAGTGCTTGGAAAATTCAGTTAAGGCTTTTGAAAGTTTCTAAAAGAAATTTTTTCTCAATTAAAAATGATATGATTTTCTATACATTATTTCAGCTGTTATTTATAGCTCTGATTTATTATTACTTTGGACTTTACATTACTTTACTATCTATTTTAATGTCTGTAATTTCATTTCTTTTTTTAGAGACAATCAATTATGTTGAACATTATGGTCTTTTGAGAAAGAAAGAGTCTAATGGAAGATATGAGAGGGTAAAGCCTAATCATTCTTGGAATTCAAATCATACAATTGGAAGAATTGTATTATATGAGTTAACTAGGCATAGTGATCATCACTTTAAATCTTCAAAAAAATATCAAGTATTAGAATCCTTAGATGACTGTCCTCATCTACCATATGGTTATCCAACTTCAATATTATTATCACTTATTCCGCCAATATGGTTTAGTATTATGAACCCTTTAGTAAGACTTCACATGGGATATAAGGATTAACCAACTTAAGTTAATTCGAAATCCAATTCCTTAATCTAAATTTCAATGATTGTGAGTGAGAGAGGATATTTCTGATTCAGGATCTGGACAACTTATATACCTAATTCCAGAAAATTTTCTTTCAAACATTCTATCCTTAGCCCTTATAAAATCATTTAAGTCTATGTCAGATCTAGTGCTAGCGGGGTACATAATATCTGTAGGATCTGAACTGTGTTCATATTTGTAGACATCATGACCAAACTCATGATACATAACCCAGAGTCTTTCTAATAAATTTAAATCTGACCATTCATCATACAATACTCCAATTCTTACTCTCTCATCATTACAATATCCAACAAAGGCTGAATAAGCAATTTTTCCTGGTGATAATCCAGCGATTACTTGAGCCTCAGTAGTATACTCAAAAAATATGTCTAGAAATTTTGTTTGCTCTCCAAAATCTGGGCCTCCACTACCAGAGCATTTCACATCTTCGACAAATTTATTCCAATATTGAATTAAGTTATCTCTATCGGTTGTCTGATAATTAAGTAAGCTACTATAATCAACACAACTGAAAATTTGTTCAAATTGGTCTACAACTTCTTCCACCTTATTTGACTCGTCAGATTTTGAACATCCTACTATTGATAAGAAGATTAAAAAGTATAAATAATAATTTTTCATAATTTAATGGTAGCGAGAGGGAGATTTGAACTCCCGACCTCCGGGTTATGAATCCGACGCTCTCACCAACTGAGCTACCTCGCCAAATTATAAGAAATGCAAATATATAAAACAAATCTAAAGAAAGTTCCTCTAAAAAATCGTTTATTAATGTTTATAATAACTTTTTTTTAATATATTAAGAAAATAATTTGGTTGCATGAGTCAAAAGAAAGAATTTACTTTAGAATACGATTTTCAATCTTCTCCTCAACTTCTATTTCAATATTTGTCAACACCTTCTGGTCTTTCAGAATGGTTTTCGGATGATGTAAACTACAGAGGAGAAAAGTATACTTTTTTTTGGGGGGATTCTGAGGAATATGCTAGAGTTTTATCAAAAAAATCTAATGAAAAAATTAGATTCCAGTGGATTAATGGTGAATCAGATGAAGAAGACTATTTTTTTGAATTTAAGATTCAAATGGATGAAATTACAAAAGACGTTTCTCTTATTGTTACAGACTTTTCCGAAGAAAATGAAATTGAAGAAGCTAAGTTGTTGTGGAATAGTTTAGTTGCTGATCTAAAGCAAGTTCTTGGTTCATCTTAATTTAATGAAATATCATCTGGTGAATTAGACCAGATTTTATATTTATGGCCTAATCCATCAATTATCTTATTCCAACTGTTTTTCTTTAAATTGAATAAATTAAATGAATAATTATCAATTACAATCCAGCTGTTATTTTTTATTTCAAACTCTAATTGTTCAGAATCCCATCCTGAGTATCCTTGAAAAAAAATAATATCATTTAAGCTAATTTTACCATCATTTATTAATTCAATAGCAGTTTTCACATTATTTCCCCAATAAATACTATTTTCTACCCAGAAAATCTCCAAGTTTTTGATTTTTTTGTTGGTAATAAAAAATGTTTGATCAGAAACAGGACCTCCAAAATTAAACTTAAATTTTTTTCCAAGAGTATGAGTTTCATTATTCATAAACAAAATACCTCCAGGTCTATTTAAAATAAAACCAGTATAACCATCAGAGGATTCGTCAACTAATAAAATAATTGATTTATAGAAAATCATATCAGTTAAGAGATTCGGAGAAGATATCAAAATTTTGCCTTTCATGAAAAAAAAAGAGCTTCGTTAGAAGCTCTTTAACACATTTTTTAAATGAATTTAAAACTTAGTTAACTGAGCCAGATAGTTCAGCACCAGCTTTAAATTTAACAACCTTTTTAGCAGGGATTTTAATAGTAGCCCCAGTCTGTGGATTTCTTCCGTCTCTTGCAGCTCTTTGAGAGACTGACCAAGAACCAAACCCAACTAAAGACACACGACCACCGCCTTGTAAAGTTGAACTAACACTCCCTAGAAAAGATTCTAGAGCTTTTTTTGCCGATGCTTTAGAAATACCAGCGTCAGCTGCCATAGCATCAATTAATTCTGATTTGTTCATATCACTTAATTTTAATGTTTACTAAATATATATGAATAATTGTGTAAGTCCCAATAAATAAAGGCTCAAAAGTAGTTTTTTGTTAATAAATAGACTGTTTTTGTTGATAATGTTCAAAATTTAACTAATAAACAGTTGAATTATCATAAAATTTATACCCATTTAATAGGTCTTTTGACAACATTTCCTTTTTGTTCTCTAGTTGAATTTTAATGCAATTAATTACACCGTCTTTTGAAAAAATATGAATTTCATTATTAATAACTAATACTTTTCCAATAGATGATTCACTGGGACTAATTTTTCTCAATAAACTTGCTTTTAGAATCTTTACTCTAAATTCCTTATCTCCATTTTTTAAAGTTGTCCAAGAACCAGGTCTAGGTGACAGACCTCTAATCATCCCCAAGATTTTATCAGTGTTCTCATTCCAGTTAATTCTTGTATTTGTTGAATTTAACTTAGGAGCTAAATTTAAATCTTTACTTTCATCTTGCTTTTGAATTTTAGCTTTACCGCTAGCAACAATCTTAATCGTCTTTAACAAAACCTCTGAACCAATAACTGACAGTCTATTATATAGACTTTTAAAATCATCATTTTCATTTATTAAAATTTCTTTTTTTAGTATAATGTCTCCATGATCAATTTTTTCATTAATAAAAAAAGTTGTAACACCTGTAATTCTCTCATTATTTATTAAAACCCAATTAATTGGTGCCGCTCCTCTATAGTCAGGAAGAAGAGACGCATGAAGATTGATTGTGCCAAGTGCTGGTATCGAAAATACTTCTTTTGGTAATTTTTTAAATGCAACTACAATAAATAATTCAGCACCTAAAGATGAAATTTCATATAAAAACTCCTTATTTGTAAGATTCTCAGGTTGTTTAATTGGGATATTGTTATCAGATGAAAACCTTTTAACTTCACTTTCATTCATTTTTAACCCTCTTCCTGATTTTTTGTCTTGTGACGTAACAACACATGCAACATCAAAATTGTCATTTATTGCTTTTAATGATTTTACTGCAAAATCTGGAGTTCCAAAAAAAATTATTTTTGTTTTTTTCATTGTATATTATTTATGATAAACTCTACCCTTTCTTTAACACTAATATTTGGAACTTCAATACTTAAGATTGAAGACTCATCATAAATTTTATTTATAAATGGAGAAATTTTTATTGCTTCCTCGTATTCCTCAATTCTATTATCATCTTTAGTATATATTTCTCTCCAAGATGGAAAAATAAAGACCATATCATACTTATAATTTTTTAGTAATTTTTCCCAGTAATCATTTGATTGATTTATAGACCTTAAATATGCAGTTATTTCATGTACACCTCTATCATAAAAAATAATATCATTTTTACATGAAATCTTAAAGGCATCATTGTAATCACTATCTCTCTTTGTTAGGATTTCATTGCTAATTTTAATTGGGTCTAATTTAAAATTTGAGCCCTTCAAACTATAATCTGACAGAATATCTCTAGCAGCCTCACTAAAGCAAACAAAACCTAATTTCTTAAGTTCATTTAAGACAGAGGTTTTTCCTGTACTTGGCCCTCCAGCTAAAACAATTCTCTTATTATTTTTCTCATTTAACATACCAGACAAATGATTGATTATATTTGCATCACATTACAAAATTAATTGCCTTGTCTGATAAAAGCACTAAATCCGAAGATTTTTATTCAAGATTTAAAGATCAGCTACTTGAATCTCAGGACTGGCCAGGTATTTACATATTTAAATTCATTGTTAAAGATAAGAGCGAAGAATATGTCCAGTTAAAAAAATATTTAAATAATTACGAAGGAAAAAAATCTTTAAAATCCTCGTCAAATAATAAATTTTTGAGCTTGACGTTTGAATACTATGCAAATACACCTGTTGATGTAATCAATATATACAAGGGTATAGAGAATATAGATAACATAATTAGCCTTTAGTTTGGTAATTAATTTCTTAAATTGCGAGATATGAATTCATTAGAATATAATACTGAAAGAAAAAAGCTTATCATACCAGAATATGGAAGACATGTTCATCAAATGGTTGACCAAGCAGTTTTGGTTAAAGATAAAGCAGAGAGGAACAAAATGGCAAAGGCTATAATTGGTGTAATGGGCAATCTAAACCCCCATTTAAGAGATGTTCCAGATTTTCAACATAAACTTTGGGCTCAACTATTTATAATGTCAGATTTTCAACTTGATGTAGAAAGTCCGTTTGAAAAACCTTCAGAGGATCTTTATAAAAATAGCAAGCCGAATAAACTTAATTACCCGCAAAGTCATCCCAAATATCGTTTCTATGGAAATAATATAAAAAAAATGATTGATATAGCTATTGGATGGGAGGATGGAGATTTAAAAAACAAACTTGTCCTAAATATAGCTAACCACATGAAGAAATGTTTTCTTAATTGGAACAAGGACTCAGTAGAGGATAAAGTGATTGTCGATCATCTATTAGATATGTCTAACGGAGACTTAAAGCTTAAAGATTCAGATTTACCTTTAACGAACTCAAGTGAATTTCTTAAGAATAAGGTGAAGACCTCAAATCATAAACAAAATAAAAACAGAAAAAAGACCAAAAGAAGATTTTAATGTCTAGTATTAGAGTTAAAGGCGGTAAGAAAATATCTGGAGAGATAACACCTCAAGGTGCTAAAAATGAAGCTCTTCAAGTTATTTGTGCTGTGCTTTTAACTGAGAGTGATGTTGTAATCTCCAATATACCAAATATTATTGATGTAAATAAACTGATAGATATTCTTAAAAATTTAGGAGTAAGTGTTTCAGAAATTGATAAAGGTAAATTTACTTTTAATGCCAAGAACATTGACCTAAATTATTTAAATAGCTCAGAGTTTGCTATTGATGCAAAATCTTTGAGAGGTTCGATAATGCTGGTAGGTCCTTTACTATCAAGATTTGGCTCTGCTTCCATACCTAGGCCTGGTGGTGACAAAATTGGTAGGAGAAGATTAGATACTCATTTTGATAATCTTGAAAAACTCGGTGCAGATCTTAATTATTTGTCAGAAGAAAAAACATATTCAATTGAATCCAAAGGAAGACTTACAGGTACCGAAATACTTCTAGATGAAGCATCTGTTACAGGAACAGCAAATATAATTATGGCCTCTGTTCTTGCTGAAGGAAATACATCTATTTATAATGCTGCGTGTGAACCCTATATTCAGCAATTATGCTTAATGTTAAACAAGATGGGAGCTGATATTACCGGTATTGGTTCTAATTTATTGAGTATTAAAGGAGTTGAAAAATTAAATGGAACAACTCACAATATTCTACCTGATATGATTGAAATAGGAAGTTGGATTGGCTTAGCAGCAATGACAAGAAGTAAACTCAGAATTAAAGATGTGTCATGGAAAAACTTAGGTCAAATTCCTGATGTTTTTAGAAAACTTGGTATTACAATTCAAAGAGATGGCGATGACATGCTCATACCTGAGCATAAGAACGGATATTCAATTACAAATTATATAGATGGTTCAATACTTACCATATCAGATGCTCCATGGCCAGGTTTTAGTCCTGATTTAATATCGGTAATACTAGTTGTAGCAACCCAAGCTAAAGGAAGTGTGCTGGTACATCAAAAAATGTTTGAAAGTAGATTATTTTTTGTAGATAAATTAATTGATATGGGAGCTAAGATAATTTTATGTGATCCACATAGAGCTTCTGTCATAGGGCATGATTTTAAATCTTCTTTAAAATCTACTATTATGACATCTCCTGATATCAGAGCAGGGATAGCACTTTTAATTGCTGCTTTATCTGCAAAAGGAGAAAGTATAATTCAAAATGTTGACCAAATAGATAGAGGGTATGAAAATATCGTAAAAAGACTAAAAAAATTAGGAGCTGAAATTGAAAGAATCTAATCTATCTTTTAGATATTTTGTTGTTTGATATACCTCTCTGTAAATTACATTTAAATCTATTAACACCATTCTCTCTTAAAATAGAATGTTTAGTTTTTCTTCCAGAGACTCTTTCTCTCCAAAGCTTAAAGCTGTTTCTTTTTAGATTATTACGCATAAGACTTATCAATTCCTTCTCATTTATATTAAATTGATTAAAAATAGCTTCAAATGGTGTTCTATCTTCCCATGCCATTTCTATAATTCTATCGATTTCTCTTAAACTAAACTCATTCATTATGTATTTTATTTAAAAAGTTCTCAGCATTTAATAGATGCTTCTCCTTTTTGTTTATATCCATTTTGTCAAAAGTATTTATTAGCATTCTTAATCTTGGATTTTTAATAAAAAAATTTCTTTGTTTGTCCATAAATCTCCAAAACAGACCATCCCATATATCACTCCAGTTACCTTTTTTATAGTCACTCATTTTAGATATATAATTGCTACTACTGATATAGGGTTTTGTAGACATTAATCCTCCATCTGAAAATTGACTCATTCCATATACATTTGGCACCATTACCCAATCAAATGAATCTATAGATACCTCCATGAACCATCTATAGACTTCATCAGGATCAAACTCACATAATAACATAAAATTTCCAACAATCATTAGTCTCTCTATATGGTGGATATAGCCACTATCACTTACTTTCTTAATCGAGGAGTCCAAAGGTTCTATTCCTGTTGTACCATCATAGAATGATTTAGGAATTTTACTTTTGAAGCCCCAAAAATTATTGGTTCTTTCAAAACTACCCTTAGCTATATATATACCTCTAATAAATTCCCTCCATCCGATAAGTTGTCTAATAAATCCTTCTGTTGAATTAATTGGAATATCATTTACTCTTGAGAACTCTATGCTAATATCTAACAAGTCTTTGATATTTATTAGACCTACATTTAGTAAAGGGCTTAAAATACTATGATTTAAAGTGAGTTCATCTTTGATTATTGCATCTTCATAATCCCCAAACTCTAAAAATCTATCGTTTAGAAATTGATTTAACCATTCATCGGCCTCATCATATGTAGTGGGGTAGTTAAATAAGCCAAGTGATCCAAAATTATTATTAAAATTTTTTTCAACATATTTTTCAGATTCAATGACATAACTATTTTTTTTTGGATTCTTTATTGCTGGTGGAATTTTGTCTTTTGGGAACTTTTTTCTGTTTTGTATATCGTATGTCCATTCTCCGCCTTCTGGTTCACCCTTTGAATTTATAAGTATATTTCTTTTTTTTCTTTCTGCTTTGTAGAATGAAGTTTGAAAAAATTTTTGCTTAGAATCTTTAAAAAAATATTTTAATTCTTCGTTAGAATTAATAAATAGCTTTGATTCATGAACTATTAGATCAATGTTTAACTCTTTAGAAACTCTTTTAATTCTTCTGTTTAATAGATAGTCAACAGGATCATAGATTTCTACTTTTTGGTATCCTTGATTAGAAATATTTTTAATTAACTCAATTATACTAGAATCCTTCTCATAAGAGTTTATATAACTAACATCTAATCCTTTTTTTTTGAGATAGTCTTCATAAAACTTCATGGATGATCTGTGGAATGATATTTTTTGTTTGTGAAAATTATATTGATTGAAGAAAAGATACTCTTCAATAAGAAAAATTTTATAATCAGAATCAATAAATATACTTTCTCTGAATAATTGATTAGGAAAAATTATACAACATCTCTTATCCATTCAACCAAGTATTTTCATAATCTTTATTAGGATCATATCTTTCAGATTGAAGTGTAGGATTAAACTTTCTAAATGGCATTGAGTCGTTTCCAATACCTGCATTATAAAGCCAATTACCATAATTGCTATGAACATCATAATCAATTAGCAATGCTTCAAAATATTCTGCACCTATTCTCCAGTCAACCTTTAGCTCTTTTGTTAAATAATTTGCTACATTTTGTCTACCTCTGTTTGACATGAATCCAGTTGATGCAAGTTCTCTCATATTTGCATTTACGAATGTTTCTTTAGTCTCTCCATTTATCCAACTTTTAATCTTTGAATTTTCTTGTGACCATTCATTCTCATTCCCATATATTCCATTTTTGCTGAAAAACTTATTTCGATGTTGCATTGAAACATATTTAAAGAAATCTCTCCAAAGAAGTTCAAAAAACAACCAATAGGTAGATTCATTTTTATCTACATCATTTTCATATTCCATAAGCTTATTATAAATGTATCTAGCTGATAATGAACCATTTGCAAGCCATGATGAAAATTTTGAACTGTAGTTTTTGCCAAGTAGACCGTTACGAGTTTGCTTATACTTAGATACATTTTTTGTTCTAAAAAAATAATCATCAACCCTAGACTTACCAGCAGTTTCACCTCCTTTAAATTTGAAAACTGAATTTTCATTAACTTCAAACTCTTCAAAGCCTAAATCATTAAGACTAGGAATATCATAATCAACTTCCAATAAATTATCCTCATACATTGGTTTAGGAATTGATATTGGACCATTAACCTTTAAGTATTTTTCACATTTTTTTCTAAAATTTGAAAAACCTCTGGGAATATTTTCATAAATATTTTTAACATCTTCTGGAGAATATAAAAACTGATCAAAAGATTTTTGTGTATTTATATTTTGAGGTATAGACTCTTCCTCAATTAGTTCATCCCTTGTCCACTCTCTCTGCATATGTATTGTATCAACATCATACATCAAAATAAATGATTTGAGTGACTCTTTAATCTCTTTGAAATCTATAATAAGAGAGATATTTAAATTATTTAGGTTTTGCTTAAGATTAGTAATAGATTCAAGTAAAAACTTAGCTCTGTACTTCTCTATTTTTTTGAAACCATACTGTGTATATTTAAAATTATTTGGATCAAGATTTACGTATCCTATAACTTTATCTGATTGATTAACAGCATTATAAAGAGCGGAATTGTCTTCAACCCTTAAATTATTTCTAAACCAAACTATACTTGTATTTTTTTTGTACGACATTTCTTGCTACAATATTTAACTTCAGCCCAATTTTTTTCCCATTTTTTTCGCCAAACAAACTCTAAGCCACATGTTGAACATATTTTTTTAGGTAGGTTAAATTTTTTTACACCTCTCATTAATTAGTTTTAACAGAACTCATACCTCCATCAAATGGTATTATCTGTCCAGTCATCCACTTGCTCTCATCATTAAGCAAAAACTTGACCATTTCAGCAATATCATTTGCTGATCCAATCTCTTTTAAGGGATGTCTATTTCGAGCATTTTCAATCTTAGTTTCTGAATTAAGGAATTTTTCAGACATTGGAGTATTTAGAATAGAGGGAGCAATAGCGTTTACCCTAATCTTTGGTGCAAATTCAGCAGCCAGTGATCTAGTTAATCCTTCAATTGCACCTTTTGACACAGAAACAGAACTATGAAATGGCATTCCCAATTTAACTGCAACTGTGCTAAAGAAAACTAAACTAGCACTTTCTGAGGATTGAAGCCTTGGTAAAACAGCCTGAAGAATTTTTACACAGCCTAATATGTTAATATTAAAATCATCAATAAAAGTTGACGGTTTTAGACCTTTAAATGGTCTTAAATTAATTGTGCCAGGCAAATAGATGAACCCATCTAGGCTGTCAGGAAGCCAATCTGTATTATAATCTTCATCCAAGTCTAATTTTTGTGCAGTAATATTTGATCCAGAAAACTTATCTGGATTTCGAGTTGATACAAAGACATTGTGATCATTCTCTAACTTCATTGATAGCTCATAACCAATTCCAGATGAGCCACCTATTAATAAGATGTTTTTCATTATTTATAATCCCCAAATATTTTAATTAATTCTAGTTGTCTGTATTTAAAAATACTGTTCAATTTAGAATTAATAAATAGGGAATTTAGAAGCTTTCCAAGAGGACCTAGTGGTAATTTATAATGAATTACATCTTCCATAAGAACACCACCTTTAATTTCCTTGATAAAGTGCTTGTGATGCCAAAAACTATATGGACCAAACCTTTGCTCGTCAATAAAAAATTCATTAGTCTTCACTTGTGTTATTTCAGTTACCCAATTAATTTTAATTCCAAGTAAAGGTTTCACAGTGTACTGAATAATTTGACCTGGATAAGCTTTCTTCTTATCCCAATCAGTAATATTGAAATCCATAGACTTGGGAGTAATTAATTCCAAATTATTCGGCGATGATAAAAAATCCCATGCTTCATTCAAACTTATGGGTAGTTTTTGTGAATATTTTAACTTAAAGACTTCCATTTATAATTTCTATTAATTTGTTTGTTACTTGAGGTACTGGAAGACCCAAAACACTTGTGTAGCTTCCATTAACATTTTCTACTCCTATCATTCCAATCCAATCTTGTATACCATAACTTCCAGCTTTATCGATTGGATTTATAGTTTCAACATAAAAATCAATTTCTTTTTCAGTTAGAAGTTTATAAGTTACTTCGGTAGTTTCAGTTATTATTTCAAATTTCTTTTTGGTAAGAAAGCCTACAGATGTAATAACATCGTGAGAATTACCTGCAAACATTTTTAGCATTGATTTAGCCTCATTTTTATCTTTTGGTTTACCCCAACAATTATCTTCAAACCAGACTAAAGTATCAGCAAGAATTACTATTTGATTGTTTTTAACTATTTTTTGAAAAGGAGCTGCTTTGTTTTCCACAATATATTCGGCAATTTCTTTTGCTTCAAGATGCTCTGGAAAATCTTCATTAACAGGGATTGAGTTAACTTGGAAAGAAATTCCAGTCATTTCTAATAATTCTTTTCTTCTTGTTGAGCTTGACCCAAGAATTATGTTGTAATTGGAATTATTTATTAAATCCATTTGTTATGAATTCTCATTACCTGTTCAATTACATCTCTTACACATCCTAAACCACCATCTTTGTGAGATATGTAATCGCAAATTGATTTTACGTCAACAGAGGCATCCTTTGGGCAAGATGAAATTCCAACTACTTTAAGAACATCAATGTCTGGATTATCATCTCCCATATATAAAATGTTTTTTGAATCAATTTTTTTTTCTTTTATAAATTCATTAAAAACTTCAATTTTATTAAATGCTTTTAGAAATACATCTTCAACACCAAGAGAGTTTAATCTTTTTCTAACATTTTCTTGCATTCCACCAGAGATAATAGCTATCCTGTAGCCTTTAGAAATAGCATATTTAATAGCATAACCATCTTTTGCGTAAAATTGTCTATCAATTTTTCCATCATGTGTGTAAATAATTTTTCCATTAGTCATTACACCATCTACATCAAAAATAAATGTGGTGATATCTTTTAATCTTGTTTTATAAGAATCCATAATATTTTAAAGATTCAAATTTAATTAAACTTTAACACCTAATTGTTTAGAATTACTCTAAATATTAAAAATTCATATTTATCTTTGGGGCCTACTAATGGGATCAAAAATTTTACAGCTTCTCTTCTCAACAAAATTTATGCTCGTATTGCTTATTTTGTTTCCTCTAGCCATGGGTATTGGTACTTTTATAGAGAGCTGGTATTCTACAGATGCTGCAAGAATATGGATTTATAATGCATGGTGGTTTGAGCTTCTAATGCTTTTGCTTATGATTAATTTCATGGGTAATATCAAAAAGTATAATCTGCTTAGTAAAGAGAAACTATCAGTACTAATACTTCATCTCTCATTTATATTTATTTTACTTGGTGCATTTGTAACCAGATATATTGGGGATGAGGGGGTAATGCCTATAAGAGAAAATAATGTATCTAATACTTATCTCTCAGAAAAAACATATTTAACTGTTTTTGTAGATGGAACTGAGGATGGAGTGCCTCAAAGAAAAACATTAAAGTCATATCTTCTTTTATCTGAACATGTAAATAATGACTTTACAATAAATGATGATTTTTACTCCAAAGATTTTTCTATTTCATACGATGATTACAAAGAAAATGTAACTGAAGGTTTAGTCCTTGATCCCTCAGGAGAAAGATATATTAAACTTGTTGAGGCACTTGATGGAAATAGGCAAGAGCATTATATCAAGGAGGGACAAGTTACTAGTATACAAAATATACTGTTTTCATTTAATTACTACCAAAAAGGTGCTATTAATGTCACTTCTGAAGCTGGAGAATATTATATAGAATCTCCGTTTGATGGAATTTATACTATAATGTCTAACCAACAAAGCGCAGAGTTAAATAAAGATAAAAAACAGCCACTTGAATTAAGATCTCTGTATCAAATACCTGGATTTCAGTTTGTTTTTCCTGAACCTGCATTAAGAGGAGTTTTTGAGATTGTAGATGCTGAAGTAACTGATAGAGAAGTTGAGGATGCTCTCTACCTCAAGGTAAATTATAATGGAAAGTCGGAGGATGTCTCTTTATTGGGTGGTAGAGGTTACATTAATAACCCTAAGAAGGTAACTATTGATGATCTTGATTTTTATCTATCATATGGTTCAGATGAGGTTCAGCTTCCATTCAGTATTAAGCTCAACGACTTTATTGCTGAAAAATATCCAGGTACTGAGAACAGCTATTCATCATTTAAAAGTAAAGTAACTGTTGAAGATGATAAAATATTTGACTACGACATCTTTATGAATAATATTTTGAACCACAAGGGATACCGTTTTTTCCAAGCATCATTTGACCCTGATGAAAAAGGAACAGTACTATCAGTTAATGATGATTTTTGGGGAACATTTATTACATATGCTGGATATCTTCTTTTATTTATAAGCATGACTGCAATATTTTTTGCTGGTAATACAAGATTTAAATTTCTCGCAAAGCAACTTAATAAAAAGACCTCTTTATTTGTTTTTCTTTTGTCCTCATCAGTATTGTCAGCCCAGAGTTTAGATGCAAACTTAAAAACTGAATTCATTGATTCAATCATTTCAGAAAGTGCGATCTCAAAGGATCATGCCAATAGTTTTGGTAAGATTATTATTCAAGATAGTGGTGGAAGAATGAAACCAGCTAATACTTTCTCATCTGAATTATTGAGAAAGGTAAGTAGGTCAAACTCTTACAATGGTTTAAACTCAGACCAAGTTCTAGTATCAATAATGGACAATCCAGGTGTATGGTTTAATGCCCCAATTGTTTACATAAAATCTGGACAAAAAGGAGATACCATAAAGAAAATAATTGGTGTAGATGAAAAAATAAAAAAAGCACCATTAGTTTCTTTCTTTGACTCACTGGGTAATTATAAACTTGCAACTAACCTTGAAAAAGCATATCTGTCTAATGTTCCATCTCAAATTGAAAAAGATGTTATTGAGCTTGACAGAAGAGTTAATTTACTTTATTCTGCTCTAGAGGGAAAAATTATGAGAATATTTCCTGTCCCAAATGATGTTAATAACAAATGGATTTCTTATCCTGAAATTTCCGAATATACTTATGAAGGAGCTGATTCACTATATGTTAATAATGTTCTAAACCTTTATTTTCAGACACTAAGAGTAGCAAGACAGGATCAAGACTACACACAGTCTGAAGAGCTTCTAGAGAGCATCAAAGGGTTTCAGAAAAAATACGGAAGTAAAGTTATGCCGTCTGACTTTAAAATCAATTCAGAGGTTGTCTACAATAAAGTAGATATATTTAACAGACTTTATAAATGGTATCTCTTTGCAGGTCTTGGTTTGCTTTTAATTTTGATTTTTCAAATATTTTATGACAATAAGTTTACTAGTCATCTTATTAAGCTTTTTGAGTCACTAATAATTACTTTATTTGTTTTTAATACTATTGGCCTTGCAGCTAGGTGGTATATTGCGGGGCATGCTCCATGGAGTGATGCATATGAATCGATAATTTTTGTTGCCTGGGCTACTGTAATATTTGGAATTATTTTTGGCAGAAAATCATATTTTACTCTTGCCTCATCTACATTTGTCGCATCAATTATTCTTTCTATTGCTAATATGAATTGGCTTGATCCTTCAATAGCTAATCTTCAACCAGTTCTAGATAGTTATTGGTTAATGATCCATGTTGCTGTTATTGTTGGTAGTTATGGTCCATTTGCAATAGGAATGATACTTGGTATTGTGACCTTAATTTTAACTATAATTGCCACAAAGAAGAATAGAAAAATATTTTCAAGGAAACTTGAGGAGCTAACCATTGTCAATGAATTATCTCTTACTATTGGATTAGTTATGCTTACTATAGGGAACTTTTTAGGAGGAATGTGGGCAAATGAAAGTTGGGGTAGATATTGGGGGTGGGACCCAAAAGAAACATGGGCCCTAATTAGTATAATGATTTATACTGCTGTTCTTCATTTAAGGATTATACCTAAGTTAAATAATAAATGGCTATTTAATTTAATGAGTATTATTTCTTTTGCAGCAATTTTGATGACGTATTTTGGAGTAAACTTTTATTTGGTTGGACTACATTCATATGCATCTGGTGATAAAGTTATCACACCAGACTTTGTTTATTATTCAACTGTTTTTGTATTTATTTTAGGCTTAATTTCTTATTTTGCAAATAAGAAAACCAAAGTGCTTTAATGTTATATATTAATATTGAAAACGAATATTCTCGCTTAAAAACTGTCATCCTCGGAATAGCTGATAATCTTGGAAATCCACCTTCTGAATCAGATGCTTTTGATCCTCGGTCCCTTTATCATATTAAGAATAAATCATATCCACTCGAGAAGGATTTAAAAAAAGAAGTAGATAGCTTTAAAAAAAAACTAACCAAGCATAATGTCGAAGTACTAAGGCCAAATAATATTGATGACTGTAACCAAATTTTTGCAAGAGACTTAGGTTTTGTAATCTCGAATATTTTCTTTTTATCCAATATTATACCTAATAGACAGGATGAAATTGAGGGAATAAAGGAAATATTAGATCATTTAGATGTTGGAGTAATTAAGCTGCCAGAATTTATGCATATAGAAGGGGGAGATATTATAGTGCATAACGATAAGGTTTTTATCGGAACGTATTCTGAAGAAGATTACCCTTCGCTAATTACAGCTAGAACTAATAAAAAGTCAATAGATTATCTAAAAAAAATAATTAATAATAAAGAAATAATCCCAATTGATATTAAAAAATCTAATATAAATATATTTGAAAATACTCTTCACTTAGACTGCTGTTTTCAGACTATTTCAAAGGACAAAGCAATTATTTGCCCTGATGGTTTTAAGAAAAAAGAAGATGTTGAATATCTAATAAAACTTTTTGGTAAAAAAAATATCTTTCTTGCAAGCCCAGAAGAGACTTTCAGGCTGACATCAAATGTTTTAGTTATTTCCCCTGAAATAATTGTTTCTCATTCAAAATTTAAAAGGCTTAATAAATGGCTTGAAGAAAAAGGTGTATTAGTAGAAAAAGTAGATTATTCAAATGTTTCAAAAATGTCAGGTCTTTTTAGATGTTCAACTTTGCCATTAACAAGAGAATTATGATGCATTTTACTTCAAATATTCTGATGATTAGTCCGGAAAAATTCAGAGCTAATGAATTTACAATGGATGATAATGTTTTTCAATCTAGAAAAGTAGTTGATTCTGAAGTTTCTATTCAAGCTTTAGAAGAGTTTGAAAAATTAAAAAATACTATATCGAATAATGGCGTTTCAGTATATTCAATAAAGGATGACAGCTTACATGATACTCCTGATGCTGTATTTCCTAACAATTGGATATCTTTTCATCATAAAAACAATGCAGTAATATACCCAATGTTTGCAGAAAATAGGAGACTTGAAAGGCAATCTGGTATTTTAAGAAAACTTTCAAAAAAAGGCATCAATATTGAAATAACCCATGATTATTCTAGTTTTGAAAATCAAAATAAATTTTTAGAAGGTACGGGAAGTATGGTTCTTAATCGTAAAAACAACATTGCATACTGCGCCCTGTCAAATAGATCTAACGAAGAGCTATTTATAAAATTTTGTAATGATCTAAATTATAGTCCAGTATTATTTAATTCTATTTATGAGTCTAAACCTATATATCATACCAATGTTTTGATGTCAATCTGTAATAACTTTTCTATAATTTGTCTTGAATCTATTAAAAATCTTGATGAAAAAAATAATTTGATTAAATCTCTTGAAAATTTTGAATTAGATATTATTGATATTTCATATGATCAAATGTGCTCTTATTTAGGAAATTGCATTCAATTAGTTGATAAAGAATTAAGTCCTATACTTGTTATGAGTACGAGTGCATTTAAGTCAATTAAATCCAATCAGTTATCTAGAATATTAAAGCATACTGAAATTATTCACTCTGATATTAAAACTATAGAAGAATATGGTGGTGGAAGTGCAAGATGTATGATTGCAGAAATATTTTAATATCATTATATTTAGATAAACTATTTAAGCCTATTTAGGTTAAATTTAAAATCACATATATGAAAAGACTATTAATCATTTTATTAGCATTCCTTTTGTTTAATCCAATAGATGCTAATTCACAAAGAAAAAGAAATCAAAAAGCAAATACTAAAACAGAAAAAGTTTCTCTTAATGCATTTAAATTTAGAAATATAGGTCCTGCTTTTTTATCTGGTAGAATCTCAGATATTGCAATACATCCAAATAATGAAAATATTTGGTATATAACTGCAGGCTCAGGAGGGGTATGGATGACAGATAATGCTGGTACAACATGGAATCCAATTTTTGATAATGAAACTTCATATTCTATAGGGGCTATTGCTATTGACCCATCTAATACTAATATAATATGGGTTGGAACTGGAGAAAATGTTGGTGGGAGACATGTTGGTTATGGAGATGGAATCTATAAAAGCAGTGATGGAGGTAAAACTTGGAAAAATACGGGATTAAAAAAATCTGAACATATATCAAAGATTATTGTTCATCCAAATGACTCTAATGTTTTATGGGTAGCTGTTCAGGGTCCGCTATGGAATAGTGGAGGAGAAAGAGGTCTTTATAAGTCAGTTGATGGAGGTAAAAACTGGTATAAAACACTTGGTGATTCTGAATGGACTGGTGTAACTGATATCATGATTGATCCAAGAGATCCTAATTTAATTTATGCAGCTACATGGGATAGACATAGAACTGTAGCAGCATATATGGGGGGTGGTCCTGGATCTGGAATTCATAAATCTGAAGATGGAGGAGAGACGTGGAAGAAATTGACTAAAGGGATTCCAAAATCTAATCTTGGTAAAATTGGTATAGCCATTTCGTATCAAAAGCCAGATGTAATATATGCTGCTATTGAAGAGGATAGAACTAAGGGTGGTGTATATAGATCTTCTGATAGAGGTGAGTCATGGAAGAAAATGTCAAACACTGTGTCTGGTGGAACAGGTCCTCATTACTATCAAGAGCTATATACTAGTCCTCATGAGTTTGATAGACTATATTTAATGAATGTCCATATTCTTACTTCCAAGGATGGTGGAGAGAATTTTGAGCAATTAACAAACGAGAGAAACTTCTATTATTATTTTGACAAAAAACATAGTGATCATCATGCAATGGCATTTAAAATGAGTGATCCAGATTATTTAATGGTTGGAACTGATGCAGGTATTTATGAAAGCTTTGATGCTGCAAAAAATTGGCATTATTTTTTGAATCTACCTTTAACTCAATTCTATAAAGTAGCTGTAAATAATCAAGAGCCTTTTTACCATATTTTTGGTGGTACCCAAGATAATGGATCAGCAGGAGGCCCATCTGCTACTGATGAGGAATATGGGATAACTAATAGAGTTTGGTATAAGACGTTAATGGCTGATGGACATCAATCAGCTACCGATCCTGTTTATAATGAAATAATGTATGCTACTACACAAGAAGGTGGTTTTCATAGAGTTGACCTAACAACTGGAGAACAAGTATATATTAAACCTCAACCACTTGACGGAGATCCTTATGAAAGATTTAATTGGGATACACCTATTTTAGTAAGTCCTCATAATCCTGCAAAAATTTATATTGCCTCACAGAGAGTTTGGGAATCTGAAAATAGAGGAGATAGTTGGACTGCAATTTCAGATGATCAAACCAGAGATGAAAATAGAATTGAACTTCCTATTCTAGGAAGAAAACAAAGTTGGGATAATTCATGGGATGTTAAGGCTATGTCGCAGTATAACACCATAACTTCATTATCTGAATCTCCTGTCCAAGAAGGTTTAATATGGTCAGGTACAGATGATGGTTTTATCCATGTTACAACAAATGGTGGTAATTCATGGAGAGAAATTCCAGTCACAAATCTTGGTCTTCCTGAAAGAACGTTTGTTAATGATATAAAGGCTGATCTTTTTGATGCAAATACAGTTTACGTATCTCTTGACAACCATAAAGAAGGTGATTTAAATCCATACTTGTATAAAAGTTCAGATCTTGGCAAAACATGGGAATCAATTTCTAATAATATTCCAGATAGAACTTTAATTTGGAGACTAGTCCAAGATCATGTAGAGAAAGATTTATTGTTTTTAGCAACTGAATTTGGTGTATATACATCTCTTAACGGAGGTGATTATTGGCAAAAGCTCCCGGGTACACCAACCATATCTTTTAGAGATTTGGTAATACAGAAAAGAGAAAATGATTTAGTTGCAGCTTCTTTTGGAAGAGGATTCTTTGTTCTTGATGATTATTCAGCTTTAAGAGGTATGATGAATAAGGAAAATATAGATAAAACTGCAAAATTATTTAAACCAAGAGATGCAAAATTATTCAAACCAAGAAATGCACTTGGAAATACTGGTGGTCAATATTATGTTGCAGAAAATCCAACCTTTGGTGCAGTTTTTACTTATCATTTAAATGAAATTCCAGAAACAATTAAATCTAAAAGAAAAAAAATTGAGTCATCATTAAATAAAGAAAGTGATGATATTCCTTTTCCTGGATATGATTCGTTAACAGATGAGATGAGGGAAAAGCCAGCGATGTTATTATTATCAATTAATGATGCGGAAGGTAATCTAATTAGAAATGTAAGTCAAAAACCATCAAAAGGAACAGGTAAAATTGTTTGGGATCTAAAACATAAGAGTTATAGTACAATAACTGCCTATTCTGGTTGGAGAGAAATGACTGGTCCTTTTGTTACTCCAGGTAATTATTCTGCAACTTTATACATGCAAAAAGATGGAAATCTTGAATTACTTGATGGTCCTGTTGAATTTAATGTTAACCTTCTTAGAGAAGGTGTCTTAAAAGGGGCATCTTTTGATGAATATAATTCTCATTTAAATGATATTGCTTTATTATATAAAAAATATTATCAATATTCAGATACGTTTAATAGGTTAGAGTCCAAACTTAATTTATTAGAAAAAGCATTACTGCTTTCAGAATCTTTATCTGAGAATTCATTTAATGAATTAAAAAATGTAAAAGATCAATATCTATCAATTAAAGATAAATATGGTACCAGCCCTTCAAAAAATGAAATAGGAGAGTGGGATAAACCTACTATTGGATCAAGGCTATCTATTGCAAATGAAGGTTTATCAACGTTTTATGGTCCAACAGGTATGAATAAATATAATCTTGAAGTTGCCAAAAAATTAGTTGATGAGTATAAGAATGATGTTGAATTAATAAACAATGTCGTTAAAGATTTAGAAGAGAAAATTAAAAACCTTAACCATCCTCATATTTCAGGATCAGGAATTAATTAGAAATACTTTGATTTAGTTCAAAACATTCTAAATCAAAAAATTTAACAGAAGATAAAAGGTGGTCAAAAATATCAGAGGTTAAGCCCTCATATTTTGTCCACTCTTTGTCTTTTGAAAAAGTATAAATCTGAATAGGAATACCCTGTGAAGTAGGTTCAAGTTGTCTACACATTAAAGTTAAGTCTTCATTTGTCATCGGGTGAGCTTTCAAATACTCTTCAACATAGACTCTAAAAACTCCTAGATTAGTAAGATTTCTTCCGTTTAATAAAACAGATTTATCAATACTATTCTTTCTGTTATATTCATTTATTTCGTCAACTCTTGTATCAATATAATTTGAAATTAGTTTAACTTTTTTAAGTTTTTCAACATCATCACTTTCAAGAAATTTAACAGAACTTGGCTTAATAAGTAATGATCTTTTAATTCTTCTCCCTTTGGACTCCTCCATACCCCTCCAATTAATGAATGAATCAGATACAAGCTTATATGTTGGTATTGTAGTAATTGTATTGTCAAAGTTCTGAACTTTAACTGTAGAGAGATTCACCTCTATAACTGTTCCATCAGCATCAGATCCTTTCATTGTTATCCAATCTCCAATTCTTACAGTGTCATTAACTGTAATTTGAATGCTTGAAACAAAACCAAGTATTGTGTCTCTGAATACTAAAATAATTATAGCCGACAATGCACCAAGTGAAGCAAGAAAAGTACCAATCTCTCTACCAGTAAGAACTGATAGAATCAGTATTATTCCAATAAACCAAATGAATATCATTACAACTTGAATGTAGCTGTCAATGGGTATATGCTTTAGAGATGAGCTTAATTTAAAATAATCTTTAACGGTACCTAAAACTGATCTTACAGTAACAATAAATAAAATTATAGTTATAGCTTCAAGGACTATTAACAAGTCTTCATTATATAAAGGTAAAACCCAAAAAAGAAAAAATAGAGATGGAACATATGATAGTAATCTAGGGATTCTATTTTTGATTAATAAATCATCAAAAGTAGAAGAGGTAGATTTTGCGATTCTTTTAAAAAATGACAAAATTATTTTTCTTCCAATGAAATTAATAACTATAACTATTGTTACTATTGATATTAAAATCAGTCCAGAAGCTAACAGTTGAGATAATCCTGCTGGAACCCCATAGTTTGTAAGAAATTCTAAAATTTGATCTTTAAACATTTTACAAAAATAAAAAACCCACCATAAAGGTGGGTTCTTTTCTAATAAAAATTGGTTTATTAGTTATGAATTGAAACTAATTCAAGGCTTATTTGATCAGCATGTTGACTAGCAGCATTAAGTCCTTCTTGAAGTTTCTGAAATTTGAAATCATCTTGATCTATTTCTGACCACCAGTTTGATCCCTCAACACTCATATTCCAGAAAAAGTGAGAGACTGTATCATAAGCATTTTCATTTGTATCAATAACTTTTGATAAAGCCCACCATCTGTGCTGTCCTTTGATTATTGCCTTCTCAATGTAGGGTTTCCAAAATTTTGTTTCATAATTTTCAAAATCATCATTAAGAGCCTGAGTTGGAGTTAAATTCATTGTGTCTCCAGGTTTTAAATCACCTCCTGACCAAATTGTTTGATCAACACCCTGCGTAATGTAGTTTCTTCTTTCTTTGCTTTCTGAACCAGTAGTATTCATCATCCTAGTAACAGCTCTTGATGACATTTTTCCTTTATATGCCTCAACTGCAAGATCAAGATAACTAACATTTCCACTAGTATAATTATCTAATTGTTCCTTAGAGTTAAATCCAGTAACAATAATATAATGAGGTCCATTTTCTGCATCAGTTTCAGATGTAACTTTAAATACAGCTTGTAATGTTTGTAAACCTTTCTCTATTGCTAAATCATGAGCAGGTCCATAAAATTCTTCAAGCTTTAGGTACTGATCTTCTGCGCCTTCGTTTAAGGCAACAGCACTAACAATAGTATATTGCGCTGATAAGCTTAAAGTGATAAATAAAGTAAATAATAGTTTAATAAATTTAGTTTTCATAGTTTGTAAATTAGTTTAAGTTAATTTATTGAACGACCATTACACATGTTAATGTAGTAGGGTCAGACATATCTCTAGAAGATTCAATTCCTTCCCAAAGCTTTTCCCATTTAAAACCAGAAGGTGAATATCCCTCTCCAGGATTTGCTGCTCTCAGATTAAACACCAAATGAGACCAATTGTCGTATGCATTCTCAGATCTACCAATAGCCTCAACTAATGCCCATTGTCTCAGATTCCCCATAAGAATATTTTTTTCTGCAACTGGTTTCCAAACTTTGGTTTCGTAATTTTCAAAATCATCTGTTTTTTTTGACATGAAGTTTATACTTACTTGATCTCCCGGTTTTATGTCGCCACCTGCTAAAATTGTGGCATCAACAAGTTTAAGTACGTATGATCTTCTTTCGTTACTAGTATCTTGCCAGCTTCCAGCCATTTTTTCAATTGCTCTTCTGGACATTTTACCTTTATATATTTTTTTAGCAATATCTAGGCCATTTGGGCCATTTCCATTTTGAGCAGCCTCATATTGTTCCTCAGTAAAATTATCAAATAAGATATATTCTGGAGCTGTTGGATCATCAGGATTATCTGGAGCCTTCCAAAGTGACCAACCAGTTCTGAATCCTTGTTTAATAGCTTCTTTGTGAACAGCAGAGTAAAATTTTTCTAATTTTAAATAATCATCCTCTACACCATCTTTTAAATCTACTGCAGTCATTACAGCAATTTGAGATGTTGCATTAAAGGAAAAAATTATAGCTAGAGTTAATAATAAATTTTTCATATAGTTAATAGTATTTTGTTATGAATAATGAAAATAGTAAATAATTATTTAGAATAATTCTTAACTTTTTTTTTTAACATTATAATGAAAAAAATTTAATAATTTGATAAAATAAGTTCAAAATTATTATGAAATTCTAATGAAACAGTTAAATATTTTGAAAATTTATTAAATAGTGGAGTCGGCGGGATTCGAACCCGCGTCCAAACAAGTAATTGAACTATCGTCTACAAGCTTATTTATCTTTAAATTTTCGAGAAAATACTAGGTAGATAACAACCATAATATCAACCTTATCACTTTTAGTTTTGAATCTTACTCAGTGAATGTAAAACTCTAGATTAACTTAATGGTATCTCAAATATAAAAACTGTTAATCTAAGTTTTTATGAGACATCTAGCTTCTCAACCTAGTTGAGATATGCAAAGACCTACTATAATTCAGTCAATTATGCAGCTAGAGCGTAGTTATTTTCGCCATTTAAAAGTTGAAAAATAGATTTACGAGATTATTTTCATCACTCGACTTGCAAATAATTAAATTAGTCTTGCTGTCAAAACCAGTCGACCCCAAAATTTCAAAGTACAAAAGTTTGGCAAAGATATGATAAATAAAGCTATAATTTAGATGTAGCTTCTCTAATGGTTAAAAGGTTAATAAGAAGATCTTCAACTTTACTTAAATCCAACATGTTTGCACCATCACTTTTAGCTTTTGATGGGTTGGTATGTGTTTCTAAGAAAATTCCATCAACATCATTAACAATTCCAGCTCTTGCAAGTGATTCAATATACTCTGGGTTTCCACCGGTGACACCTGAAGTTTGATTAGTCTTCTGAACTGAATGTGTTACGTCTAATATTGTGGGAGCTATTTTTTTTAATTCACTTATACCTCTAAAATCAACAATTAAATCATTATATCCAAATTGAGTTCCTCTCTCAGTAATTATTACCTTTTTATTTCCAGATTCAACTACTTTATTAACTGCATATTTCATGCTTTCTGCGCTCATAAATTGACCCTTTTTAATATTAATTGTTTTACCTGTATTAGCAGCACTTACAAGGATATCTGTTTGTCTTGCTAGAAATGCTGGTATCTGGATTATATCCACATATTCAGCTGCAATTTCTGCCTCATTCGAGCTATGTATGTCTGTGATAACAGGGATATTAAATTTAGAGCTGATATCTCCTAAAATATTTAATGCTTCGTGATCACCAATACCTGTAAAACTGTCTAATCGGGTTCTATTAGCTTTTCTATAACTCCCTTTGAATACAAAGGGAATTGATAATTTAGAAGTTATTTCTAATAGTATTTCAGTTATATTATATGCAATATCTTTTCCCTCAATTACACATGGTCCAGCAATAAGAAGAAATTTATTTTTTTCAATTTTATCAGTAATCATATATCAATATTAATGATTATTTTCTTTTCACTTCAAAAAACTTTCCATCCTCACACTTGAAAACTTTTCCTTTTAATTTTAGTATAAGGTTATAATCATGTGTGGCAATAATCATTGATGTTCCAATTTTATTTAACCTTTGAAATAATTCAATTATCTCTAAACTAGTTTCAGGATCTAAGTTTCCGGTTGGTTCATCTGCTATTATCAACTCGGGATTGTTAAGTACTGATCTTGCTATAGCTACTCTTTGTTGTTCTCCTCCAGATAATTGATTAGGGAATTTGTCCAAAGAGGTGTTAATCCCAACTAACTTTAATACTCTTTGAATTTTTTTATTAAAATTCTTTTTATCATTGTTTCCTGTTGACTTTAAAACAAATTCTAAATTATCATAGATTGATCTATCGTTTAAGAGTTTAAAATCTTGAAAAACAAATCCAATTTTTCTTCTTAGATAAGGAATCTGATTTTCAGTTATTTTCTTAAGATCATAATTTAAAACATTAAACTTGTCAGATTTTTCAATTTCTAAATTTCCAAATATCGAGTTTATAAAAGTTGTTTTACCGGATCCAGTTCTGCCGATAAGAAAAACCATTTCACCTTCACTTATTGAAAAATTAATATTTTTCAAGATATTTTTATTTCCAATATTTAAATCAGTATTTACTATTTCAATAAAAGCCATACAGTTTTGACAAAATAACAAAATAGAATAATTTTTTATTAATTATTATTGAGTTTTTTTGTTTGATTAATATCATTTGATTTAATTTGTAAATTATTTCAAATGAGAAAAAAACTTTTATTTCTTCTTCTAATTTTCCTAACCTCTTGTTCAGAAAAAGTTGACTTAATTGTTCACAATGCAACGATTTATTCTGTAGATTCTAATTATACAAAATACTCATCTCTTGCTGTTAAAGATGGTAAATTTAAATATGTGGGTGGGGATGAGATATTATCTAACTTTTCATCACAAAATATTATTAATGCTCAGGGTTTACCTATCTACCCTGGTTTTATTGATTCACATGCTCATTTTTATGACTTGGGATTCTATATAAATCAGGTAGACTTGAAAAATACCAAAAGTATAGAAGAAGTAATTGATAGAGTTGTAGAGTTTGATGCCGAAAAAAATCCAAATTTTATATTGGGCAGAGGATGGGATCAAAATGATTGGAATAATAAAACTTTCCCAACCAATACTCAATTAAATGAAATGTTTCCTGATAAGCCAGTTGTTCTTAGAAGAATTGATGGTCATGCCTATTTAGTCAATGACTCTGCACTAAAGCTTGCTGGGATTAATAATTTAACAAAAGTAGAAGGAGGAGAAATTTTAAAGATTGGTAATAAATTAACAGGTGTCTTGATAGACAATTCAATGAGATTAGTTGATAATATTATACCTGAACCAACTAAAGAAGAATCAATCCAAGCTCTTTTAAGCGCCCAAGATCTAGCTTTTAAATATGGATTAACTACAATTTCAGATGCAGGCCTAACAAAAGAACAAATTTATCTAATCGATGAACTTCAAAAAGATGGTGCTTTAAAAATTAAAATCTATGCAATGATTGAGAATGATCCAAGTTCATTGGAACATTTTTTAGAATTAGGTCCATATAAGACAGATAGATTAAATGTTAGATCTGTTAAGGTATATGTAGATGGTGCACTAGGATCTAGAGGGGCTCTTCTTATTGATGATTATTCTGATAGAACAGGTTTTAAGGGTATTATCAGAACACCAATTGACTCTGTAAATAAATTAGCTTTGAGGCTTTCCGGTACTAAATTCCAAATGAATACACACGCAATTGGGGATAAGGCTAATAGAATTGTTCTCAATGCATACAGGGATGCTCTTTTTGACTTTAGAGACCCAAGGTGGAGAATTGAGCATGCTCAGGTTATTGCAGAAGAAGATATTGAGTTGTTCAACCCTAAAATTATTCCATCTGTTCAACCAACGCATGCTACTAGTGATATGTATTGGCTTAATGATAGAATTGGTCAGAACAGGGCTAATTATGCGTATGCCTATCAAGAGCTTTTAAAAAAATCAAAAGTAATAGCCTTTGGTACAGACTTTCCTGTTGAAGATATTAGCCCAATAATGACCTTTTATTCAGCTGTTTATAGAAAAGATATTGAAGGCTATCCAGAGTCAGGCTTTCAAATGGAAAATTCTATAAATAGATTTGATGCCCTTACAGCAATGACAAGCTGGGGTGCATATGCAAACTTTGAGGAAGATGAAAAAGGATCCATTGAGGTTGGAAAGGATGCAGATTTTATAATTTTAGATAATGATCTTTTAACCTCTGATGAAAATAGAATTCCATTAACTAATATTGTTGCTACCTTTATTAATGGTGAGCTTGTATTTAACCGAAGATTTAATTAAGAAATGTGTGGAATAGTTTGTGCCTTTAATATTAAAGGTGATAATGATAGTATTAGAACCAATGTTTTAAAAATGGCTCAAAAGCTTAGACATCGCGGTCCTGATTGGAGCGGGATATATTCTGATGATAATGCCATTCTAGCACATGAAAGACTTGCAATTGTTGACCCTACTTCAGGTAAGCAACCAATAATTTCTCAAGATGGTAAAAAAATTATAGCTGTTAATGGAGAAATTTATAATCATCAAATCCTTAGAGAAAGTTTCTTAAATAGTTACAACTTCAAGACACAATCTGATTGCGAAGTAATAATTCCATTATACGAGTCAAAGGGGGTTAACTTCCTGAATGATCTTAATGGAATATTTGCATTTGCACTTTACGATTCATCTAAAGGCACATACATAATCGCTAGAGATCATATGGGTATTATTCCTTTATATATGGGGTGGGATAAGAAAAACATTTTTTATGTTTCTTCAGAACTTAAGTCTCTTGAGGGTGTGTGTGATAAAATTGAGCTTTTTCCTCCAGGTAACTATCTAGAAAGTCATGATATGAAACTTAAAGAATGGTATAAGCCAAATTGGTCTTCTTTCGATTCAGTTAAAGATGCAAAAACTTCTATAGCTTCAATTCATGATTCCCTTTCAGATGCAGTAAAAAGACAGCTTATGAGTGATGTCCCTTATGGTGTTCTACTCTCAGGTGGACTTGACTCCTCAATAACCTCTGCTTTAGCTAAAAAATTTGCATCCAAAAGAATAGAATCTGGTGATAAGCAAGATGCTTGGTGGCCCCAACTTCATTCATTTTCTGTTGGTCTTAAAGGTGCTCCTGACTTAAAAGCTGCTAAGATTGTTGCTGACCATATTGGCACTGTCCATCATGAAATAAATTTTACTGTACAAGAAGGTATAGACGCTATTAGAGACGTGATTTATCATCTCGAGACATATGATGTGACGACTGTTAGAGCTTCAACTCCCATGTACTTAATGGCAAGAGCTATTAAGTCTTTGGGTATAAAAATGGTCTTATCTGGTGAAGGAGCTGATGAATTATTTGGAGGATACCTTTACTTTCACAAAGCTCCAAATTCAAAAGAATTTCATGAGGAAACTGTAAGAAAACTTGAAAAACTTCATCAATATGATTGTTTAAGAGCTAACAAATCACTTGCTGCATGGGGAATTGAAGGAAGGGTTCCTTTTCTGGATAAAGAATTTATTGAAACTGCAATGAATATTAATCCAGAGGATAAAATGATAAAAAATGGAAGAATTGAAAAATGGGTTCTTAGAGAGGCCTTTAAAGATTATTTGCCAGAAAGTGTATTGTGGAGACAAAAAGAACAATTTTCTGACGGCGTAGGTTATTCTTGGATTGATAGTCTTAAAGAATTAGTCTCCAATGAAGTATCCGATGAAGATATAGAAAAAGCTTCTGAAATATTTCCAGTAAATACTCCACTTAACAAAGAAGAATACTATTACAGAACTATTTTTCAAGAACATTTCTCTAGTGAAGCAGCTGCAAGATCTGTTCCTTCAGTTCCATCGGTAGCATGTAGTACACCTCAAGCTTTAGAATGGGACGAATCTTTCAAAAATGTTAATGACCCAAGTGGAAGATCTGTATCAAATATTCATAATGAATCTTATGAATAAAATGTTGATAAGTTACTGTAAATACTGAATGTTACAAGTTATTTTCCATCTTCATTTTTAGTATATTTATAGCTATATTTTTATTAGCTAAAAAATGTCAAAAAATACTTCAAAAAATCAATATTCTGCAGATAGTATTCAGGCCCTCGAAGGGATGGAGCATGTCAGAAAAAGACCCTCAATGTACATTGGAGATGTTGGGTCTAGAGGTCTTCATCATTTAGTCTATGAGGTTGTTGACAACTCTATTGATGAGGCAATGGCTGGTTATTGTTCATCAATCAAAATTGAAATAAATAAAGACTTTAGTTTAACCGTTGAGGATGATGGTAGAGGTATTCCTGTAGGAATGCACAAAAAAGAAGGAGTCTCTGCATTAGAAGTTGTAATGACAAAGATTGGTGCAGGAGGTAAATTTGATAAAGATTCATATAAAGTATCAGGTGGACTTCATGGTGTTGGTGTTTCTTGTGTTAATGCTCTATCTGAATCATTGACTGCAAGAGTTTTTAGAGATGGTAAAGAATATGAGCAAACCTACAGTAAAGGTAAACCTAACTCTGCTGTTAAAGAGGTTGGTAAATCAGATAAGAGAGGAACTTTAGTAAATTTTACTCCTGATAAAGAAATATTTAAAGAAGTTATTGATTTTGATTATGATATTCTATCAAATAGAATGAGAGAGCTTTCTTTTTTAAATAAAGGAATTACCATTTCTATTACAGATAATAGAAAAATAGGTAAGGATGGTGACCCTTTATCTGAAACTTTTCATTCAAAAGAAGGGCTTAGCGAGTTTATAAAATACCTAGACGAGTCAAGAGAGCCTATTATCAATGATATCATTAAAATGGAAGGAGAAAAAAATAATATACCAGTTGAGGTTGCTATGATTTATAACTCTTCATTTTCTGAAAATCTCCACTCTTACGTTAATAATATAAATACTCATGAGGGTGGAACTCATTTATCAGGTTTTAGAAGAGGTCTTACTAATACTTTGAAAAAATATGCAGATTCTTCTGGACTTACTGATAAACTTAAATTTGATATTTCAGGAGATGATTTTAGAGAAGGATTAACAGCTGTTATATCTGTTAAAGTAGCAGAACCTCAATTTGAGGGTCAAACAAAAACTAAGCTAGGTAACAGAGAGGTCAGTGCTGCTGTTTCTCAGGCTGTATCTGAAATGCTTGAAAATTATCTGGAAGAGAATCCAAATGATTCAAAAATAATCGTTCAGAAGGTAATACTTGCTGCTCAAGCAAGGCATGCAGCAAGACAGGCAAGGGAGATGATTCAAAGAAAGACTGTTATGACAGGAGGAGGTCTACCTGGTAAATTATCTGACTGCTCTGAGACTGATCCATTAAAGTGTGAGGTCTTTCTTGTTGAGGGGGACTCTGCTGGTGGTACCGCTAAACAGGGAAGGGATAGAGTATTTCAAGCAATTCTTCCATTAAGAGGAAAGATTTTGAATGTTGAAAAAGCTCAACAACATAGAGTATTTGAAAATGAAGAAATTAGAAATATATATACTGCTCTTGGTGTTTCTATAGGTACTGAAGATGATAGTAAAGCTTTAAACCTTGAAAAATTGAGATATAATAAAATTATTATCATGTGTGATGCCGATGTAGATGGTAGCCATATTTCAACACTAATTTTAACTTTTTTCTTTAGATATATGAGAGAACTTGTTGAGGGAGGTAATGTATATATTGCTACCCCTCCATTATATTTAGTTAAAAAAGGGAATAAAAAAGCATATGCATGGAATGATAAAGAGAGGGATAATCTTGCAAAAGAATTTGGTTCAGGTGTATCTATTCAAAGGTATAAAGGTCTTGGTGAGATGAACGCAGATCAATTATGGGATACAACTATGAATCCAGAGACCAGAACCCTTAGACAAATATCACTAAACTTTGATAATTCTCAAGAAGCCGAAAGGTGGTTTTCTACTTTAATGGGTGATGATGTCCCCCCAAGAAGAAAATTTATTGAAGATAATGCTGTTTATGCTAAAATTGATGCTTAATTATGAAAGTAACAATCGTTGGAGCAGGTAATGTTGGCGCTTCCTGCGCAGAGTATATTTTAATTAAACAAATTGCTAAAGAGGTTATACTTGTAGATATTAAAGATGGTTTTGCTGAAGGTAAAGCTTTAGATTTAACTCAAACTACAAGCACACTTGGTTTTAAATCAAAAGTTTTGGGTGTTACCAATGATTATGAGAAAACATCTCATAGTGATGTAGTTGTTATTACATCTGGAATACCTAGAAAACCAGGAATGACTCGAGAAGAGCTTATCGGGATTAATGCAGGAATAGTTAAGTCTGTATCTGAAAATCTTCTTAAATTTTCTCCAAATGCCATTTTAGTTGTTGTATCAAATCCTATGGACACTATGACATATCTTGTTAACAAATCGTTCAATATTCCAAAAAATAGAATAATTGGGATGGGAGGCATTTTAGATAGTTCAAGATTTAAAACATATATTTCAAAATCCTCAGGTTATCCTCAAGATCAAATTGATGCAATGGTTATTGGAGGCCATGGTGATACTACAATGATTCCCCTTACATCTCTTGCCAAATGCAATAATAAATTATTAACTGATATTCTGTCGGAGGATGAAGTTATAAAGATTGCTTCTGATACAATGGTTGGAGGAGCAACTCTAACTAAGCTTCTTGGAACATCTGCTTGGTATGCCCCAGGAGCTTCAGTGTCATATTTAGTAAACGCAATAGTTAATGATTCTAAAGAAGTTCTTCCTTGCTCAGTCCTATTAGAGGGAGAGTATGATGTCCAAGATATATGTATTGGAGTACCAGTAAAAATTGGTAAAAATGGATTTGAAGAGGTTGTGCAATTAGACTTGAGTAATAAAGAATTAGAAATGTTTCAAAATAGTGTTAGTGCTGTTAAAGAGACAAACTCTACACTTGATGGTTTAATATAGATAAAGTTGCCTGATAAATATTCAAATGTTATATTTGCAGGCGTTAAAATTGTATCATGCAAGGAAACTCATTAATTAAAACTTTTGCGATATTATTTGGTTTAGTAAGCATCTACCAGCTTTCTTTTACTTTTATATCATCAACTCTTGAAAATAAAGCTAAAAATGCTGCAATAGAAAAAATTTCAGAAAACGAAATTTCATTCTCTGAAAAAAGAGCCAGAGAAGAGGTAAGGTTTCTAGATTCTATTGGTGATTTCCCAGTTTTAATGTATTCATCTTACAATGATGCTAAACAAAAAGAATTAAATCAAGGTCTGGATTTAAAAGGGGGTATTAATGTTATTTTACAGATTTCTATTAAAGATCTATTAAAAGGTCTTGCAGAAAATTCTTCTAACACAAAATTTTTGAATGCCCTTGATGATGCTGATGAGCTACAGAAACAATCTGATCAAACATATTTAGAATCTTTCTTCGAAGCATTTGATTCTAGTACTGATCAAACTAGATTAACATCTCCAGAGATTTTTGGTAATAGAACTCTAAGTTCGGAGGTTTCATTTGATACATCCGATGATGATATGAAATCAATTTTAAGATCAAAAATTGATGAATCTATAGTTTCTGCATTTGAAGTTTTGAGAAAACGTATTGATAAGTTTGGAGTAACTCAACCTAATATTCAAAGATTAGGTTCATCTGGTAGAATTTTAATTGAACTTCCAGGAGCAAAAGATATAGATAGAATTCAGAACCTCCTACAAAGTACTGCACAATTAGAGTTTTGGGAAACTTTTAAAAATGATGATTTTTCAGAATTTTTAATATCTGCTAACCAATATTTATCATCACTTGAAACAAATAATGAACAATCAAAATCCAGTATAGATGATCTTTTAGCTGATGTTGAACAGTCATCAGATTCTATCCAAAATACATCGAACCCTTTATTAAGTCTTGTAAGAGCATTTAGTTTTCAGGGAGGTCCTATTATAGGAAGATTCTTACCTAGAGATCAAGATTTAGTTGATTCATACTTATCTCTGCCTGAAGTTAGAAAATTATTACCCAGAGATTATAGATTTACTAAATTTTTATGGGGTAAGGTTGATCAAGATGGTTTATCTAGTCTGTATGCTATTAAATCAAATCGTGAGGACGTTTCACCTTTGAGTGGAGGTGTAGTTGTTGATGCTTCACAAAGCTATGATGCTGTTGGAAATCCTGCTGTTTCTATGCAAATGAATGCTCAAGGTGCAAGGATTTGGGAAAATCTTACAGATGTTGCTTATAGACAAAATTCAAATATCGCGATTGTCCTAGATGATATTGTGTATTCTGCTCCTGGAGTTACTAGAGGTGCTATTAGTGGGGGAAGATCAGAAATTACTGGTGATTTTGATTTAAATGAGGCAATTGACCTAGCAAATGTATTAAGAGCAGGTAAGTTACCTGCATCTGCAACTATCATCCAATCTGAAGTAGTGGGTCCATCTCTTGGACAAGAAGCAATTGATAGTGGTATATATTCATTTTTAATTGCACTTACTTTTGTACTTGTTTGGATGATATTTTACTATGGGCCATCTGGGATATTTGCTGATATTGCTTTGATATTAAACATTGTCTTAATATTTGGAATTCTTGCTGGTTTAGGTGCAGTTCTTACTCTACCAGGTATTGCGGGTATAGTTCTTACAATAGGTATATCAGTTGACGCAAACGTTCTTATTTTTGAAAGAGTTAGAGAGGAATTAAAAAAAGAAAAGGGTTTAAAACAATCAATTAATGATGGTTTTAACAATGCTCTTTCTTCAATTTTGGATGCAAATATTACAACTGGTTTAACTGCATTAGTATTATATATATTTGGAACAGGTCCAATTAAAGGTTTTGCAACAACCTTACTTATTGGGATTGCAACATCTTTATTTACCGCAATATTTATTACAAGATTATTAATAGACAATAAGGTTTTTAAATCAGGTAAACTTGAATTCTCAACTAAATCAACTAAAGATCTCTTCAGTAATCTTAAGATTAAGTTCTTGGGTAAAAGAAAAGCTACATATGTAATTTCATCTGTTCTTGTTCTTATTAGCCTTAGCTCATTATTATTTCAAGGATTAAATCAAGGTGTAGATTTCTTAGGTGGAAGATCTTACATCGTAAGATTTGATAAAGAAGTTAAATCTTCTGAGATAGAGTCTACACTTAATGATGCGTTTGGAAGTGCTGAAGTAAAAACATTTGGAGCAGCAAATCAGTTAAAAATTACAACAAAATACAAAGTAGAACAAGAAGGATTAGAAGTTGATAATGAAATCAAAAATTTACTTTTTGAAAACTTAAATTCTATTTATGATGATCCCCTAACTTATGATCAGTTTTCAGTTGGTGATGAAGTTGGAATTATGTCAAGTATTAAAGTAGGTCCAACAATTGCAGATGATATTAAACAAAATTCAGTTTGGGCAATTCTAGGTTCATTAGTAATTGTTTTTTTCTATATCCTTATTAGGTTTCAGAAATGGCAATTTTCACTTGGAGCAGTATCTGCTGTATTCCATGATGTGTTAATAGTACTTGGTATATTTTCATTAACATATAAGATTATGCCTTTCAACATGGAAATTAATCAAGCATTCATTGCTGCACTATTAACTGTAATTGGTTATTCTCTAAATGATACAGTTGTTGTGTTTGACAGGATTCGTGAATTTTTTAGAATTCACTCTTCTTGGGATAGTGAAACTACAGTTAATACTGCTCTTAATAGTACTCTAAGTCGAACTCTTAATACATCTTTGACAACATTAATTGTTCTTTTAGCAATTTTTATTTTTGGAGGTGAGTCAATTAGAGGTTTTATGTTTGCTCTTATTATTGGTGTTATGGTTGGTACTTACTCGTCAGTATTTATAGCTACACCTATAATGTTTGATTCATACAAGAATAAAAACTAACTAATAGTTTTTGTACTTCCTCCCTTGTTAAATAATAAAATAAAACCTAAAATTATAAAAGGTATACTAAGCCATTGACCAGTTGAGAGGCCAGGAAGGAATGTTTCTATTCCACCTTGACTTTCTTTTACAAATTCAACCATAAATCTTATAAAACAAAGTCCTATTAAAAAATAGCCAGATAATGCACCCTTTCTGTCTCTTATATTTGAATTTTGGTAGAGTCTGTAGAGAATTATAAAAAGAATTATATATCCAAATGATTCATATAGTTGGGCAGGATGTCTTGGAAGAGTCTCACCTCTATTCTCAAATATTATTCCCCAATCAGAATTAGTGTATTTTCCTAGAATTTCTGAATTAAAAAAATTTCCAATTCTCACAAATGCCCCACCAATAGCTATTGGTATTGTAAGCCTATCGAAAATCCAAAAAAAGTTTTTAAACTTGTACTTTTTTATGAATAAATATAAACCTATAAAAACTCCAATTGCAGCTCCATGGCTAGCAAGGCCCCTAAATCCTGTAAACTTATAACCATCAATTAGGCCCAGAAGAGATGAATTTGGGGATTCTTGAATCGGAAGAAGAATTTCAATTAAGTGGTTTTGATAATAACCCCATTGATAAAAAAATACTTCACCCAACCTAGCACCTAAAAAAATAGATACTACCATATATATTAACATTGGATCTAAATACTTCTCGTCTATCTTTTCTTTAACAAAAAATGATTTAACTAGGTTATAGCCAAGAATAAAGGCAAGAATAAACATTAGGCTATAAATGTAAATTGAAAAGCCACCAATTTCAATTAAAGTTTCGTTTGGTGACCATTTGATCTGGTTAATTAGCATTATTAAATATATAGATAATTTATGGAACTGGATCATACCCACCCTTGAATAATGAGTTACATCTTATTATTCTTCTTACAGTCAAGTATGTACCAGTAAAAACGCCATGTTTTTTCAAAGCAGTTATACCATATTCAGAACAGGTTGGAGAGTATCTACAATTACTTCCTATTAATGGAGAAACAAAAAGTCTATAAATCCTTATTAGAAAAATAAATGGAAATGCAAGAAGTCTGCTAATCTTTATCACTAACTATAATCCCTAAATTATTTAATTGATTTCTGATAGAATCAGATAACTCAAAGTCTTTATTTTGCCTAGCATTATCTCTAATATTTAATAAAATTTCAAGAACAGAATCATTATCAGCTGAAGGTTTAAAATAATCTATGCCTAAAATTTTATCTAAGAGATTATCAAATAGATTAAGAAAGTATTCTTTTTCTCTTTTTCCAAAATCTTTACTTCTTTCAATTTGATTAATTAGTTTAGATGCATTAAATATTTCAGCTATTAGCATTGGCGTGTTAAAATCATCATTTAAACAATTAAAACAATTTTTTTCCCAACTCTTAATTTGATCAAATAATTTATCACTATTTTTTTTTGAAACTTCTATATTATTGAGCCTGTATAACATTTCAATGATTCTCTTTAAGCCCTTTTCAGATGCCTGAATTGCTGATTCGCTTATATCTAATTCATTTCTGTAATGTGCTTGAAGGAAGAAAAACCTAATTGTGTTAGGGTCATAAGCTTTTGAAAAGACCTTGTTTTCACCAGAAAAAAGTTCGTTAGGTAAAATATTATTACCAAGAGACTTTGACATTTTCTTACTATTTAATGTTAGCATATTTGTGTGTATCCAAAATTTTGCAGGTTGTTTTCCAGTAAATCCAACTGCTTGAGCAATCTCACAATCGTGATGAGGAAATTTTAGGTCAATTCCTCCTCCATGAATATCAAACTCATCACCAAGGTATTTATTACTCATCGCTGTACATTCCAAATGCCATCCAGGAAAGCCATCACTCCAAGGAGATTTCCATTTCATTAAATGATTATTTTCGGCTTTTTTCCAAAGTGCAAAATCAAATTCATTTCTTTTATCTCCTTGATTTACAAGATCTCTAGAATTAGATTTTATTTTATTTAAATCTCTACCTGAGAGTTTTCCATAAGAATCAATTTCATTATACTTAGATATATCAAAATACACAGAACCATTTGATTCATAGGCAAGATTCTTACTAAGTAAATCATCTATTATTGAAATTTGTTCAGTTATATGTCCTGATGCAACAGGCTCAATACTTGGATTTAACACATTAAATTTCTTGAGAACATCTCTGAAGCCATTTGTATACTTTTGGGCTATCTCCATAGGTTCAAGTTTCTCAACTTGTGCCTTTTTTGAAATCTTATCTTCACCGGAGTCTTCTAGATGCCCAACATCAGTTATGTTTCTAACATACCTTACATTATATCCAAGATGAGTCAGATATCGAAATATTATATCAAAGGAAATAAATGTTCTACAATTTCCAAGGTGAACATCACTGTAAACTGTAGGTCCACAAACATACATGCCAACATTATTATTTCTTAAAGGTTTAAATTTCTCTTTAGAACTTGTTAATGAGTTGTATATGTATAAATCTTTTTGTGACATTAAAGTTCAGACTCAAGTTTAATATAGTCTAAAAACTCTCTTTTAATTTTCTCTTTTTTAAATTTACCTCCAAACTCAGAAGTAACGGTACTAGAGTTAATATCTTTAATACCTCTAGAGTTTACACATAAGTGCTTAGCATCAATTACGCATGCAACATCATCAGTGTTTAAAGCTTTTTGAAGCTCTCTAACTATCTGTATTGTCAATCTTTCTTGTACTTGAGGTCTTTCAGCAAAATATCTCACTATTCTATTTATTTTGGAAAGTCCAATTACATTACCATTAGATATATATGCAACATGAGCCAGTCCTACAATAGGAAGAAGATGATGTTCACAAGTAGAATACAATGTGATATTCTTTTCAACAAGCATCTCTCCGTAATTATATTTGTTTTCAAATGTTGACATCTCTGGTTTATTCTTTGGATTTATACCAGAGAAAATCTCATTAACAAACATTTTAGCAACTCTTCTTGGTGTTCCTTTTAGACTATCATCAGTCAAATCCATACCAAGGATATCCAAAATTTCATAAACCTTTTTTTGGATCAGACTTACCTTCTCAGGATCAGGTAAATCAAAAGCTCCTTCTTTAAGAGGTGTCTCTTCATTATTTGATCCAATGTGATCATCACCAATTGCATCAATCTCTTTGTCTAATAATTCTTGTAGTTTCATTTTTTTAAAATTTGAGTAACACAAAGATAGTTATTAAGAAGTTAACTAGAAGTTAAAGTTTGAATCTAAAAGTTGTAAATAACGTAAATAAATCATTATCAATTGAATATAAATTAGTTAACCCATTAGCATATAATTGATTTTTATTAAAATCCTTTGATTTTGAAACACTAATATCAACATTAAGAAAGCCATAATTGATTCCAAGACCCAATGATACGCCTGATCTGTAATTCTCATAGGCAGAATCAGGTCCTTTATAATAATAATAACCAGTTCTTAAGCTATAGTCTTTAATTCTATACTCACCTCCAATTCTTATGGATTCAGACATATCATTTAATCTATTTTTAATTATATTATTTAAAGATTTCATATATGTGTCCTTACCATTATTATCATTGAATTTTGAGTTACTATATTTAGTTAATTCATAGTCTAAGCTTATTAATCCTTTATCTCCAAATATGTATGCAATGCTAAACAATGATTTAGAGGGTAAAGTCAATTTATATTCTTCATAAAAGTTAATTATGTTTGGGTCAATTACATAGTCGTTTATTATCTCATTTTCTATTATGTTGGTCTCAATGTATTGAGCATTTTCCTCTTCAATTTTAATTAGAGTAGGGGTTGTGTACGATAGGCCTAATCTTAATTCTTTAATTTTAAATATTGTTCCAATTTGAAAAGACAGACCTTCTCCATATGCAAATAGCTTTTCCTTAAAATTGACTTTCCTCAAAGGGGATTCATTTAAGTACCCAGATTCTTGAAAAAGTTTATCTTCTTCATAATTTACAGAGTGAAAATTTAAATTAATTCCCATGTATATATTTTCTTTTAAAGATCCACTAAAATTTATCGAGTGCTTTAAGTGATCACCTTTTCTTACTGCCGTAATAGATTGATCAAGATTATTATATACAGCATTAGAAAAGTATTTTCCAGGTAAATCATTATCTGCATTTATTATATAGCTCTGAAAGCCTAAAAATGCTTGTTGATCTCCAAAACCAAAGTTATCTCCCAAGTATTTGTATGCATCCTGAATAGTTTCATTTTCATAAACCAATAAATCATTGTATGGAACTCCATCGGCATAATGAAGAAAATAATTATCAATACCTCTATTATTAGATCCGCTAAATGAGAATAATTTATTGAAATCATTCAGTCTATTCATATTATATCCTAAGGAGAATTTAGTTTTGTTGATATCATACACTAAAACAAAACCTAAATGATTGAATGAATAAAGGTTATCTTTAGAATTTGAGATGAATTGGTTAAAATCATTTTTAATTTCTTGATTTTTAAAATTTAAAGTAAATCCTAATTCTGATTTAAGAAATATGGATGACCCTGCAGGGTTAATATTTATTGATGAAAGATCTCCTCCTAATGCGCCAAATGCACCACCCATAGAGTTAAACCTTGAACTACCCTCATGATAAAATTGGTTATACCTTATGGCATCTTCATAAGTCTGAGAATATATAACCGATATACCTAGGATAAGATAAAGCTTAAAAATTAATTTTGACATTTAATCAATTTTTCCTGCTCTTGTTGAACCAGATGCTGACGATCTAGAAACACCATTTGAAGATCTAGAGCTAAATCCAGAACTTCTTGAAGAACTCCTTGAGCTTGAATAAGACGAATTGTTTGATCTAGTGTTACTCATGTTATTGTTTGATCTTTGGTATGATCTATTAGAGTTTCCTCTAGTGTAATTGTAATCATTTTCAAAACCGGATTTAAAGGAGTTACTATTCCTTGTATTTGTCCTAATAGATCTAATTCTTCTGTACGAATCTCTAAGTGCTTCATTCTTAATTCTACTAAGATTAGGAACAGAGTTTAGTGATGGTAGATTTCTTGATGAATTTACCTGTCTAGATCTATAAATTGGGATATTTGTGGTTTCATTAATCTCACTTAAATTTCTAGTATTACCTCTATCATATTTTGCATCATCAGGACTTTCGAAATTAGGATTTTGTATAACTCTATCACCTGAGTAAATTCCAGATATTCTCATCGAGCTAGAATTTCTAACATTACTAGTAACTTCTGTTGATTTTTCACCTCTTCTTGATGCTGAATTCGAGTATCCTGGTTTAGTATATTCGTAGTTTGAATCTGCATATGAGTCATTATATTTTTTTGAATTAAATAATCTTCCATAGTAACCTGGATAAAACCATCTAGATCTATTGAAATAATACCAATAATAATTTCCAATAAAATTAGAATATGGATTTAAATAAAAATCAATTGGCCTTGGAAAGAATGGATATCCCATTTCATAGGCATATGAATTATAATAAAATGGAAGGCTTGTGTATCCATAATTTATAAATCTGCCATAAGCATTAAAAAATGGATTGAAAGATATGTCATGAAAAAAAGGGTTATAATAAAACCTACCAAAGTGAGGAAAGTTATATATAACTTCCACTGAATCTGGATTTGCACCCCATGGTAAATTACTTGAAGTATCAACATCATTTTGAGTATCATTTAATGATAATTGTGAATATTCATCAAAAACTCCTTTATAATAATTACTACTTTGATTAGTATAGTAAATACCATCATCTTCATAATACGAGGCTAAATAATATGATGAACAACTTGATAATAAAGTCGAAACACCTATGATTATTAGTATTGAATGAAGTTTGTGCATATTCTAAATTTAAAATAAAATTTTAACAATAAAAAATGTTAATTTTATGTCTACTTATTTATATCCAAATATTATGCCAAATTAATGGGAAATAAAATAACTTCTAGAAAAGAAAATTATTCAAAGTGGTATAATGATATTGTATCAGAAGCTGGTTTAGCTGAATCATCTGATGTAAGAGGTTGTATGGTAATTAAGCCTTATGGCTTTTCTATTTGGGAATTAATGAAGTCTCAATTGGACAAGATGTTTAAAGAAACAGGTCATGAAAATGCTTACTTTCCATTATTTGTTCCAAAGTCACTATTTGAGGCTGAAGAAAAGAATGCCGAAGGCTTTGCTAAAGAATGTGCAGTAGTTACTCATTACAGATTAAAAAATGATCCAGACAAAAAAGGTAAATTAATTATTGATCCAGATTCTAAGTTAGAAGAAGAATTAATTGTAAGACCTACTAGCGAAGCAATTATTTGGAAAACATATAAGAGTTGGATTCAGTCCTATAGAGATTTACCAATTTTAATTAATCAATGGGCAAATGTAGTTAGATGGGAAATGAGAACCAGACTTTTTTTAAGAACAGCAGAATTTTTATGGCAAGAAGGGCATACTGCTCATGCAACAAAAGAAGAGGCTTTAAATGAAACAAAACTAATTAATGATATATACGCAGAGTTTGCTGAAAAATGGATGGCAATGCCTGTAGTTAAAGGATATAAATCAGAATCAGAGAGATTTGCTGGAG
>CACMVZ010000004.1 GCA_902617285.1 uncultured Bacteroidota bacterium | reverse complement strand
TTACTGATAAGAAAGGGATTTTATACCACGTTGTAGATGGTAAGAAAAAAATAATAAAGGGTGTTCCTGATATTGTATTTTCAAGGCAAGGTGGCTTACTAGATGTAGCAGTAGACAAAAACTTTATTTCTAATCAGATAATCTATTTAACAGCAAGTGTTTCTGAATCTGAAAAAGGTTCAAATACCTCATTATTTTCGGCTAAAATTTACAGAGATAGTTTAGTTAATCTGAAGCAACTTTACAAAGCTTCACCTGATTCTGAAGAGGAAAGACACTTTGGTGGAAGTATATTACTAAAAAACCAACATATCTATTTTACTATAGGTGATAGAGGTAATAGAGATGTTAATCCACAAAACTTAGACTTAGATGGAGGGAAAATATACAGATTAAATCTTGATGGTTCTATTCCAGATGATAATCCATTCTTTAATTTAGATAAATCAAAGAAGGCAATATGGAGCTACGGTCATAGGAATCCTCAAGGTATTGTAAATGGATTTAATGATGATGAGATATGGATTCATGAACATGGCCCTAGAGGTGGTGATGAAATTAATATTATTAAAGAACCTAAAAATAACGAAAACCCATCAAGAGATAGGAATTATGGCTGGCCAAAAGCAACTTACGGAATTAACTATAGCGGCAGTGAAATAACTAAAAACAAGACCTTAGATGGAGTTACTGACCCTTACTATTATTGGACTCCATCTATTGCTCCTTCTGGAATGGTAATGATTAAAAGTTCAAAAATATATAGCGATTGGAATAATACATTATTAGTTGGATCATTAAGCTTTAGATATCTTGAAAGATTAAAATTTGATGATTCAGGTGTAACAATGAGAGAAAAGCTTTTCCCTAGAATTGGAAGAGTTAGAGATGTTAATCTAAGTCCTGAGGGATTTGTCTACATAAGTGTTGAAGGTGAGGGTATCTTTAAAATTTTACCAAATTAGATTTAATGACTGAATTTTTTAAGAAACTAAAATCTCTAATAGGTAAAACCTACTTTAAGTATTTAATTATATTATTTGCATTTATATTTTGGATGACTTTTTTGGATACAAATTCACTTCTTATTCACGCTGAATTAAATAGAGAGATAAAGAAGCTCAAAAAGAGAAAAGATGCACTAACAGATGAGATAATCAAAGATCAGGATCTAATAAATAAACTTGAAAATATAGACAGCCTGGAACACTATGGTAGAGAAAAATATAATTTAAAGAAACAAAATGAGGATATATTTATCATTGAGTTTAAATCAGAAAATGAATAATTAATGGCAAAAATAATTTCAATAGCTAATCAAAAAGGTGGGGTTGGTAAAACAACTACATCTGTTAACCTTGCCGCTTCACTAGGTGTTCTTGAAATGAAAGTTTTAATAATTGATGCAGATCCTCAAGCAAATGCTTCTTCCGGACTTGGATTTGATCAAAGTGATAAAGATTATTCTCTATATCAAATTTTTTCTGAATCAATAAAAATTAGTGATATTATAAAAAAAACTGAATCTCCCAATCTTGATATAATTCAATCAACTATTGATCTTGTTGGTGTTGAAATAGAATTGGTTGATGTTGAAAATAGGGAATATAAACTAAAAGAACAGATTGAAAGTATTAAAGCTGATTATGACTATATTCTAATTGATTGTGCTCCTTCACTTGGATTAATTACACTCAACGCTCTAACATGTTCAGACTCAGTATTAATTCCAATTCAGTGTGAATATTTCGCCCTTGAAGGATTAGGTAAACTTCTCAATACGATTAAAAGTGTTCAAAAAATCCACAATAAAGAACTAGATATTGAGGGAATTCTGTTAACTATGTTTGATTCACGTTTAAGACTTTCCAATCAAGTTGTTGATGAAGTAAAAAAACATTTTGGAGATATAGTGTTTAAAACAATTATCCAGAGAAATATTAAGCTAGGAGAAGCACCTGGTTTTGGAAAAGATATTATAACTTACGATGTAACATCTAAGGGAACTAAAAACTATCTTTCTCTTGCTGATGAGATAATTAAAAAAAATGTAAATGTCTGATAAAAAACAGAAGAGAGTTTTAGGACGAGGATTAGATGCTCTTTTAGGTAACTCAAATGATAATGAGGATAAATTAAAGCCCCTGAGCAATGTTAACTCATTTGAAATTGATATAAATAGTATTGATGTTAATCCAAATCAACCAAGATCAAATTTTGATAGTAATGAAATAGATAGTCTTTCAGACTCTATAAAAGATCTTGGAATTATTCAGCCTATAACGGTAAGAAAGATAAACCCTTCTAAATATGAGATAATATCTGGAGAGAGAAGGTTTAGAGCTTCCAAAAAAGCAGGTTTAACTTCAATTCCCTGTTACATTAGAGGGGTTAAAAGTGAATCTGACATTCTTAAGATGTCTTTAGTTGAGAATGTCCAGAGGGTTGATCTTGATCCAATTGAGATTGGCTTAAGTTATGAGAGATTGATAGATGAATATAAGCTAGATATTGATTCTATATCAAGAGTAGTTGGTAAAGACAGATCAACAATTTCTAATTATATACGATTACTAAAACTTGATCCAATCATTCAATCAGGAATCAGAGACAGATTCTTAACAATGGGACATGGAAGGGCTCTTGTCAATGTTGATGATAAAAAAGTTCAATTAGAGATTTATGAGCTAATAATATCAAAAAATTTATCTGTAAGACAAACTGAGAAAATTGTTAGAGGGCTGAACATAAAAAAAGCCAATTCTAATTATAGTTCTGATGTCTCTAGGATATATATTGATGTAACTAATAAATTTGAAAAATTATTTGGATCAAAAGTAAGACTAAAAGAAGATTCCAATGGAAAAGTATCCTTATCAACTTCATTCAAAAGTATTAATGATTTATATTCTATTTTAAAAAAATTATCAAATTGAGAAATTTTTTTTTATCAATATTAATTTTAATTTCTTTCAATTCTTATTGCCAATCTGAATTAGACTCAATATATGTTAGCCCAAGAAAACAAAGATTAATTAATGATCCTCTAACCCCATCTAAAGCTGCATTTTATTCTTCAGTTTTACCTGGGTTAGGTCAGGTTTACACAAGAAGATATTGGATGGTTCCAATAATATATGGTGGTTTGGGAACTTCAGCTTACTATTTCAATTATAATCAAAAAGAGATGAATAAATATAGAACTGCATACAAAAGAAGGTTGGCTGGATATTTTGATGATGAATATATTGATATAATTCCTGAAAACGATAAATTATTAGAGGGTATGAAGTTTCATAGAAGATATAAAGACTTTGCGTTTATGTTTTTAGTAGGTACTTATGTTCTAAACATCATTGATGCAAATGTAGGAGCTCATTTACTTCAATTCAATGTAAGTGAAGATCTATCTCTTAGACCATTTATTGAAAGTAATTATTTTGATTTTTCTCAAAATGCAGGAATTAAACTAAAAATTAATTTAGACTAGAATGAGTTTTATTGAGTGGATTTATTTTTTCTTGATTTACAATGGGTTAATCTTTGCTGGTTCTCAGAAGCTATTTAGACTAGCTGGATTTCATGGCTGGCTAGCAATTATTCCATTTTATAATATCATTAAACATTTAGACATAATCCAAAGACCTAGATGGTGGATAATACTTGTTTTTATACCAGTAATTAATCTTCTTATGATACCTGTTATTTGGGTAGAATTTATTAAAAAGTTTAATCATAACTCTAAGATTGATAGAATATTAGTTATTCTAACTCTTGGGTTTTATTTTTTCTATGTAAGCTATTTTAGTAGTAAGACAAAATTAGTTGATGATATTTCTTTCTCTGGATTTGAAAGATCCATTGGATCATTCATATTTGCAATAGTTATAGCAACAATAGTACATAATTATTTTCTTCAACCTTTTGTAATACCGACTGGATCATTAGAGAAAACATTGAGGGTTGGTGATTTTTTGTTAGTAAGTAAATTTCATTTTGGTGCAAGAGTTCCTTCAACTGTTGTTACTCTTCCTATGGTTCATGACACTATACCAATTATTAAAACTAGATCATATTTAAAAAGTCCACAATTACCATATATTAGAATTCCTGGATTTCAAGAAATAAAAAATAATGATATTGTAGTTTTTAATTGGCCTGCAGATACTGTTAGAAGATTTTTTGTAAAGGAAAAAGGAGTTATTAAACCAAGAGATAAAAAATCAAATTATGTGAAAAGAGCACTTGGAATTCCTGGAGATACAATTGAGATTAAAGATGGAATTATTTTTATAAATGGGAAGAAAAATATCTTACCCGATAGAGCTAAACCAATCTATACATATAATATAAAGTCTAATGAAGGCGTTTCATCAAACAAACTAAAGGAATTAGGAATTGAGGGTTTCATTAGAAAATTTATTATTAAAAATTTAAGTCAAATATCATATGAAGAAATATCAAATTATATACTAAGTATTTCCAACACTAATGATAACGAATATTTGGTTTATACTGATGACTCTGGAATACCTTTAAATATTATTAGAGAAAATAATTTAATTATTAGTGAGCTAATTGATAGCTCAAGAGAAATTAGTTTAACATATGAAGATGCTTTTAAAATAGAAAATTCTAATGTATTTGACACAATTTACAGAGTAACCCAGAGCAAAGATGTATCTAATCTAAATTTCTTTCCAAATAACAAGAATTTTAATTGGAATAATGACTATATGGGGCCAATTTATATTCCTAAGAAAGGAGACAAAATTGATCTAAGTTTAGATAATCTTCCACTTTATAAAAAAATAATAAAAGACTATGAATTTAATGATATTGAGTTCTCAAATGGCAAAATTATTATAAACAACAAAGAACAAGACTCATACACATTTAAACAAGATTATTATTGGATGATGGGAGACAATAGATATAACTCAGAAGATTCAAGAGTATGGGGTTTTGTTCCATTTGATCATGTTTTAGGGAAACCAGTTTTTATTTGGATGAGCATTGATGGACTTTTTAATGGGATTCAAAATTGGAAATTTAGATGGGATCGAATATTTACAACTATTGGACTAGATGGAGAACCAAGATCTTATCTCCCTCATTTTATAGCTTTAATGGTCTTATGGCAGCTATATGTTTTTATCAAAAGAAGGAAATCTAAAAATTAATCATTATCAGAGTTCTTAAATAAAAAATCCTTCTCACTCTTACTTAAACTTTCGTATCCAGATTTACTTATTTTATCCAATATATTGTCAATCTTTTTTTGATTGCTACCACTCTGTTTAGAACTAGAGAGATTTTTAATATATCTAAAGAAAATATTAAAAGTAGAAAAGCTATATTCTTTATTAAAGTTTTTTGCATAGTAGAAACCATAAAAAGCACCACCCAAATGTGCAATATTTCCACCAGCATTACTAAAGGGTATTTGTATTAAACTCAACAAAACATAGAAAAGACCTAAATATTTCAATCTAATATCAAAAAAAATGAGGTTCACCCTAGTGTTTGGCATATATGAACAAGCAAATATAAGTACAGCGTAAACAGCAGCTGATGATCCTATCAAAGGTGAAAAAGCATTTTTAAATACTGGGAAAATATTATATGAAATCACAAAGAATAGACCTCCCATAAGTGCACCATAAAAATATATTTCTATTAATTTTTTATTTGTTAGAAAATTTAAAAAATGTTTACAAACAACATACAAAATCAACATATTCCAAAATATGTGAAAAAAATCAATGTGAAAAAAAGAATATGATATTAGTGTCCAAGGACTTCTAATAATATCTCCTATTCCTGGGTGAAGATCAAAGTAATCAATAAGGCTAAATAGTTTTAAATTAAAAAGAAACAGAAATGTATTTAAAACAAGTGGAAGTAAAAAAACAATAATATTGATTATTATAATTTTTTTAAAAAAAGGTTGATTTAAAAAATATCTAAATCCTAATTCCATCTTTTATTATTAAACTGATTTTTTTTCCAGTACCACATCATTATAAAACCAGTAATTGCTCCACCAATATGAGCAAAGTGAGCAATTGGTCCAACTGAATATGATGTAAATCCAAAGAAAAGGTCAAATAAAATTAGAAGAGGCACCAAATATTTTGCTTTAATAGGTATTGGTGGAAAAAGAAGCATTAATTGAACATTTGGAAATAACATAGCAAATCCAACTAGTATACCATAAAGAGCTCCTGATGCACCCACCATAACTGCCTTATATGATTGAATTCCAGAAGCAAGTTTTGCTTCTCCTAATATCTGTATTAAACTGGGATTAAGTCTACCTGTTTCAAAGAAACTATTTATCTGGTTTTTTGTTAAGCCATTATCAGTTAATAATTGTGTTACAGATAGAACATCATAATGATATACAAGAGATTGTATAAGAACAGCCCCAAAACCAGCAGACAAATAGAAAAAAATAAATTTTTGTTTACCCCACATTTGTTCAAGTGGAGTACCAAACATCCATAAACCAAACATATTAAATAAAATATGAGTTGTGTCTCCATGCATAAACATATGAGAAAGAGGTTGCCAAAGAAAAAAAGATGAATTTTTAGGATAGTGCATAGCAAAGAGATCATACATCAACTCGCCAAAAACCATTGATGCAATATAAAAAATCACATTAATTATGATCAAATGTTTTACTATCTCACTTACTCTACCCATTAAATTTGTTTTCTATATCGTTTTTATTTAAAGTAATAAATATTTGCTTATTATCAGGAGACAGATTAGGTTCTTTGCATGAAAATAGATGATTTACAATATACTCCTGCTCATCCAAATTAAGTTTTTGACCTGATTTGATTGATGTAATTTTTGAAAGTCTTTTTGCAAAAAAGTCAGCTGTGCTAAAATCATTAGATACATTGAAATCTTCATTGAGAATATTTTCAATAACTTCTTCTACATTATTTTTTTCTATACCAAATGGAATTGACTCAACATGCATTAATTCATTCTTCAGGCTTATCTCAAAACCAATTGATTTAAATTCATCAATAATTTTATTGTAGAGCAATAATTGTTTTTTTGTCAAACTTAACTCAATTGGAAAAACTAACTTTTGAGAATTAATAGAGTTCTCAAAAATAGATTTTAAAAAGGACTCATATAATATTCTCTGGTGAGCTAAATTTTGATTTATTATAATAAGAGATGACTTATTAGTACTCACAATAAATTTATTTAAAATCTGGAAAATCTTTAAAGCCTGATTATTATCATCATCCAGTTTTAATTTATCATGACGAGACAAGTAATCACCAGGAACTTTATTAATTTCTTCGTCATTAAAAACCTCAAAGGGGTTAAATTCTGAATTAATCTCAATAGTAGGATTAGTTGGCTTTGACTTAACTTGATCATATGAAATATCCATTGAAGGATCCTTATCAAAATCAAGGACAGGACTAACCTGGTATATACCAAGACAGTGTTTAACTGAAGAGTTAATTATTGAATATAAATTTTGATCATCATCAAATTTTATTTCTGTTTTGTTTGGATGGACATTAACATCTATTTTGGTTGGATCTATATCAATAAACAGAAAATATCCAGGGTGATATCCATCTTTTAGCAAACCCACGAATGATGCAAAAATTGAATGACTAATAAATTGACTTTTAATAAACCTATTATTAACAAAAACAAACTGATTACTCCTTGATTTTTTTGAAAATTCTGGCTTTAAAACAAATCCAGAAATATTAGCAATTTGGGTGCTTTCATTAATAGGAATTAAATTTTCTCTGATTTTTTCTCCAAATATTGATATAATTCTTTTGTTTAATGACTCCTCTTTCAGATAAAAAATTTCCTCTTCATTATTGATAAATGAAAACTCAATTTCTGGATGTGAAATTGCTAGTCTATGAAAAATATCGAGTATATGCCTAAGTTCAACAAAGTCTGATTTTAAAAAGTTTCTTCGTGCTGGTACGTTATAGAATATATTCTTTATTTTAATTGAAGTACCTTCTTGAATATTTGACTCCTTTTCACTTAAAAGCTCACCACCATTAATCTCTATAAAATGGCCATTTTGATTATCATTAATTGATTCCATTTCTACCATTGAAACTGAGGCAATAGCAGCTAATGCTTCACCTCGAAATCCCATTGATGAAATAGAAAAAATATCTTCTATTTTATTAATTTTTGATGTCGCATGTTTTATAAATGATAAATGCATATCATTTCTTGACATTCCTTCTCCATTATCAATTACCTGAATAAGATTTTTTCCAGCATCTTTTATTATTATTTTAATTCTAGTTGAATTTGCATCAATAGAATTCTCTATAAGTTCTTTTAGTACAGAAGAAGGTCTTTGAACTACTTCACCAGCAGCAATTTTATTTGAAACATCGCTTGGTAAAATTTTAATTATATCTGACATTAATTAGTAAAGAAAATATTTATATCAAAATCAATGATATATAAAAATACCAAAATAAGAAAAAGAACTATTAAGATTAATGTCATATTAATACCTCTGTTTTTTCTATTACGCATTTTATACCTTTGATCAGCCCAATGTTTTCCGATGTCGTTTGAGTTATATGACTCTCTGTAAACAGAAAACTTTGATTCAAAAGTTGGTGCAACATCATCTTTACCTTTGTAAAAACGAGGAGTATAGTTGAATTTTCTGTTTTTATTTAACTTAAAGAAGTTAACTTTCATTGATTAAATTTAATCATTTTTAGAGCGGCAATGGCAGAATCTTCACCCTTGTTATACTTACCGCCACTTCTATCAATAGATTGACTAATATTATAATCTGTAGACACGCATAAAATTATAGGTATATCAGATATAACATTTAAATCTTTAATACCGTTTACAACAGCATTAGATACAAATTCAAAGTGTCTTGTTTCACCCTGAATTATACATCCAATTGCTATAACTGCATCAATATTTTTATTAATCAGGTTTTTGCATGCAAAAATTAACTCAAAACTACCAGGAACATTTATTTTAGAAATATTTTTTTCTTGGACACCGTTTTTTATCAGAATGTTTTTTGCTCCTATAAATAGCTTCTCAGTAATTTCATTATGCCACTCTGAAACAACACAAGCAATATTTAATTTATCAGGATTTAGTAATTTAAATTCTTTGTTAGAATGATCAAATTGCTTAGCAGACATTTTAATTATTTATATTTTCAATTCTACCAATTTGAACTTCAACTAAACTAAATTCATAGGAATCTGGAAATTCTTCTTTGATTCTATTTAAATAATTTAATGCAGACCTGTATTCACCAAGTTCAGAACCTATAATTGCAGCTTTAAATAAATATTTTGGAGTTGTGTAAATGTTTTCGTTGTGCTTGAAAGCCTTTTTATAATATTCATATGCCTCCTTTGGTTGATTCAACTCCGAGAAACAATCTCCAATAGTTCCTAAAGAAATTGATTTTAGTAGTATATCATCTGAATTAAATTTTTCAAGGTAAACTATAGCTTTCTCATATTCTTTGAGGTTCAAATATGACATACCAATAGAATAGTTTGCTAGATTTGCTGCTTTTGTTCCAGAATATTCATCTACAATATCAAGAAATCCATATTTTCCTTCTCCTCCATTTAAAGCTAATCTAAACAGTGAATCTGATTCATTTGAAACTAGTGCTAATTCAAAAAAATATTGTGCTTGGCTTAGTTCACTTACAGCCTCTGTTTCTTTAGGTTCTGCAATAAATCTCTGGTATCCCAAATAAGATAGGACAGACAATGAAATTAGTGCAATAGCTGAAAAAATTTTATTCTGATTTTTTAGTATCCACTGTTCAGATTTGTTAGCAGTTGAATCCAGGGAATCAAACACTTCAGCAGTTTGACTTTTTTCACCTTGATTTACTGCTTTTGTTCTACTTTTTTTATAACCTCTTCTATTGAATGTTGCCATAATAATTTTTTGAATCCCAAAATTAATGTTTTATTTTGAATAGCAAATATGTTTTTACATTCACTAAAAATTGATAACTATAAAAATCTAGATAAACTAAAGTTTAGTTTTAGTAAAAAAATCAATTGTTTCATTGGTAAAAATGGTATTGGAAAAACCAATATAATTGACTCTATATATCATCTAGCATTTACAAAAAGCTATTTTAATCCATCAACATCACAAAATGTTAAAATTGGTCAAGATTATTTTTCAATTAATGGAGATTTTGAAATAAACAACAGAGGTGAGAATGTTCATTGTTACTTCAAAAATGGAGAAAAGAAAGTTATTAAAAGAAATAGCAAGTTATATAAAAGAATTTCTGATCATATTGGCTTAGTAAATTTAATTATTATTTCACCCCATGATCGTAATCTTATAACAGAGGGGAGTGAAATGAGAAGGAAGTTTATAGATTCAGTTATAGGTCAGGTTGATAAGATATATTTGCAAAGAGTTATAGATTATGGAAAAGTTATTACTCAAAGAAATTCCTTATTGAAGTACTTCTTTATTAATAGAAAATTTGACAAGGATACGATTGATTCATATGACCAACAACTAATTAGCCTTGGAACTCCAATTTTTAAAGAAAGAACTAACTTTTTAAAAACTTTTATACCAATATTTAAAAAATATTACTCTGACATAAGTTCTAGAAATGAATCTGTTGACATAAACTATAAAAGTGATTTAAATTCTGGGAGTTTTTCAGAAATTTTAAGTGAGAATTTATCTAAAGATAGATTTTTGCAATATACTTCTAAAGGGATACATAGAGATGACTTAAACTTTATAATTGAAAATAACAAGATCAAAAATTTCGGAAGTCAAGGACAACAGAAATCATTTCTGATTGCTTTAAAGCTTGCTCAATTTGATTATTACAAAACAAAATTTGGCAATTCACCAATTGTTTTACTAGATGATATTTTTGATAAGCTTGACCAAGAAAGAGTCAGACAAATAGTACAAATACTTGAAAAGAAAGATTTTAGTCAGATATTTATAACAGATACTCATATTGATAGAGTAAAAGATGCTTTATCTGGACTAATAAATAAAGAAGAAGTATTTGATTTAGAAAAAATATACTCAAATGAATAGAAGAGGAGAGATTAAAAAAATTTCAAAAGTTTTAGATGATGTTATTTCACAAAAACACTTTAAAATTGGCATTGATAATTTAAGAGTTCAAGAGGCTTGGGTAAAGGCTATGGGAGAAAACATTCAAAAATACACATACAGCGTAAAATATAAAAAGGGTATACTATACATAAAACTAAAATCCTCGGTACTTAAAGAAGAATTAATTTTTGAAAAGAATAAGGTAATTAATCTTATAAATCAGGAATTAGGAAAAGAATATGTAAAAAAGTTAGTCCTTAACTAAAAATTTCGCTATCACTAAAGTGAAAGCTTATTTCGATAGAAGCATTCTCATCACTATCAGATCCGTGTACCGCATTTTCTCCTTTAGATTTAGCATATCTTTTTCTGATTGTACCCTCATCAGCTTCTGATGGGTCAGTGGAACCAATAAGTTTTCTAAAGTCATCAACTGCATTACTCTTTTCTAACGCTGCTGCAACTATTGGACCTCTTGTCATGAACTGAATTAAATCTTTAAAAAATGGCTTATCTGAGTGAACTGAGTAGAATTGTTCAGCTTCTTCTTTAGTCATTTTTTTGTACTTCAGTGCAATTATCTTGAACCCAGCTTCTTGTATCATGTTTAGAATTGGAAGCATGTCCCCCTGCTCTATTGAATCAGGCTTAAGCATGGTAAATGTTCTATTTGAATTCATGCGTCAAATTTAATAATATCTGACATTAATCAAAGTTTTAGTAATTACTTTATTTTAATTTTCAATATAATATTATATTAGACGACTCATGGATAAGAAGATTCTTGAAAGTATTAAAAGTATTCTATCTACAAATAAGAAAATTATTTTAATACCACATAGTAGTCCTGATGCAGATGCACTTGGAAGTTGTCTTGCTTTGTTTCATTTTTTAAAAAATGACCATAGTGTAAGTATTATTTCACCAAATGAATTTACAGAGATACTTAAATTTCTTCCTGGTTCAGAAAATGTAATAGTTTACGAATCTCAAAAAGATAAATCAGATGTCTTATTTGATGAGGCTGAAGTTATTTTTACACTAGATTTTAATAGTCTTGGAAGAGCTAAAAATGTTTCATATAAAATCTCTAAATCATCTGCAAAAGTTATTATGATTGATCATCATGAAAATCCAGATGATTATGCTGACTATATGATTTCCAATTCCATAATGAGTTCAACATGTGAGATGGTTTATGATTTCATCTATTACATAGATTCAAACAAAATGGACAATAACATTGCAACATGTCTATATACTGGAATAGTTGCAGACACTGGTTCTTTTCGTTTTCCGTCAACAACTTCTAGAACACTACTTGTTGGCTCTAAATTAGTTGATTATGGCGTAGATGTTACTCAAATTTTTGAAAAACTACATAATAATTTTCAATTTGATAGACTTAAACTTCTTGGAATCACAATAAATAACTTTAAAAGAGTTGATAATTTACCTGTATTGTATACTTCAATAACTGATGAAGATCAAGTATCTAGTAATTTTAAGAAAGGAGATAGTGAAGGTTTTGTGAATTTTGGACTTAGTGTTGAAGGAATTTTATGCTCTGTTTTATTTATAGAAAAAAAAGAGGATGATTTAATTAAAATTTCATTTAGGTCTAAAGGTGATTTTAAAGTTAATATATTTGCTTCAAGATATTTTAATGGTGGAGGACATATTCATGCTGCTGGGGGAATCTCAAAATTAAGTTTAATAGATACTGAAAAGAAATTTATCAGTGATATTAAACAATACTTAAAAGAATATTATGATTAAAAAATGTATCATATTTATAACAATACTAATTCTAAACTCATGTAACATGAATGATTACTCAGATCTAAATGAAGGAATATATGCAAACCTAGAAACCTCTAAAGGTGATATAATACTAGAACTATTTTATAAGCAGACGCCATTAACTGTATCTAATTTTGTCGCATTATCTGAAGGAAACCACCCTGCAGCAGATGAACAATTTTCTGGAAAACCATATTATGATGGTCTAAAATTTCACAGAGTTATTGACAATTTTATGATTCAAGGTGGTGACCCTACTGGAACTGGCTCAGGTGGACCTGGCTTTCAGTTTGATGATGAATTTAGTGAAGAATTAAAACATACAGGACCAGGTATTTTGTCGATGGCTAATGCTGGACCAGGAACAAATGGAAGCCAATTCTTTATAACTCATGTAGAAACTCCATGGCTTGATGGAAAGCATTCTATCTTTGGTAAAGTTAACTCTGGCCAAGATGTTGTTGATAATATTGCTCAAGATGACATTATTAAAAGCGTAAAGATCATAAGAATTGGTAAAGATGCTAAGGAATTTGATGCTCCTAAGATATTTGAAGACTATATAACAAATAAGAGTCAAGCAGATATTTTAAAAGCTGAAGAAGAAGCTAAACTTCTAGATGATTTAACATCAGGAATGATTGAAACTGAAAGTGGATTAAAATATAAAGTTTCAAAAAAAGGAAGTGGTCCTAATGCAAAGATCGATGATGTCCTTTCAGTTCATTACTCTCTTAAACTTGTTGACGGATCAGAAATTGATTCATCTTTTACTAGAGGAGAACCAATCGAGTTCACCTGTGGTGTTGGACAAGTTATTAAGGGGTGGGATGAAGCTATGCAACTACTTAATAAAGGTTCAAAAGCTACTCTAGTTATCCCTAGTGAACTTGGTTACGGATCAACTGGTGCGGGGAATGGAGTTATTCCTCCAAATGCAACATTAATTTTTGAAGTTGAATTAGTCGATATAAAATAATGAAGTTAAAAAGTATTTTTGCTCTTGCTCTAATACCTCAAATACTATTAATTAATTTCATTAAAAATAATCCATCAATCATTGATGATTATTATTCATATTATTTATACAATAATATTATCAAAATAAATTCATTTGTATATTCTAATATAAACATTCCTATAGGTGAGATTTTATATATAATTCTTGTTATTATTCTTATTTATCTTGTTTATAGAGTTTTTTCTTTCAAACTAAATGATTCAGTTAACCTTCTGGCATTTATTTCATTAGTTTACTTTATTTTTTATTCTTTTTGGGGATTAAATTATTTCAAAACCTCAATCTCTAATGAATTACATATCAAAAATGATTATGAATTTGAAGAGTTAGATAATACCTTGAATATTATTATCACAAAGATAAACGAAGAAGTTCCATTACTCAAGGATTATAATGAAATAGATTTTTTTGAAATAACTAACATGACTAACTTAAATGTGAAACAGTCTTTAGTACCTAGTATTCTTCTTTTTCAAACAGTATCTGGGCACTTTATTCCATTTACATCAGAATCAGTAGTAAATTTTAATATTCCCAAAGTTGATTTACCTGTGGTTATTTTTCATGAATATGCTCATCAAATGGGATATGCAGATGAAGCTGAAGCGAGTTTTATTGCATTTATGAAAGCAGTTGAAAGCAATAATGCAAATGTTAGATATTCTGGCTATTTCAATGCGCTTTTAAATCTTCTAAACGAAATTAATAAGAATCATAAAGAAAAATTAGAAGACTACACCTCGAAACTCAATGATAGGGTTATATCTGACATTAATTATAATATGGAATTCTGGAGTAGATATTACAATAACTTTTTTGATAGAGTTGCAGGCTATGCATATGACTTTTATTTAAAGTCTAATAAACAAGAATATGGTATTCTATCTTACAATAAAGTCTCCAATTTTATAATTGATTATTATCAGAGAGAAGTATTATTAGATTTCTTTAATTGATTTACTATAATAGCAAACTATCCCTATAATTTAGAGTCAAATTAAAAAACTAACAAAATTGAAATGATAAATGAGTTTCTTACTTTTTTTATATATTTTTAAATAAAAAAAATGAAAGAACTAATCACTAAAATATTTATATTATTATCAGTTGTTTTTAATTCCAATACTTCTTTAGCTCAAGACTATGGGAATTTGCAGAATGCACTATCAGGATATTCATACAGATCAGTTGGTCCTGCTTTCATGTCAGGAAGAATAGCTGATATAGCAATTGATAGTAATAATGAAAACGTTTGGTATGTAGCAGTTGGTTCTGGTGGAGTATGGAAGACAAAAAATGCTGGAACAACTTGGATGCCACTTACAGATAATATGCCTTTTTATTCAACTGGATCAATTACAATTGACCCTAATGATTCGTCAAGAATATGGGTTGGTACTGGAGAAAATGTTGCTGGAAGGCATGTTGGTATTGGGCATGGGATATACCTTTCTCAAGATTCAGGATCAACATGGGATGACATGGGTCTAAATAAGTCTGAACATATCTCAAAAATTATTGTTCACCCTGATAACTCCAACATAATATGGGTTGCTTCTCAAGGACCTCTTTGGAATTCTGGAGGTGACAGAGGTTTATTTATGTCAACTGATGGTGGTAATACATGGTCAAATAAACTTTATGTCAATGAATGGACAGGTGTTACTGATATAATTATAGATCCAACTAATCCAGATATTCTTTATGCTGCAACTTGGCAGAGACACAGAAATGTTGCATCTCTTATCGATGGTGGTCCAGGAACATCTATATACAAGAGTATTGATGGTGGTAATACATGGAATGAGATTGACTCAGGTCTTCCAAGCTCAAATATGGGAAAAATAGGATTAGCGATTTCACCTATGAAACCAGAAGTTATCTATGCAGCAATTGAGTTAGATAGAAGATCCGGTGCAGTATTTAGATCAGATAATAGTGGAGGTGTGTGGAAAAAAATGTCAAATACAGTAGCGGGAGCAACTGGTCCGCACTATTATCAAGAGCTATATGCATCACCACACGTTTTTGATAGAATTTACTTGATGAATGTAAGGGTTTTAGTTTCTGATGATGGTGGTGATAATTTTTATCAAATGAAAGAAATTAATAAGCACTCAGATAATCATTCATTAGCATTCAAAAAAGATGATCCAGAATATCTCTTAATTGGAACTGATGGGGGTATCTATGAATCTTTTGATGACACTGAGTCATGGAAATTTGTTTCAAACTTACCAATAACACAATTTTATAAATTAGCTGTTGACGATTCAGAACCCTTTTATAATATATATGGGGGAACGCAGGATAACAATACCCAAGGTGGCCCTTCCAGAACATTTAAATATGAAGGAATAACCAATTCCGATTGGTATGTTGTATTAGGGGGTGATGGGCATCAACCTGCTACTGAACCAGGAAATCCAAATATTATTTATGCTCAATCTCAACAAGGCTATATTAATAGGATTGATATGACAACTGGAGAAATTGTTGATATAAGACCACAAGAGGGCATAGATGATGATTATGAAAGGTTTAACTGGGATTCTCCAATTTTTGTAAGTCAGCATGATCCTAAGAGAATTTATTTTGGCTCTCAACGTGTTTGGAGGTCAGAGGATAGAGGTGATAGCTGGAATCCTATATCAACTGATTTAACAAAAAATGAGGAAAGATTTGAATTACCAATTATGGGACGAGTTCAAAGCTGGGAAAACGCATGGGATGTGCTTGCAATGTCAACATATAATACTATTACTTCTCTCGCAGAATCTCCAATAAATGAAAATATCCTGTATGCTGGTACAGATGATGGTATAATTCAGTTCACTGAAAATGGAGGAGAAACATGGACTAAAATGCTTGTTAATAAACTTCCAAATACACCAGCTACAGCTTTTGTAAATGATATACGTGCAGATTTACATAATGAAAAAACAGCATATGTTGTTCTAGACAACCACAAGTTTGGTGATTATAAACCTTATTTATTTAAAACAGTAGATGGAGGTAAAAAATGGGTAAACATCACTAACGGTTTACCTGATGGTACATTACTGTGGAGAATTGTTCAAGATCATGTTGATCCAAATCTTTTGTTCCTCGCAACAGAATATGGAGTCTATATAAGTTTGAATGGAGGAGACAAATGGTACAATTTTTCAAATAACTTACCAACAATTTCGGTACGTGACTTAACAATTCAAAGAAGAGAAAATGATTTAGTTTTAGCAACTTTTGGTAGAGGTTTTTACATACTAGATGATATTAGCTCACTTCGAGATTTATCTCCAGCAAATCTTGAAAAAGAAGCTTATTTATTTTCTCCTAGAAGAGGACTACAATATACTCCTGTTAGAAGTGGAACTTCAAGTGCTGGAACAAATAAATATGTTGCTAGCAATCCTAAGTATGGAATTAATTTTAAATATCACTTAAGCAATACATATAAGACTATGTATGAAAATAGAAAAGATTCTGAACTTGACGGTGTAATATCTGGATCAATTCAAGAAGAGCTCATAAGATCTGGATATGACACTCCTAAAAGTGTAATAAATGAAAGCACGGAAAGATTACTTCAAGAAACTCAGCTTGATTTATCAACAATAGAAAGTGTTAAAAGAAAATTAATTGAAAATCAAGGAAGTTATGATGATATTGATTTCCCTGGATGGGATTATCTTGAAATGGAAATGAATGAAATTTCCCCTAAAATTTTTGTTGAAATAAGAGATAATCAAAATCAATTGATTGAAAAAATTTATGGATCAAGAAGAAAAGGATTAAATAATATAAATTGGGATCTTAAAAGATCTATACCTACAGTTTCATATACAGATTCAAAAAGGTATGGAGAGATTAGATTGAATGTAAAGTCAGGAACCTACTCTGCTGCAATATTCAAAAATATTGATGGAGAAGTATCTAAGCTAACAGATAATGTATCATTCCAGGTTGAAAGAGTCAGAGAAAACATTTTAAAAAATCCAATGTCTGATCTTCATGAAACACATTTTGATAATGCTGCTAATTTTATTCAAACTGTTGTAGAAATGGAGAAGGAATATTCAAAATCTTCAGATATCTTAGAACTGTTGGAGAAAAATGTTAAGTTCTTGAGTTCTGAAAATAATGACTTAATTAAGTCTATTTATGATTTATCGGACGAAAAAACACAAATTAGTATAAAAATTAATGGATATGAATCTAAAGGAGCAAGAAATGAAGGTGTAGGAGAGAAGGATTTCCAGACTATAATGGACAGAGTTTACAATTCAATTGAAGGAACTGGTTACAGCTCTAATACTTATGGACCTACTAAGCAACACATGAAAAGTTTAGATATTGCTAAGGAGATGTATCAAAGACTTGAGACAAGAGTCAATAAATTTAACAGTGATGTTGAAAAATTAGCTAATAAAATTGAAAGTTTAGGAACACCAATTATTATTGAAGATTAATTGTGAAATTGAGTTAGTTCAAAATACTCAAATAAATATTCGAGCTCTCATTAAAATATTAGCTTTAAATCAATAATTATTATTTGTAAATTTAAGTAGCAAAGTTTACAAATGTTAGTTGATAATAAAATACTGCCAAAAGAAATTACTGAATTATTCGATGATATTATTGATAGTAGTTATCAAAAAATAACATCTAAAGAAAAAAAAATAATTCATGAATCCTTAGTTATTGCGTTTAATGGTCATAATGGACAGATGAGAAGGTCAGGAGAACCTTACATCCACCATCCTCTTGAAGTCGCAAAAATAGTAGCTAGAGATATTGGATTAGACTATATATCTATTGCTGCATCAATTCTTCATGATACTGTTGAAGACACCGAGGTAACACTTGAAGATTTAGATGAAGCTGTTGGATCTGAAATATCCAGGATAGTTGATGGATTAACTAAAATTTCAACTCTAAAGAAAAATGAAGATTATTCTGTTCAAGCTGAAAATTATCGCAAAATGTTACTTACTCTTCACAATGATATAAGGGTAATATTAATTAAAACTGCTGATCGACTTCATAACATGCGAACAATTGATTTTTTATCAAAAGAAAAGCAAGATCAGATGGCATCAGAGTCTTTATATATATATGCTCCACTTGCACATAGAGTTGGACTTTATAACATCAAAAACGAGCTTGAAAATTTAAGCCTAAGGATTCTTGAACCTAGAGAATATAATTTGATTAAAAACAAGATTGATAAAGATTTGGTAAATCAGGAAAAATATGTTAAATCCTTTGAGAAACTAATTAATGAGAGTCTTGAAGATCAAAAAATTAAATATAAGATAAAGGGAAGATATAAATCTATATACTCAATTTATAATAAGATAAAAACTAAGAATATATCCTTTGAAGAGGTTTATGATCGATTTGCAATTAGAATTATATATAAATCAATTAAAAAAAATGAAAAATTTGCAGCATGGAAAATATATTCTATAATTACAGATCACTTTACACCAAATCCTACTAGACTTAGAGATTGGATTACTCTTCCAAAAAATAATGGCTACGAGGCACTTCATCTTACTGTAGTTGGGCCAAAAAATAAATGGGTAGAAATTCAGATTAGATCAGAGAGAATGGATGAAATTGCTGAAAAAGGTTATGCTGCACACTATGGTTATAAACATAATGAATCTAAAAAAAGTGAAGTTGATCTTTGGCTAAACAAACTTCAAGAGGTGTTAAATCATGATACAGAGCATGCTATTGATTTTGTTGAAGATTTTAAATTAAATTTCTATTCAAAAGAGATTTATGTTTTTACTCCTAATGGAGACTTAAAATCTTTGAAAAGTGGATCATCTGCACTAGATTTTGCTTTTCATGTTCATACGGATGTTGGAATTAAAACCAGGGGGGCAAGAGTTAACGGAAAGTTAGTTCCACTAAGTCACACTCTTAAAAGTGGTGACCAAGTTGAAATTATAACATCTGAAAATGTTAAACCAAATAGAAACTGGTTAAATTTTGTGGAAACTTCAAAAGCAAAATCTAAAATAAAATCATCATTAAATGATGAAAAGAAAAAAATTGCTTCAGATGGCAAAGAAATTCTTGAGAGAAAGCTTAAACAATTCAAGATCAAGTTAAATGATAAAGTCTCTGGTCAGATGATGAAATTCTTTAAAATTAATGCAAGCAATGATCTTTTTTATAATGTCGGTACTGGAGATTTAGATAATAAAAAAATTAAAAATTTTGCTAATGATTACAATAGTTATTTAGGTTATTTTAGAAGAAGAATTGCTGGAACAACATCTAAAACTCAAAAATCTAATGACAATGATGATTTAATCAAGTTTGATAAGCTAGTTTTTGGAAAAGAAAAAGAGATGTTAAAATATTCATTGGCTCCATGCTGTAGTCCAATACCTGGAGATAATGTTTTTGGATTCATTTCTGTCAAAGATGGCATAAAGGTTCATTCTAAGAATTGTCCAAACTCAATATCTTTAAGATCCAATTATGCCTACAGAATTATATCTGCAACATGGATTGATTCAGAAAGCCATGAGTTTAATGCAAAAATTGAAATTACAGGATTTGATGATATTGGTCTTGTGAGCGAGATAACCTCTCTAATTTCAAATTCAATGAATGTTAATATGAATAGAATATCCTTCGAAACTAATGATGGTACTTTTTCTGGCGTTATAAGTATAGATGTAAAAAATAAAGTAATTTTGAATAAGTTGTTAAAAAGGTTGTCTAATATCAAAGGAATTGAAAAAGTTTCTAGAAAATAAAATTTATGTCTCAAATTAAAAAGCAAAATAACGAGGAAATTAAAGAAGTTTTTACAAATTTTCTCAATAAACACAATCATAGAAAAACTCCTGAAAGATTTAGTATACTTAATGAAATATATTCTATTGAAGGTCATTTTGATATAGACTCACTTTATGAAAAAATGAATAAAAAAAACTATAGGGTTAGTAGAGCAACTCTATATAATACTATTGAGCTTCTCTTAGAAAGCGGTCTTGTAAGGAAGCATCAATTTGGTGATTCATTTTCTCAATATGAAAAGTGTTACTTCAACAATCAACATGATCATTTAATAATTACTGATACTGGAGAGGTTAAAGAGTTTTGTGATCCTCGAATTCAGTCAATAAAAAATAATATTGAAGAAATATTTAATGTTGATATTAAGGATCATTCACTATATTTATACGCCACGACTAAAAAGAAAAAATAGTTAATATATGTCTTTAGATCTATTGCTAGGTCTTCAATGGGGAGATGAAGGTAAAGGAAAAATAGTTGATGCAATAACCTCTAATTATGATATTATTGCTAGATTTCAAGGAGGACCTAACGCTGGACACACTATAGAGTTTGACGGAAATAAACATGTTCTCCATACAATTCCATCAGGCATCTTCAACAAAGATTCTATTAATTTAATTGGAAATGGAGTTGTTATTGATCCTGGAATCTTCCAAAAAGAAATTGAAGGACTAGATAAATATAAGATTGATCTTAGAAAAAATTTATTTATTTCTAAAAGAGCTCATATAATATTGCCTACTCACAAAATTATAGATGCAGCATCGGAAGCATCAAAAGGAAAAAAAAAGATTGGATCAACACTAAAAGGAATAGGACCTACTTATATGGATAAAACAGGAAGAAATGGTATTAGAGTAGGAGATATTATTGATAGTTCATGGCAATTAAAATATAATAGTCTTAAAGAGAAACACCTAAATATTATTTCAAATTTCAATCAATCTGTTGAGATAAGCTTAGATGAATTAGAGAGAGACTTTTTTAATGGTATTGAATGTTTAAAGTCTTTCAATCTGATTGAAAGTGAAACCTACCTTAATAATTCTCTTGAGCAAGGAAAGAAAATATTAGCTGAAGGTGCCCAAGGCTCATTACTAGATATAGACTTTGGAACATATCCATATGTAACTTCTTCAAATACTACTGCTGCTGGTGCTTGTTCAGGTTTAGGTGTAGCGCCAAATAGGATCAAAAATATTATTGGAATATTTAAAGCATATACTACCAGAGTTGGATCTGGACCGTTTCCTACAGAATTATTTGATTCAACTGGAAAAAGAATCAGAGAAGTGGGTCATGAGTATGGTGCAACAACTGGCAGAGATCGTAGATGTGGATGGTTGGATCTTGTAGCTTTAAAATATTCTGTTCAAATTAATGGGGTTACTGAATTAAACATTATGAAATCAGATGTATTAAGCTCAATTGGTAAATTAAAAGTTTGCACATCTTACTTAATTGATAATCAAGAAATTAGCTATTTCCCGTACGATATAAAATCTAAAGAAGTTATTCCACAATACATTGAATTTGATGGATGGGATCAAGATATTACTCAAGTAAAAAGTGAATTTGCCCTTCCTAAACAGTTAAGAGATTACATAAGTTTCATTGAATCCTTTGTCAAAGTTCCTATAAAGCTAATCTCAGTTGGACCAGACCGAACTCAAACTATTTATAGAGATAAATGAGACCAAGTATAATTTTGATTTGTTTTTTTATTTCTGCTTCATTATTTAGTCAAGAACAAAGAACAGTTGAAATTATTCAAGCGGGAAAGTCAATTAGAAACTCTACAGAATATCCTGATGCTAATATTCTTCAAAGGGATAAAAATCTTAGAGTTATTTTATTACATGACGGAGCAAGGATAGAGTCAGATGTATCTTACTATTATTTTAATGAAAATTCATTTAAGGCAAATGGAAAAGTAAATTTTAATCAAGGGGATTCACTATTACTGACTTCAGATTTTCTTGAATATGATGGAAAGACAAAAAAAGCTATTGCATATGGTAACGTAAAGCTAACAAGACCAGATATGAAGCTGGAGACTGATACACTTTATCTTGATAGACCAAAAAATATTGCATTTTATAATTCAAAGGGTAAAATAGTTGATAATGATAATACTCTTGAAAGTAACTCAGGAACATATTATATGGGACCTAAAAAATATATTTTTAGGTCTAATGTAACCATTGATAATCCAGAATATAACTTAAACTCTGAAGAATTAGAATACTTCACTGAAAGCAATCAAGCTTTCTTCAATGATAAAACTATAATTACTGGTATTGATTATAATATATTTTGTAGAAATGGATTTTATGATACTAATCTTCAAAGAGGATTTTTTAGAGAAGATGCTACCATTAATTATGATGGAAAAATAATAAATGGAGACAGTATATTTTTTGAAAATGAAAAATCATATGCATCAGCTTCATATAATGTCAAAATTAATGATACAATAAATAAATCAATAATTACTGGGCATTATGGAGAAATATTTAGAGACAAAGATTCCGCTATTGTTACCAAAAATGCATTAGCGGTTAATATAATTAAAAATGATTCACTCTATATTCACTCTGATACAATTACAATTACAGGTGCAGACGAAAAAAAGATTTTAAAAGGTTATTATGATGTAAGAATTCTTAAATCGGATGTTAGAGGTCTATCTGACTCAATACATTTTAACCAAGAAACTGGATTAATTAAACTATTAAAGAAACCTAAAAGTTCTAGATTCCTAAAATCATTAACTGACGAGGAAAAAAATAAACTTAATCCAATTATTTGGTTTGGAGGTAATCAGATAACAGGCGACCAGATATTTTTAAAATCAAATGTTCAAACAGAAGAATTGGATTCTCTAATTATTCGAGGTAATGTATTTATGAGTCAAAAAGATTCTTTGTATAGTGATAGGTTTAATCAAATAAAGGGAGAAAAATTAGATGGTTTTTTTTCAGACGGAAAATTAGATAATGTTTATGTTGTAAAGAATAGTACTTTACTTTACTACATGTATTCAGATGATGCAGAATTAATTGGATTAAACAAAACTTTAGCAAGCTCAATTTTAATTAAATTTCTTAAGAATGAAATATCTGAAGTGTCATTTTACAGAACGCCTGATGGCAATGTATTATCTGAAAATAAAATTCTTACTAACGAAATGAAGCTTCCAGGTTTTATTTGGAGAGAAAAAGAAAGGCCAAATAAGATATCTGATTTATTCAGTGATAGTGACAAAGAGCTTGAAATTGTTGAAATAGATTAATCTAACTTGTTAATTATTTTGTTGAAAATAAATTAACAACTATCTAAATATGACTTAACTAGATGTGTACTTTAGAATAAAATAATATTCTTGAGTAACAATAGTAGTTGTATTATTAAGTTTGAGCAAATGTTAAAAACAAATAGTGTTTTTTACTTTGATTCTAATGACTTCATAAATATTTCTCATCACTATATTGATCAAGCAAACTATAAGTTAGCTGATCAAGCAGTAAAAATGGGATTAAATCAACATCCAAACAATTTAGATCTAATGTTACTTAACTCTGAATTATTAATTTTCAATTCAAAATATGATGCTGCTTATGAGATTTTAAACTTTGTTCAAGAAATAGACCCTGAAAATAGAGAGGTTTATCTCCAAAAGGCGACTATTTATTCAAAAAATAATCTTAGTGATGAAGCAATTGAAATACTTAAAAGTGCTCTTTCATTTATTGATGATAAGGTAGATATCTGGAATATGATAGCAATGGAATTCTTATTAATTGAAGATTTTGAATCTGCCATACCATTTTTTAAAAAATGCCTAGATTATGATGATGAAGATTATCAATCTCTTTATAATTTAGTTTTTTGCTACGAAAATTTAGGATTGATAGATGAATCAATAAGTGAGCTTAGCAATGTTCTTGAAAAAAGACCATATTCAAAAATAGCATGGCACCAACTTGGGAAAATTTATAAAAAGCAAGGCAAATTAAAGGAAGCAATTTCAGCATTTGATTTTGCAATTATTTCTGATGATCAATTTGTTTCAGCATACATTGAAAAAGCTAAAATTCTTGAAAAAGTCAAAAAATATAAAGATGCACTTGAAAACTATAAAATATCGTTACAACTAAGTGAACCTAACTCATACATATTTTTCAGAATATCAAAATGCTATAAAAAATTAAATAATAAGAAACTATTTATTGAATTTATTAAAAAAGCATTAAGGGAAGAACCTAGTAATGAAAAGGCATGGGTCTATTTAATTAATTTTTATATTAAGAAAAATAATTTAAGACAGTCTAGATATCTTTCTAAAAAAGCTTTAGATAACAATCATAATAGTCTAAAAATTATAGAGCTTAATGCAATTACAAGCATATCTGTTGGAAACAGAATTGAGGCCATTAGGTATTACAAAGAAATCATCGATATTCAAGAAAATCATTCTTGGAGAATTTGGAAAAATTTATTGAAATGTGTTTTAGAAATTGAAGAGTGGTCAGAATTATTAAGACTAAGTTTAAGAGCAAAAAAATATTTTCCGAATAAATCTTTTCTTGATTTCACAATAAGTGGATGTCTTCTAAAAAATGGAAAGTTAAACGAGGCTATATATTTTTATCAAAATGGAAGCAAATCCTCAAAAATACCATCAAAACTTAGAAAATATTTTCCTGAATTTACAGATAATAAGGCACTACTTATTTGATTTTTGTTATATTAATTTACAATGAAAAATTACATATTTCTTTTTCTTAAAGGACTTGCAATGGGTGCAGTTAATAAAATTCCTGGAGTTTCTGGTGGAACTGTTGCTTTCATTACAGGAATTTATGAAGATCTTATAAATTCTATTAAAAAAATAAATTTTAAATCCTTTAAAATTTTATTTAATAGAGGATTTAAGGATTTTTATAAAGAAATAAACGGTAAATTTCTTACAGTTCTTTTTTCAGGTGTTATTGCAAGTTTTTTTAGTGTTTCACTAGTACTAGATAGACTAATAGAAGATTACGAACTTTATGTATTTGGACTATTTTTTGGGATGATTGTTGGCTCATTTTATGTTATTTACTATCAGCTAGAAAGGTTAAATATTAAAACAACTTTTGGGATCTTAGTTGGTTTGTCAATTGGTCTTCTAATTAGTTTCGCTGACAATTTTGAGGTAACAGATTCAAATGTTATAATTTTTATTTCAGGAATGATTGCAATATCAGGAATGATTTTACCAGGTCTTTCTGGGTCATATCTTCTTCTACTGATGGGAAGTTATACCTTGATAATGGTTGACTCAGTAAATGCATTATACTTTACTTTAACTGATATATTTTCATTTAACTTTGACTTTGTTTATGATCCTGAAAGGATTTATTTATTAAAGGTTATACTTTTTTTTACAATTGGATCAGTTTGCGGTTTAATTTTTTTATCTAATATCTTAAGTACTCTTCTCAAAAGATTCAAGTCAATCACAATATCAATTATTGTTGGATTTATTGCAGGATCCCTTAGAGGGGTTTGGCCATGGAAGACTGAGTCACTAAATGGTAAAGTTTCTTTATTTTTTCCTGATTTTTCTTTAGTAGAAACATGGCTAACACTATTTTATATTATTATTGGTATTTTGTTTGTAGTTTTATTGGAAAGATTTGCAAATAAACATTGAAAGAGATAAAACAATTTGGTTTAATAGGCAGGAATATTGATTATTCCTTTTCAAGAAACTACTTTAAAGATAAATTTAATTCTATTGAAAAACTCTCAAATTATGAGTATATAAACTTTGATATTGAGTCAATAGAGGAAGTTAATTTTATTTTTAGCCGAAAAAACCTTTTTGGATTAAATGTAACTATACCTTACAAGGAAGACATTATTAATTATCTGGATGAAGTTGATGATCTAGCCCTTGAAATTGGTGCAGTAAACACAATATGTTTTGAGAATCAAAAAAAAAAAGGATATAATACTGATATATTAGGTTTCCAAAAAACCTTGGAAACTAATAGTTTAGATAATTTTGACAGCGTTCTTATTCTCGGATCAGGAGGTGCTTCTAAAACAGTAAAATATTTTTGTAAAAAAAATAATCTATCCTATAAAATTGTATCTAGACATAAGAAAAACAATTATTTATCCTATAAAGATATAGGCAAAGACATATTAAGCAATAGTGTTTTAATTGTAAACTGCACTCCAATTGGAACATTTCCTAATATCAATTATTCTCCTGATTTGCCGTATAATTTAGTAAATGATAAAAGCATATTTTTTGACTTAGTATATAATCCTGCAGAAACTCTATTTATGAAAAAAGGTAAAGAAATTGGTTGTAGGACAATAAATGGATACCAAATGTTAAAATTTCAAGCAGATGAGTCATGGAACCTTTGGGAAAAATCAATAAAATAGATTTACAATTTTTTTGTTACATTTATTGTTTAATAGCTAAAAATGAAAGACTCAGATTCAATATCAAAAAAGTCTTCATCGGATTCTGAAAATCTAGTTAATAAAATAGTTCCTGAAATGCCTAAAGACAAAAGGACCAAGGCATACAAAGAATGGGCGAAAAAATATGGTCAAGAAGCTTCAGACTCCAATGAGATTCCTGATATGCCTAAAGATAAAAGAACTAAGGCGTACAAAGAATGGGTGAAGCAGTATGGTGTTCAAGAGGTAACATCAGATAAATCAGAAAAAAAATCTTCAAAAAAAGTTTCTAAATCTAAAACAAAAACATCTGGTTTGGATAAACTAGTTTCTGATTTTACAGAAAAGATTGATTCTGATGATTGGTTTAACAAAAGAAAAGATATTGAAGAATTAAGATCAAAAATCAATTCAACTTTAAAATCATCTGAATCTGATACAGATGAATTTAAAAAATCTAAATCTTTATTTTTTCAAACCTTAAAAACTTACTCATTTAAAAAGAAAAGATATTTCAAAGATCTAAGTTCAAATCAAAAAGAAAATTTAGAGAAAAGGCAAGAGCTAATTGAAAAGATTAAAAATCTTATTATTGTAGATGAGAATCCAAATAAACTATATTCAAAATTTAAAGTACTTAAGGAGGAGTGGCATAACACTGGACAGGTTCCAATTACTGAAAGAAACAATATTTGGGAAACCTACAGACACCACGTAAGTAAATTTTATGACTTCCTTCACCTTAATAGAGATCTGAGAGAACTTGACTTTAAGCACAATTACGAGGAAAAAGTAAAAATTATTGAAAGGGCTGAACAACTTGATAAAATAAATGATATTGTTAAAGCTTCCAGAGATTTAAATGATCTTCACAGACTTTGGAAGAATGAACTTGGCCCTGTATCTAGAGAACATAGTGATGATTTATGGAAAAGGTTTCAGGCAGCTTCTCATAAAATACACTCCAAAAGACAAAATTTTCAGAAAGAAATCTCAAGTATTCAACAAGAAAACTTTAAGAAAAAGGAAGACGTTATTTTTAGGATGAGAGATTTAGTTAAGTCTGTACCGAATTCACATTCAGATTGGCAAAATAAAATTAAAGAATTTGATAAATTAAAAAATGAATTTCAAAGTATTAAAAACCTTCAAAGAAATAAGAATAAAAAATGTTGGAATGATTTCAGAGTTGTAACAAAAGAATTTAATACAAGTAAAAATAATTTTTATAAAAACCAAAAAAAGGAACTCAAGAAGAGTATTGAATTGAAGAAAGCATTAATAATGGAGGTTCAAAAAATTATTGAGGAGAACAAGATTGCTGAAAATTCAACTAGAATAAAAGCAATTCAAGAAGAGTGGAAAAAAATTGGTTATTTGCCAAGAAAAATTTCAAATTCACTATGGGATGAATTTCGTCCTTTAATCAATAGATTTTATGATATTCTTAAGTCTGGTGCAATAAACTTAAGCCAGGAAGAACAGAAAACTTACGATAACAAAACAAAATTTATTGATAAACTTAAATTTTCTAAAAAAAAGTATTTAGTAGATGATGTAGATGAGTTCTTTAAGTCAATTATTTCTGAATGGAATAGTTTTGATTCTATTAATCTTAATTCGAATAACACTTTAAATAATAACCTTAATAAGAAAATTAACTCAATCTTAAAGTCACTTGATCTAAAAAATGATGAAAAGGATAATCTTAGTTTTGAGTTAGAAATAGAATTATTAAAAAATAATTCCGATGAAATGAACAAAAAACTTCAGTTCATTAAAAGAAAGATTTCTGAACTTGAAGATGAATCAAATCAGTTTCAAAATAATCTGGAATTCTTCTCTGATTCAAGTAGTGATAATCCTCTTTTTAAAAATGTTTCAACCAAAATTAATACTATTAACAATAAAATTGAGTTTTGGAGAAAACGACTAAACAAAATTGAGAAAAATAGCTAGTTTTTATAAAAACTCATTTCATACTTTGACTCAACTTTGCCAGTAGATATGTTTTTTAATTCGCTATCTATTGAAATCCTTGCATCCTTTGAAATTCTATCAGTAAAAAGTATTCCTTGTAAATGATCATATTCATGTTGAATGACCCTTGAAATTATTCCAGAACAGTTCATCTGTTTGGGTTGAAATTGCTCATTTAAAAAATTAATCTTGATCTTTTCTTTTCTAATTACCTCTTCTGATATATTGGGTATACTTAGGCAGCCTTCAGAATAAGTAAAATCATTACCAGATTCTTTTATAATTTTTGGGTTAATAAATACCTGTTTAATATTTATAAGTTCATCTTTATTAAAACTATCCTCGTCCTCAAAAAAAGAAAAATCTGCAACAAAGATTGATTTTGATACTCCAATTTGAGGAGCGGCAATCCCTACTCCCTTTGCATTATACATAGTATCCCACAGATCGTTAACAAGAGAATCAATAGTTTTTGACTCACTATATTTTATTTTTTCAACTTTTAAATTTAAAATTGGATCACCATATGCAATAATAGGTCTTATCATTTATTTTTTTGAATTAAATATGATTCTAAAATCAAAGATGCACTTATTTTATCTATTATTAATTTATCTTTTCTATTTTTTTTTCCTACTCCAGAATTAATAATAATTTGTTTAGAAATCTTTGATGTAAACCTTTCATCAATCCTCTCAACTTGAATATTTGGAAGATAATTTTTTAAAGATTTAATGAATTTTACAATCTCTTCTTCAAGTCCATGAATCTCATTATTTAGCTTTAATGGTTTACCAATTACAATTATTTCAATATTTTCATCAATAGATATTTGTTTAATATAATCTAGTAGATTTTTTGTTTCTATTGTTTCTAATGGAAAAGAGATAAGTTTATTTGAATCAGATATGGAAACACCTGACTTATTTATTCCAAAGTCAATTCCAAGATATTTACTTAGTTGTTTATTTAACAAGATTCTAACTTTTTGATTTTTTTTATTAAGTGTCTTTAGAATTAAATTATATACTTTTACGTGTAAAATTATCAAAAATTGAATAACGAAATTACAAATGCAATAGATGTATTGAAATCTGGCGGAATTATTTTATATCCAACAGATACAATATGGGGTATTGGATGTGATGCTTGTTGTGATACTGCAGTAAAAAAAGTATTTGAAATCAAAAAAAGAGATCATTCAAAACCATTAATATGTCTTGCCTCTAGCTTTGAGATGGTTTGCGAATATGTAGAAGTTTCAAATCTAAAAAAATTGAAATCAATATCTGAAAAATCTCCTACCACTTTTATTTTTAATAATCCAATTAAAATTTCAAAGTATGTTTCAAGTAATAGTTGTTCTATAGGTTTTCGGGTTCCTAATGATAATTTTTGCTCAGAGCTTTTAAATAAATTTGGCAGGCCAATAGTCTCTACTTCTGCTAATATATCAGGATTTGACATTCCTTTAGAATTTAATTTAATAAGTTCAGAAATAAAGAGTAAAGTAGATTATGTAGTTAACTATGGAAAGAATAAAAGATCATATTCAGCTTCAACAATATTAAAGATTGATAAAAAAGGCTTAATAACTAAATTAAGATGAGAGTTAATAAAGAAATTATCAAAAAAAATTTTAAAGAAGATATTTTTATAAAAATATCAGAGGCCTCTGATGATTTGGGAGTTGACTCATATGTTGTAGGTGGCTATGTTAGGGATATATTCCTTAGAAGACCTGTTAAAAAAGATATTGATGTTATGTGTGTTGGCTCAGGCATAGAGTTAGCTAAAAATTTTTATGAGAGAATTAGACCAAATATAACACCCGCAAAAATTAATATTTTTAAAAGGTTTGGAACTGCTATGATAAAGTTCAATAATTACAATATTGAGTTTATTGGTGCAAGGAAAGAATCATATCAAAATGACAGCAGGAAGCCAAGTATTGAAGAAGGAACATTTTTGGATGATATGCTTAGAAGAGACTTTACAATCAATACACTTGCAATAAGATTAAATAAAAATTATTTTGGAGAATTAATAGATACATTTGGAGGTATTGATGATATAGAAAAAGGTATTATAAAGACCCCCACAGATCCTAATAAGACATTTTCGGATGATCCACTTAGAATGTTAAGAGCAATTAGATTCTCATGTGAATTAAATTTTGATATTGATATGGATACTCAAAATTCAATTAAAAAAAATTCAAATAGATTAGAAATTTTGTCTTCTGAAAGGATATCAGATGAGATTAATAAAATTTTAATGTCCCAGACACCATCAAATGGATTCAGAAATCTTGAGAAATTAAATCTTCTCAATCATATTTTGCCAGAGCTCATAGACCTTAAAGGTGTTGAAGAGGTTGAAGGTCAAACTCATAAAGATAACTTTTATCATACATTAGAAGTCGTTGATAATATATCAAGAAATACAGAAAATGTATGGCTCAGATGGGCAGCACTTTTACATGATGTTGGTAAGGCTCCTACAAAAAAATTTAGTAAAAAAATTGGATGGACATTTCATGGTCATGAATTTATTGGTTCCAAAATGGTCAAGAAAATATTTACACGACTAAGTCTACCATTAAATGAGAAATTAAAATATGTTCAAAAAATAGTTATGATGAGCTCTAGACCAATTATTATATCCGAAGATATTGTAACAGATTCTGCTGTAAGAAGGCTTATATATGATGCTGGCGATGATATTGATGATTTACTAACTCTTTGTGAAGCTGATATAACAACAAAGAATATGAAGAAGTCATTAATCTATCAGAATAATTTTAAAATAGTTCGTCAGAAAATTAAAGATGTTGAAGAGAGAGATAGTATCAGAAATTTCCAACCACCTATTACAGGTGAGATAATTATGGCTTATTTTAATATTAAACCTTGCAAAGAGGTTGGCTTAATTAAAGAAAAAATTAAAAATGCTATTCTAGATGGAGATATTATAAATGATTATAAAGAAGCTCACGAACTTATGGTTAAAACAGGAAAATCTTTAGGCTTGAAGAATGAATAAAATATATAATCTAGCATTTGCCTCGATATTAATTGTTTATCTAGTTATTCTAGCTGGTGCAATTGTAAGGATGACTGGAAGTGGAATGGGATGTCCTGATTGGCCGAAATGCTTTGGATATTTAATACCACCAACTGAAAGATCTCAATTAGACTGGAAATCTAACTCTGATTTTAATAAAAATCAAATAATTATTATTGAAGGTGAATTATTTTTTGCGGTAGATGATTTTAGGTCAGCTGATATTTTAAACATTGATAATTGGGAAAAATATACTAAACATGATTATGCTAAATTTAACGTTTATCATACATGGATTGAATACATAAATAGACTTATTGGTGCAATTGCTGGAATTTCAGTCTTAATTTTATTTATAAGCTCTTTAAAATATATTAATAAGAAATTCTTAATCACATTTCTTGCATTTTTATCTCTTGTTGCTATTTTATTTCAAGCATGGCTTGGTAAAATAGTTGTAGACAGCAACCTGTCTGCTAACACAATTTCAATTCATATGATAATGGCTATAATACTTTTATTTATTTTATTTTCAATTCTATCAATTGTTAGTAATAAATCAACACTTATAGATTTACCAAGAACTATATCTGTTTTAATTATTTTATCAATAATCATTTTGTTAGGACAAGTTATAATAGGTACTGAAGTAAGAAAGTTTGTTGATATTAAGATGGAACTTTATAACTACTCTCAAAAGGAAAAGTGGTTTGAAGAAATTCCTAGTATTTTTTATACACATAGAAGCTTTTCATGGATTATAATTATCTTAAATTCTTACATTTTTTATTTATTAAATAAAATTAGATTGAAATCAATAATTATATACTCTGTGAATGCATTAATTTTTATTCAAGTTATTTCCGGTATTGTGATGTTTTATTTCAATTTTCCTTTTAGCACTCAACCTATCCACTTATTATTATCTACAATAATAGTTGGTTTACAATTTTATTTTTTAATGCTATATAATAATAGATCTAATGAGGTTAAAATTTAGAATAATTTTAAATGTAAAAGATGATGTTCTTCGTGACATAATAGTTGATTCCTCAACTAGTTTACTTGAATTTAGTAAAATAATTTCTGATCAATTTGGGTTTGACTCCTCAGAAATTTCTACATTCCATATTAGTAATGAAAACTGGGAGCAATTAGAAGAAATAAAAATTTTTAAAATCGATGATAATGATGAAATAATGGATAAAGCGCCTATTTCCAACTATTTTGTGTTAAATGGAGATAAAATGATTTTTGTTTATGATTTTTTAAATTATTGGACATTTTTTGTTGAATTATATGAAATAGACGAATTAAGTAATTTAGGCTCAAAGTTTGAATGTATAAATTCTGTCGGAAATGTTCCTAGGGAAGCACCATCAGATATCTATAACAATACAAACGAAGCTTATAATTTTGATCAAGATGAAAGTTTAGATTTATGAGTTTTCAACTTACATCTGATTTCAAGCCAACCGGTGATCAACCAGAGGCAATTAAAAGTATTGTTAATTCATTTAATAATAATCATAATTACGTTACACTACAGGGTGTAACTGGATCTGGTAAAACATTTACTGTAGCTAATGTAATTCAGGAGATAAAAAGACCAACATTAGTTTTAGCACATAATAAAACTTTAGCTGCTCAATTATATTCAGAGTTTCAAAATTTTTTTCCAAATAATGCTGTAGAATATTTTGTTTCATATTATGATTATTACCAACCAGAAGCCTATATTCCATCATCTGGATTATATATAGAGAAAGATTTGTCAATAAATGAACAAATAGAGAAATATAGACTTAGTGCAACTTCATCATTATTATCTGGAAGAAATGATATTATAGTTGTTGCATCAGTTTCTTGTATTTATGGAATTGGTAACCCAAATGAGTTTAAAAAACACGTAATTCAAATTTCTATTGATGATGAAATTCAAATTTCAAATCTTCTCTCTCAATTTGTAAAGAGTCAATATTCAAGGTCTATTAATGAACTTAATAGAGGTAGTTTTTCTGTTAAGGGAGATGTAATTGATATTTTTCCTAGTTATTCTGATTTATTCTACAGAATAAACTTTTTTGGAGATGTAATTGAAAGTATTGAGTCTTTTGATCCTATCTCAGGTAATAAAATTGAAAATTTTGAATCCCTGAGGATCTTTCCTGCCATGATATTTGTTACCTCAGAGTCAAGTATTAAGTCTGCAATCAATAATATTGAATTTGATTTAGAAGAACAAGTCAAATATTTTAATGACATAGAAAAATCGATAGAATCAAAACGAATTAGAGAGCGAACAGAATTTGACTTAGAGATGATTAAAGAACTCGGATATTGTTCTGGTATAGAAAACTATTCTAGATACTTAGATGGAAGAGATCCTGGGACTAGGCCATTCTGTCTTCTTGATTATTTCCCAGAAGATTATTTAATGGTTATTGATGAGAGTCATGTTACAATTCCACAAGTACATGCTATGTATGGTGGTGATAGAAGCAGAAAAGAGAATTTAGTTGAATATGGGTTTAGATTACCTGCAGCATTAGACAATAGACCCTTAAAATTTGAAGAGTTTGAACATTTACAAAATAACGTTTTATATGTTAGTGCTACACCTGCAGAATACGAGTTAAAAATGTCTGAAGGTCTATTTGTTGAGCAGATAATTAGACCAACTGGTGTCCTAGATCCTATTATTGAGATTAGAAAATCTGAAAATCAAATAGATGATTTAATAGAAGAGATATTAGTAAGAGTTGAAAGTGATGAGAGAGTCCTAGTTACAACCCTAACTAAAAGAATGGCTGAAGAGCTTACAAAGTTTCTTCATAAAGCAAAGATTAGGGCAAACTACATTCACAGTGATATTGATACATTAGAAAGAGTTGAAATAATGCAAAATCTTAGAAAAGGGTATTTTGATGTTTTGGTTGGAGTAAATCTTTTAAGAGAAGGTCTTGATTTACCCGAAGTATCTTTAGTGGCTATTCTTGATGCAGATAAAGAAGGATTCCTAAGAAGTCATAGATCATTAATTCAAACAGTTGGAAGAGCTGCAAGAAATATTAATGGAAAAGCAATTATGTATGCTGATTCTATTACAGATAGTATGGACAAGACAATAACTGAGACATCATATAGAAGAAAAAAGCAAGAAAAATTTAATATTGAAAATGATATTATTCCAAAACAAATGGATAAATCATTTACAAATACATTTGAAAAAGATATTCAAATTGTAAATAGTTCTTATGAAGATTTTGAAGAAGAACTTAAGGCTTACCAAACAAGAAATGAGATAGAAAAGAGAATTAAAGAATTAAGAAAACAGATGGAAGATGTAGCAAAAAAACTTGACTTTTTATCTGCTGCAGAACTTAGAGATAAAATTGAGCTCCTTAAAAAGAAATTAAAATAAAAAAAGGTGCACATAAGTGCACCTAATTTTTAGGATTATTAAAAATATTTAGCCGATATTAATTACCCTGTTTGGCTTAGATATACTTTCTTTCCTTTTTGGTAATTTAATTTTTAGAATACCATTTTTATAATTAGCCTTGATCTTGTCCTGATCAACCGTATCTGGAACTCTAAATGATCTTTGAAAAGAAGAAAAATTAAATTCATTTAATCTCATTTTATCATTTTCTATAGTATTTGAAGTTTCAGATGAAATAACTAATACCTTATCATTTAATTCAATCGTGAAATCTTCTTTTTTCATTCCTGGTACTGCAAGGTCAATCTCAAAAGAATCATTATTTTCTAAAGAATTTACTGATGGTACAGAATGACTTCTATTTAAAAAATTCATACCAAAATCATCATTAAAAAATTCATTAATTAATGATGGAAAAACATTGTTATTGTTATATTTTACTATTCTCATAATTTTTTTTTTAGTTAAACAATTTGAATTATAAATTCATTATGTAATAGTCAAAAAGAATACCAAATCATAAATGATGACAATTTGGCAATAAAAAAGAAAGATTTAGTGACTTTATGTCAGTTTAGGGCAGCTTGTACTTTATTTGCAGCTTCATCAAAGGCAATTGCAGACAGAACATTTAATCCTGAACCATCAATTATTTCTTTTGCTTTATCAGAATTAGTTCCTTGTAGCCTAACAATAATAGGAATATCAATATTACCAAGATTTTTATATGCAGAAACTATCCCCTCAGCTACACGATCACACCGAACTATCCCACCAAATATATTAACCAGTATTGCTTTTACATTTGAATCTTGAAGAATTAATCTAAATGCTTTTTCAACTCTGCTCGCATCAGCAGTTCCACCAACATCAAGAAAATTAGCAGGCTCACCTCCAGCAAGTTTAATCAAATCCATTGTTGCCATTGCCAAGCCAGCTCCATTTACCATACACCCAACATTTCCATCTAAGTCAACATAATTTAACCCAGACTCTCTAGCCTCAACTTCAACGGGGTTTTCTTCACTAAGGTCTCGCATTGATTCATATTCAGAGTGTCTAAAAAGAGAATTTTCATCAATAGTTACTTTAGAATCAACAGCTATAATTTTATCATCAGCTGCCTTTAGAACAGGATTAATTTCGAAAAGTGATGCATCTGACCCAGTGTATGCATTATAAAGATTTGTAACAAATTTCACCATGTTTTTAAAAGCCTGGCCTTTTAAACCAAGATTAAATGCAATTTTTCTAGCTTGAAAAGGAAGAATTCCAGAACCAGAGTCAATTTCTTCATTAAAGATTAGATCAGGAGTATTTTCAGCAACTGCCTCAATATCTACCCCACCCTCCGTTGAGTATACAATCATGTTTTTTGAAGATGATCTATTTAGTAACACTGACATGTAGAACTCTTTTCTATCGCCTTCACCATCATAATATACATCTTCAGCGATTAAAACTTTATTTACAAGTTTACCTTCTTCAGGAGTTTGTGGAGTCACAAGATTCATTCCAATTATTTCTGAAGATATAGATTTTACCTCATCCAAAGATTTAGCAATTTTTACTCCTCCACCCTTTCCTCTTCCTCCTGCATGAATTTGAGCTTTAACAACAAAAATTTCTGTACCTGTTTCACTTGAAAGTTTTTTTGCACACTCAACGGCCTCATCGGGATTATTTGCCACATAGCCTCTTTGAGTTGAAACATTAAATTTTTCTAATAATTGTTTTCCCTGGTATTCATGTAAATTCATCGCGACAAATATAAATACAAAACTTAAGATATTTGAATTATTTAAAATCAGAATTATATTTATGGCTTAAAACACAAAATGGATATTAAAATACTTAAAGAGGCAGCTTTAAAATTTGGAACTCCAATTTATTTATATGACCTAAAAATCATTGAAAATCAATTTGACAAATTAAATAAAGAGTTAAGTGTTTTAGAAAACTACAAAATTCATTTTGCAGCTAAGTCTCTATCTAATATTTCAATTTTAAAGTTTATTAAGAACATGGGTGCTGGCCTTGATGCAGTTTCAATCGAGGAAGTTATGATTGGCTTGAAATGTGGTTTCAATAAAGATGAAATTCTATATACTCCTAATGGTGTTAGTTTTAAAGAGATAAAGGAAGTATTCAAACTTGGAGTTAAAATAAATCTTGATAGCATAGAATCTATAAAAGATTTTGTAAATGAATTTGGCAATCAATCAATAACCGTCAGGATAAACCCAGGGATTTATGCTGGGGGAAATGATAATGTTAGTGTAGGACACTCTGAATCAAAGTTTGGAATTCCTGAAGAAAGAATAGATGAATTGTTGGATATGGAGAAAAAAGGTAAGATTATGATTACAGGTCTTCATATTCACACTGGAAGTGATATAACTAAAAATAATCAATTTAAGGAAGGGATCAAGAAGATTTTCTCCATTGCTAGAGACTTCAAAAACATTGAGAGTATTGATTTAGGTGGTGGAATAAAAATTCCATATTATAAGAACGATACCTCAACTAATCTAAATGATTATGTTAAAGAGATTTCAAAGGAACTAAAAAAGTTTGAGCTAGAATTTAAAAAGAAATTAAAACTGATATTTGAACCAGGTAAGTTTCTTGTAAGTGATTGTGGTTTTTTTATTACTAAAGTAAATTACATTAAGTCTACAAAAACTAAAGATTTCCTCCAATTAGATTCTGGCTTTAACCATTTACTTCGACCTACTCTATATGGGTCTCATCATGAAATTATAAACCTATCTAATCCATTAGGTAAAAAAAAAGAATATGATGTTGTAGGTTATATTTGCGAGAAAGACACATTTGCTGAAAAGAGAAAGATTTCAGATACTTCTAAAGGCGATTTATTATGTTTTAAAAATGCTGGAGCATATGGGTTTAACATGTCTAATAATTATAATAGTAGACTTAAACCTGCTGAAGTTTGTATTCATAATAATAAAATTCTTAAAATAAGAGAAACTCAATCTCTTAACGACCTTTTATTAGGTCAAATAGATATATTCTAATTTTTGTTCTACTTTCGTTAAAATTTTTGATTATATGTCTTTACAGAAAATTATAATTATTTTGATAACATTTCAATTATCAAATTTATACGCTCAAAATGGATTCGAGTCTCTTGGAGCTCAAGCTCAACTATCACTCCAAGATTTTAGCAATAGAAAAGTTTCAAAACCTGTTCAACTTAACATTTCAGGCAGTCAATATTTTGATTTAGATTTTAAACCAGCTAGATTATCATATTTTGGTAAAGAAATTAATAATGCTGGCTTTATGAGATACAACGGATTTACAGATGAAATAGAAATTACAGACTCTGGTGATATTGAAAGTTCAGAACTTGTTCTAATAAAAAGCGATAGGGTTATTCCAACAATTAATAATGAAAAATATGAATACCTTCCTTTTAGAATAAATGAGACAAATACTAAAATTGGATATTTAGTTAAAATTTATGAGGGAGCAAAAATTGCATTATACTTGAGGAAAAATAAACAATTTATGGAAGCTAAGATTGCAAGAACTTCATTAGAAAATTCATTTCCACCTAGATATGTCGATAATATTGAAACTTATATTAGCATTGAGGGAAATACTCCTGTAGTATTAAAGAATTCAAAAAAGGCATTTTTAGATTTGTTTAATAACAGATCTGACATAAAAAAGTTCATTAAGAATGAAAAAATCAAATTTAATAAAACAGAATCCATCATCAAGATTGTTGAATATGTTGACAAAAATTAAATATGAGCTTTAGAAAAATTTTATTCTCAGTTTGTATTTTACTTTCAAATACATTATATCAGCAAGAGATTCAACCTAGACTGGATCTAAGTGCACAACAAGCTTGGGAATATTTTGGAAACAAAAGCACAATTAAGCCTCAGATCATAAAAGTTCAAGGCTCTCAATATTACAATGAAGAATTTGAACTTTCAGATTTAAAATATTTTGGCAGAAAGATGGAATCAATTGGGTATATGAGGTATGACGCTTACAATGATGTAATTGAGATGGCTGATACACCTGATATGCAAAGATCTGAGATTCTATTGCTTAAAAACAGTGATGTTATTGCTACCATTAACGACCAAGAATATGTATTTCTTTTATATGATGAAAAGGATATAAAAAACAAGAAGGGTTACATGATAAGATTATACAGTGGAAATAATTACAGTCTATATCAAAAAAAGGCAAAAATTTTCAAAGAAGCTGAAAAAACAAAAGCTGGAATTACTGAATCGAAACCACCTAGATATGCTAGTGAAACTGATTTTTACATTCAAAAAAGGGATCAAAAACCAGAACTTATTAAAATTTCGAAAAAAAGTTTAATTAATTTTTTTGAAAATCAGAGTGAAATAAAAAAATTTATTAAAGAAAATAAATTAAAAGTTGGTAAAATTGAATCCATTATTTCAGTTATTGAATTCGCAGATAAAATATATAACTTATAAGATATTCATAAATTTTTAAACAAATTTTTATTAAATATTTAATATTTTAACAAATATTTATAAAAAAACATATTTTTTTTAATTTTTTTTGGTTTAGTACTACTAAATGTTGTTTTAATCGAAATCATTGATGTATCTTAGCGCTTACGAAAAATTTAATTAAATATTAACTAATTATTATTATTAACTAAACTTAAGTTTATGAAAACTTTATTCAGATTACTTATGGTTTTCTTGCTGACTGCTCAAGTAGCTTTAGCACAGAGAACAATATCTGGTGTTGTTTCTGATGCTGACGGTATTCCACTTCCTGGAGCAACCGTTGTAATCCAAGGAACTTCTACTGGAGTAACAACTGATTTTGATGGGAACTTTTCTATATCTGCAGATAATGGAGATGTTCTTATTGTTAGTTTTGTTGGTTATGAAAACTCTTTAGTAACTGTTGGTTCTGGGAGTACTTATAACTTTTCATTACAATCTGACAATGAATTAGAAGAAGTTGTAGTAACTGCACTAGGTCTAGAAGTTAAGAAAGATGAGGATGTAAGTTCCGCAACACTTATTAAGAGCGAGGTTATTCAGCGTTCAGGTGAAAGTGGTCTTATCCAAGGTCTTGCTGGTAAAACTTCAGGTGTAATTGTTACATCAAATACAGGTGACCCAGGTGCAGGTGGTTACGTTCAGATTCGTGGACAAAATACAATATTAGGTGCTAGTACACCATTGATAATTGTAGATGGTGTTCCAATATCTAATGCAACTTTTGGTTCAAGCACTGCTGGTGTTTCTGAATCATCACGTTTAAACGATATACCTGCTAGTGATATAGCTAGTGTTACTGTACTTAAAGGTGCGGCTGCTACTGCCCTATGGGGGTCTGGTGCTGCAAATGGTGCTCTTGTAATTACTACTAATCAAGGAAATGCTGGTGTTGGAGAAATGAGTATTGATTTTAGTGCATCTCTCTCAATAGATGAGGTTAACAGAGAGCATCCAAAACAAGATCTTTACGGACAAGGTTTCGGTGGAAATTGGAACTCGAATGCTTCAGGTTTATCTTGGGGTGATAAAATCGCAGATAGATCTGGTGGCTCTGATGTTTATGATACTTCTGGTCCATACTTTGTCGGTGATATTACAGGTTCAACTTATTACCCTGTTACTGAAAAGAACTCTAAGCAAACATTTAATAAAGAAAACAGAGATCAAATTTTTAGAACTGGTTATACTCAAAATTATAGCTTAGGTATTAATTTTAGAGCAAACGAAAATAGTAACACTTACTTAAGTTACTCTAGATTAGATCAAAAAGGTGTTATTAATGGAAAGTCTAATTATCTAAGAAATACTTTCAGAATTAACCAGACTACAAAATTAACTCCATGGTTAGAGGCAAGAATTAATGCTTCTTATATTGGATCGGAGTCTGAAAGAATTCAGCAAAGTTCAAACCTTAATGGTTTATATTTAGGATACTTAAGAACTTCTCCTGATTTTAACAATACTGATCACATTGGTACATACTACTCAGGTCCAAATGATGCTGTTGGTACACCACTAAGTCATAGATCGTATAGAGCAAGACATATTGGTCAAGCTCCAGCTATTTATAACAACCCAGGATGGACAATCAATGAGCTAGATAACCCTAACGAAGTTGATCGTATAATTCTTGCACCACAGGTTAACATAACTCTTGCGGATAACATTACTGTTACAGGTAGATATGGATTAGACTTCTATTCTGATAGAAGAGAGGAATATTATCCAGTTAAGTCTGCAGGTTCTTATACAAATGGTGGTTTTTTCAAAGATGATTATGAACAAAGAATTGAAAATGCTAACATTTTTGTAAACGGTAACTTTGATTTAACAGACGACATTAACTTAAATGCAATTGTTGGTTATGTATACGAAAATAGTGAATATTATAGATTCAGCTCCTCTACTGTTGGTTTCTTAAATCCAGATCCATCTAAGCAATTAGTTGGTAATGCTGAGAACCCAAACATTGGTGCTAGTGAGTATAAATCTACAAACCAAAAAAACTCAACATACTTTAATACAACATTCACTATTGCTGAAGATTTAATTGTTGATCTTGCTGGTAGATTAGAAAACTCAACAACTGTTTCTGATCAGGTATTTTATCCATCTGCACAAGTTGGATATATTCTTGATAACTCTCAGTCAGGTACATTATCATTTTTAAAACTTAGAGCTTCTTATGGTGAGGTAGGTATTTCTCCTTCATTATACTTAAACAGAAGTACATTTGGTCCATCTACAGCAGGTTCTGAAGGATGGGGTGATTACATCGATGGTGCAAACTATGGTGGTACTTCAAGAAGAAGTAGTGTTCAGGGTAACCCTAACTTAACAGTTGAAAAAGTAACCGAGTACGAAGTTGGTGCTGATGCAAGATTCTTTGACAATTCACTAACAGTAGGTTTAACATATTATGATCGTTTAACTACTGATGGTATTTTATCACTTGAGGCTCCTCCATCAACTGGGTTTACAAGTCTTTATTCTAACGTAGCAGAAATTTCAAATAAGGGTATTGAGTTTGACTTCAACTACAACTTATATAATAATGCAGATACTGCAATTAACATTTTTGGTAACTATACAGCAGCTGAAAACGTTGTTGAAAAGCTTCCAGGTGTAAGTGCAGTTTACATGGGAGGATTTGTAGCTTCTATTGTAGAAGGAGAAGATTTTAACTCTTTCTATGGTGGTTATTTTGAAAAAGATGGTAATGGAAATATTGTAACTGATGCTGATGGTTTCCCAGTAATTGCTGCCGAAAATGGTGTTACTGGATCCGCACAACCAGACTTTAGAGCTGGTTTAGGTGCCTCTATTACAAAAGGCCCTTGGGACTTCTCATTTGTTTTCGAAACTTCACAAGGTAACGAAATGTGGGCTGGTACTTATAGTGTACTTCACTACTTTGGTATTCACCCAAATACTGCAGTTGAGTCAGTAGCTCCTCAGGATCTTCCAAAATATGCTGGAGGATTTGGTGGAACTGTTCCTGCTGGTACTACATTTAGAGGAAACATTGGTGACTTCGGTGGTGGTTTAGTAGCATTAGAAGAAGGATGGTATAGAACAGATGGTGGTGGTTTTGGATCTCAAGATGAGTTATTCATATTTGATGCATCTTTCATTAAACTAAGAGAAGTATCTCTTAGCTATGACCTTCCATCGTCAATTTTAACACCAATTGGTGCTAAAGGCGGATCTTTCGGTATTACTGGAAGAAACTTCCTTTTACAAACAGATTTTCCTGATATAGATCCGGAAATAAGTTTAGTAGGTGCAGGGAAAGCTAGAGGTGTTGAGTACTTCACTAACCCGAATACAGAATCTTTTCTGTTTAACTTAAAACTTAACTTTTAATCACTAATAGGAAATAAAATGAAAAAATTTATAACACTTTTAGCAATTACCTCTCTATTCATAGGATGTGAAATAGACGAGGACTTAAATGATAACCCAAATGCGTTTACTGATGCTCCTATTGGTTTAATTATAAATCATGCGTTATTAAATGTTGCGGCTGTTGCTGAGGCAGCGCCTGCAAGGATTACGTCGATGTTCACGGACCAACTTACTGGGTTTGATAGACAGTATGCAACTTGGAATATTTATTCAGTAAATTCTAATAGTTACAACGAAACTTGGTCAGATGGTCTTGCTGCTGGGGTTTCTCAAGCTCAAGTAGCAAAAGCAAAAGCTGTAGAAGCTGGTAACGCTCAAATTCAAGGTATTGCTGAAATACTTGAAGGATATTATTTTGCAGAAACAGCACTTGTTTTTGGAGATATTCCTTTTTCAGAGGTAAATAGCCTTGATTTCCCAGATCCAGTTTATGAGTCACAGGCAACTGTAATGAATGGTGCAATTGCATTAATTCAGTCTGGTATTCAAAAAGCTGGTAGTGTATCTGCTGCTAATAATGTATTTTCTACGTCTTCAACTTGGAGTCAAATAGGTAATGCTCTTTTAGCTAGATATAACTTGGCATTGGGTAATAATTCAGCTGCATTAGCTGCTGCAAAAGCTGCAAACTTCACTAGTACTGCTAACGATTGGGATATTATACATACTACTACAAACTACATGGAGAACTTATTCTGGATGTTCGAAGTCGAAGAAAGACAAGATTATCTTAGAGTTCAAAATAGTTACATGTCAGACTTAATTAATCCTGCATCATCAATTTATAGCGGAAACGCAAAAACTGATGAGTCAGGTAGATTTGCATGGTATGTAGATCAAAGTAATGGAGTAAGTATGAATACAACTGACGGTTTTGCCGCTGTTGACAGAAACTATCCAGTTGTTTCATTTGAAGAAGTTCAATTAATTATTGCTGAAACAGCAGTAGGAACTAGTCCAGATGAAGCATTAGCTGCATTAAACGCTGTAAGAGCTAGTAACAATAGTAAGTATGGAGGAAACTTTGATGCATACACAACAGCGGATTTTGCTGCTGGAGGTATGGTAAACAGAGGATTAAGTACTTCAGCTGCAATGACAATGGAGATTATGATTGAAAAATTCAAATCTGTTATTGGAGGTCCTACTTACCATGATGTTAGAAGAAACAATAACTTAATTGGAACAAGAGTTAAAAATACTAACACAAATGTTATTCCTCAAAGATTTTTCTATCCAGCTTCGGAGTCTTCTTCAAATGAAAATTTCCCTGGACTTATAGATCAATTTGTAAAAGTTCCAATTTTCAATTAAACCAAGTTTAATTTGATAAATAATAAAACCCACCTTTATGGTGGGTTTTTTTTGACATATTTTTTTTTGTTGTATTTATTATCCTTTACCTTCTTCTTGATACTTAAATATTTATAGGAGATTATAGTTATGTGAGGTGAACAAAGAATTTAAAGTAGTCAAGAAATATAATTGGAATGGAGAATAATGTAGGAGAGCTATAAATACTAATAAATTCTAAGAATTATCATATTCTTAAAAATTTTAATATTTACTAAAAATATGTTAATAAAAAATGATTTTTTTAAGATTTCATTAAAAAATTGTTAACAAAAAAGCGAAAACAATAAAAATAATTTATTTTTTATAGATAATATATAATTAAAACCAATAAAACATGGTTATTAACGTATATTTATTGATTCAATTAATTTTTAACAAATAATTAACATATAACTAAGTATGAAAAGCTTATTCAGATTATTAGTAATTTCCTTGCTTGTGCTGCAAACATCACTTGCACAGGAGACTATATCTGGTGTTGTTTCTGATAATGATGGCCTACCTCTTCCGGGTGCCACAGTATTAATTCAAGGAACAACTACCGGTGTTACTACTGATTTCGATGGAAACTTTTCTATTAATGCATCTGAAGGACAAATTCTGGAATTCAGCTTTGTCGGATATGAAACAGCAGTTGTAACTGTTGGATCGTCTAATGTTATTAATATATCTCTTTCCCTCGGGACACAACTTGAAGAAGTAATCGTCACTAGTTTAGGTATTACGAGAGAAAAACGTGCACTAGGATATGCTGTTTCCGAAGTTGACAATAGTCAGGTAGAGAGCAGAGCATCCGGTGATGTTGCGCGTGTATTGTCTGGTAAAGCTTCTGGTGTACAGGTTACCGATCAAGGAGGTCTATCTGGATCTGGAACTAGTGTTATTATTAGAGGTCTTAGTACCTTTAGTGCAAGTAACCAACCTCTTTTTGTTGTTGATGGTGTACCTTTTTCAAGTGACACAAATGCAATGGGTGGTTTTACTTCGGGTAACAACGGTTCTTCAAGATTCCTTGATTTAGACCCTAACAATATAGAATCTGTGAATGTTTTAAAAGGTCTTGCAGCTGCAACACTTTATGGTTCACAGGGTAGAAATGGTGTAATATTAATTACAACAAAATCTGGTACTACTGCATCAGGAATGAAAGCTTCTAAAAATGAAATAACTGTTAACACTTCTTATTTCTCTCAAGAGCTTGCAATGATGCCAGATTATCAAAATAAATATGGTGGTGGATTCGATCAAAGTTTTGGTTGGTTCTTTTCAAACTGGGGTCCTAGTTTTGATAAAGAAGGTCCAGCTGGATGGGGAAGACAAAGTGCCCTTAACGGTTCACTTTCAGGTCAACCAGGATATGTTATTCACCCATATGTTAACAATTTAAGTTCTAATGCATTACCTAAAAATTTATTACCATTAATAGGATTATCAATGGACTCAGTCTATGAGTGGGCTCCAAGAAATTCTATTGAAGAATTATTTAGAACAGGTAGCATCTTTAACACTAATGTTAACTTTAGAGGACAAAGCTCTGACGGGAAATTGTCCTATAATGTAAATTACGGTAACCTTGATGATGAAGGATTTACTCCAAATAACAACTTAAGAAGAAGTTCATTAAGTTTTGGTGGTAGAATGGCCTTGTCTAATAGATTTACAGTAAATGGAACGCTTAATTATTCTCAGACAAGATTTAATTCACCTCCAATCGCTGCTGCAAGTGGTGGTACAGCTGGTGCTAACTCTTTGTATGATGTGGTATTTTTTACTCCACGTCAATTGAGTATTACAGAGCTTCCGTATGCTAATCCTATTACTCAAGCATCAATCTACTATTATGGTAGTAATGCAATACAACATCCATTATGGACATTAAACAATGCTGAAGATAAGCAAAATACAACTAGAGTTTATGGGGGTACTAGCGTTCAGTTTGATTTTAATGACAACTTAAATGTTCAATATAGATATGGTTATGATGTTTATTCAGAAGATAATGTAAGTCAATCAAATAAAGGTGGACAAACAGGTTCAAATGAAGACAAAAGTGGTTTTTATGAAAAGTGGAATAACACTAATTACATTTTCAATCATCAAATCACCCTTAATGGTGACTTTCAACTTGATGAAGCATGGGGTGTTAACTTTAACCTTGGTGCAACATCAAACTCTGTTGAATATGACAGAAATGGTGTGAGAAGTACTGGACAAAATGTATATGGAATTTTCAGACATTTTAACTTCAACCAACAAGAAGAAATCGAATATTATTCAAAAAGAAATGTTACTGGAGTTTTTGGTCAAGCATCTTTTGATTATGAAAACTATCTTTTCTTGACTTTATCTGCAAGAACTGATTGGGTTTCAAACTTGTCAGAAGAAAATAGATCAATAACATATCCATCTGCTAGTATAGCTATAGTTCCAACATCTATGTTTGATTTTGGAGAATTACCTATTGACTTTTTAAAACTGAGAGTTGCATATGGTACATCTGCTACTTTCCCATTTGGATATCCAATTGCAGCTACTTTAGCTTTAGATACCAAAGACTTTAGAATTGGAGGAACGAATGTTATTACTAACTCTTCTGGTTCTCAATTAGGTAACGTAGGTTTAAAGCCTGAACTTTTAGCTGAGCTAGAATTTGGTATTGAAGCTAACCTTTTCGATAATAGACTAACTGCTGAAATTTCATATTATGATAGAGAGACAACAGATCTTATTATATCAAGACCGCTTGATCCAGCAACTGGATATTCATCAACTAGAACAAACATTGGTGAAATTAGCACCAAAGGTTGGGAAATTGATTTATCTGCTGACTGGCTAAGAGGAGAGAATTTTAATTGGAATACTACAGTTAATTATATGTCAACTCAATCTATTGTTGAGGATCTAGGTCCTGATACGGATCAAATTGTATATGCAGGTTATACTAACCTTGGAAATGCAGCTATTCCTGGTCTTCCACTAACTTCTATGATTGGAAGTAGTGTATCCAGAGATAGTGCTGGAAATCCAATCGTTGAAGGTAATGGTACATATGCAACAAATTATGATACAGAATATAAGAATAACCCTTATGCTTTAATCGGAGATTCTAATCCTGATTTTATTGCTAACTTAAGTAATACAATTTCATATGGAAACTTCTCATTAAACTTCCTATTTAATGCTACAATTGGTGGAGATATGTACTCACCTTTTAACTCTACCCTATTAGCAAGAGGATTAACAACTGATACAGCTGGGGCAAACTTTAATAGAGAATTATCATTCTTACTACCTGGAGTACTTCCTGATAGTTCACCAAACAACAAGATGATAAATAACTCTACATTCACATTTAGTACTATTTTCTATGCTAGTGAGCTAGAAACATGGGATGCAAGTGTGTTGAGATTAAGTGAATTATCTTTAAGCTATGATATACCATCAAAATGGTTAGAAAACACACCTTTTGGCGCAGTATCTATAAGTGCTCAAGGTTTTAACCTATGGTATGATGCATATAATACACCTCCGGGAAGTAATTTTGATCCTAACATTGCAGGACTTGGTGTTGGTAATGGTTCAGGATTTGAATACTTCAATGGTGTTAGTTCTAAAAGATATGGTGTAAGTCTAAAATTAACGTTTTAAAGGATAAAGAATTATGAAAAAATTTAGAAAACTTTCAATTTTAACTTTAGCAAGTGTATTATTTTTCACTTCATGTGAAACACTTGACTTAGATTTAACTTCAAACCCTAATGCTTTAGGGCCTGATCAAGCTAGCGCTGATCTCTTTATCAATGCGATACAAGAGGATTTTGCTTATTTTGTTGATGGTCTAGGTGATCCTGGATTAAGGCTAACTAGACAGCTTCATGGTTTTTTCCGTGATTATGACAATGCGTACACTCCAATAAGTTGGGATGGTGTATGGTCAAATGCATATCAAGGAATTATGGAGGATATTAGATTAATGAATATCCTTGCTGAAGAAGCTGGACTTACTTATTATACTGCTATGAGTCAAGTATTTCAAGCGTATATTTATATGAGTTTAGTTGATTATTTTGGAGATATACCATATACTGAGGCCTTACAAGGTTCGGAAAATTTAAACCCATCTTCAGATGGAGGATCATCAGTTTATCAAGCTGCTCTTGGTTTACTTGACAGTGCTATAGCTGGTTTTAATGCTGGCGGAGTTCCACCTACATACGATATGTACTACGGTGGGGATGCTGAAAAGTGGATTAAAGCTGCAAACAGTATAAAAAAGAGAGCATATTTAAATCTTGGTGATTATGCGTCTTATAATTCTATTACAAACTATATTACTTCAAGTAGTGATGATTTTGAATTTCAATGGGGAACAAATACTTCAAACCCTGACACAAGATCTCCAATCTATAGGTCTAACTACACCTTAAATGGTGCTAGTGATTTCCAGTCAAACTGGTTAATGAATAGATTAATGGTTGGTAGAAATGGTGAAAGAGATCCAAGAATTAACTACTTAATTTATAGACAGCAAGGAGACACTCCTGGTATAGATGGACCTGTTGACGAAACATTACTTCAATGTGCTGTTCCTGGTTACTTTATCGAGCCACATAGAATTGCTTATGGTATTTACTGTGGTCTTCCTGAAGGTTACTGGGGAAGAGATCATGGAGATGATAGTGGTATTAACCCTGATCAATCAAGAAGGGCTCTTCCTGGAATATATCCAGCAGGAGGAACTTATGATGAAGGTCAATTTGTTCCACAATATCTAGAAGACGGTTCTGGAGGAGCTGGTATTACACCAGTAATTTTATCTTCATGGATGCACTTTTTTGATGCAGAAGTTGCTGTTAGTACTGGAGGAGATCCAACTGCTGGAACTCTAGCAGGTATAGAAGCATTCTTCAATAAGGTAGATGATATAATTGATGCACCCGCAATGTCTCAAGCAGATATTGATACTTATATAGCAAATTTTGCTGCTGAGTGGAGTGCTGCATCTTTAGATGGTAAGCTTGAACTTTGGGCTGAAGAATTTATGATATCTCAGGCTGGTGCTGGTATTGATGCATACAACCTTTACAGAAGAACTGGTTATCCTAAAAATCTTCAACCTACAATTGAGTTAAATCCTGGACAATTTCCGTTGTCTATGTTTTATCCAAGTAGTCATGCTGGAAGAAACTCTAACGTTAATCAGAAAACTGACTTAGCACAAAGAGTATTTTGGAACTCTAACGGACCTGCGGTCGATTAAATATAAATACTATGAAAAAAATATATATATATCTTAGTTTAATTCTTTTGATTACATCATGTGCTAAAGATAGTTTTCGTGATGATTACAAAGGAGAAGAGATGATGATCGACTACATGTTTAATAATTTTCAATATGGAGCTGGTCTAAGAGCAATAAGCATTAATGGTGAGTATCAAGCATCTACACCAGATTCTTCGGTTTGGTCAGGTACTTTTGAGCCTCATGCTGAAACTACAGATCTAATCTCTAAAGTTGATCTTTATTTATCAATGAACGGAGGGACTGAAACCCTATATAATACATGGACTCTAGGTGATATGTATGATGGAGATTTTGGTCTTCCTAGATTTGATGTAACAGTTACTCTAAATCAAGCATTAAGTGCTATGAATATTTCTGATTTCAAAGGAAATGATGTAGTATACTTTAGATTTGAGTTAAGTCTGACTGATGGTAGATCATTCTCATATCAAAATGCAACTGGTTCAATGACTGGTTTCTATTGGAGTTCACCTTTTAGATATCTTGTTATAATTGGATGTAAAGTGCCATTTGGAGCTACTCCTCCTGCTGGTAATTATACTCTTAATGGCCAAGATAGCTGGGGTGATGGATGGAATGGTGCAACAGTTACTATTACTATAGATGGTGAAGTTGCAGAAGTCTTCGGATTCACTAGTGGAACATCTGCTAGTACATCATTCACTTTGGATGGAACCCAATCTTTAGGACTTACCTTTAGTGGAGGTGCATGGGATAGTGAGGTTACGTACCAGCTTGAATATGAAGATCCAAATGGAGGTAATGCTCAAACAGCATTATCTGATGGAACAAGTCCAGCTGATGGACCAAAGGATTTAAATATTTGTAAGTAAACATTTAATTAATATCTTAAAAGGAGGTTTTGTAAAAAAAACCTCCTTTTTTTTTTTGATAATGAGCAAAAATTTAGAAATATATGGTTTAAGAAGCATAATAGAGGCAGTTGATTCATCAAAGGAAATATCAAAAGTTTTATTAATTAAGTCATCCGCATCAAGTAGCTTGTTTAGGTCATTAGTAGAAAAATTAGAAAAAAAGAACATAAAATATACGTATGTTCCAAAAGAAAAGTTTAATAAGTATAAAAGTAAGAACCATCAAGGAGCTGTAGCAATTTTATCTCCAGTTCCACTTATATCAATCAAGGAATTAGTAAAATCAACATATAACGAATCAAAAGAAGTTACTTATTTACTTTTAGATGGTGTAACTGACACAAGAAATTTTGGAGCTATAATCAGAACATCAGTCGCTGCTGGTGTAACAGGAATAATTATTTCACAAAATAACTCAGCTCCTATCAACGCTGATGTTATTAAAACCTCGTCTGGATCAGTTTTTAACATACCGATTGCAAGAGTTAATAATTTAAAAGATGCAATAATTCACTTAAAATCAATAGGCATAGAGATTTTAAGTTTATCAGAAAAAGCTAGTAAAAGTATTTATGATAAGGATTATAAAAAATCAGTAGGTTTAATTTTAGGATCTGAAGATAAAGGAATTACAAAAGGAGTTTTAAATCTTTCTGATGATATGCTTATGATTCCAATTAGCTCAAATATAGATTCATTGAATGTATCTGCTGCATTTTCAGCAGTAATATTTGAACTTGTAAGACAAAGAAATTATTGAGCTAAAAAATGTAATTTAGTAAAAAAAAATTGACTTTTACTAGAATTTTTTCACCATTTTTAATAGCTCTCTTATTAATCATAAGTAGTTGTAGCTCTAATATTTACAATAAATTTGATCGCCCTATTCTAGTTAAAAATATACTTGAAGTTAACGATAGTATTGTTAAAAAAGATCCCGCCAATTTACTTATTCAACCTTCACCAATTAATAAATTTTTAAGCTTTCCACTTGGATTAGCCATTAATAATCTTGCTAATGATAATCCTAATGAGAAGTTTAGAATATGGTTAGAAAAGAATGAAAATAGGACTAAAAGATTAGAAAAACTTATTTCTATTAAACAAATAGATCAATTAAAGAGATATAACAACTCATTTAATGATTTCCTAAAAAACATTGGGCAAGAACCAATTACTATAAATGATATTGATATTGATAAAAATATAGAAAGACTTAAAAGATTTTATGATAGTAAAGGTTATTTTGACTCAAATATTTCATATGACTCAATTATAGAGTTCAATCAATTAACTGCTAAATATTCAGTTGAAACCAAAGAGAGGTATTTAATTGATTCAATAACTGTAAATATCGAGTCTAGAGATCTGGATTCTTTGTATAAAGACCACATTAGTAAAAGCCAAATAAAAAAAGGCGAAATCTTTACAATTGACAAACTTATATTGGAGAGAGATAGACTCATTAAATTATTCAAAAACAATGGGATATATAACTTCCAGCAAAGAAGCATTAATTATCAAGTACTAATTGATAGTACAGGTAATTTCAAAAAAATACCTATAATTTTAAATGTTAAAAACATAAACCAAGAGACTGATTACCAGATAAAGAAAATTGATAATATAAATATATTTGTAGAATCATTAGATGAATTGTCTAATATTGATTCATATACAGATTCAATAAATTATAATGGTATTAATATCTTTTCAAAGGGAAAACTAAATTATAATGCTAAATCCCTTATTGAACCAATTTTTTTTAATATATCAGATAATTATAGTGAAGAGAATAAAATACTTACTTCCCGATATTTTTCTAATCTAGGAAACTTCAAATACCCAAGAATTATTTTTGAAGAAAATAACAAGTCACTATCATCTTCAATTTTTCTATTCCCAAGAGAAAGGTTTAGTCTTGGTTTTGATTTAGATTTTACACACTCAAATATTGAAGACTTCGGTATTTCTTTAGGCTCTAATTTAAACATTAGAAATATTTTTAAACGTACTGAAAATCTCTCAATCAACCTTAAAAATTCGATCGGTGCTTCTAAAGATATTTCAATTATAGATGATTCATTCTTTAATCTTTTTGAATTAGGAGGAAATTTAAATCTACGAATACCTAGAGCTGTTTTACCTTTTAATTCCAATAAAATTATTAGAAAAGAGATGAACCCTGTAACAAATATAATTTTAGGAACAACCCTACAAAAAAATATTGGTCTTGATAAGCAATATTATAGTAGCATTTATGAGATTAATTGGAGCCCAAAAGTATATTCTAAAGTAAATTTTAAACTTCTAGACTTTGAGTATGTCAATAATCAAAATATCTCAAATTATTTTAATGTCTACAGAAATTCATATGATAAGCTTAATTATATTTCTTCATTGTACAATATTGATCAATCGATAATTGATGAAAATGGAGATTTATTAATTCCTGATGGTACAAATAAATTTATTCAGCAAGTTTTGTCATACAAAACTAGTCTAGAAACTGATAACGAATTTTTTAAAGATGTAAGTTCAATTTTAGAAAGAAAAGAAAGATTAACTGAAAATAATATTATTATTGGATCATCTTTAACTATTAACAGAAATACTCAAGAAAGTTTCCTGGATGAGGATTTCTCACAATTAAGAGTAAAGCTGGAAATGGTTGGTAACTTGTTTAATGAGATTTTAAAATTAAACAATACCAATTCTGATGGTAAAGTAGAAATTTCAAATATAATTCCGTCCCAGTATGCCAAAGCTGAAATTAATTACATTAAACATTTTTTACTAAATAGTGGAAATATTTTTGCTCTAAGAGCTTTTACAGGTGTTGCTCTTCCATATGAAAATTCAAACTATATACCTTTTTCTAGATCATATTATGCCGGAGGATCTAATGATAATAGAGCTTGGAAAGCATATAAATTAGGGCCAGGTAGCAGTAATAATATAAATGAATTTAATGAAGCAAACTTTAAAATTGCTTTCAATTTTGAATATAGATCTAGAATAAGTGGAAAACTTAATGGTGCATTGTTTATTGACATCGGTAATATTTGGAATTTAAATGATAATGTTGAAGACAAAGCAATGACTTTTGATAATCTTTCTGATTTAAAAGAACTAGCAGTAGGAACAGGGGTTGGATTAAGGTATGACTTTAACTTTTTTGTTTTAAGGCTTGATGTCGGATTTAAAACACATAACCCGGCCCAAATTTTAGGTAAAAGATGGTTTAATGATTTCACATTAAAAAAAGCAGTCTATAATATTGGAATTAATTATCCATTTTAAATTAAGTTTAATACTTTTGACAAACTTTAATAAAATTCAAATTGGACAATAACTTTATATACGGAGAACAAAATCAAAAAATTTTTAGTATTGCTAAAGAGAAAAAATTTGCTATTCCAGCTGTAAATGTTTCGGGAACAAATACTATAAATCCAGTTCTAGAAACTGCATCACAAATTAATAGTCCTGTTATAATTCAATTTTCAAATGGAGGGTCTCAATTTATTGCAGGAAAAGGAATGCCTAATGACAATTTTAATGCTTCTATTTCAGGATCAATTTCTGGTGCATATCATATTCATGAAGTAATTAATAATTATGGAGCAAAAGTTATAATTCATACTGATCATTGCTCGAGAAAAATTCTTCCATGGATAGATGGACTTATTAATTATGGTAAAGAATTTTATAAAAGAAATGGATATCCATTATTTTCATCTCATATGATAGATCTTTCTGAGGAGCCTCTAGAGGAAAATATTGCTACTTGTAAAGAATATCTGAAGAAATTAACAGACCTTGATATGACACTTGAAATAGAACTTGGTGTAACAGGTGGTGAAGAAGATGGTGTTGATAATACTGACATTGATAGCTCAAAGCTATATACACAGCCTGAAGAAGTAGCATACGCGTACTCTGAATTAAGCTCAATAAGTGATAAATTTTTGATTGCAGCTGCTTTTGGAAATGTTCATGGAGTATACAAGCCAGGTAATGTTAAACTTACCCCTAAAATTTTAAAGAACTCTCAGGAATTTATTTCAAATAAGTTTAATTTACCTAATAATTCACTTGACTTTGTCTTTCACGGAGGATCAGGCTCTTCTTTGGAGGAAATTAGAGAAGCTATTGAGTATGGAGTTGTAAAAATGAATATTGACACTGATCTTCAATATGCCTTTACTGAAGGTATTAGAGATTATATGAATTCAAATTTAGAGTATTTAAAAAGCCAAATTGGAAATCCCGATGGTCATGATATTCCTAATAAAAAGTATTATGATCCCAGAGTATGGCTAAGAAAGGGTGAAGAAACGTTTAAAGCTAGATTAATTAAAGCTTTTGAAGATTTAAATAATATCAATACCTTAGATTAATATCTATTAGTATGAGTTGGTTCAAAAGAACAAACAAAAATATTAGTACAAAAACAGAGGAAAAAAAAGATATTCCAGCTGGTCTTTGGTATAAAACACCAAGTGGCAAAATTATTGATACTAAAGAGCTCTCAAAGAACCTATACGTAAGCCCTGAAGATGATTATCATGTCCATATTGGTAGTAAAGAGTACTTTGAGATACTCTTTGATAAAAATTACAAAGAGTTAAATGCTAGTATTGTGTCCATTGATTTTCTAAAATTTAAAGATCAAAAAAAATACTCTGACAGATTGAAAGATGCACAGGCTAAAACAAGTCTAAAAGATGCCATTAGGATAGGATACGGAAAATCTTTTGGAAAAAACATAGTTATAGCATGTATGGATTTCAAGTTTATAGGTGGTTCAATGGGATCTGTAGTTGGAGAAAAAATTTCTTTAGCAATCAGTTATGCGATAAAATATAAATGTCCTTTAGTTATAATTTCAAAATCAGGAGGTGCAAGAATGATGGAATCTGCGACATCATTGATGCAAATGGCAAAAACCTCTGCTATGTTGAATGATCTATCTGAAGCCAAATTACCATATATTTCGGTTTGTACTGATCCAACTACAGGGGGAACAACTGCTTCCTTTGCCATGTTAGGTGATATAAACATTGCAGAACCTAATGCTCTGGTTGCTTTTGCTGGTCCTCGGGTTGTAAAAGATACAACTGGCAAGGACCTGCCTGAGGGATTTCAAAAGAGTGAATTTCTTTTAGAAAAAGGATTTTTAGATTTTATAGTGCATAGAAAAGAACTAAAAAAGAAAATTAATTTATACATCGATTTAATTCAAAATTCTCCTCTTCGTAAATATGAGTAATAATTTACTTATTTAAATATAAACTACTATATTTGCGGCTCAAAAATAACTGAATGACAGTACTTAAGAAAAAAGATATTTTTAAAGAATTTGGTAAAAACATTAAAGATACCGGTTCTGCTGAAAGTCAAGTTGCACTTTTCTCGAAAAGAATAGATCATCTTTCTAATCATCTTAAAACTAATGCAAAGGATTTCAATACAGAGAAATCACTTGTAAAAATGGTTGGTAAAAGAAGAAACTTACTTGAGTACTTAAAGAAAACAGATATAGAAAGATACCGTGATATAATTAAAAAACTTGGTATCAGAAAGTAAAATTTAGTTTGGTTGTCTAAATACTCACACAACAATTAATTTAAACCAAAACTAGATTATGAATCCAAAACCTTTATCAAAAACAATTGTTTTAAATGATGGGCGTGAAATTATCATTGAAACAGGAAAACTAGCAAAACAAGCACATGGTTCTGTAGTAATAAAAATGGGAAACTGTATGCTGTTATCTACAGTAGTTTCCAATTATGGAGAGTCAACACTAGATTTTCTTCCTTTAACAGTAGATTATAGAGAGAAATTTGCTTCTGCTGGAAGATTTCCAGGCGGTTTTTTTAAAAGAGAGGCAAGACCGAGTAATGAAGAGATTTTAACAATGAGAATTGTTGACAGAGTACTAAGGCCTTTATTTCCTAAAGATTATTATAATGAAACCCAGGTTATGATTCAATTAATGTCTCACGATGAAAACGTAATGCCAGATGCATTAGTTGGTTTGGCTGCATCTGCCGCACTATCATTGTCCGATATTCCATTTGATGGTCCGATTTCTGAAGTTAGAGTAGCAAGAATTGATGGAAATTTCTTAGTAAATCCATCAAAGGCTCAGCTCGTGGAATCTGATATAGATATGATGGTTGGTGCTAGTGAAGATTCAGTTGTTATGGTTGAAGGTGAATTTAATGAAATTTCTGAAGAGGAAATGACTGAGGCAATAAGATATGCTCATGAAGAGATTAAAGCCCAAATCAAGGCTCAAAAAGAGCTTGTTAAGCTTGTTGGAGTCAGTTCTGAAAAAAGAGAATATGATTCCGCTGAGGAAGACTTAGAGCTAGAAAATCAAATTATTGAAAAAACTTATCAAAAATGTTATGATATAGCAAAAAAAGGTCTTTCAAAAAATGAAAGAAGTGAACTTTTTTCAAATGTTAAACAAGAATTAGTCGAATCTTATGATGAAGAAACGTTTGAAGAAAATAAAGATCTTATTCTAAAATACTTTAGTAAATCACAAAAAAAAGCAGTTAGAGATTTAGTTCTTAATGAAGGCATAAGGCTTGATGGAAGAAAACCTGATAACATTAGAAATATTTGGACTGAAATCGATTACTTACCATCTACTCATGGATCTGCAGTCTTTACAAGAGGTGAAACGCAAGCTTTGGCATCAGTTACTCTTGGAACAAGCAGAGAAGCCAACGTAATTGATATGCCAACTGATCAATCTGAAGAGACCTTTTATTTACATTATAATTTTCCACCATTTTCAACTGGAGAAGCAAGACCATTGAGAGGAACTTCAAGAAGAGAAGTTGGTCATGGAAATCTTGCTCAAAGGGCTCTAAAAAAAGTTATGCCAACTGATTGTCCATATACAGTTAGAATTGTATCTGAAATTTTAGAATCTAATGGATCGTCCTCTATGGCTTCAGTCTGTGCGGGATCTCTTGCATTGATGGATGCTGGAATTAATATTAAAAGTAATGTTTCCGGTATAGCAATGGGTTTAATAACTGAGGGAGATAAATATGCTGTATTATCTGATATTTTAGGTGATGAAGATCATCTTGGAGATATGGACTTTAAAGTAACAGGTACTAAAGATGGAATCACTGCATGTCAAATGGATATCAAAATTAAAGGATTAAAATACGAGATTTTAATTGAAGCACTTGGTCAAGCTAAAAATGGAAGATTGGATATATTGAATAAATTAGATGAAACAATAAATAATCCAAAAGATTCTGTAAAAGCTCATGCACCTAAAATGGTTAATCTTGAAATCAGTAAGGACTTTATTGGACTGGTAATAGGGCCAGGAGGTAAAAATATACAAGAACTTCAAAAGGATACTGAAACTACAATTGTAATAAATGAGAAAGATGAAATTGGTGTTATTGAAATTTTAGGGGTTGATCAAGAAAAGATAAATTATGCTATCGACAGAATTAAAAATCTAGTTTTTGAGCCTGTAATCGATGAAGTATATAATGTAAAAGTAATCAAGATTCTTGATTTCGGTGCAGTAGTTGAATTTGTTCCTGGAAAAGAAGCTCTTTTACATGTATCTGAAATTGCATGGGAGAGAGTCAATAATGTAGCTGATTATTTAAACATTGGTGATCAAATCGAAATAAAATACCTTGGAATTGATCCTAGAACAAAAAAATCTAAAATTTCCAGAAAAGTTTTACTTGAAAAAAATTCTTAAATTTTTTCAATTTGGAACAATTTTTGTGGCACTAATTAGTCTATGAGACAATTAAAAATAACAAAACAGGTAACCAATAGAGAAACTGCTTCTTTAGATAAATATCTTCAAGAGATAGGTAAGGTTGACCTTATTACTGCTGAGGAAGAAGTAGAATTAGCTCAAAGGATTAAAGCCGGAGATCAATTTGCACTAGAAAAACTTACTAAAGCCAATTTAAGGTTTGTAGTATCTGTAGCTAAGCAATACCAAAATCAAGGATTAACACTTCCTGACCTTATTAATGAAGGTAATCTTGGTCTAATTAAGGCTGCCCAAAGATTTGATGAAACTAGAGGTTTTAAATTTATCTCATATGCTGTATGGTGGATTAGACAATCAATCCTGCAAGCTTTAGCTGAACAATCAAGAATTGTTAGATTACCATTAAATAAGATTGGTTCGATTAATAAAATAAATAAAACTTATGCGTTTCTAGAGCAAGCTCATGAGAGAGCACCTTCTGCAGAAGAAATTGCTAAAGAGCTTGATATGACTGTTAATGATGTAAAAGAATCCTTAAAAAATTCTGGGAGACATGTATCAATGGACGCACCTTTGGTTGAAGGTGAAGACTCAAACTTATATGATGTTTTAAATAGCGGAGAATCACCAAATCCTGACAGACAACTTCTTCATGAATCACTTAGAACTGAAATTGAAAGAGCACTGGATACATTAACCCCAAGAGAAGCTGATGTTGTAAGATTGTATTTTGGTCTTGGCAACCAACATGCTATGACTTTAGAAGAAATAGGTGAAACATTTGATTTGACGAGGGAAAGAGTTAGACAAATCAAAGAAAAAGCAATTAGAAGGCTAAAGCATACCTCTAGGAGCAAAATTCTGAAAACTTATCTTGGATAGTTAGGTAAGCCTGTTTATATCTTTTTCTAATTGATTTTCTGTATTATTTTTTAAAACTATATATTGGCAAATATGTCAGTAAAAGTTTCTACCTCTATTCTTGCAGCAGATTTTGCTAATTTATCTTTAGAGTGTTCTAAAATAGATAAAAGCAATGCTGACTGGTTTCATTTAGATGTTATGGATGGACTGTTTGTTCCTAATATATCTTTTGGCATGCCAGTTGTGAAGACCATAAGACAACTAACTAAAAAGCCTTTAGATGTTCATCTTATGATAGTTGAGCCTGAAAAGTATGTAACTGAATTTATAAATCTTGGATCTAATATAATAACGGTTCACATAGAGGCAACAAATAATTTAAATCAAATCATTAATAAGATCCATGAATCTTCACTAAAGGCTGGAATTGCTATAAATCCTGAAACTCCTATATCTGATTTAAAAGAATATATTGAAAAAGTTGATTTAATTTGCTTAATGGGAGTTAATCCTGGGTTTGCTGGTCAAAAATTTATTGAATCTACTACAGATAGACTCAAAGAATTGAAACAGTTAATTATTTCTTATGGATCAAATGCTTTAATAGAAGTAGATGGAGGAGTAAATAAAGATAACTTTCAAAATCTTAAATCTAATGGAGCAGATGTTTTAGTTGCTGGAAGTTACATATTTAATTCAAATGACTATGATACAGCTATAAATACATTAAAATTATAGAATCTCATACCCAGATGACTAATTCAGTTAAAATCTTTTTATACTCATTTCTCCTGATTTTATTTGCAAGATGTGATAATTCAATAATTTATAATAATGAAATATCTGACCAGAGTTCAACAGAAATAAAAGATAACAACAATAATAAAAATTTTATCTCACCAAATAATGAATCTTATTCTTTTTTAGCACTTGGGGATAGTTATACTGTTGGTGAAGGAGTTTCATATGAAGAAAGCTGGCCAAGTCAGTTTGTAGATTATGCATTGGAAAGAGGTATAGATTTTAAAAATCCTGAATTAATAGCTCAAACTGGTTGGAAGACTTATGACCTTCTGAATGCTATTAAATCTAGTAACTTATCCGTCAAATATGATTTTATATCTCTATTAATTGGTGTAAATAACCAATTTAACTCTAGATCATTAAGTGAGTTTGAAGATGATTTAAACGAAATACTTACAGAAATAAATTATTTAAAAAAAGGAAATTCAAAAGTTATTGTCATTTCAATTCCTGATTGGGGATATTCTCCATACGGTTCAAGTTACGATAGAGAAAGAATATCAGATGAGATAGATCAGTTCAATATTATATTAAAAATTTTTTCAGAACAAAATAATTTAAATTTTGTGGATGTTACTCAAATATCCAGGTTAGCAATCAATCAGCCTAACTTAATTGCAGAAGACAACCTACACCCAAGTGGATTGATGTACTTAGAATGGGTAAAAAAAATATATGAATCTTGGATAAACTAAATAAATTAGCAAAAGAATTAGATTCGAAAGATAAACTAAATAAATTTAAAAGTGAGTTCATCTATCCAGATGATAAATTATATTTTGACGGTAACTCTCTTGGTATGCTTTCAAAACAAACTAAAGAAACTCTGAAAAAAGTCATAAATGATGAATGGGGACAAAATCTTATTTCAAGCTGGAATAATTCATGGATAAACCTCCCTAATAAAATTTCGAAAAAAATTTCAAAAATCTTAAATTCAAATGAAGCTGAAATATATGTTGGAGGGACTACTTCTTTAAATTTATATAAGTTGTTATTAAGCCTAATTAAAAGAAAAAACAGTATTATAAATATCTCTACTGACAATCTTAATTTTCCTTCAGATAAATATATCTGCGAGGGCATTTGTAATGACTACAATTTAAAATTTAATTTTTTAGAGTATGATAATTATTTACCAGATGTTGATTTGCTTGAGCAATTTATTAAAAACAATAAAGGCATAATTGTTCTATCACTAGTTACTTACAAATCTTCATACAGATATCCAGTAAAAAGAATTAATAGAATTTGTCAAGAAAATGATAGTATCGTTATTTGGGATTTAAGTCACGCAATTGGAGCTATAGATATTGATATGAAAATCAATGAGATTGATTATGCGATAGGCTGTACATATAAATATTTAAATGGTGGTCCTGGTTCACCAGCTTTTATATATGCTAGAAATGAAAAACAGATAGGCCTTAAATCCCCAATAAAAGGGTGGTTTAGTCATTCTGATCCGTTTAATTTTTCAAAGACATATATTCAGTCAGAGTCGATGAATAAATTCTCTAGTGGAACACCCCATATAATTTCAATGTCTACTTTAGACTCTTCACTAGACATAACTATAAATGCAACAACTAAAAAACTAGAGAATAAGGCTGTAGATTTATTTAACTTTTTTACTGAAATTTTTAATCACAGATTAATGAATTTAGGATTTAAAATTATTACTCCTAAAAATAAAAATGATAGAGGTTCTCATATATCAATAGTTCATGAAGAATCTTGGAGAATAACAAAGTGCCTCACAGAACCAGAATATCATGGGAAAAAAAAGATTATTGTAGACTTTAGACCGCCTAATATAATTCGAATTGCATTAACACCCCTTTATATCTCGTTTAACGATATTTATACAATTTGTGTTAGACTTATTGATATAATTGAGTCTAAAGAGTATGAAAGTAAAGATAAGTCTAAAAATATAGTTACTTAGAGGTTCTAAAACTTATTAATTTGATAATTTATTTTTAACTATCTCAGCTATAATTCTTCCCTCGGCTCTTCCTGATACTTTTTTATTAACTTCAGAAATTACAGTTCCCATATCTTTCATCGAGGAAGCATTTAACTCAGTTATTGTAGTGTTAATTATTTCCGTTAATTCTGTTTCATTTAGTTGTTCTGGAAGAAACTCTGAAATAATTTTTGACTGGGCAACCTCAATATTTGCTAAATCTTCTCTATTTTGTTCATTATAGATTTTTGCACTATCATTTCTTTGCTTAACAAGCCTTTGAAGAATTTTTATGATTTCATTATCATCTAAAGTCTTATCTGAAGAAAACCTAGTCTTCTCCAGAAGAATTGCAGATTTTATAGATCTTAACGACTCTAGTCTAAGACTATCTTTTTTTTTCATTGAGTCTTTAATAGACTCAGTTATTTGATTTTCTATATTCATTTTAATTAATCTACGTTATCATGTAAATATGTGTTAACATCTGGAAATTCTAATTTATTCTCTTCATTTAGAATAGTCTTTGAAAATATTTCATCACCCTCGGACTTTGAATTATTAATTTCAATACCCATTCTTTTATATGCTGGTATTTTTTCTAAATCTTCAATTGACGAGTTATTGCTTTTAAAAACATGGTTATATTTTTTTAAATTTTCCCTCCTAATTATATTTTCATTATCGGAATCCTCCTCTATTGGTTTTTCAAATAAATAATTATTCTCTTGATGATCTATGGTTTCATTATCAGATTTTTCTTCACCTGTTTTAATTTCTTGTATTTGATTTACATTATCGTTAAGGTCTAATTTTATAAACTCTACACCTTCCTCCTCTTCATTATCAACATAAGAGTTTATTTCATCATATTCCAGAGTTTGTTCATCAGAATTTTCTTCAAAGTCATTTTTGTTAATTACTTCTTTCTCCAAATTGTCTGAAAATAGACCAAAGGATATTTCATCATAATTTTCTTGATTATCTCCAACACCTACATCATCAGGTAAAACATGTTCAAAGTCTATTATTTCTATTTCATTTATATCTATTAATTGCTCATCTGCTTCAACTACTTCATAGCTAATATCTATATTTCTCAAAATTTCATTTATTTCACTCTCAATCTTCGTTTGATGAAAATCGTAAGGGCTTTCATCATTTGATTTATCTTCTGTTATTTTAGTTTCCTCATTTAGATCCTCATGAATTAATTTCTTTTCAAATGGATGTTCTTCATCAAGTGTGTAAATAACTTTCTTCGTCTCTGAGTTGACTAAACTCTGTTGTTTTTCATCACCAAATCCAGTAGCTATAACAGTAACAGATATATTGTTTCCAAGCTCAAGATCTTCTCCAACTCCCATTATTATATTAGCACTATTACCTGTTTCATTCTGAATATGCTCATTAATCTCTCCTATTTCATCTATAGTAATCTCATCAGATCCAGAAATAATTAATAGGAGAACATTTTTACTACCTTCTATTTTGTTATCATTAAGCAGTGGAGAGTCCAAAGCTTTTATAACCGCTTCATTTGCTCTATTAGATCCACTTGCAGTTGAAGAGCCCATTATAGCTGTACCACTATTTGAAAGTACTGTTTTGGCGTCTTTTAAATCAATATTTTGAGTATAATGATGGGTTATTACTTGGGCTACTCCCTTCGCAGCTGTAGCAAGTACCTCATCAGCTTTTGAGAATCCTTCTTTAAATCCAAGGTTACCATATACTTCTCTTAATTTGTTGTTATTTATTATAATTAATGAATCTACAGACCTTTTTAATTTCTCTAAACCTTTAATAGCTTGTAGCTCTCTATTTTTTCCTTCAAAATTGAATGGTATAGTAACTATTCCTACAGTCAAGATATCAAATTCCTTTGCCATTTCAGCTATTATTGGAGCAGCACCAGTTCCTGTACCTCCACCCATTCCAGCAGTTATAAACAACATTTTAGTTTGTGTTTCTAATAAGTTTTTTAACTCCTCATAGCTCTCTAAAGCAGCTAATTTTCCTATTTCTGGATTTGCTCCAGCTCCTAAACCTTCAGTAAGATTAACTCCTAGCTGAATTTTATTAGGCACAGGACTCTCTTCAAGAGCTTGAGAGTCAGTATTACAAATAATGAAATCAACACCTTTGATTCCTTGTCTATACATGTAGTTAACTGCATTACTTCCTCCGCCTCCTACTCCCATTACTTTCATAACATTACTTTTATTTTTTGGTAAATCGAAACTAAAATTTGTATCCATAACTATTTTATTTTTTTAATTTTTGTTAATTGTCGTATGTATTATCTACATTATCTATAAATTTTTTAAAACCTTCTCCCCACTTAGCTAAAATTGTTTTTCTTTCTTGATTGACTAAATCATTTCCAGAAGAACTAGAAATATCATTAGTTAAGTTTTCAGAATTATTCTCTATTGCTTTCATTAATAGTCCAACAGCTGTAGAATAAATTGGATTGAACTCATTTGAGTCTCCAGATAGGTGTTCTCCTGGATAACCAATTCTTGTATCCATACCTGTTATATATTCAACCAGCTGTTTTAGGTGTCTTAGCTGACTACCTCCTCCAGTTAAGACAATGCCTGCAATAAGTTTCTTTTTTGAATCTTCATGACCATAATTTTTAATCTCTAAATAAGCCTGCTCAATTATCTCTACAACTCTTGCATTGATAATTTTAGATAATGTTTTAAGTGATATTTCCTTTGGATCTCTCCCTCTTATCCCAGGAATTGACACTATATCTGAATCTTTATTTTCTCCAGGCCATGCTGATCCAAACTTTATTTTCAATTGTTCTGCTTGATTGCCAATTATTGAGCATCCTTCCTTGATGTCCTCGGTAATTACATTTCCACCAAAAGGTATAACTGCAGTATGTTTTATTATACCATCTTTAAAAATTGCTACATCTGTAGTTCCACCACCAATATCTATCAAAGCAACTCCTGCATCTTTTTCTTCAAAAGAAAGAACAGCATCAGAAGAGGCTAATGGCTCTAAAGTTATATCTCCCATCTCTAATCCTGAACTTTTAATACACTTACCAATGTTTCTTATTGATGAGACTTGTCCAACTACAATATGAAAATTAGCCTCTAGCCTACTTCCATACATACCTATGGGCTCTTTAATTTCGGATTGACCATCAACCTTAAAGTCCTGAGGAAGAACATGAATAATTTCTTCACCAGGCAACATAACTAATTTGTATACTTGATCAATTAATTTATCTATGTCTTCATTATTAATTACCTCATCCGGATTTTCTCTAGTTATATAATCACTATGTTGAAGACTTCTAATATGTTGACCCGCAATACCTACTGCGACATCTTTTATTTCTATACCTGATTTAGACTGAGCTTCATCTATAGCAATTTTTATTGATTGAATAGTTTGTGTAATATTATTAACAACTCCCCTGTGGACTCCTAGACTTTGTGATTTCCCTAAACCAAGAACCTTAATTTTATTAAACTGATTTTTTTCTCCAACCATTGCTACAATTTTTGTTGTACCGATATCAAGACCTACTGAAAATTTATTATTCATGAATTTATTTTTTAATTGCTATTAATTGGTTATCATATACTAGATCGATCTGTTTATAAGTTTCATTTCCTTTATTCTCCATATTATATATGCAGAATCCTTTTAACATTTCTAATTTTTTATTCATTTTGTTGTTATCTCCGAACCTTATATCAAATTGAAAGCTATTTAACTTCAAAAAAAGTTCATCTTCATTAAACCATATCTTCTCTAATTCTTTGTTTAAGAAAATATCTTCATTAAAAGCCTTTATAACATCTACTACTATTTTCATATTATTTTTTGAGGTTTCTCCTTTTAATATTGGTAATCTATCATCTAATTCTTTATTTCTTTTTATAATTTTTCCTGATAAATCTATATATGAATCATTTTTTTCATAATAAGCTAAAGGCTCTTTTTCTAAAATATTTATTGAGAGATTGAAATTATAATCTCTGAATATATTAGCATCATATATAGATTCTATTTCATATAACTTTAACTCAATCTCATTTAATTTATTTGCCTTTATTAGTTCAATATTTGATTTATCCGTCATAATACTATCAATTATTGGCTTGTTATCATATAGGTTATCAAAAGCATAATAAACTTTGTATTCTGTATTTGATTCATGATTATCATATTCAATAAATGAGCTTATTAATATCATTAATGATATTAGTGATAGCATGAAAATTGTAGTTAAAAATCTATTCATTAGTAAATATTTTTTTATTTAGATTTACCGTTAGATCACCTGCACCAAGAATTGCAATTATTTTGCAATTAGTATTATTTATTACATCATTAATTTCAACCTTTTTAACAATTTCTTTTTTTGATGCATCTATTTTATTCAGTAAAACTTCTGAAGTTATACCATTAATAGGCTTCTCTCTTGCAGGATAGATATTTAGAAGATACACTTCTTGAAAATAAGATAAAACCTTAGCAAAATCATCCATCAAATCCCTTGTTCTGGTATACAAATGAGGTTGAAAAATAATTGCTTTAGGCTTATCTTGATAATTAGAATCTATTGTATCAAAAATTGATTTTATTTCGGTAGGATGATGTGCATAGTCATCTACAATTACCTTGTCTTCATATTTATAAATATCCATTCTTCTTTCAATACCTCTAAATTCAGATAGATATGGTATGAATTCTTCTAAATTAAAATCTTCGATTTGATCAATCAATGATAAAGCTGAAACAACATTTTTTAAATTATGTTTTCCTATTACTCTTGCATAAATGTTTGAAATTAAATTATTTGGAGTTTTAAAATTAAAATGAATTCCACTAAGGTCATTTTTTATGATATCAGCAGAGTAATCTGCATCTTCATCTATTGAGAATGTGAAATCTTTTTTAATATTAATATCTTTTTCTGCTATTACAGATTTTTTTGTTTTATCACAAAAAATCCCAAAGCTTGTAAGAATTGATTCCAAGTCATCATAAACATCGAGATGGTCTTTTTCAATAGAAGTTATTAAAGAGTAATCTGGGTCTAGAGCCAGAAAAGACCTGTCATACTCATCTGCTTCAATAATAACATATTCATCGCCGGTAGATATGTAGTTTGAATCAAATCCTTTCATTATTCCGCCAACAAATGATTTAAATTTAACTTGATTAGAGTATAATAAATGACTTAAGATAGCAGTAGTAGATGTTTTACCATGAGTTCCAGCAACTGCTATACATTTTGAATTTGCTGATATTTGACCTAATATTTCAGATCTTTTAAAAACTTTATTTCTTTTTTTATTTGAAAAAAAATCAAGAAATACATTATCATTTTTAATAGCAGGAGTATATACAACAATAACATTATCATCTAAGAACTCCTTAGGTACATGACCTATATCTAGTTTATCGGTAAACTGAAGCCCGTTATCTATTAACTTATCAACTAGTTTATTCGATGATCTATCATATCCAAAAACAATATTCTTGGTATCAATAAGATAATTTGCTATAGAAGACATTCCAATTCCTCCAACTCCAATAAAAAAATATTTATTATGGCTCATCGTTAAAATGTTTTTTAATTATTTCAACTATATCACTTGAAGCATATGGAAGCCCCATTCCAGAGATATTTTTTGATAGGTCGTTTCTTAGATTTTCATCATTGATGAGTAAATCAAGTTTACTCTTAAATATTAACTCCAGATCCTTTTCCTCTATACAAATACATGCATCTTTTTCCTCTATTCTTTTAGCATTTAAAAATTGATGATTTTCTGAAACATTCGGAGATGGAATTAATATGGATGGTTTTCCTAAAACAGCTAATTCAGATAAAGTTAAAGCTCCACTTCTTGCAATAATAATATCTGAAATCTGATATACAGAATCTATATCATGTATAAAATCAATAATCTTCACAAAGTCAGAGTTTAAATGTTTATAATTTTCAAAGTAAAGACTACCACATTGCCATATAAGAAATACATTTCTAGACTTTATAAACTCAATATTATCTTCAATGATTCTATTAATCCTCTTTGCACCTAGACTTCCTCCTAGAACAGTTAATATCAATGTATCATCAGGAATATTATTTGTTTTTTTATAATGACTATTATTTATGTTTTTTGAAATTGATTCCCTGATTGGATTTCCTGTTAAATAAATTTTATTACCCGGGAAGTATCTATCCATTTTTTCATAAGCAACAGAAATATAATCTGCATATCTAGATAGTAGTTTATTTGAAATTCCTGGTAATGAATTTTGTTCTTGAATTAAAGTTGGAACTCTAAATAGAGATGAAATTAATAGCATTGGGAAGCTTGCATATCCTCCTGTTCCAATTACAAATTTTGGTTTAAAAATTAATAACTCAATTACGGATTGAATTAAACTAACAATTAATTTAAACGGTACTAAAATATTTTTAATAGAAAACGATCTCTGAAGACCACTAATCCATAATCCTTTAATTTTAAAACCATGTTTTGGAATAATTTTCATTTCCATTTTACCAATAGCACCTACAAATCTTACTTCAGAATTTGGAATTGATTTCATTATCATATTAGCAATAGATATTGCAGGATAAATATGACCTCCTGTTCCTCCTCCAGATATTATAAATTTATTTTTTCTAACCAATTTTCTTTTTTTTTATCGAAGAACTAACACTTAAAATCATTCCCAAAGATATACATGTCATCCAAGCCGAGGATCCTCCACTACTTATTAAAGGTAGGTTTTGGCCTGTTACAGGGATTATTTGAGTTGCAACTGAGATATTAGTAAAAGCTTGAATTAAAATTAAAATTCCTAAACCTGAAACTAGAATTTTACCAAACTTATCATCAGCTTTATGAGTTATTATAAGTATCCTAAAAAACATAAGTACATACAAAAGAATAATTACAGATCCTCCTATTATACCAAACTCCTCAACAATTATTGCAAAAATAAAATCTGAGTTACTTTGTGGAAGGTGATTTTTCATTATACTTTTTCCTGCTCCTACTCCAACTAATCCTCCATTATTGATTGCCATTTTTGCTCTTTCAATCTGATAACTCGCATCTAGATTTTGAGTAGAATTAAAATTTTCAACTCTACTGATCCATGTATCAATTCTATTAGGGAACTGATCAGGAAAAGTTTTAGCTAAAAAGTAAAAACTTGAAAGAAGTAGCATCAATATTAAAGACATTTTAACCATATGTCTAAAAGGAAATCCTGAGATAAACAATATTAGAATTATTGAGGAAAATATTAAAAATGTTGAAGACAAATTTGATGGAAGTATCAATAATATATAGAGAAAAACAGGAAACCATAGTGGTAAAATTGTTTGTTTAAATTTTATTTTTTTTAAATCCACTTTTGAAAGATACCTAGCAACATAAGTAATAATAATAACAGCAGCAAGTGAAGAAGTTTGAAAACTAATTCCAACTATTGGTATATCTATCCATCTGCTTGCAGCAGAACCTGAAATTATCGTTCCTTTAGATAATGTATAAGCTAAAAGTAATACTCCAACTGGCATAAAAATTACAGACATTCCTTTATACAAATTATATGGGATTAATTTTATTGAAAACATTAATCCAAATCCAAATAGTAGTACTATAAAATGTTTAATTAAATAGTATAATGGTGAAGATCCATCTATAACATATGATAGGTATGAACTAGAGGAGAAAACTGGAAAAAAAGAGAATAACGAGAGTAATATTATAATTACTAGTAAAACTCTATCCCCGAAGACTATATTTTTTAAACTCATTTATAAATTTCTTACTGCTTGCTTAAATTGGTTTCCCCTATCCTCATAACTTTCAAATAAATCAAAACTTGCACATGCTGGAGATAGAAGAACATTATCCTTTTTTTCAGCAATTTTACTTGCAATCTTAACTGCTTCATCTATTGACTCAGTTTCTACAATTATTTCAGATATTGGCTTAAATGTCTCTAACAATTTTGAATTATCAATTCCTAAACATATTATTGCCTTAACTTTTTCTCTAACAATTGGTAATAATTCAGAATAGTCATTTCCTTTATCTACTCCTCCTGCGATCCATACAGTTGGAGAATTCATTGAATCTAAAGCGAAATATGCTGCATTTACATTAGTTGCTTTAGAGTCATTTATATAATTAACCCCTTGTATTTTTAAAAAATTCTCCAATCTGTGAGGAAGTCCCGAAAAACCTAATAGACTTTCTCTTATTATTTCATTTTCAATTTTTAATAAATCTGAAACTGTTAATGCAGCCATAGCATTAAGCAAATTGTGTCTTCCTTTTAATGCAAGTTCTTCTGTATTTATCATAATTGTTTTTTTTTTGTTTGACAGAATATTTTTTTTATTATTTATTAAGTTTTTGTTTTGATTTTCAATACCATATGAAATTCTATTTACTGTTGACTTTTCATTATTTAACGCATCAACCAATTGTTTGTCATCAGAGTTATAGATCAAATAATCAGAGTTATTTTGATTTGAGATAATTTTCATTTTTGCATCTATGTACTTACTAAAATTGAAATCATACCTATCTAGATGATCTTCTAGTACATTTGTAATCACTGATATATTTGGTTTAAAGTCTTTGATATCATCTAATTGAAAACTACTTATTTCTAGTACATATATATCTTTATCTCCTGAAAGCAACATTTTGGAGAAACTATCACCAACATTTCCTGCGATGCCTACACTAAGACCTGCAGCTTTTAGAATATTATAAATTAGATTAGTAGTTGTTGTTTTCCCATTTGTACCAGTTATACATATTTTAAATGAATTTGAATTAGTACTTGCAAATTCAATTTCAGAGATTATAGGAATTTCCAGGGATTTGATTTTAATGATTATATCTGCTGAATTTGGTATTCCAGGACTTTTAATTATTAAATCTGAAGATTGAATTTTATCGATGGAATGTTTATTTTCTTCATATTCAATTGAGTTATCTTCAAAAAGTAATTTTATATTATCATCTATTTTATTAAGATCTGATACAAAAACATTATAACCTTTTTTTGAAGCTAACATTGCTGCCCCAAATCCGCTCTCTCTAGCACCAAGTATTGTTACATTTTTTATCATCTAATCTTAAGTGTTAATATTGTCAATAGGGCTAAAAAAATTCCAATTATCCAAAATCTTGAAACAATTTTACTTTCGTGATATCCTGCCTTTTGATAATGATGATGAATTGGAGACATAAGAAAAATCCTTTTACCATGACCTAATCTTTTTTTAGTTATTTTAAAATAACCTACTTGTAAAATGACTGAAATAGCCTCAATTAAGAATACACCACAAAGAAGGGGAATCATCAATTCTTTTCTAATTAATATTGAAATAACTGCAATTAATCCACCAACAGTAAGACTTCCTGTATCACCCATAAAAATGGAAGCTGGATATGTATTATACCAAAGAAATCCAACTAAAGATCCTAGAAGAGAAGCTATAAAGATTGTAATTTCTCCTACTCTAGGTATATACATGATGTTCAAATAATCTGAAAAAATTATATTACCGGAAGTCCATGCAAAAACTCCAAGAGTAAAAACGATAATTGCAGAAGTTCCAGCTGAAAGTCCATCAAGACCATCTGTAAGATTATTTGAATTTGAAACTGCAGTTACGATAAATATTATTATTGGAATAAGAATTAACCATAACATATTTTCATTATTAAAAATAGCATTAGAAATAAGGGCATAGTCTAGCTCATTATTTTTAAAAAATGGAATAGTTGTTTTAAATGATTTTATCTCATTGGATTGAAAATTTTCAATACTGTTGATATCACTTGTAGAAGAAAACTCAACTATAGTTATATCGTTACTTGTCAATAGCATAATTCCAACAAAAATTCCTAGAATAGTTTGTCCAGCAATTTTGAATTTTCCCTTTAGACCTTTTTTATCTTTCCTAAAGACTTTTATGTAGTCATCAATAAAGCCTATAATTCCAAGTATAATTGTTGATATTAGTAATATTTTTATGTAGATATTTTCAAGATTGGACATTAATAGTACTGGGATTATAGTTCCAATAATTATTATTAATCCACCCATTGTTGGTGTACCAGATTTTTTTTCTTCTCCCATTAAACCTAATTTTCTAACATTCTCGCCTATTTGTCTTTTTCTTAAATACTCAATGATTCTTTTACCAAAGACAACAGATATTATTAGTGAAATAATTACTGAAACGGCTGCCCTAAATGATAAATAATCAAATAGGCTTGCTCCAGGGAGGTTATATTGAGCTTCAAGAAATTCAAATAGATAATATAACATACTTACTTATTAAAAATTTTTTTGGCTATTTTAAAATCATCAAACTTTATCACTTTATTTTTCAATATTTGATAGTCTTCATGTCCTTTTCCTGCAATAAGAACTATATCTCCATCTTCACTATTTTTTTTGGCTTCTTCAATTGCCTTTAACCTTTCAATCTCAATCAAAATTTTATTATTGTTGTAGTTTGACACTCCTGAAACTATATCTTTAATTATTGATTCTGGATTCTCTGATCTAGGATTATCAGATGTGAAAATTACTTTATAACTCAGATCTGAACATATCTTTCCAATCATTGACCTTTTAGCTTTATCTCTATCTCCCCCACATCCAATTACTGTTATTAAGTTTTGATTAGATTTTTTAATCTTATTAATTGTAGATAATACATTTTCAACAGCATCTGGCGTATGAGCATAATCAATTATTACCGTAACATTTCTATTTGATAGAAATGATTGAAGTCTTCCTTGTACGCTATTAAGCTCACTGATATTTGTTAATAGATTTAGTGAATCTATCTCATAAATTTTACCAACTGAATAAATTGCTAACACATTATAAGCATTAAACTCACCTATTAGTTTTGTCCAGATTTCACTATTATCAATATTTAGCAACATTCCATTTAGTTGTTGTTCAACTATTCTGCATGAAAAATTTGACTTAGACTTAATTGAATATGTATAAACTCTTGCAGATGAATTTTGAATCATGAATTTCCCATTCTTATCATCTTTATTTATTAATGCAAATGAATTTTTATTAAGAGTGTCAAAAACCTCTTTTTTAGTATCTCTATAATCTTTAAATGTCTTATGGTAGTCAATATGATCATGTGTTAAATTTGTAAAAACAATTCCTTTAAAATCTTTACCAAAAACTCTTTTTTGTTTAATTCCATGAGATGAAACTTCAATGAAACATATCTTGATGTTCCTTTTTACCATTTCATTTAGATGGTGATTTAATAAAATAGGATCAGGAGTCGTGTTTTTTGAATTTTCAGTAAATTCCTCATATTCAATATTTATAGTCGATATTAGACCTGATTTAATTCCTTGATTATTGAAAAGCTTACATAGCAGTGAAGTTATAGTAGTTTTACCGTTAGTTCCTGTGACTCCTATTAAGTCTATTTTTGAAGAAGGATTACCGTATAAATTAGAAGAAATTATGTAAAGAGCTGTTTTTGAACATTTAACCTTAATAAATACAATTTTATATTTATTAATTTTTTTGGGAAGCGTTTCACAGACAACTACTTTTGCTCCATTATTTATTGATTGATCTATATAATTATGGCCATCTAAATCATATCCTTTAATAGCAATAAATATATTATTTTGCTTAATCTGTCTTGAATCAAAAGAAATTCCTGAGATACTAAGGTTTGTATCACCATAAACTGAATCAATATTTACACCAAACAATATTTCTTTTAATTCTTTCAAAATACTTCAGTTTGTTTATTTGTATTAATCTCAATCTCAACTGGAATATTATTCATAATTTTTTTTGCTACTTTTTTAAATACTGGAGCAGCTACAGTATTACCATAATAACCTTCAGATTTTTTTGGTTTATGTATGACAACAATTGATGAGTACTTTGGGTCATCTGCAGGAAAATAACCAACAAAACTTGATATATATTGAGTTTCATCTTTAGTGTAATCAACTTGAGCTGTTCCTGTTTTACCAGCAATTTTTAGGTCTTTATCATATATGTTGTTTGCAGTTCCCCATGGCTTTTCAACAACATTTAGCAGCATCTTCTTAACTGATTTTAGTGTTTCTCTTGAAGAAATTGAAGGCATAATAATCTCTCTATCTATTTTATAAATTGGTTTTTCTCCAATTGAACCAATACTATTTATGAAACTTGGTTTAACCATTTCTCCATTATTAGCTACAGCATTATAGAAAGTAAGTTGTTGCAAAGGTGTTAAACTAACACCATAACCAAAGGCCATCCACGGAAGAGATATTCCATTCCAAGTATCATCTGATGGATGAGGAATCTTTGGCTCACCTTCACCTAGAATATCAACTCCAATTTTTTTATCAATTTTCATATTAATAAGCCTGTCAACAATCCTTTCAGGATTATCTTTATATTTATCATATATAAGCTTAACTATTCCTGTATTAGAGGATACTTCAAATGCTTTTGCAGCTGTAATCTTTCCATAACCCCTTCCATTTGAATCTTTTACTTCGTATTTATTATAAAACTTTAAGATCCCATTTTCTGTATCAACTGAATCAGTGGGTTTAATCAATCCATCCTCTAAAGCAGCAATCATGGTCATTAGTTTGAATGTAGATCCTGGCTCGTGACTTTCACCCACTGCATAATTTAATCTTTCATAATATTTACCATCTTTGTTTACTCCAAGATTAGATATAGCTTTAATTTTACCTGTTTTGGTTTCCATCACAATCATCGTTCCATGATCGGCTTCAAAATTTTCTAACTGATATAGTAGTTCATGGTGAACAACATCCTGTATTTCAGTATCTATAGTTGTATGAATATCATATCCTTGAACAGGGTCCCTTTCATAATAAGAAGTCATTGGCTTCCATTGTCCATCAGCAATTTTTTGCATTAATCTTAATCCACTTTTACCAGACAGAAACTCAGAGTATGCTCCTTCTAAACCAACTCTAATGTAATTTCCAGATCTATCAACTTTTTCATATCCAATAGTTCTTTCAGCTACTTTACCTAGATGACTTTGTCTAGAATGACTCTCATTAATTATTAAACCCCCTTTATATAGACCTTGATTAAAAATTGGAAAAGATTTAATAAGATTGACATCTGTAATAGACAGGTTTTTTCCAATTAATAAATATCTATTATTGTTAATTCTAGCCTTATTTAGATAATCTTTGAAATAGTCTTTTTCTTTGTTGAAGAAATCTGACAAATTAATTGACAAGTCATCTAAACCTGAATTATAAAGATTTTGACTTGGAATTTTTGAGTCCCATCTCAACTCATACATAGTAACAGTTGACACTATTAAATCGCCATTTTCAGAATAGATATTTCCTCTTGAAGACTCTACTTCAACATTTTTTATAGTTTCAATTAATACAGAGGGATCTTGTTCATGGGTGTTTTGTAAGTAGAATATTTTTCCAATTACAAAAAAAGAAAACAAAAGAAATAAGAAGAAAACAATATTCATTCTATTAATAATTCTTTTATCAGATTTTTTCATACTAGTCTCTTATGATAATTTTTACTGGTGGATTATTAGAAGGATAAAAACCTTGTTCATTCAATTTAGAAGTTACTTTAGACTCCATTTTCACATTCATTAAGTCTATTTTAGTTGACACTGATATATTGTTTAAGTTATTTACCTCTTTATTTAACTCAGATATTTTAAATACCTTTTGATCGGCACTGTGACTACTGTAAATAGTCATCATAATTAAAAAAGAAATAAACATTAACATTCTCCAATTTTTTCTAGAGTCTTTACCTGCTAGAAAATCAATATTTATAAACGATAGAAAATTTTTCATATTTTTTCAGCAATTCTAAGCTTTGCACTTCTTGATCTTTTATTTTCATTTAATTCATCTTCAGATGGTGTAACTATTTTACCTATCTTCTTAAAAGAAGTTTTTATATTTCCATAAATATCACTTTCTACTTGTTGATTAAAGCTTCCATTTTGAATATATCTTTTCACTAGCCTGTCTTCTAAAGAATGATATGAAATACACACAAGCCTTCCCCCTTTATTTAAGAATTGTGATGAAGCCTCAAGTAGTTTTTTTATGACTGAGAGTTCATCGTTAACCTCAATTCTTATAGCTTGAAAAATTTTAGCTAGAAACTTGTTATTGTTCTTTGAAGGGGATATTGGCTTTAAAATTCTTATTAGATCACCAGTTGTGACAAATTTTTGTTTTGATCTTTGACTTATAATTATTTGTGTAATTTTTTTGTAATTTTTGAGCTCACCAAAATTTTTGAATATATGATTTAAGTCATCACTACTGTACTTATTTAATATTTGTTTTGCATCTTTTTTTTGATCCTTATTCATTCTCATATCAATATCTGAGTCAAATCTTATAGAAAATCCTCGTATTTGAGTATCAATTTGATATGATGAAATTCCAAAATCAGCAAGAAGACCATCTATTTTATTTATTTTAAGATATTTAAGGTGGTTAGTTAAGTATTTAAAGTTTGATTTTATGAGCTTAAGTCTGTTATCATTAATTTGATTCTCAATTGCATCAGCATCTTGATCAAATGCTATAACCTTTCCAGATGAGTTAAGATGATTTAGAATCTCTTTAGTATGACTTCCACCACCAAAAGTTGCATCAACATATACTCCATTAGGTAAAATATTTAATCCATTTATAGACTCTTTCAATAAAACCGGAACATGATATTTACTATTCATCTTTATCTCCCATTACGTCTTCTGCTAAACTTCCAAAATCAAATTTTGCATCATCAATAGCATTTTCATAATATGTTTTATCCCATATTTCAAGAATATTTACTGCAGAGGATACAACTACTTCTTTTTTAATTTTTGCATGATTTATTAAATCCTTAGGAATTAAAATTCTTCCAGAAATATCTATATCAATCTGTCTAACACCAGCTGTAAATCTTCGAATGAAATCGATATTTTTCTTATTAAACCTGTTTAGTTTATTTATTTTTTCCATTAAGCCATCCCATTCTTTTATAGGATAGAGTTCTAAACACTGATTAAATACAGCTCTTTTTATTACAAAACCATTTTTAAGTTTATCGGATAGCTGTTTTTTAAGTGACATAGGAAGCATTATTCTTCCTTTATCATCTGCTTTACATTCATATGTTCCAACAAAGTGTTGCATTAATTGGTTGATTGACTCAAATATAAAATTATTTTACCACTTTTTACCACTTTTTACCACTTTGTTGATAATTTATTTTTTTTTTATTTATTAATCTGATTTACAATTAATTAAGATGTAAAAAAAAAAGGTTATTCTTTATGTATATATTTGTGCTTAAACATTAAATTTTTTCATTAATTATTTAGTTGGAAAAGTTTAAATACAGTATTTATCCATGGAGACTGAATTAATTAACGAAGGTGGCTTTAACTACATTGAAAATGGTGATGGAAGACCAATTATAATTCTTCATGGTCTTATGGGAGGTCTAAGTAATTTCAAAGGAGTGTATGACTTTTTTCCCAGTCTAAAACATAAGGTTATAATCCCTGAACTTCCAGTTGATTCTACCCCCATATTAAAAACAAATATTGCGACTTTCTCAAAATTTGTTTTTGATTTTATTCAGCATAAAAACCTTAAAGACGTAGTTTTATTAGGTAATTCATTAGGAGGCCATGTAGCGTTATTATTTGCAAGAGATTATCCTGAACTTGTAAGCGGACTTATTATAACTGGTAGCTCAGGATTATATGAAAAGTCTATGATTGGTGATGGATATCCAAAAAGGGGGAATTATGAATATATAAAAACTAAAACTGAGGAGGTTTTTTATGACCCAAAGATCGCAACAAAAGAAATTGTTGAGGATGTCTATGCCAGTGTTAACGATAGAGAAAAATTAATAAGAACTTTATCGCTTGCAAAAAGTGCAATAAGACATAATATGGCAAAAGATCTCCCAAAAATGAAGACAAAGACTTTAATTATATGGGGTAAACAAGATTCTGTAACGCCCCCTAATGTTGCAGAAGATTTTAATAAACTTCTTCCAAATTCAGATTTATCTTGGATAGACAAATGTGGACATGCTCCAATGATGGAACACCCTAATGAGTTCAATAAAATTATGGAAGATTGGCTTTCTAAAAATAACTTATAATCTTTTGATTATGAAAATTATTAAGTCAGTATTTGAAAAAAGCAGTAGTAAAATTAGTGAATGTCCAAGAGGAAATTTACCTGAATTCGCGCTTGTAGGAAGGTCCAATGTTGGAAAGTCCTCTTTGATCAACACATTACTAAATAGAAAATCAATTGCAAAAACATCTTCTAAACCTGGGAAGACTCTTTTAATTAATCATTTTAAAATTAATGAAGAATTTTATTTTGTGGATCTACCCGGATATGGATATGCAAAGGCTTCAAAACAAATAATTAAAGAAATTAAATTAATTCACGAAAGTTATTTTAAAACTAGACAGCAACTTCTATTTACCTTTCTATTAATTGATATTAGACATGACCTTCAAAAGGTTGATCTTGAATTCATGAAATACCTTAATAGTATGATGTGTCCGTTTGTTATTGTTTTTACTAAATCAGATAAAATTAAATCAGATTTGGTAAGTAAAAAAACTAAACTTTATAAAGATTCACTACTAAGTTATTGGGAGGCTCTTCCTGATACTTTTGTTACTTCAGCAATTAATAATAAAGGTGTAAATGAAATATTGGAGTTTGTAAATCAATCAATTAAAAAATATTCTATTTAGTGTCTTGGTTTATTTTACTCTCAAATTTTTGAGAAAATTCATCAATAATTTTTATTAAATCTTCATTACCTATTGCTTTTGAAATAGTCTGATTCATTGATTGAATTGTCTGAAGCATAAAAGCTTTCATTTCATCAATTGGCATTTCTTTTGTCCATAGATCCATTTTTAAAGTTTCTTTTTGTTTGCTATCCCAGAATGAAAGAAATATTGCTTTTGATAGCTGATCCTTCATTCCACCATCAGGTGCAGACCAAGTTATTTCTTCTGGAATATTATTTTGATCTAATTTTACTTTAATTGTTATTTCTGTTTCTTTCATTTAAATTAATTATGCACTAGATTTGCACAAATATAACCAAATACAATTTTATGAAATACCCCAAAAAAGTTTCTGAACATATTGTTAGATGGATTGATAATTATGTTAATGTATCTGGAGTTAAAGGTTTAGTTGTAGGTGTATCAGGAGGAGTTGACTCAGCACTCACCTCAACTCTTTGTGCTGAAACAGGTCAAGATGTCCTATGTCTGGAAATGCCAATTTATCAAAATAAAGATCAAGTTTCAAGATCTAAAATGCATATAGATTGGTTAAAATCTAAGTATACAAATGTTAGTTCTAAACAAATAGAATTAGACAAAACATTTGAATCTTTTGTTAGCTCTTTACCTAATAGTAGCTCAGAAAATCATGAACTTAGTTTAGCTAATACAAGGTCTAGACTTAGAATGGTTACACTATACTATTTTTCTGCCTTAAATCATTATATTGTAGCTGGAACAGGTAACAGGGTTGAAGATTTTGGAATAGGTTTCTATACAAAATATGGAGATGGAGGTGTTGATATTAGTCCAATTGCTGATTTATTAAAATCAGAGGTTTTTAGTTTAGCTAAATTTTATAATATCATAGGTGAAATTATTGATGCAGAACCAAATGATGGACTTTGGAGTGACAATAGAAGTGATGAAGACCAAATTGGCGCATCATATGATGAAATTGAAAAAGCAATGATCAATTATGATGAAAATGGTAATTTATCTCAAAGAGAAAAAGAAGTGCTAAAAATATACAGGTCATTCAACACTGCTAATAAGCATAAAATGGATCCTATCCCTGTGTGTAAAATCCCAAAAAAATATTTATAAGTTTTGAAAAAATTAAAAATTTTAGTGCTTGATTGTAACCCAATTATTCATATTGGTTTAAAATCTATTTTTAAAAACTCCATGATATTTGAAGTATATGCGTATCAAGACAATAAAGATCTACTCATAGAAACTATTACTGAGGAGAAAATAGATTTTATAATTTCTGAAATTCATCTAAATAAAACTTCAGTCATAGATATTCTCAAGGTTCTAAAAAAAAATAAAATTAATATTCCAGTTGTAATTTTCACTTCTCTTTCAAATGAAAACAAATCATTAAAATTACTAAAAAACGGTGCCTCAGGATTTTTAACAAAAAACTTAAAGAAAAGGACTATTAGACATATACTTCAAGAAATTGCATTTTCGAGATATAGCTCTAATGAATTAAATAAATTTACTAGACTTAAAAATCGATTCAACTTTGACTATAATACAGAAAAAATTAATAGTCTTTCAAAAAGAGAACTTCAAGTTCTTAAATTATTCTTTAGAGGAAAAAGAAATGTAGAAATTTCTAAAAAACTAAATATAAATCAAAAAACAGTTAATACTTATATTTCAAGAATAATGAAAAAGTTAGAGGTTAATTCAAAGACTGACTTATTTGTTTTAGCTAGAGAGCATATTAAACAACCCTATTAAGCTTTGCTGATAATAGTTTCTTTAAGCTGTAATAACTCATAACTTCTTCTAAGACTTGATCCTTATCATCTTTACTATTATCTTGAAGTTCCGTGATCTTTTTATCAATCAAATATCTCCTCATATTTAAAATAGTTTCATTAACTAATTGACTTAATTCACTGCCAATTTTTTTTACATAAATGTTTTTTTTCTCCCAATCATGAAGCTGATACTTTTCATCATTTATTAAAATATCTGAAACTATTTTACTTGAATTAGGTTCAAGGTCATTTATGAAACTATCTATTGAAACCAACTTTTGATTGTGGAAGCTATTTATAAGCTTATTATATATTTCTTTAAAAGGCCCATGAGTAAACTCAATTTCATCCTGTTGGAGATCTAAATATATTTTTTCAAATACTTTAGACCTTATTTCTTTTTTACTTTCAACAATTTCCCCTTTTTCATTTTTGTTTAAAACTATATCTTCAAAAAGTATTTCCTCTGCACCATATTTTAAAAGAATACTTATAATCTGTCTTTCTAATTGATATATATATTCACTTTTATTTTCCTTTTTTAAAGCTTCAACCTTGAGGACATTATTTCTTGAATAATTTAGTGTCTTTGCTTTTTGTACTTTTTTACCAGTCTTAACAGTTGAGAAAGATCTAAATAGAGATGACTCGTCTATAGATAGAACAGAAGAAAGTTTCTTGATATAAACCTCTTGCTTAAGAGAATCTGGGATTAGAGATATTGATTTAAGGATACTTTTAATTAGAGTAACCTTTTTATCTTCATCATTTTCATATTCTTTATTAATACTTAATGTAAAATCAATTAAATCCTTTGATTCTTCGTCAATGAAATCAATCATTTTTTCACGTTTATTTTTTTTAACGAAGCTATCAGGATCTTCTCCATCAGGGAAATGACATATTCTTACATTTAAACCTTCTTCTAAAATCATATCAATACTTCTCAATGATGCTGATAGTCCTGCTTCGTCTCCATCAAAAAGAATTACAATATTTGATGTAAGTCTTTTAATAAGAATTATTTGATCTTTGGTTAGAGATGTTCCAGATGAAGCTAGAACATTTTTTATTCCATGTTCATGTAATTGAACAACGTCCATGTAACCTTCAACTAAATAACAAATATCATCTTTTACAATAAACTGTTTAGATTCATATATACCATATAATGTCTTACTTTTATTATAAATTTTACTTTCCGGAGAGTTTATATACTTTGCAATTTTTTTATTTGAATCAATTATTCTGCCTCCAAATCCAAGTATTCTTCCAGAAATACTCTTAATTGGAAACATTATTCTCCCCCTAAATCTATCAACGTGATTATCTTCGTTTGATATAACCAAGCCTGTTTCAATTAAATAGTCCTTGGTGAAACCATTTTCTGATGCATTTTTGTAAAAACTATTTTTTAAATCAGGGCTGTACCCAATGTTAAAATTCTCAATGGTAGAATTTGAAAGACCTCTATTTGTTAGATAATCTCTAACATTATATTCCTTGGATAAAATATTTTGAAAGTACTCTTGAGCAAATGAGTTGATAATAAATAAAGATTCTCTTGCATTTTTTTCTTCAACATTTTCAGATTTATATGTTGTCTCTATTATTTCAATGTTATATTTATTAGCTAAGTATCGAATTGATTCTGGATAGTTAAATTGCTCATGCTCCATTAGAAAGGCAATTACATTACCTCCTTTACCAGAACTAAAATCTTTCCAAATCTGTTTTGAGGGAGAAACAATAAAGCTTGGTGTTTTTTCATTAGTAAAAGGACTCAAACCTTTAAAATTAGCACCAGTCTTCTTTAAAGCAATAAAATCAGATATAACCTCTTCAACTCTGGCATATTCAAAAACTTTATCAATAGTCTCTTTAGTAATCAAAACTTTAATTTAGCATTAATATAATAAATTAATACTTTCGGTCAATGATATAATCCAATAAGATTTTAAGTGAATTTTTTGATTGGTTATCTGGAAAAGTTTCAAGTATTTTCAGTGCTTTCTTCTTATATTCTAACATAACATTTTTGGCATATTCAAACCCATTATTTTCTTTCACAAAATGATTAATCGCCTTCTTATCTTCTTTAGAAAGTTTTTTTCTTTTTAAAATGGATTTAATTGATCTATTATCAGCTTGACTTGCCATTTTAATTGAATAGATTAACGGAAGTGTAATTTTTTGACTTTTTAAATCATCTTTAGTTGGCTTTCCAATTCTTTTTTTAGAATAATCAAATAGGTCATCCTTAATTTGAAAAATAATACCTAAGTATAATCCAAAATTTTCAACACTTTTAGTTTTTTCATTACCCGATGAGATTAACCCAACTAAACAACAACATGAAAACAAAGATGCTGTTTTTTTTGTGATCAAAGTAATATAATCTTCTTCTGTTAGATTAAGACTTCTTGACTTTTGAATTTGAAATAGCTCTCCCTCCGAAATTTCTTTTACCGCGTTTGATACCTGGTCTAATAAATCGTAATCTTTATTTTGAGTAGAAAGGAGTAAAGCCTTAGACAAAAAAAAGTCTCCAACCAATACAGAAATTTTATTTTTCCACAAAGCATTAATAGTAAGAAACCTCCTTCTAATATTACTATCATCTACTACATCATCATGAATTAATGAAGCAGAATGAATAAGCTCAACTAAATTAGCAGCCCTATATGTTTTTGAAGAAACTTTACCACTAGAAAACATCTTAGAAAAAAGGATAACAAGAATTGGTCTAATTTGTTTTCCTTTTCTTTTTAAAATATACCTAAGAATTAGATCAAGCAACTTAACTTTAGAAGATACTGAATTGAAAAATTGTTTTTCAAAAATTTTTAACTCTTGAGAAATGGGACTTTTTATTTTTTTTGAAATATTCAAAATCTTAGCTTAGATAATCATCATAGCATCTCCATATGAGAAGAAATTATATTTCTTCTTAATCGCCTCTTTATAAGCCTTCAAAACAAAATCTTTTCCACCAAAGGCTGAAACCATCATTATTAAAGTTGATTTTGGTGTATGAAAATTAGTAATCATTGAATTAGCAATTGAAAAGTCATATGGTGGATATATAAATTTGTGAGTCCAACCATCATATGGATTAAGGGTACCAATAGATGACACAGAACTTTCAATACCCCTCATAACAGTGGTTCCTACAGCACAAATCCTCTTTTTATTTTTTATAGCATTATTAATAATATTAGCAGAATTTTCTGTTATTTTAAGTTCTTCACTATCCATTTTGTGTTTAGATAAATCTTCAACTTCAACTGGGCTAAAAGTACCGAGTCCAATATGTAGTGTAATCTCTGGAAGAAGAACTCCTTTGATTTCAAGTCTTTTAAGTAAATGTTTTGAAAAGTGCAATCCAGCCGTTGGTGCAGCAACAGCACCTTCATTTTTAGCATAGATAGTCTGAAATCTATCTTTATCATTTTCTTCAACTGGTCTTTTAATATATTTTGGAAGAGGAGTCTCACCTAATTCTTGAAGTTTATTTCTAAACTCATCATAAGGACCATCAAAAAGAAATCTTAATGTTCTTCCCCTAGATGTTGTATTATCTATAACTTCAGCGACCAAACTTTCGTCTTCTCCAAAATAAAGTTTATTACCAATTCTAATTTTTCTAGCAGGATCGACTAGAACATCCCACAGCCTTTGATCTGTATTTAATTCTCTTAAAAGAAATACTTCAATTCTTGCCCCAGTTTTTTCCTTATTTCCATATAATCTTGCTGGAAAGACTTTCGTATTATTTAAAGCAATTACATCTCCTTCATCAAAAAAATCAATTACATCTTTAAAAACTAGATGCTCAATGGTCTGTTCTTTCCTGTTTAATAACATTAATTTACACTCATCTCTTTCCTCAGATGGATATTGAGCTAAAAGTTTTTGCGGAAGCTTATAATCAAAATCGGATAGTTTCATATAATTTTATTAAGTCCGCAAATATAGTGTTCTATAATACCGAAAGTCAAGTATTTAACTATTTATTTTTTAAAATTTTAAATCCAAGTTTTTCCAAATGATCCCAAAAACTAACATAAGATTTTGATACAACCAGTGGGTCATTAATTCTTATGGTTTTCAAAAGGGATAGTGGGACAAAAGACATAGCCATCCTATGATCATCATATGTGTCAATTAAAATATTAGATCTAAGTTGTGACTTATTTTCTAAATGAAGAGAATTCTCTGTAATTTGAATTTTATCAACTCCAAATTTTTCAATTTCAGATTTCAATGCTTGAAGTCTATCTGTTTCTTTTATTTTAAGTGTTTGGAGTCCATAAAGATCGCAATCAATTTGAAGACCTAAACATGTTATAACTATTGTTTGAGCTAAGTCAGGATTATTTGAAAGATCTAATGATATTTTTTTCTCAATTTTATCATCAGATTTACTTAGATGAATTCCATTATTTACATACATAGTTTTAACACCAAAATTTTTATAAATCTCAACTAGATCTGAGTCTCCTTGTATGCTATTTTCATAATAAGTATTTAAAGTTAGATCAGACAAATCTGATAATGCTACCATACTGTAAAAATATGATGCAGAGCTCCAATCTGACTCAACTAATTGGCTTGGTATTTTTTTATTTGATAATGAATCAATGAGAATTTGATTAGGTTTAAGCTCAACACTCCCTCCTATTCTTTCAATAATTTTTTTTGTCATCTCAATATACGGTAATGAGATTATCTCAGTAGAAAGATTAATAACTAGTCCATTTTGCAGGGATACTCCGAGCATCATAAGAGATGAGATATATTGTGAACTAACATTTGCTGGAAGGTTAACTTGTTTTTTATTTATTACTCTACCATTAATTCTAATTGGAGGATAACCTTCATTCTCAAGATATGATATATCAACCTCCAATTCTCTTAATGCATCAACTAAAATTGAAATAGGTCTTTCTCTCATTCGCTTTGACCCAGATAAAATAATTGATGAGTTCTTAATTGATGAAAAATAAGATGTTAGAAACCTCATTGCTGTCCCCGCATGTCCAATATCAATTTTTTCTTGATTAGAGTTAATTGCTGACATCATAACTTTTGTGTCATCTGAATCAGAAATATTTTTAATTTCAAAATATGAGGTGAAAGCCCTTAGAGTCAATAGTCTATTTGACTCACTTTTTGACCCACTAATATTTAAAGACCCTACTACGGATTTTGATTTTTTTGAAATTTCAAACACTACTTAAGCTTTTTATTTGATTTATGTCTTTGTCTGTCTCTCTCTGTTTTTTTGGATAGATTATTTTTAAATGATTTTTCAAGGTCAATTCCTGTCTGATTTGCAAGACATATAAGAACAAATAACACGTCTGATAACTCATCACCTAGGTCATCTAAATTATCATTTTCTTTAAAACTTTGCTCACCATACTTTCTGGCAATAATTCTGGCAACCTCTCCTACCTCCTCTGACAATATAGCCATATTTGTAAGTTCGTTAAAGTATCTCACACCATGTTCTTTTATCCATTCATCTACTAATTTTTGTGCATCTTTAATATTCATATTTCAATTTTTTTGATTTAGTTTATTCCATAAATCCTCTTTAATTTCATTTATACCAAAATTACTAACAGAAGAGATTACATGATATTGCATATCCTTAAATTCCTGTTTTAAAATTGTTTTAAATTCTTGTAATAATTCTTGATCCATAAGATCTACCTTACTAAATGCTATAATAAAATCTTTGTCCGCAAGTTCTGGATTATATTTTATAAGTTCTTTTTGAAGAACTGTAAAGTCCTTTTTTATATTTTTTGTGTCGACAGGTATAACATATAAAAGTATCGAGTTTCTTTCAATATGTCTAAGGAAATAGTGACCTAAACCTCTACCCTCACTTGCTCCTTCAATTATTCCAGGTATATCAGCCATAACAAATGATCTAAAGTCTGACATTGCAACAATTCCAAGGTTAGGTTTTAGTGTAGTAAATTCATAATCTGCTATTTTAGGTTTAGCATCAGATAGAACAGACAGCAATGTTGACTTTCCAGCATTAGGATATCCAACTAATCCAACATCTGCTAAAACTTTAAGCTCTAAAATTATTTTTAGTTCCTTTCCAGGAAGTCCACTTTGAGAGTATCTAGGAGTTTGATTAGTAGGGGTCTTAAAATGAAAGTTACCACGTCCTCCTTTTCCACCTTTTAAAAGAATTATATCTGAAGACTCATCATTTATCTCGCAAATAACTTTTTCGGTCACTAAATCCTTAATAACAGTTCCAAGTGGAACATTAATTACAACATCTTCTCCTTTACTTCCACATTTTCTTGAACCACTACCATCTCCACCATTTCCTGCTTTAAAATGTTTCTTATACCTAAAACTTTGAAGAGTCCATAAGTTACTATTACCTTTTAAAATAATATTACCACCATTACCACCATCACCACCATCTGGACCTCCTTTTGGAACAAACTTTTCCCTTCTCAAGTGAGTAGAACCTTTTCCACCTTTACCTGAATTAACAGTAAGCTTGACATAATCAACAAAATTATCGACTATCATAACAGACTAAATTAAACTATCAACAAGGTTGAATAATCTTGAAGTAATATCATCAACACTTCCGTGGCCATTAACTGAGTAAAACTTTGATTGTTTTTGATAAAAATCAATTAATATAGATGTCTTATTGTTATACTCATTAAATCTATTTTTAATTTTTTCAATATCCTGATCATCAGACCTTTTTGTAATTTTACCTCGATCTAATAACCTAGTTATTAGCACATCTTCGTCAACTTCCAGAGCAATAGTTGCATTTATCTTCTGGTTAATAGATTCAAGAAAAATATCGAGGGATTCAGCTTGATTATGTGTTCTTGGAAAACCATCAAAAATAAAACCATTAGCATCCTTATTAACTAAAACCTCATTTTCAAGCATTTTAATTGTAACAATGTCAGGTACAAGATCTCCATTATCAAGAAATAACTTTGCTTCAATACCCAGATCAGTTTTATTTAAAATGTTTTTTCTAAATAAATCACCTGTAGATATGTGATATAAATCATATTTATCTTTTAAAAAATCAGCCTGGGTTCCTTTCCCAGATCCTGGTTTACCAAAAATCACAATATTAAACATAGGCACAAAGATATTTAAAATGTTTGGTATTCTTTATTGTGATTAAAGGAATGCTTATTTTTGAAAGATGTTTAAGGAAAATAGAATAATTGGTATACTTGGAGGAGGTCAACTCGGAAAAATGGTTCTTGACGTAGCTAATAAATGGGGACTTCAAGTATACATTTTAGACTCCAATGAGAACTGCCCATCTAGCAAACTTTGTTCAAAATTTTTTCAAGGTGACTTAATGGACTTCGATACAGTTGTCAATTTTGGTAAAATGGTTAACATATTAACAATTGAAATTGAAAATGTAAATGTTGAAGCATTAAAATTTCTTGAATCTAATAGTTTGGAAGTTTTACCTCAATCTAAAGTAATTGAAATAATTCAAGACAAATCTAAACAAAAAGAATTCTACAATAAGAACCTAATTCCTACTTCCTCATATAAAATTTTCACAGGTAAAAATGAGTTGAAAGAGAGTGTTAGCAAAGGTGAAATTTCACTTCCTTTTATTTGGAAAGCTTCTAGAATGGGATATGACGGATACGGCGTAAATAAAATATCAAATAACAAAGATTTAGAAAAAATAGATGATTGTCACTGTATAGTAGAGGAATTAATTTCAATAAAAAAAGAACTTTCTGTAATGGTAGCGTCAAGAAAATCTGGTGAATTAATTAATTATCCTGTAGTTGAAATGGAGTTCAATAGTGATTCAAATCAGGTAGAGTATATTTTATCACCTGCAAAAATTAATAATGATTTAAAATCAGATGCTGAAGAGCTTGCAATTCAGGTTGCAAAGAAACTCAAAATTATAGGGATATTAGCTGTTGAAATGTTTTTAACTTCTGAGGATGAAATTCTTATCAATGAGGTTGCTCCTAGGCCACACAACAGTTATCACTTTTCAATAGAGGGCTCTTACACTAGTCAGTTTGAACAACTTTTAAGATCAATTCTTGATATGCCTTTAGGTAGTACAAAAATTATGGAAGCTGCTGTAATGGTAAATTTAGTTGGTGAAAAAGGATCTGATGGCCCTGTTATTTATAAGAATTTTGATCAAATTATTGGGCTTGAAGGTGTTAATCCACATATTTACGGTAAATTTGAAACTAGATTCAATAGAAAAATGGGTCATGTAACCGTGATTAATCAAAATATTGATAAAGCAAAAGAATTAGCAAAAGAAATAAAAGAAACAATTATTATTACATCAAAAAAATGAGTCAAGTAGCAATCATAATGGGTAGTAAGTCAGATTTTCAAATAATGAGTGAAGCTATCGAAATTCTCAAATCATTTAATATAAATACAGAATATGATATAGTTTCAGCTCATAGAACACCTAATAAAATGGTTGAGTATGCTTCTAATGCTGAAAAAAAAGGTATAAAAGTTATTATTGCTGGAGCAGGAGGAGCAGCTCACCTCCCTGGTATGGTAGCTTCAATTACAAGCTTACCTGTTATAGGAGTTCCAATAAAATCAAGAAACTCAATCGATGGTTGGGACTCAATTTTATCTATACTTCAAATGCCTGGAGGAGTTCCAGTAGCAACCGTAGCTTTAAACGGTTCAAAAAATGCAGGTATTCTTGCTGCTCAAATTATTGGATCCTTTGATACTGAGGTTTCTGATAAAGTTAAAGCTTACAAAAAAGATTTAGAAAATAAGGTTATTGAAAGCAGTAAAGATTTAAAGAAGAATAGCTAATCTTTAATCCAATCCTTATATCCCTTTTTATAATGATATATAATCTTAAAGCCTAAAGATTTCATTACGTGACTAGCCTTTGAACTTCTATTACCTGACATGCAATATATGATATAAGGTTTTTCTTTATCTAGCTTATTTAAATTATCTATAAACTCCTTCTTTTGAAAATCAATGTTGAAAGAGGATATTATTTTACCATCCTCAAACTCCTCTTCAGTCCTAAGATCAATTACCATTACTTTATCATCGATTAGATTATTTACTTGATCTTTATCAATATCTTGAATAATAGGAGATTGAAGAAAAACTAATAGTATATAATAAAAAAGTTTTAACATTTAATGAACATTATTATTATTATTTTCAATAATACATATTTTTGCTAAAAACTTTCGATGTTTAAAGAAAATTTTACTCGAAGACATATAGGCCCAAATTCTTCTGATTTAAATAAAATTCTTAGTACAATAGGCGTTAATTCTGTTGAACAACTTCTTAAGCAGACTATTCCAGAAAAGATTAGATTAAAAAAAGACTTGAATATACCTGAAGGTATTTCTGAAATGGAATTTTTAAAAGAGATAAAAAAATTATCATCTTTGAATCAGAAGTTTAAAACTTATATTGGACTCGGTTATCATGACACGTTTACCCCTTCTGTCATTCAAAGAAATATTTTGGAAAATCCTGGTTGGTACACGGCTTACACCCCTTATCAAGCTGAAATTGCTCAGGGTAGACTCGAGGCTTTATTGAATTTCCAAACAATGATTTGCGATATTACTAAAATGGAGATAGCTAACGCCTCACTTTTGGATGAAGGCACATCTGCTTCTGAAGCAATGATAATGATGTATAATAATAGATCAAAAGATCAAAAATCAACAAATCAAAATAAATTTTATGTTGACTCTAACATATTCCCACAAACTTTAGCTGTACTGTCAACAAGAGCTAAGCCACTTAATATTGAATTAGTAGTAGGTGATTTAAAAGAATTGAATGAAAATGAGTTTTTTGGATGTATTATTCAATATCCTGGAAAGGATGGAAAACTGGAGGAAATAGATAATTTATTAGAATCTATAAGTAATGAAAATCTTAAAGTAATAATTGCTGTTGATTTAATGTCAATGGTCTTAATTGAACCTCCTAATAATGATAAAATTGATGTTGTTGTAGGAACAACTCAAAGATTTGGAATACCTCTTGGTTATGGAGGTCCTCATGCTGCTTTTTTTGCAACAAAAGAAAAATACAAAAGAAATATACCTGGAAGAATTATTGGCGTAACCAAGGACCTAGATGGTGATTATTCACTTAGGATGGCTCTTCAAACTCGAGAGCAACATATTAAAAGAGACAGAGCAACATCAAATATTTGTACTGCACAAGTTCTATTAGCAGTAATGGCTGGAATGTATGCAGTCTATCATGGTCCAAAGGGCCTAAAAGAAATTTCAAAATCAATTCACCTTAAGGCTGTTTATCTAAAAACAAGTTTAAAATCTATTGGAATTCAAATTAAATATTCTAAATTCTTTGACACAGTAACTGTTTTATGTGAATCAAAAAAAATAAAAGAATTAGCAGTTATAAAAAAGATTAACTTTTGCTATCTCTCAGATGATGAAATATCGATTTCTGTAAATGAAAAAACTAACTTTAAAGATCTAACAGAGATTATTTCAGTTTTTGAGGAATATGCAAAAAAAGAATCAAATATTAAAGAATTTCCAACAGATATTGAAATTATTAATGAAAGAAAATCTAGCATTTTATCCCACCCAGTTTTCAATTCATATCACTCTGAGACTTCATTAATGAGATATATAAAATCTTTAGAGAACAAGGATCTATCTTTAACTCAATCTATGATCTCACTTGGATCTTGCACTATGAAGCTTAATTCAGCTTCAGAAATGATCCCATTAAGTTGGACGGAGTGGAATAGTATACATCCATTCGTTCCTGTTGATCAAGCAAAAGGATATCATGAGGTAATAAATAGATTAGAAGGATACCTTTCAGAAATTACAGGTTTTGCTGCAACTTCTTTACAACCGAATTCTGGTGCTCAAGGAGAATACACTGGATTGATGGTAATTAAATCTTATTTAGATAAAAAAGGTGATTGTCACAGAAACATATGTTTAATTCCTTCTTCTGCACATGGAACTAATCCTGCATCAGCAATTATGGCTGGATTTAAAGTAGTAGTTATTAATACTGATGAGAAGGGAAATATTGATATTGAAGATCTTGAGACTAAAGTAAACAATCATAAAGATAACCTTGCTGCATTGATGATTACTTATCCATCTACTCATGGAGTATTTGAATCTGAGATTCAATCAATTAATGACTTGATTCATCAAAATGGTGGTCAGGTATACATGGATGGTGCCAACATGAACGCACAGGTTGGCTTAACAAGTCCAAAAATAATTGGTGCTGATGTTTGTCATTTGAATCTACATAAAACTTTCTCAATTCCTCATGGAGGTGGTGGTCCAGGTGTTGGGCCAATTTGTGTGGCAGAACATCTTAAGGAATTTCTTCCATCTAATCCATTAATTAAGACAGGTGGAGATGATTCACTTGAGGCAATTTCATCAGCTCCTTGGGGGTCTGCACTTGTTTGTATTATATCATACGGATATATAAGGATGTTAGGTAGAGAGGGTATTAGAAAATCCACTGAAATTGCGATTGTGAATGCAAACTATTTGAAGACTAAACTTGAGAAAAATTATAAAATACTATACAGTGGAGAAAATGGAAGATCAGCACATGAATTTATTATAGATTGTAGAGAATTCAAAAAATATAATATTGAAGTTGTAGATATTGCTAAAAGACTAATAGATTATGGATTTCATGCTCCAACAGTTTCTTTTCCGGTTCCTGGTACTATGATGATTGAACCCACTGAAAGTGAAAATTTAAATGAATTAGATAAATTTTGTGAAGCTCTTAATTCAATTTATAATGAGATATTTTCTGGTGATGATTCTAAAAGAGAAATGCTTAGGAATTCACCCCATACATTAAAGATGTTGACTTCCACTGACTGGCCATATAGTTACAGTAGAGAAGACGCCTCATTCCCCAAAAGCTATTTAAAAACTAATAAATTTTGGCCATCAGTTAGGAGAGTAGATGAAGCTTATGGTGACAGGAATTTAATTTGTAGCTGCCCTCCTATAGAGACTTATCAATAATTTAAGTAATTTTATAAAATGAACTACAGAATAACTGGGACAGGGAGCTGCACACCAGATATCACTAAGAAAAATTCAGATTTTCTTAAGAATAAATTCCTCGATAGAGATGGTAGTGATATTCAAAGTTCAAATCCAGAAATAATTGAAAAGTTTATGTCAATTACTGGTATTACTGAGCGAAGGTATGCCTCTGATGAAATAAATTGCTCAGACTTGGCGACAGATGCTGCACGAAATGCAATTTTTGATTCAAAAATTGATCAAGAAACATTAGACTACATTATCGTTGCTCATAATGCAGGAGATATTTCATGTAATAGTGGGCAAGTAGATACACTTCCTTCAATTGCTTCAAAAGTGAAAGCAAAACTTAAAATTAAAAATCCAGATTGTGTAGCATATGATATTATATGTGGTTGTCCAGGTTGGGTGGAAGGGATGATCCAAGCAAAATCTTTTATTAACTCCGGAATGGCAACTAAATGTTTAATAATTGGTTGTGACACACTCTCAAGAATTCTAGACGAAAACGACAGAGACTCAATGATATACGCAGATGGATCTGGTGCTACCATATTAGAAAAAGACACTTCTTATGATGGGGGAATATTATCTCATAAATCTGCTACTTTCACCTATGAGGGTGAAAATGATTTTATATTCTATGGCTCATCATATGATAAAGACTTAAGAGAAAGTTACGATCAAAAGTTTATTAAAATGCAGGGTAGAAAAGTATATGAATTTGCGCTTACGAATGTCCCAATAGCCATGAAATCATGTTTTGATGATTCTAAATGTAATATTGACGATCTTAAAAAAATATTTATTCATCAAGCTAATAAAAAAATGGATGAAGCAATTATTAAGAGATTTTATAGACTCTATAAAAGTACTCCGCCAAAAAATGTTCTTCCAATGAACATAGAAGAATTTGGAAATAGTTCAGTAGCTACAATTCCAACTCTTTTTGATATAGTTAAAAGAAACAACTATGGAGGACATTTCTTAAATGAAGGAGACATAATAATGTTTGCAAGTGTAGGAGCAGGTATGAATATAAATGCTATAACCTATAAGATTTAATCATAATGAAACTTTTTTTTCATATAGGCAGGTATTTTTTAATGATTAAATACACTTTTACAAAATTTACTAAGTGGAATGTTTTAAAAAAATTAATTGTTCAAGAGATTGATGATCTCATTATTGGCTCAATTTGGATTGTAGCATTTATGTCTTTTTTAGTGGGAGGCGTTGTTGCAATTCAGACTGCTCTTAATATCGAGAGTCCTTTTCTACCAGGAAATCTTATTGGATTTGCAACAAGACAATCAGTAATTTTAGAATTTGCTCCAACTCTAATTTCTATAATTATGGCAGGAAAGGTTGGATCTTTTATTACATCTAGCATTGGAACTATGAGAGTTACAGAGCAAATAGATGCACTGGAAGTAATGGGTGTTAACTCATTTAATTATCTAATTTTTCCGAAAATTATTTCTTTAATGTTATATCCATTTTTAATTACTTTAGCAATGTTTCTGGGAATATTAGGTGGTTATGTGGCCAGTGTTTACGCAGGATTTTCTACAAGTTTTGATTTTATTCAAGGAATTCAATTAGATTTTAAAGTGTTTCACGTAATATATGCATATATAAAGACAACATTATTTGCATTTATTTTAGCTACAATTCCTTCTTATCATGGATTCTTTATGAAAGGTGGTGCATTGGAAGTGGGTAAAGCAAGTAATATATCTTTTGTTTGGACCAGTATCGTAATTATCATAATTAACTTTGTTGTAACTCAACTTTTATTAGCATAATGATTAAAGTAGAAGAAATATCAAAATCATTTGATGGGGTTGAAATTTTGAAAGAAATTTCAACTGTTTTTGATAAGGGAAAGACTAATCTAATAATTGGTCAGAGTGGTTCAGGAAAAACTGTTTTAATGAAATGTCTCCTTGGACTCCTTGAGGTTGAGAGAGGAAATATTTATTTTGATAATGAAAAGTTTGATAAAGAGAATATATCAGCATTAGCTCACTTAAGGAAAGAAGTTGGAACTGTTTTCCAGGGAAGTGCTTTATTTGATTCGATGACGGTATTAGAGAATATTATTTTTCCAATGAAAATGTTTTCAAATAAAACTGATGAAGAAATGTTATTGAGAGCTCAAGAAGTAATTAATAGAGTTGACTTAAAAGATGCTGATAATAAATATCCTTCTGAAATATCTGGTGGAATGAAAAAAAGGGTTGCAATAGGAAGAGCTATTGTTTTAAATCCAAAGTATCTTTTTTGTGACGAGCCTAATTCCGGACTTGATCCAAAGACAGCTATAATAATTGACAATTTAATTCAAGAGATAACAATCGAGTATAATATTACAACTGTTATAAATACCCATGACATGAATTCAGTTATGGAGATTGGGGATAAAATTATTTTTTTAGTTCAAGGAGAAAAAGTCTGGGAAGGAAATAATAGAGAAATTCTAAAGACCAATAACAAACTAGTTAACGACTTTGTCTATTCCTCTGAGTTACTAAGAAAGGTTGGAAAATTAGGGAGTTGAGTTTGAAACAGATATAAGTTTTCCATTAAATAATTTTCCACCATTTAAAGCAAAATCTAATATATAACTTGCCATTTCATTAGGGTTTGTTTGTGCAACATATTCAGGAAAAGCCTTTTTAAGCATCTTTGTTTGGACAGCACCTAGAGCAAGAACATTAAAAGAAGGGCCATTTGGAAATTCCTCTGCTAATACTTCAGTTAAAGCAATAACTGCAGCCTTGCTGCTTGAGTAAACTGATAGACCAGGAAATTTTTTTGACCCATTTACACCTCCAATACTACTAATGTTTATAACATGGCCTGACTTATTAATTATTGGCAAAAGTAATCTTGTAATTTGAGCTAAACCAAAAACATTTACATCATATGTTTGCTTAAAAGATTCATATGAAGTTTTATCAAAAGTTTCATTTTTGAGATGACCTGCATTATTGACTAAAAAGTCAATTTTAATTTTTTTACTTTTCAAATCCTCAGCTAAATTATTTAATTGATCATTATCTGTTATATTAACTGAATAACAATCAATCCCTTTAATATTTTCAAGAGGCTTGGAATTTCTTGATACAGATATAACTTTATATTTAAGCTTAAGAGCTTGAACACATATTTCATATCCTATACCAGAGCTTGTTCCGGATACAAGTATAGTTTTCATTAAATTAGAATTGAGACTGGATTTTCAATATAATCTTTCAAAGTTTTTAGAAACAATGAACCAGTAGCACCATCAACTGTTCTATGATCACATGCTAATGTTAACTTCATAGTATTTCCAATGACTATCTCTGAATTTTTTACTATTGGTTTCTGAATTATTGCACCAATGGAAAGTATCGCAGAATTAGGTTGATTAATTATTGATGTAAAACTTTCTATACCAAACATTCCAAGGTTAGAAATAGTGAATGTACTTCCTTCAATTTCTGATGGATTTAATTTTTTGTTTTTTGCTCTTTCTGCAAAATCTCTTATTTCTGAATTAATCTCAGGAAGATCTTTAGAGTTTGCAAACTTAACAACAGGAACTACTAAGCCATCCTCAACAGCAACAGCGACACCAAGATGAACGTGCTCACTGAATAAAATTTTGTCATCATACCATCTGGAATTAACTTTTGGATGCTTAGCAAGAGAAAGTGCAACAGCCTTAGATAAGATATCGTTAAATGAGATTTTTACATTTTGAGTATTTATAAATTGTTGCCTAAATGATATCATGTTATCCATTTCCAGCTCAATGTTTAAATAGTAATGAGGTGCTGAAAATTTTGAATCAGATAATCTCTTTGCAATAGCTTTTCTCATAGTATTGTTAGGAATCTCATATGATGATTCTTTAACATGTGGCTTTGGTTGAGCAAAATGAGTGTAGTTTGAAGGTTTATATGAATCGATATCTCTCTTTATAATTCTACCATTATCACCAGTCCCTTTAATTAATGAAATATCTATTCCCTTTTCAGATGCAAGTTTTTTTGCTAATGGTGAAATAAGTATTCTACCATTAGAGTCAAACTTTGGTTGATCATGAGTTATTGGCTCAGGTTCCTGTTTAACCTCTACTTTAGACTCTTCTTTAACTTCTACTTTAGAATCTTCTTTAACTTCTAAATTAGACTCTTCTTTAACTTCTACATTAGACTCTTCTTTAACTTCTACATTAGACTCTTCTTTAACTTCTACATTAGAATCTTCTTTAACTTCTACATTAGAATTGCCATTGATTAATGACGATATATCTTCTCCTTTTGAACCTATTACAGCAATTATACTATCTACTGGAGCTGTAGAACCTTCCTCTATTCCTATATGAAGAAGAACTCCATCATGAAAAGATTCAAACTCCATTGTAGCCTTATCTGTCTCAATTTCTGCTAAAATCTCTCCTTCTTTAACATCATCTCCAACTTTTTTGAACCACTTTGCAAGAGTACCCTCTTCCATAGTATCACTCAGTCTTGGCATATTTATAACCTCAGCCATATTAATCTAATTTATGTTTAATAAATGGATAATCATTTTGCTCGTAAACAACATCATACATAACAGAAGTATCTGGAAATGGAGATGACTCTGAAAATTCTTCACACTCTGCAATTATTTTTTTAACTTTTTTATCAATCTTTTCAATATCAGATTTAGTTCCATATTTCTTTGAGAGAATAATTTTTTCAACCTGAGTAATTGGATCAATCTTTCTATACTCTTCGACTTCTTCTTTAGTTCTATACTGTTGAGCATCAGACATAGAGTGACCTCTATACCTGTAGGTTTTCACATCAAGAAGTGAAGGACCTTTTCCAGCTCTTGCATGATTTACACATTTATCAATTACCTCAGCAACTTTAACTGGGTCCATACCATCTACTGGCATTGAAGGCATTTCGTATGGCTCACCTAATTTCCAAAGATCTTCTTGACTTGTTGTTCTTGCAACTGATGTTCCCATGGCATAACCATTATTTTCAACTATATAAATGACAGGTAGTCTCCATAAAGCAGCTAGATTAATTGACTCATGAAATGCTCCTTGTCTAATAGCACCATCACCCAGAAAGCAAAGAGTGACACTATCTCTTTTAAAATATTTATCACCAAAAGCAATTCCAGTGCCTAATGGAATCTGACCTCCAACAATTCCATGACCTCCAAAAAAATTATATTTTTTTGAAAAAATATGCATTGATCCACCTAAACCTCCAGATGTACCGGTTGCTTTACCGAATAATTCTGCCATTACAAATTTTGGATCTTCTCCTAAACCTATTGCATGAACATGACTTCTATATGAACTAATCATTCTGTCCTTTTTAGGATCTATAGAATGAAGACAGCCAGCAAGAACTGCTTCTTGGCCATTATAAAGATGTAAAAAACCTCTTATCTTTTGTTGAATATATTTAGCGGCAAGTTTATCCTCAAACTTTCTCCATAAAAGCATATTTTCATACCAATCTAAATAAGTCTTTCCAGTAATTTTTTTCATATTATAAAGTTGAAGTCTGTAATCAAAAGACGCAGCAAAAATACTGATTTCTTTAGTATATTGCAATAAAATTAGGTTGGACACTCAAAATTTATATTCTCTTTTCAATTCTTGCTCAGGTGTGTCTATTGATACTAGGAAAATTAATAAAGATGAAATGTATTTTTCATTAAAAGGAGATAATTTCGATGGTAATGTTTTTGCAATGGAAGCAATTGAAAAGGGTGCAAAGTTTTCAATTGTTGACGATGTTGAGCAAAAAGATATTCATGATAATATAATTTATGTAGAAAACAGTTTAAAAGCTCTTCAAGATTTAAGCAATTATCATAGAACTCTATTTGATACAAAAGTTATTGGAATTACTGGTAGTAATGGTAAAACTACCACTAAGAATCTAATCTATTCAATCCTTTCTCAAAAGTATAATGTAATCAAGACAAAAGGGAATTTAAATAATCACATAGGAGTTCCAATCTCACTACTTAATATAAAAGATGATATTGATGTTGCAATTATAGAGATGGGTGCTAACCATGTTGGAGAAATAAAAAGATTATGTGAAATTGCTATGCCAGATATAGGATTGATTACTAATTACGGGTATGCTCATCTTGAGGGTTTTGGAAGTTTTGAAGGAGTCATAAAAGGTAAGACTGAGATGTTTGAATATTTAACAGAAAACTATGGTCATATAATTCTAAATAATGATGATAAATTACAAGTAGAAAATTATAAAGGAGACCTTGCGGTGACTTTTGGAAGCAGCAAAGATTCAGAGTTTATATTTGATTACAAAAAGGATAATTCATCTTTGAAACTTAAAACTGATGGATTCGAGTTTAATTCTAATCTATACGGTGAGTATAACTTTTCAAATTTGGCCTCAAGTATTACAATTGGAAAGTTCCTTGACTTATCAAATAAAGAAATTCAAGAAGGACTTAATAAATTTTTAAATGACTCCAATAGGTCTGAAATTTTAATTTTTGATAGCAATAAGATTTATTTAGATGCATATAATGCTAATCCTTCAAGTATGCTAGCGGCTATTTCAAATTTTGAAGACACCAATGTTAATAATAGAGTATTAATATTGGGAGAGATGTTTGAACTTGGAAAGTATTCAGATCATGAACATCAAAAAATAGTTGATTTTGTTAAAAACAAAGATTATAGTAAAGTCTATTTAGTAGGTGATAATTTTTCAAGGTGTAATACTGATGGGGAATATTTTTTTAAGTTTTCAAACACAGATGAAATAGCACAATCTGATTCATTTAAAAGTTTAAAAAATATGAATATTTTGGTAAAAGGGTCAAGGGGGGTTAAGCTAGAAAAATTATTTAGATAATAGCTCCGTCAATAATTTCTGCAACAATATTAGGATTTAAAAGTGTAGATGTGTCTCCAAGGTTCTGAAAATCATTACTTGCAACCTTTCTTAGGATTCTTCTCATTATCTTACCAGATCTAGTCTTGGGTAAACCACTAACAATTTGAATTTTATCTGGTTTTGCAATTGGTCCTATAACTTTTCTTACAACATTTATTATCTCATCCTTAATTTTATCATCATTTAATTTTGTACCTACTATAACATATGCATATATACCCTCACCTTTAATATCATGAGGATATCCAACAACAGCTGACTCAATTACATCTTCATGCTCATTAATCGCATTTTCAACCTCAGCTGTTCCCATTCTATGACCTGATACATTAATTACGTCATCAACTCTACCAAGTATTCTCAGGTATCCATCATGATCTCTTTTAACTCCATCACCTGTAAAGTACATACCTTTATAGTTTGAGAAGTATGTATTAATGCATCTTTCATGATCACCATATGTAGTCCTGATGATAGATGGCCAAGGAGATTTAATACATAAATTACCTTGAACATTATTTCCATTTAATTCATTACCGTCCGCGTCAACGATTACAGGCATAATACCCGGTAATGGCAATGAAGCATGAGCTGGCTTGTTAGGAGTAATTCCTGCAAGTGCTGAGATCATTATACCACCTGTTTCAGTTTGCCACCATGTATCAACTAAAGGACACTTTCCTTTACCAACATTATCATGGTACCAATGCCATGCTTCTTCGTTTATTGGTTCTCCGACAGATCCAATAACTTTCAATGAATCGAGTGAGTTATTTTTAAGTGGCTCTAGACCATGAGCTTGAAGAGCTCGAATTGCAGTTGGTGCTGTGTAGAATTGATTAATTTTATATTTATCAACTATATCCCAAAAACGACTAACATTAGGATATGTTGGAACGCCTTCAAACATTACTGTAGTGGCACCACAAAGTAAAGGTCCATATACTATATAGGAATGTCCTGTAATCCATCCTACATCGGCAGTACACCAATAAATATCTTCTTCATCATATTGGAATACATTTAAGAATGTATAAGAAGAGTATACCATGTATCCAGCTGAAGAATGAACAACACCTTTTGGCTTACCTGTTGAACCTGATGTATATAAAATAAATAATAAGTCCTCTGAATCCATAACTTCAGAATCGCATATGTTAGATTCATCCTCAATACATTCATGCCACCAAAAGTCTCTTCCGTCCTCCATATTAATATTTTGTTTTGTCCTTTCTAAAACAATAACACTTTCAATTGATGAACATTTTTCAAGAGCTTCATCAACTACATCTTTAACAGGAATTGTCTTATTTCCTCTAAAGTTTCCATCAGATGTTAATACCATCTTTGCCTCACAATCATTTATTCTATCTGCTAAAGATGCAGCAGAAAAGCCAGCAAAGACAACTGAGTGAACTGCGCCCACTCTTGCACAAGCAAGCATAGCAATAGCTGCCTCTGGAACCATTGGCATGTAGATAATTACTCTGTCTCCTTTCTTAATTCCTTTACTTCTAAGAGCATTAGAAAAAGTACATGTTTGCTTGTAAAGTTCTTTGTATGATAGATATATTGGTGACTCTTTAGGATCATTTGGCTCCCATATGATAGCAGTCTTGTCTCCTCTTTCAGAAAGGTTTCTCTCAAAAATATTTTCAGTTATATTTAATTGAGCATTTTTAAACCATTTAAAATCTGCATTTTCAAAATCCGACTCAAGGACATTGTCCCACTTTTTTTTCCAAATGAATGAATCAGCGATTTCAGACCAAAATTTTTCAGGATCTTTTTCGCTTAATTCGTATTTTTTGAAATATTCAGATAAGGTTTTTATTCTTTGCATTTCTATTTAGGATATCTTATGCTTTCAACTAATTCCTTGATATTTTCAGGTGTCGGTTTTGTTAATCTTGAGACTATTAAAGATACAATAAAGTTAATTATCATACCAATAGTTCCAATTCCCTCAGGTGATATTCCAAATAAATAATCTTTAGGTAAACCTGGGCCACCAAGTTGGGGTTTAAAATAAAAAATATATATAGTTGTAAAGACTACACCTACAATCATTCCAGATAATGCTCCTTCCTTGTTCATTCTTTTGTCAAAAATCCCAAGAATAATTGCAGGAAAAAAAGAGGACGCAGCAAGACCAAAAGCTAATGCAACAACTTCTGCAACAAATCCAGGGGGATTTAATCCAGCCAGCCCAGCTGCAACAACTGCTACTGCTATAGAAATTCTTGCTGCCCATAATTCTCCTTTTTCAGAAATATTAGGATTTATATTCTTCTTGAGAAGATCATGGGATATTGAGGTTGAAATTACAAGAAGCAAACCTGCTGCAGTTGAAAGAGCAGCAGCTAAACCACCAGCTACTATAAGTCCAATTACCCATGGAGGTAAGTCAGCAATCTCAGGATTTGCTAGGACCATTATATCTCTGTCAATTGTTAACTCGTTAATTTGTTCATCAGCTACATACTGGATTATACCATCTGCATTTTTATCATCGAATTGGAGTAAACCTGTGTTCTCCCAATTTTTAAACCATTGAGGTACTTCTGAATATTGAGCATTTGATACTGTATTAATTAAATTAACTTTAGCAAATGCAGCAACAGCTGGAGCAGTTGTATATAAAAACGAAATAAATAATAATGCCCATCCTGCAGATATTCTAGCATCTCTTACTTTGGGAACAGTGAAAAATCTTACAATAACATGAGGAAGTCCAGCAGTTCCAAACATTAATGCAGCAGTGATAAAAAACACATTAATTAATGTGGTCTGATTAATATCAGTATACTTTTCAAAACCTAAATCAACAGACAATTGATTGAGCTTTTCTAAAAGATATACTCCATCAGTTGTCTTGCTACCAAATCCAATTTGAGGAATTGGGTTTCCTGTTGCTTGAAGTGATATAAAAATTGCTGGGACTGTAAAAGCGAAAATTAGAACACAGTATTGAGCTACTTGAGTATATGTAATACCTTTCATACCCCCAAGAACAGCATAGAAGAATACTATTCCAATACCAATAATTACTCCCAGATCATATGGTATCTCAAGAAATCTTGAGAATGCAACTCCAACTCCCTTCATCTGTCCAACCACATAGGTAAATGAAACAAAAATTGCACATATTAATGCAATTGTTCTGGCATTTTTTGAATAATATCTTTCTCCAATAAAATCTGGCACGGTAAATTTTCCGAATTTCCTTAGATAAGGTGCGAGGCAAAGGGCCAATAATACGTAACCTCCAGTCCATCCCATTAAATATTGTGATCCACCATAACCTAGAAATGAAATAATACCTGCCATAGAAATAAATGAGGCTGCCGACATCCAATCAGCTGCAGTTGCCATTCCATTTAGTACTGGATGAATTCCTCCACTAGCAATATAAAATTCCTTAGTACTTTGAGCTCTTGACCATATAGCTATACCTATGTAGAGTGAAAAGGTTACTCCAACTAACAAGTATGTCCAAAATTGTGCATCCATAACTATTCCTCGAGGTTATGTTTTTTATCAAGCTTATTCATTAAATAAACATATATAAAAATTATAATAACAAAAATGTAAATTGATCCTTGTTGAGCAAACCAAAAGCCCAAAGGGAATCCACCTAGGTAAAATTCATTTAAGTTTTCAGCAAGTAAAATACCAAAACCAAAAGAACAAATAAACCAAATTGTTAGAAGTATCCTGAGGTATAATATGTTTTTTCTCCAATATTTTTCTTTCATTTTGTTTATTTATTTCAAATTAAACAATAATTAAACACATATCTCACTTTATAATTATAGCTTATTATTTGTTTTTTGGAAGCTTCCCATATTTTCTCAAATCCTCTTTTGTAATTATACTAAATGTCTTTGATTTTGGACCTTCTTTAAAAATTTCAAATGATTCATTTGGCATTGATACTAGTTTTCTAAGTTTTATGTCCATAATTCCAAAAGCTAAATCTAGATGAGCTAAATGGTTTCCATTCATATCATAAAAATTTTGAAAAAGAGTGAAAAACCTACCATCTTCACTGTAACCATCTATCTCTACATTAATTGAAAATTCAACACCCATAACTATCTCTTTGTAATAATGCATATGTTCATAGAATAGAACGGGACCTATATTGAGATTATTAAATTTATCTTTATCTAGTTTTAACTCAGAGAAGAAAGATACTCGAGTATCTGTTGCATATTTTATGTATGCATGATTAGCAACATGCCAGTTAGGATCAAGATCAGTCCATGAGGCAAAATATTTTCTTTCAAATTTTTCCAAATCTAAAAATTGGTTATTTCAATTTAGGAAATTTAAAAAAAACTTTCTCTGTATCCCCAAAAAATATCAAAATAGAAAAACAAGAAACTAAGACTTATTAAAAATTTTATTACACTTCCGGCTATAACTCCCATAAATGAGCCAAATGCTGGTTTCAATGATTCATTGAAAGATTTATTATTAGTCATTTCTCCAAGTAAAGCACCTAAAAATGGACCAATAATAATACCAATAGGTCCAAGAATAACTAAAGCCAGAATAAGTCCAACTGTTGTGCCTATTTGTCCAGATCTTGTTCCCCCTAATTTTTTTACACCTAATATTGGTATCAAATAATCAAGGATTCCAACTGAAACAGCTACAGTAAGTGTTATTAAAATGAAGTTCAAGTTAAACTCAACTACAGAAGTTAAGTTTAAAAGCAAAATACCCAGCCAAGCGGTAACTGGGCCAGGTATTATTGGTAAAAAGCTTCCTATTATGCCAATTAGACAAAACAGGAATCCTATTATTAATAAGAATAAATCCAATTTATATTTTAATTCTGAGATGAAGGTCTTGCCTTCTCATAAAATATTATTCTGGAAAGTTTATCCTCTGTAAATTGAGCATCAACCATTAGTAAACGTGATTGTTTACCTTCTTCATTAGTAGTATCTTCAACAGAACCTGCAATTATCCATACCTCAGCATTATTAACTCCTACATATGGCAATGCCCAAAACAAATTAAGTTCAGGGTCAAGATTGAAATAGTTTTCAAGACCTTGACTATGAGCTTCCTTACCCTCGATTAAAGTCCCGTCAGGTAAATCAAGTATAACATCCTCAGTTTCGTATGATAAAACTTTATCAATGTCTTTCTCGTTATGAGCTTCAACCCATGCTTTGAATATATCAGTGTAATCGTCTGAAGCGTTAACAAATTTTTCGTTACCATCTTCTGCAATCCAGTAACCAGAACCTGTAGGTTCAGTTTGAGTTTCACAAGATGATAATAGAATTGCAAATAATAATATATATTTTTTCATTTTGAATTTTGTTTATAGTTATTAGTTAAAGATAGAAAAAGTTATGCAGAGTTTCTACTAGCATTAATATTTCCATAAAGAGATCTTGTTATCATTTTTTCAAACATTGGTTTTTTTGAATTATCCAATTTATTTGAATCAATTTCATTTACAATTTGCAATGCATATTGCTGAATAGTAATAAGAGGCATTACTATTTCCTCTCTTGTTTCGATTGATAGTTTATTTGCAGGTTCATTTTCCATCAAATTTTTAAAATTTGAAATCTTTAAAAGCATCTTTTTTGTAAGCAGGTATTCTTCATGAATTAATTTCCAAAATTCACCAAACTCTTCATCTTTACTCATATAAGATGTTAATTCAAAGAATGATTTTGTGAGACTCATCATGCTATTTGAGACAAGTGCTCTGAAAAATGGTACTTCACTATAAAGGTCTTTTACATCCTTAATTTTATTTTTTTTATAGAAATAATTTATCGATGTTCCTAAACCGTAAAAACCTGGGACATTCTGCTTAAGTTGGTTCCAACCTCCAACAAATGGAATCGCTCGTAATTTATCGAAATCAAATTCTTCATCTTTATTTCCTCTTTTAGAAGGTCTACTTCCAATGTTTGCTTTTGAGTAATATTTAATAGTACTCATTTTATCAAGGTATGGTATAAATTTAGGGTGGTTTTTAAAATCACTATAATGTTGAAAACTTAATGATGAAAGCTTTTCAATGGTTTGTCTATTTTTTCTATTAAATACTTCTTTGTTAGATAAAATTCTATTTTTTATTCCAGAGCTAATAAGTTGCTCCATATTATATTGGGACGATTCAATTGTCCCAAAATTTGAACTTATTGTTTGGCCTTGTACTGTTAACTGAATTTGATCTGATTCAATAAAATCTCCTAGTGAACTATAAAATTGATGTGTATTACCTCCTCCTCTAGCAGGTGGCCCCCCTCTTCCATCAAAGAATATTACCTTCACGCCAAACTTTCTAGAAACTTTTGTTAATGATTCCTTAGCTTTTATGATACTCCAGTTTGCAGTTAGGTAACCCCCATCCTTAGTTCCATCTGAAAAACCAAGCATAATTGTTTGTACATTATTTCTGTTTTTTAGATGTTGTCTATATAATTTATTAGCATATACCTTTTGCATAATATCCGATGAATTTTCTAAATCTGAAACAGATTCAAATAAAGGAACTACATCAACCAAAAATCCATCACCTAATACTAACCTAATCATTGTAAATATTTCAAAAATATTTATGGCAGATTTATTATTAC